>JBAYBM010000005.1:0-65800 GCA_041669265.1 Bacilli bacterium | reverse complement strand
TTTTACTTAGCTTTTAAAGAAGCTATTATCAATGCGTTTGTTCATAATAAATGAACTTCTAAAAATGGACCAATTATTTCTGCTTTTTCAAATCGAATAGAAATCATCTCAAGAGGAGTACTTTCTGGTGATCAAACTGAGGAAGGCTTTTTTGTTGGAGAATCTATGCCGGTTAATCAAAGATTAGCTGATATCTTTATGCAACTTCACATAAGCGAGCAATCAGGACGAGGAGTCCCAAAGATAGTGGCGGCTTATGGAAAAGAAGCATTTGATTTCCGTGAAAATTCAATTTCGGTAACCATTCCTTTTAATTGGATAAATAAAACGGGGGATAATGTGGGCGATAAAGTGGGGGGGATAAAACAGCAACTCAGACAAATAAAACACAAACTTTGATTATCAAAGAGATGAGAGATAACCCCAATATCACTCTTCTGGAATTACAAAGCATACTTTCATTAGGAAGAACATCTATTCAAAATAATGTATCTTCATTAAGAAAACGCCAGATTATTAAAAGAGTTGGCTCTAATAAGAATGGCTATTGGGAAGTTACTGACAAATCTAAATAACAGAAGGGAGAAATAGTCGCAGATAGAGTAAAGACTTTTACTAAGCTTTCCTAGACATTAATTTTTATAACTCTTTATAACTTTTTCTCTTTTTTATAACTTTCCATAATTTGAAATCATAGTAACTATGAGTGCGAACTGAAGCGAATAGTTATGCACCATTCCGAACCTGCCTTGCTCCACCAAATGGCAAAATTATTCATTTTTGTTTGATTAGCGTAATAAATGGAACCTTTTCTTTAAAGTTTAGTCTAAATAAGTATTTATAGTTTATATAAATTAATAATAAATTTCTTTTTTATAATAAATATAAATATTTTTAAATAATTAAAAGTATTGTAATATTATTTAATAAGAAAGGAAGTATACATTATTTTATTGTAAAGTGGTGTTATTATGAAAAAAAATCTTATTATTACAAGTTTATTAACTATTACACTTCTTACTTCTTGTGGTGGGAAAGGACTTACTACAAATAATAATGTAAGTGTTACTTTTAGAACTACTGCTGAAAATAAAGATAGTGCTATTTCTAATTTGACATATGATGAAAATTGGTTTTTTAAAGATTCTTATACATATAACGAAGATTTGGCTGAAATGAGTTTAGGTTTAACTTTATCTTCTGCAGATAATGAAGAATATGATGTAGATAATAAAACTGGTGATAAAAATATAAAACAATTATATGAAGATCTAGGATTTTCTAGTGAATCATATTATTCAGTTGGTTTTAATGAAGAAGATACTGATAAAGTTGCTTTATCAATTGCTTCAAAGAATGTTACAAATAGTGGAAAAGAATCCACTATATTATCAATTAATCTTCGTGGAATTGGATATGGAAGTGGTGGTTGGATAAGTAATTTTAATATTGGAGAAGGTAAAGAAGATATTGATAATACTGATAACAAACAATATCATTTAGGTTTTTATACTGCTGGTTTATTTGCTTTTAATGAAATTAAAACATATGTTACTGATAAAAATATTGATTTAGATAATACAAAAGTATGGCTAACAGGTTTTAGTAGATCAGCTGCAGCAGCAAATATTGCTTCTATATTTTTAGGTGATATTATGGATAGAAAGAACATTTATACTTATGCTTTTGCAACTCCTGCTTACAAAGTTAATGTAACTAATGATGAATTACTTAAGAATATATTTAACATAATTAATAGTGGAGATATTGTTCCAATGATTCCACCTATTGAATGGGATTTTGGTATTGAAGGAACAAAAGTTGAATTACCTTTAATAACTGAAGATACACGTTCATCTTTTGAAACTGAATTATATAATCTTTGTGGTATTACTTATACTGGATTAAATGACTATGAAAGCATTTCAAAAAGTATGATTAATATGCTTTTAAAATACGCTCCAAGTCGAGAGGAATATGCTCTTGTTTTAGAGGATGCTGTTAAGAGCATTTTTAATAGAAAAGATGATGGAAGTATTGATTATTCATATATCGATAATATTCTTTCTTGTGAAGGAACAAACGAAGATGCTATTAGTATAGAAAGTCTTATTGAATCGGTAAAAGGTATTGATTTTTCTGATATAACAGCAATTATAGGATTAGTTACAAAAATTGGTAATACTTTAAATGCCGGAGAAGAATATTGGGGAAATAAAGATTCTTATAATGATGAATTATTAGAAAAGATTAGTGAGATTATAAGTTTTGCAATTACTCTTTATATGGGAGCAGGAACTGATGAAGAACAATTAGCTTTTGATACTTTAAAAGAAATAGGAACTTTAGGAGTAACTTCACCTTTATTAGAGCAACATTGGGGAGAAGTATATTTAGCTAGATTAAGAATGCATTCTTAATTAGTATTATTCTTTGTTCGCTAATGGGGTCATTTTATTTTTATTATATTTATTAAATAAAAATATAATTAATCTATAAATAAAATAGATTAATGTAAAAGCACTTAAAAATAAAACAATTAATACTAAGAATTTTAAGAAAATTTTTTCAGGTAACCAACTAGTTATAGTTAATCCACTTGTATTATTTGCTAAATATAAATAATCAGCTTCAGGAATATAATAATTTGCAATGGAAGCTAAAACTGCAAGGATAAATAAAAATATACATGGTTTATAAATATTTATTAATTTAGGCCTATATCCAATAACAAAAACCATATAAAATACCGCCCATATTGGAATTATATGTTCAGCCCAATATTGATAATATCTAAAATACATTGGTCCTGTAGTAGAGATAACTGCAGGAAATAATAAAGGTAATAACCCAGCTGTTAAACATGTATAGAAACAAATATCACAAAGTTTATTACTTTTTTTCATTAACATAATTGAACCAATAATACATGTCCATTCACATACTTGAAGTGGTAATTTAGTAAGTAAATTTGTTTTTGAAGAATCGCCACTTCCAACATAAAGTAAGCGCCAAAAGTATGACATTTCAAATAAAAGCATAGTTACAGCAATAACGTAACGAATGGTTTCTTCATGTTTATTATTTTTTATTTTATTTCTAAAGAAGTAAAGAAAGAAAATTCCTAAACATAATAATATTAAAGGAATAAAGTGGGCTAAACTCCATGGTTTAAAATTACCAACTTCACCATACCCAAAAAATCCTTCACTAAAAAAGTCGTTTTGTAATGTTGGTTCCATGTTTTTCTCCTTTTTAAAATTTAAGTTTTACTCTTTGTGTTCTCAGCCAAATTCCATTTTTTAATAAAGAGCATACATATAAAATGACTAATAATTGAGAATAATAAAATTATCGCAATAGTAAATAAATATAATCTTGGATCATTAATAAACGGATATTCTCTAGAAACTGTATTCATTCCAGATAGTATAACTTTTGCTACTATTGTTCCAAGTGGTAAGCCAATAAGTAGTGCAATTATAAGCTGGATTAATAAATTAATTAACCACCACATGGATATTTGTGATATTTTTACACCTAAAACTCTTAATATAGATAATCTTCTTTGTTCTTCTAATAAATTAGTTTGTTCAGTATTAAATATAATAATTAAACCCATTACTATAGCAAACAATATACATATAAATACGCCTATATCGTATAAAGCAAAATTATCTTTTGAAGATTCATATAATTCATCGGTAAATGTTATACCATAGAAATAATTAGTATTATAAATATTCTTTTCTATTGCTTCTTTATTAGATAAATTACATAAAAGGATTCCATTGTGTTTACTTTCTAATGATTCATCAGTTATAGGAATATAAGAGACTCTATATACATATTGATTAGAGAGTGCAGTAACAAGCGTTTTAACTCCATCTAAAAGAACATAATCACCCACTTTAACTCCTAAATTATTAGCAATATGTTTCTCTAAGATAAAGCCATTAAAATCAGTTATGATACCATTTGATTCATCTGGAATTTTTAATAATGTAGGATTAGATGGTAATCCATTCATATTTATGTTTTCTGTTTTGTCGTTAAACGTAATATCAACATTATAGTAAGAATAAGTTTCTACTTCTTCTACTCCTTCAATACTTTTTACTTGTTCTATAACATCTTTATCAGGATAGGTAGAATATACAATTTGACAATCATTATCAAATCTAACATCAAATAATTGTTCTATTATAGCTTCTTTTGAATAATGAAATGAACAAGAAGAAGTGATTAAAAATATTGAAGCAATTAAACATAATGAAGATATTAATAGCCTTCGTTTTGATCTAAATATTGTTAAAATATTAATTTTAGTATAAGCAGATGCTTTGCTTACAATCTTACTTAATAAATGATTCTGTTTTGTTTGAGCTGGATCTGGGGCTTGATTGATAATTTGAGAAGGAGAGATTTTAAACAAAACAATTGTAGAAAGTAGTGCAGCCCCTTGACTAATTAGTATAGAAATTAAACAAGCTAAAACTGTTGAGGAAGCAGTTAATTTAGAGATTCCGATTGGGATATGTATGGAATTCATGAATAATGAGAAAGATAAATTTGCTAAAAGAACTCCAATTATTATTGCTAATATAGAAGAAATTATAGTAATAGAAAGACTTAATAAACTCATTATTAATATAAGTTGTCCTTTTGTATAACCAATAGCAGTTAATATTCCAAATTGTTTTCTATATTGACGTGCTATTTGTAAAAGAAAAACACAAGAAACAAGTAAGGCTCCTGCATAAAAACATAATGGTAAAAATAAGGATAATGCTTTTAAAGGACCTAAATTAACATCAATAGTATTTTTAGCATTTGATGTAGCAAATGTGTAAGAACTTGTTATATAGTTTGCTCCAATTATTTCTGTAGCTGCTTTTAAAATAGATTCATCTTTATCTTCACTAGTAGATTTTAAAAAGCACTTGATTATAGATTTGAATATCAGCAGGTATAAGATCTGCTCCAATTATAGAATAGGGAACAAATACCGTACCAAATCTATAATTATCACCCCAAGAACCAGAAGTTTGCTTATTGTTTAAACATTCTGGAGAAGTAACTATAGAAGAAACTTTTATATCTAAACTTCCAAATAATTCAAATTTAACGGATATTGTATCTCCTACATTAATATTATTTTTATTAGCAAATTGTTTTTCTAAATATACTCCATCAATTGATTCATCTTTTTCATAAAAATAAAATGATTCTATTTCATCTGTACCAAAACAATAATATTTAGCGGATAAAGAATCTTCATCTTGAGTTTTTAGCCCACCTTGAAATGTTGTTCTTCCACATATCTTTTCTACTCCATCTATAGCTCTTAATTTATCAAAATCTAGTGGAGTTAAAAACTCTGTATTTATAGTTACATCAGGATAACCATAACTATCTAAATATTCATAACTAGAAGTTTTAAAAGAATCATAACTAGAAGTTAATCCAATCATCATTGAGGTACCTAATGCAGAAGTTATAATCATTGCAATAATTAGCCATTTGAAATGGCGTATCATTGAAATAATAACTTTATATAAAGCTTTTACCATTCAATATTCTCCACGCTAGTAGGGTTTTTATTAATTGTTTCCTCTACAATTTGACCATTCTTTACTCTAATAACTCTATTAGCAATTGCTCCAATTGCTTGAGTATGAGTAACAAATATAATTGTTTTCCCATCTTCTTTAGATAATTTTTCTAAGATAGATACAATTTGTTTTCCTGTTTGATAATCTAGTGATCCAGTAGGTTCATCACAAAGTAAAAAATCCGAATCTTTTACTAAAGCTCTTGCTATAGAAACTCTTTGTTGTTCTCCTCCAGACATTTGAGAAGGATATTTTTTATATTTCTTTCCTAAACCAACCATTTCTAGGGCTTTATTAACATCTTTTGTATTGTGTGAAAGGGCAGCTGAAAGTAAGACATTTTCCCCAGCTGTTAAATCAGTTAATAAATTAAAAGATTGAAAAATATAGCCAACATTATTTCTTCTATATAAAGTTAAATCTTTATCATTTAATTTAGCTACATCAATCCCATTTACTAAAATTGTTCCTGAAGTTGGTCTTTCCATACCACCTATTAAATTTAATAAAGTTGACTTGCCGCTTCCGCTATTTCCTAGAATAACTAGTAATTCACCTTTTTTAACTTCTAAATCTACGCCTTTTAAAGCATAAACTTGGCCTTCACCTTTACCATAAGTTTTAGTAGCGCCAGTAATTTTAATTAAAATATTCTTATCAAGATTCTTTGATTTTGTTTCTTCTTTTTCCATAAATATTACCCTTTTTAATAACAAAAAATATATTATATTAATTCACTTTTATATTAACTTATATAAATAGTATATGTATTTTTATGAAAATTTTAAAGAAAAAAGTGGTATCAATCTATTCTTTTAGTTTTTATATGTTGTTTGGTTTTTGCCATTATTTTTTGCTTCATAAGCGGCTTTGTCAGCTCTATCCACCCATTTTTCATAGTTTCTATTATCAATATCAGAATTAAGGGCAATTCCAATACTAACTGATAAGTTTTTGTCTTTACCAAAAATGATCTTATTAGCTCCTTTATGAATATCTTTAGCTAATTCTTCTAATTCTGAATCTTTATATTTATAGGCAAGAATAATGAATTCATCACCACCATAACGATATATATTTATATTTCCATTATTTTTTAATTTAAGCATCTCACTTGAAAAATTTGCTAATACACGGTCTCCTTCTGGATGGCCATATGTATCATTTATTAATTTAAAATGATCAACATCTATCATTAATAGGGCTTTTGGAGCAGGAGCAGATTCTTCATCAATTTTTGTTAAAGTTTCAAATAATTTTCCACGATTTAATAATCCAGTAAGGGAATCACGCTCTGAGGAATAAAGTAATTTTTTCTGAATTTCTTTTAATTCTGAAATAGTTTCTTTATTTGATATTTCTGCGAAGAAACCTTTCATTCTGTTTTTACTAATAATATATGAAGTAAAAACCGATAATAAGCTTAAAGCAACAGCATTAAAACATTCTGCAAATAAAATTGATTTATCCTGAAACAAGAACAATGTAGTCATATATGTAGCAAGCATAGTTAAAATATAAATAAATACTCTAACTGGTTTATCTGTAAATAACAGTGGAAGCAAAACAAATTCTAATTGGATTATGGTAGATTTTTGTCCTGTATATTGCATAGCTAAGAAAATTCCAAAAGCATAATAGACAGTACAAATAATATATACACCAATTAATCCAATATGATGTTTATCTTTTTTAATAAGGAAAGATATAATTGTTATGATAATAAATGCTATAAAAAATGATAAATAAACATATCTAAATTTTGCAAGTTCTTCAAAGAATAAAGAAACTATAAATAAAATAAGCATTGTAACAACGCTTACAATAGAAAAAACTTTATTGTTTTTAAAACAATATTCTTCGTTTCTTGAGCCGCATTTATCGAACTCTTCTTTAGTTAAACCATAATGTAATATGTTATTTATTTTCATAGTAACTTTTCTGGATAATAATTTATCCTACAACGTTTTACATTTTAACACGAAAAGTCAATTATGTTTAAGTAAATATTTATGTTATTATGGGACTTTATTAAGTTCGCCAGCTTTTGCAAATGCAACTTTAGCTAAAATAACCGCAATAATTTCGTTAATTATAGCTGCTGCAACGATAGTTCCTTGAATAATGGTAGCAGAAGTTGGATCAACAGAAGATATAGTATTTACTGCAATCCCAGTAAAAACTAAAGAAACCCCAGAATGAGGTAATAGTGTAAGACCTAAATATTTCTGTATATTTTTATCTGATTTACAAATATGCGAACCAAGAAATGCACCACCAATTTTTCCTAATGCTCTACTTAAAATATAAATAAATGTAAATAATCCTGCTCCCGCAACATCTTTGTAGTTGAGTGGCATTCCTAAATTAACTATGACAATTATTAATGATAATGACAATATAGGATCAAAACATTTTGAAGTTTCTTCATATTTTTCTTTTGGTATTAAATTTGTAATTGTAGCAGCAAATGCCATGCCAATTAACAAATAATTTAGAGTTGAGCTTCCAAAAATAAATTTATCGCATAATACTCCAATAGCAACAGAAATTAATAAAAATAAAATCATAATTAATAAATTTACAATTTTGTTCTTAGATAATTTTGTCAATAAAGAGCACATTAAGCCTGTAAAGATACCAATAACAAATGGTAATAAAACCATAAGTATTATTTCCCACCATGCAATACTTCCAGAACCAAGATAAATGCTGACAATAGAGATAACAGTAAAGAAAACAATTACGCCAACTATATCATCTAATGCAGCCATTGGAATAAGGGTTCGTGTAACTGGTCCATCAGTTTTATATTGTTTTACAATTGACAAAGCAGGAGCTGGAGCGGTAGCAAGAGCAATTCCACCAAAAATGAATGCCAAATATAATGGCTTGCCAGCTATTAAAAAAGTAACTAAAAAGAAACAACTGACAACAATGAATGTTCCAAGAGATTGGAATAGTGTAGTGATAATTAATGATTTGCCACTACTTTTAAGTTTTTGAAAATTAATTTCATTTCCAATCATTACGCCAGCAAAACATTCAAATGCATGTATAAAGATTTTATAATATTTATTATTTATAAAATCCAAAGATACTAATTCGCCAAGATAAGGCCCAAAAATAATACCAATAATTAACCAACCTAATATTGCTGGTAATTTGATTTTACTTATTATTTTCCCAAACACATAAGCGGTTGCTAAAATTGCTATAAAACCAATAATGTCATTAATCATATTTATAGTCCTTCAATGAAAGATATATATTTTTTTAAGAATAGAGTATTTTTAGTTAATGTAATCTCATTTAACGAGGCTTTGATAGTATATAAGAACATTTCGTTTTCCATGTATTTGTTAATTTTTGATGTTTTTAGGAAATTGAAAAACTCTTTTTGTTTTATTGCTTTATTTTTTAAGGCAAAGTCTTTTATTTGTTCATTTAAAGAATAAAGATTAAAGGTGTGTTCTTTTGTAATTGATAATAAAACACAATAAGAGGTAAATAAATTTTCTATTTCTAACTTATTTTGTTTTGAACTTTTATTACAATTTTTTAAGTTTTTGTCGAAATCTTTAAAAGCATTTTCATAAATCCATTTTGCAAAATCACCTTTAGAGGGGAACATTTTGTAGAAAGTTTTTTTAGAAATTTTAATTTTTTTACATAAATCATCAACTGTGAATTTAATTCCATGGTTTATGACTTGATTTAAAGCCTCTTCATACATTTCTTTTTCTTTAATCATATCCATAACCTATTACCTCAGCAATAGTGTAATAATAGGAAACGAAAATAGCAAGTAATAGTTTCCAAAGATATACATTCCTTATTTAAATTGTATAAAATATTTTATCGTTTTATAAATTTCCAAATTACTATATCATTTACGACATGAATTTAAAAAAGACTATCAAATAAGCCTCGGATTTAATAAAATAAATATATTAATTGGATTTTATATTTTAAAAAATAAGAGGAGGTAACTTATGATTAATGTTTATATGGAAAGCAAAGGCAAGTTAGTTTCTAAAAAAACTGATAATGAAGGAACTTTACCAGCAATTAAACCTAGCATGTGGATTAGTATAACTGCTCCAAATGCAAACTTGCTAAAAAAAGTTGCAAAGAAAACAAAGATTAATTTGCCATTTTTATTGACTTCTTTAGATAGTGAAGAATCTGCTCGTATTGATAAATCTGGTGATGATTCACTTATAGTTTTAGATGTACCTTGCGAGAAAGATCTTGATAGTAAAACTAAATCTAATTTTAGAAAATCATTTACAACCATACCATTTTTAATTATTTATAATTCTTCATATATCGTAACTATTAGTAAAAAAGACACAGGTCTAGTAGATGCTTTTTTACAAAAAACAAAAGTATGTGAACCACATAAACATGTTAGAACTACTCTTTTATTTTTATATGCTTTAGCTCAAGAATTTATCTCTTATTTAAAGAAAATTGATGCTGAATCAAAAGATGTAGAAGCAAAATTACATTCTTCAATGAAAAATAAAGAGCTATTTGACTTAATGGCTTTAAATAAAATGTTAGTTTATTTTTCTACTGCTTTATCTGCTGATAAAGCTGTCCTTGAAAGATTAATGAAAACTCCTGATTTTAAACAATTTTCTGATGATTATGATTTGATGGAAGATGTACAAGTTGAATTAAACCAAGCTATTGAAATGTGTAATATTTATCGAGATATTTTATCAGGTATGATGGATGCTTTTGCTTCTATTATTTCTAATAACTTAAATATAGTAATGAAAATTTTAGCTATCGTTACAATAGTTTTATCTGTTCCTACTCTAGTAGCTTCTTTTTATGGAATGAACGTAAAAGATATACCTTTAGCAGACAATAATAATGCATTTTATGTTATTCTTGCTATCTCTGCAGGATTATCACTTATTGCAGCAGTAATACTATTCTTTATTGAAAGAAGACATCGTCATTAATTAGAATTTTATAGATATTTTAAAGAAGACGTTTTCTTCACTTTCTACAACAATTTTATAATTATATTTATCAGATATTTCTTTTAATATTGCTAAACCTAAGCCACTTCCTTTTGCAACAGTAGTATCTCTAGATTCATCATCTCTATAAAATCTATCAAATATTTTTTCTCTATTTTCATTTTTAATAGTGCATCCAGAATTATAAACAGCAAAATAAATGTTATTTTTTATCTTTGCTAAAGATACATCAATAATTCCTTTATTAGATACATATTTTATTGCGTTATCTAATAATATTCTTACTATTTTTTCTACATCTTTTTGATTTCCATTTATATTTATATTTTCATTTATATTTAGTTTATATTCGATACTTTTTTCATAACATATTGCATCAAAAGAAAGGGCAATGTTGTTAACAAGAGTAGATAAATCAATAGGTAAAAGAGTGGTATTTATTTCTTCTGTACTTACTAAACTAATCATATCTAAAATGATATTGTTCATATTTTTAGTTTCATTTAATATATTATTTACCCATTTATTATCAGTATTATTTTCTTTTAAGATTGAAGCATTAGCATCAATAATAGTTAAAGGTGTTTTAAGTTCATGAGATGCATCAGCAACAAATTCTTTTTGTTTTTTAATAGACTCTTTTATAGGTTTTAATATTTGTTTAGAAAACAAAGTGACTACAATAAATAAAATAATAAAAGAAATAAGAAATGCGCCAGACATTGTTAAGGAATTAGTAAGTAATGTACTTCTTTCAATTGATCTATCAGTACCTACTATAAAATAATCGTAATTAACGTCGGTACTATTAGATGTTTCATAATATACATAACTAATATTTCCATTTTTATTAGTTAAAAATGTTCCAATATTAGTAGCAACAAAATTTGAATATGCGTTTTCTCCATTAGCAAAGACATATGTTTTATCTTCTTTAACTTTAATAGCAAATGTTCTAAAGTTTTCCATTGGATTATTTGGATTCATGTTACTATCGTGATTTCCATTTAAATCTTTTAAAGCCATAGTTAAACTACGTTCAGTTTCGCTATTTTCGTTTATATATTGATAAATAATAATAGAAGAATCAGAAGCAACAAAAATTAATCCAATAATGGACATAACTAGAGCAATAAATTTTGTTCTGGTTTTTTTAAACATCTTTTCATCTTTTGTTATTTCTTTTTTCATATATTTTTACTTTTCTACTTCTAATAAGTACCCCAAACTACGTATGGATTTTATAGATACATTACTTTTTAAAGCTTTTAATTTACGTCTTAAAAAGGATATATATACTTCAACACTATTATATAAAGAATCATTATCATATCCCAATACTTTATCTAATAAATAGTCTTTATTAATTTGATTTGGATATTTTTCCATTAATAAAGAGAATATTTCATATTCTTTATAACCTAATAATATAGTTTCACTATCTTTATGTAATTCATGAGTATCTTTATTTAAAGTTAAATCACCAACTTTAAGTTCATTATCTAATATTTCACCTTTTCTTCTAGTTAATACTTTTAATCTTGCAAGTAATTCATCCATTGCAAATGGTTTTGCTAAATAATCATCTGCTCCTAGTGTTAATCCTTTAACTTTATCACTTACTTCACTTAAAGCACTTAACATTAATATAGGAGTATTAATATTATTACTTCTTAAATCTTTTAAGATATCTAAACCATTTTTTCCAGGAAGCATAATATCTAAAACTATTACATCATAAATATTATTAAGGGCTTCTTCATACCCTTTTAAGCCATTATTACATACTTTTACTAATATTTTTTTATTAGTTAAATATTCGTTAATGGCATCTGTAAGAAGGATTTTATCCTCTATAATTAATACTTTCATAACTCTATTCTAGATAGTTTTTTGTAAAAGTCCTAATATTTTTACCTTTTTTCAAGGCTTCTTTAAGTTTCATCTAATAAGATATAGTTGTAGGAGGAGAAAAAATATGAAAAAACTTAGAATATTATTTCCTATATTATGTGCTGCTAGTTTATTAGCAAGTTGTGGAAATACAACTACCGACACAGATACTGGATCAACTACTAATCCTGGTGGTGATGATACTGGAGACACTGGAGGAGACAGTGATACTACTATCCCTGATGCTAGTGTATATGATGATATAAAAGAAAATGCTATTACTAATGTAGCATACACAAATACTACTGAAGAAACTACAGTAGCTATTCCAAGCGATGCTATTAGTATTAGTTTAGTTCAAGATAATACTTTAGAAGGTGATGGTTTTACAGTTGTTGATAACGTAATTACTATTACAACAAGTGGAAATTATGTTGTTAGTGGAACTCTTACAGATGGATATCTTCTAGTTAATAAAAACGTTGATGTTCATCTATATTTAAATGGTGTATCAATTAACTCAAATAGTGGAGACCCCTTAATCTTCGCAAAAAGTGATGCTTTGAGCGTAATCACTCTTGTAGAAGATACCACTAACGAGTTAATTGATGCTAATTTAGAAACTTATACGAGTGGCTTAAAAGATAATGGCGAATATGAAAATGAAGCTACAATCTTTGCTAAACGTGCTTTAACTTTTAATGGTACAGGTATATTAAATGTTAAAAGTTATTATCATGAAGGTATTAAAACCAAGGGTAGTAATGGAGTATTAAAGTTTTTAGATGGCATATATAATGTAAATTCCTATGACAATGGAATTAAAGGTAATAAGAATTTATTCTTTATTGGTGGAACATTTAATGTTACAACCACTAATGGAGATGGTGTTAAAACTGATGAACCAGATCAAGCAGACCTATTAAAGTATTATGAATTTGATGATACTACTAGTGTAGGTGATGATGATATGGGTTATATCTCTCGTAGTGAAACTATGGCGAACTATAATCTTTATATAGGTGCCATAGATTTAAATATTGTTAGTGAATTTGATGGTATATCTGCTTTCAATTATATTGTAGTAGATAATGCTAATATTGATGTTACTACTTATGATGGATATACAAATGGTAGCGTAGTAGATGCTTTAAAAGATACTGATGATGAAATTAGTGCTAAAGGATTTAAAGCTGATATGGGTTTATATGTATTAAGTGGAGATATTAAACTTAATACTGCAGATGATGGAGTAAATTGTAATAATTTAACATTTGTTGATGGTGGAAATATGGAAGTCTATGCAGGAGATGATGGAATTCAAGCTGATATTAAACTTGAAGTTGCTGCAGGTAATGTTGATATTAAAGCTTGTACTGAAGGTTTAGAGGCAGAAGAAATTAATTTAACTGGAGGCGATATTTCTATTGTTGCAAGTGATGATGGAATGAATGCTTCTTCTAGAAACGATGAAACTGAAGCAGAAAAAGCTCAATATCATGAAGAATGCCAAATGTACTTTAATGGATCTACAGTATACGTTAATAGTGCTTGTGATGGTTTAGATAGCAATGGATCAATTGAATTCAATTCAGGAACTGTTGTTGTTGATGGACCTACAAGTGATGGAGATAGTGCTCTTGATTCAAATGGTGAAATTATGGTAAATGGCGGAACTATTATTGCTGGAGGAAGTAATGGTATGATTGAGCTTCCTACTACAAGTAGTACACAAAATGTTGCTGGTATTAGTTTAACTGCAAGTGCTAATTCAAAAATTGTAGTAAAAGATAGTTCTACAAGTGAAACAGTCTTTACGTATACCCCACAAAAACAAATTAAATGTATGATTATTTCTTCAAGTGCATTAACACTTAATAGTACGTATGATGTTTATGTAGATGATACTAAAACTACTTCCTTTACACAAAGTAGTGTTGTTACTAGTGATATTACAACTGGTAATCAAGGTAACCCTGGAGTTGGCGGAGGTCAACCTGGTGGTAATAGGCCTTAATTAAATTTTAAAATTACCCCCCCTCTATAAAAGCCATTCTCTCTACCCTAAAAGAATGGCTTTTCTTTTGGAAAAGTATATCAAATACCGTATGGATTTATTTTCAGACGCTAAATGTACTGGTTTTTATACTGTTAACATCTTAAAATACAAGAATACAATCATTTCGAGGTTTTAGTTATGAAAACTAGTTCTACAGTATTTTCTTGGATTGGTGGTGTACTAACTGCTTTTTTAAGTTTTTCTAATGTTTTAGGTTATATAGAAACAGATATGGCATATTTAGTAATTATTCCTATTGTGTATACTTTAATAGATTTAGGTATTTTATTATGGCGTCAACATAGTATTAATAATGGTCATAAAATTGCTTGTGGGATATGTACTATGATTTTTTGTGGTTTAGTTGGTGGAATATTAACTTTATGTATTCCTAGTGATCAACTTATCTAATTTTTGTTTTTAAATAATCGCTTAATGCTTTGTCTTTACAATAAACATAACAACCTTTTTGGCCTCTTGTTAATAATACTTTATAAGTGTTTCTAATTAGAGTATCTGATAAATAGGTATCTTTTGAGTGTTTAATTCCACTTGATTTATCATCATTTGATATAGCATTTCTATTGGTTTCTACTTTATTATCTCTATAAATTAAATCATCACCAATAATTACTCCAACATAATCAAATTCCATTCCTTGACATGTATGAATACAACCCACTTCTTCGAATGATTTTTTATTTATTGCCCAAATATTATCTCCTAATAAATTCCATTTTGCTTGGAATCCGTTTGGTAAATATATGTCATATTCGCCTCTTTTATTTTTTACATTCCAATCAAAACAATATCCAGCTACCATTCTAGCTTTATTATTTATATTATTTTTTTCTCTTAGTTTTTCTCTCATCATATTAGGATCATTAAATATTTCAAAATCAAAATCTTCTAAATCAAATATATTATTTGCGGTTTCTCTACCATATAAAATATTATCAATAAAAGAAATAAATCCATCACTTCCATTACATCTAAATTGTGATTTTAATATGTATTCATCTCCAAAATATATGTTTTCATTATGAACACCTAATTCATGTGCCCAATCTCTTATAGATTTTATTGTTCCTATATCTTTAGTTGTTATTCTTTGATCTTCATCAATAAAAAATATAGTTAATTTACTAGAATCAATACATTCTTTAATTTGATTAACTCCATTCCAATCTCCATACATTTTATTAACTAATCTATGTGCTTCATCTACTATTAAACAATCATAAGCATCACGAGGAGAATTAGATAAACCAAAAGGAGACTTAAATAAACCTTTAATTGCCACCTTCTTAAGTTCATCATCTTTTCCTAATAAATTTAAATAACAATTTCTAGGGGCGCTATTTTTAGTAACATAACATGCGTTGTATCCTTTTTTTAATAGTTTACATAATAAGTTTATTGCTACTACAGATTTACCTGTTCCTGGGCCACCTTTAATGATAATTACTCTTTTATCTTTATCGTAATCAGTATCAACCATTGCCTTAACACATTTATCATAAATAGTAATTTGATCATCAATAAGGGTAAATTCTTGGTTTCCTTTTAACATTGAAGCTAAGCAATCTTGTAATGCTTTAGTAGGATGTATTCTTCCACCTTCAATTTTATATAGTAAATCTCCATTACTACTTTTTTTATAAATATGAGCTTTTATAAAATCTGTAAATTGTTTTCTTTGCTCTTTAGTAAAGAAAGGAGCTTCTATATACCATGTTTTATATATTGGGTCATTTAATACATTTCCATTCTTAGTATCAAAATTATGTAAATAAGCACAAGGAGCTATTTTCATATCAAAATCATTTACTACTTGAGAATATCCTTTTATTAACATTGCATAACTATAAGCTTGGTAAGAAGGATGGGCTTCGCTTCGAAGACCTCCTCCAACTTGAGTCATTACACTATGTTCTTGTATGTCATCTATTTTAGTGGCTTTTTGCCATTGTTTTAATTCTACAATTACAACATTATCAATATTATTTTTATCTGCTCCTGTAATTATAAAATCAACTCTTTTTGAAGTTTGTGGAATTTGATATTCAATTGAAATATCACAATCTAAAGGTATTTCTTTATCTTCAAGAGCAATTTTCATGAATGTTAAACTATTTTGCCATGAATTGAATTCTCTTTGATTATTATCATTATATCCATGTCTTGCTAGTTCTTCTTTTACTTGATCAGCAATTGCATTATTCATAACATCATTATCAAATTCACTTTTACTTTTGTGGTAAACAATCATAACAATCCCCTTTTTAGTAATATAACACTTTTATAACATTATTATGTCATATATTATCCTAAAAGGTAAATTAATTATTTTCTTAAAATAAATTTTTAAGCAAACAATTCAAGAATTTTACTCCAAAGTGTATAATTATAAAGATAGGAGTTATCATATGAATATAAGTTCAAAAATAACTGGTGATACTTGTACTCTAACTGTTAGTGGAAGTATTAACTCACAAACTGCTGCTGATTTTGAAAAAGAAATCAATGGTGTTTTAGGTAAATCTAAAGAACTAATAATTGATTTAAAAGATGTAGATTATGTTTCTTCAGCTGGTCTTAGAGTGTTTTTAACAACTTCTAATGCTATTGAAGGGAAAGAAAATATGAAGATAATTAATATCAAAGAAGAAGTTAAAGAAGTCTTTGATATGACAGGATTTTCTTCAATATTAAATATAGGTTAATCTTATGGATTGGAATCAAGTAGTAAAGATGATTGTTTACTTAATTGGAACAATTGCTGTTATTGATTTAGTAGCTATATTTTTAGAGAGCATTCATAGTATCGCTAAATTAAGGGGAGATAATAATCGTTGGATTAGAGTTATCTTTTATGGTGTTGTTGGTGGATTATTTGGGATATATGCCACGATAAGTGGATATACAATGCAAAGTGGAGTTGTTGTTACTATTCGTGATGTTGGTGCAATGATGGCTGGATTTATGGGCGGACCAATTGGAGGCCTTATTGCTGGAGTTATTGCAGGAACTCATAGATTATTAGTAGGTTTACCAGATGTTACTGTTGGTACTTCTATACCATGTGCAATTGCTACAATATTAATAGGTTTATTAAGTGGATTATTAAGTAAACCAATAAGAAAAACAAAACATCAAGCATTATGGGCAATGCTTTCTGGAGCAGGATTTGAAGTAATGCATTTATTAATTGCATTTGGATATCTTTGTATAATTGAACCAGTTAGTGATGCTTGGTCAACAATTTCTAAATTGACTATATATCTTATTTTAAGTAATGCTATTGCTTATGGTGTATTAATTTATGTACAAAACTATATTAGAAAATTACGTAAGAATGAGGCACATACTAAACAAATAGAGTCGGAATTAAATGTTGCATACAATATTCAAGATTCTATGTTGCCTAAAATATTCCCAGATTTTCCAGGAAGAAAAGAATTCTCAATTTTTGCTTCGATGGAACCAGCAAAAGAAGTTGGTGGAGATTTCTATGATTTCTTCTTTGTTGATGATGATCATTTTGCTTTCTTAATTGCTGATGTTTCAGGAAAAGGTGTTCCTGCTGCATTATTTATGGTCATTGCGAAGACATTAATCAAGAGTTGTGTTCAATCTAAGGACAGTTTAGCTCTTGCAATGACAAAGGCAAATATAAAATTACTTGAGGGAAATGAGCAGCATATGTTCGTTACTTGTTGGATTGGTGTATTAGAAATAAGTACAAATAAATTAACATATGTAAATTGTGGCCATAATCCTCCATTAATTTGTAGTAATAATGAACCATTTGTATATTTAAGAAAATATTCAGGATTAGTATTAGCTGGAAGTGATAAAACAGTATATAAGCAATATGAAATGCAACTTAATAATGATGATAGAATATTCCTTTATACTGATGGTATTACTGAAGCAATGAATATTAATAAAGAACAATATGGCGAAGATAGATTAATTAAATTAGTTAATGATATGGATAAAAAATTACATCCTAATGATGCAATTAATTTAATTGGTGATGATGTTAAAAAATTTATTAATGGAATTGAACATTCAGATGATATGACTATGTTAGCGTTAAAAATTAATAATTGTGAGCATCCATTATTAGTAGAAGCAAAAACAGAAAATTTTGAAAAAGTCGCTTCATATATGGAAGAAAAATTAAATAAGAGTAATGTTCCAACTGAAGTAGTTAATAAAATGGATATAGTTCTTGATGAATTATTCTCTAATGTTGTGAAATATTCAGGAAGTAATGATTTAGAGTTTGTTGTTAATACTGATGGAGCAACAATTGAGATGGAACTTAAATATAAAGGTACTTTATTTGATATAACAAAAAGTGAAGAACCCGATATTAATGCACCAATCAAAGATAGAAAAATTGGTGGTTTAGGATTATTAATTGTTCGTAAAATATGTGATACTGTTATTTATAAAGCAGATGGTGAATATAATGTTGTTACTGTTACTAAGAAATACAAATAGAAAGGGATATGTATGGAAAACGTAAACGGAAAAGAAGAAAACGGAGTATTAACAATTGATTTAATTGGTCATATTGATTCTACAAATGCTCCAAAAGTAGAAGAGGATATTAATGCTCTTCTAGCTAATTTTAAAGGCAAGGATTTAATAATTAATGCTGAGAAACTTGAATACATTTCAAGTGCAGGATTACGTGTAATTTTAAGATTATCAAAAACATATCCTGAACTTGTTATTAAAAACGTTTCTTCAAGTGTATATGAAGTATTTGAAATGACTGGTTTTTCTGAATTAATGCATATTGAAAAAGCATTTAGAGTTATTTCTGTAGAAGGATGTGAAGTTATTGGTCAAGGAGCAAATGGTAAAGTATATCGACTTGATCCTGACACAATTATTAAAGTTTATAATAATGCTGATGCTCTTCCAGAAATTAATCGTGAAAGAGAATTAGCTCGTAAAGCATTTTTTTTAGGCATTCCAACTGCAATTCCTTATGATGTAGTTAAAGTTGGTAAAGGATATGGCTCAGTATTTGAACTTTTAAATGCTAAGAGTTTTACAAAATTACTAAATGAAGATCCAAAAAACAATGATAAGTATATTAAATTATATGTTGATTTATTGAAGAAAATTCATTCGACTAAAGTGAAACCAGGAGATATGCCAAATCAAAAAGAAGTGGCTATTGAGTGGGTTAAGTATTTAAAAGACTATTTACCAAAAGATCAATATGATAAAGCATTAGCATTATTTAATGCTATTCCAGATAGAGATACAATGATTCATGGAGATTATCATACTAAAAATATAATGATGCAAAATAATGAAGTATTGTTAATCGATATGGATACATTAGCAATGGGCCATCCAATTTTTGAAATATCTTCAATGTATCTAGCTTTTGAAGGATTTGGTGTAGTAGATAAAAATAATGTTGAAAAATTCTTAGGCATCAAAGCTGATGTAGCTGAATATTTCTTTATTAATGCTATGAAGCAATACTTAAATACAACAGATGATAAAGTAGTTAATGAAGTACTAGACAAAGCAAAAGTAGTAGCAAATATTCGTTTAATGAGAAGAACAATAAAAAGAATTGGTATAGATACACCAGAAGGGAAGCCAATTGTAGAATATTGTAAGAAAGCCTTAAGTGATTTATTGTCTCGAATCGATAGTTTAGATTTTAAAGCGAATTAATTAAATATAAAATCTCACAAAATGTGAGATTTTTATTTGCTTTAATTATATGTTTTCAAATTCTTTTGTTTCTTAATAAAAAAACGGTCTTATAATATTTGAAATTTATATACATTTTAATATAATAGTAATAAGAGGTTAATATGAAAAATAACGACATAATTAAAAAATTAACATTAGAAGAGAAGTGTTTGTTGTTAGAGGGTATTGATAATTGGCATACTCTTGAAATTAAAGATATTTTACCTTCAGTTATGATGACTGATGGTCCAAACGGTGTTCGAAAAGAAATTCCAAATACAGTTGGTGTTAATGGAATGGTTAATAGTGTAAAAGCTACATGTTTTCCTACTAACGTTAGTATTGGAGCAACGTTCAATAAAGATTTAGCATATTTAGAAGGAAAAACAATTGGTGAAGAAGCTAAAGCAAATCAAGTTTCTATGATTCTTGGACCTGGAGTTAACATTAAAAGAAATCCATTATGTGGAAGAAATTTTGAATATTATTCTGAAGATCCATTTCTTGCTGGATTAATGGGTGCCTCTTTTATAAACGGCTTACAATCAACTGGCGTTGGAGCATGTATAAAACATTTTGCATGTAATAACCAAGAGACTTTAAGAAATAGTATTAATGCTGAAGTAGATGAAAGAGCCTTGAGAGAAATTTATTTAAGGCCATTTCAAATTGCAATTAGAGAATCTCAACCAAGAATGATAATGAGTTCATATAATAGAGTAAATGGAGTTTATAGTAGCGATAATAAATACTTTATAAATGACATTTTAAGAAATGAATGGGGATTTAAAGGTTTAGTTTGTACAGACTGGTTAGGTATGAATGATAAAGTAACTGCTATTAAAGCAGGAAACGACCTTGAAATGCCTACTTCTCATGGAAGAGATGCCAAAAAATTATTACAAGCAGTAAAAGATAAGAAAATAACTGAAGAAGAAATTGATTTATGTTGTGATAGAGTAATTTCTTTTGTTTTAGAATCACATAAGAATTTAAGTAAAACTACAAAATGTGATTTAGATAAACACTATGAAATTTCAAAATCAATTAGTGATGAAAGTATAGTTTTGTTAAAAAATAACAATGTATTGCCTTTAAAAAGAAAAGACAATGTTGCTTTTATTGGTGATTTTGCCTTCATTAATAAATATCAAGGTGGAGGATCATCTCATATTAATGCATATAAAGTAACTAATGTAATTGATGCATTAAAACTTAAAGGATATAGCAATGTAAAGGTAGCAAAAGGATTTGATTCTACTAAAAAAGAATTAGATTCTGGTTTATTAAAAGAAGCCAGAGACATTGCAAAGAATGTTGATAAATTAGTTCTTTTTGTTGGTCTTACAGATTTAGAAGAAACAGAAGGTATGGATAGACCAAATATGCGTTTATCTAATATGCAACTTAAGTTTATTGATGAAATGTGTAAAGTGAATAAAAATATAATAATTACATTATTTAATGGTTCACCAATAGAAATGCCTTTTATTAATAATGTTAAAGGAATTATAGAAGCTTATTGTGGTGGAGAAGCTTATGGAGAAAGTATTGTAGATGTTTTATTTGGTAATGTTAACCCTTCAGGAAGATTAGGAGAAACCTTCCCAATTAAATATGAAGATCTACCATCTTCACATTATTTCCCTGGAAGTGATATGACTTCTACCTATAAAGAATCAATTTATGTAGGTTATAGATATTTTGATACTTTTAAAAAACCAGTGCTTTTCCCATTCGGATTCGGTTTATCTTATACAAATTTTTCATATAGAGACATCTCAATTAAGAGTGAAGATGATAGATTTATAATTAAAGTATTTGTTAAAAATATTGGAGATGTTAAGGGAAAAGAAGTAGTAGAACTTTATGTTGGATCTCCAAATACATCTGTTTTTAAGGGTAAACGTGGTTTAAGAGATTTTACAAAAGTAGAACTTGAACCAAACGAAGAAAAAGAAGTTACTTTAATTGTTAAAAAAGAAGATATAAGATTCTTTAATCTTTTAACAAAAAAATGGACATTAGAAAATGGAACATATAGTTTCCTTGTTGGGCCTTCTATTGATAATTTAGAGGTTTCATTAGATTTCTTAATTTTTAATAAAGATGAAACTACTATTTATTTTACAAAAGAAGATTTGCCAAGTTATTTTGCTGGTAATCTTGATAATATATCTGATGAGGAATTTGAAAGAATTTATCAAAGAAAGCTAGCACCAAAAACATACAATAAGAATATTGATTTAGGATTAAATATTAATTTTTATTTAGCTAGAAAAACATTCTTTGGCAAGATTATTAATTCAATAATTAATCATAATAAAACTTTAAAAGCTGCTCCTATGTTATGGCATTCCGCTTTAGAAGAAACTGTACGTCAATTAATTCTTATGAATCCTGATATTAATGAAAAGCAAATTAATTCATTATTAAAAGCATTAAACGGATCAATAAATCCAGCACATCTTATTCGTGCTTCAAAGACTTTAATGAGTATATTAAAAAAGGTAACTTGTTAGTTACCATTTATTAGTCACACGTTCTGCAAAACCAAGAGCATGGTCAAATTTTATAATTTTTCTACCTGCTTTTATAGTGCCTGTAAAATAACCATAAACTTGATGTTGTAATGAACATAAAACAATTACATTTGTATCATCGTGTCTATCAAAAAGTGGTGCAAATTCCATATTAATTGAATTATCTTCTGAAACTATACGCCATGTTTTAGTATAGATATATTCACCTTTTTCATTTTTAGGAATTAAGAATTTTACATCATTTAATTTATAAGCTTTGTCATTAAAGAAAGCCATATTTTCTGTAGCATTTGATGTATCACCAAAGCCGTAACCTAAATTAAATCCTTTATATCCTTCTTTATCTTTAAAAGAGCATGAACCCCAATACCATGTATTGTTATAAGTCCAGGTGCCCCTTCCCCAATCTAATACGCCAAGAGCATTTTCTAGTTTATATTCTCTTTCGCCAATTTTAAAGGTTCCATTACATACTAAATTATTAATTTTTTGATTGTAATAAAAGTGTTTTTTCTTAGCAAAAGGAGTGGCAATAACCATAGATTTATCACTACTTTGGTGAACGATTAAGTCACAAGAAAAATCACTATGTTTTGTAAAATTCTTAAATGAACATTTTAGCTTTCTTTCTTTTCCATCATTTAAAAAACTAAAAGAAAATTTCTTTCCTTCAAACACAATATTTCCAACTGTGCTAGTAGATGGTAATTTAACTTTTCCAAAACTGAAAGGCTTTATAAGTGATTTTGTAATATAAGTTCTATATCTAAAATCTAAAAATGAAACACTCACCATAGACATGTATGAGTTATCATCAATTGTTAAAGCAATTCCATATTCATTTGTTAAAAAACAATAATAATCCCATTCTTTAATTCTTGTAATTAAACCTTTTATATCTTTTCTTGAATAATCTTTTATTAAAGAATAAGCAAATCCAGCTTCTTTTAAATTTCCTTCAGCATCAAGGAGACGTCCTTTAGATAATTCTTTATTCATTAATATCTCCTTTCAAATCTATATATATAAACCTGTAATCAAGTTCATCAAATATTATTGGAGTAGCATATAAAGGAACTGCTTCTTTATATGAAGTATGTGCTAATTCAGGAATATCCTTAACTTTGATTTCTTTAATAGTGGTAGGTATTTCAAATGTTTTATTAAGGTCTCTAACAAATGTTAAGAACTTATAGCTTGCTAATGATTCACTATCTTTATCAGAAGCAATTCCAGCATATACTGCCATTTCTTTCATCTTTTTACGAGAAACACTCTTATATATATTTAAAATATTAGGGAGAATTATTGCATTTAAATAACCATGTGGTAAATTATATTTTCCTCCAAGAGCATGAGCAACTGCGTGAACACTACCAACCATCGCACGAGTAAAAGCCTTACCTGCTAAAAATGAAGCATATAGCATATTTTTCTTTGCTACTAAATCAGTTGGATCTTTATAGCCATTAACAATATTTTCTTTGATTAATTTGATAGCATCTAAAGAATATTTTTTTGTCTTTTTTGTGGCATAAGAATTTAGATATGATTCTATAGCATGAGTTAAAGCATCCATTCCAGTAGTAGAAAAAACGTTTTTTGGAAGTTTTTCTAATAATTTTTCATCTAAAAGCGCAAAACTAGGAACTACTTTAAATGATTCAATTGGGAACTTTTCTTTTGTTTTATCATTTCTTATTACGGCAGCCATTGTTGTTTCACTACCAGTTCCTGATGTTGTTGGAATAGCAATTAGTAATGGTAATTTATGACCAACTTTAAATAAGCCTTTATATTTTTCAATAGGTTTCTTATTATTAACTACAACACCAATTCCTTTTGCACAATCCATTGTAGAACCACCACCAACAGCAATAATTCCATTACATTTGTTGTCGATGTATATTTTTTTACCATTATATACATTATCAAAGGTTGGATTAGGAGTTATATCACTAAAAATAGTGAATTTAATATCAGATTCTTTTAGCTTCTCTTGAAGGTGTTTTGTTAAACCAAATTTAACGCAATTAGCATCAGAAACTATTAAAACATTATCTACATTTCTAAAGGTTAAAGCATCGACTAATTCACTATAACCTTCGAGTAATTTTGGTTCTTTCCAAACTAAAATATGTTCAACAATGTTTATAAAGAATTCAACGAACCTTACGAAAAACAATTTAAATTTTTTCATTATCAATTACCTCACTTACTTTTTTCATAGCAGCAATGCTTCTTTCTACGGACGTATAATCTACGATGTAGCCGATATTATAACTTTTGTTATCTTTTGTTTTAATAATTACATTACCTGTAGTTGGTAAAACTATTGAAAGTGGAGTAAACATAAATGATGTGTCTCTTATTTCATGAATATTAATAACAATTTCTTTCATTTTATTCTTGTGAATTTTTATTCCTTGATTATTATATTCAATTAAAACTTCGGGTTTCATTAAATAATTGAATAGATAATAAAGCAATATAAAATCAATAATGCAAAAAAGAATGGCAATAACTAAATATGTAACATTTACTTTATCATTTTGAATTGAATTAATAGCTGGAATGAATAACAAAATTGAAACTGCTACGCAAATTAAAAGAGTAACAATATAAACAACAAGATAACTTTTTGATTTCTTTCCAAGTGGTGTATATTCTTTCATAAAAAACCTCTTGTCATTATTATATACAAAATTCAAGATTTGATAAACTTTAGAATGTAATTAACTCAATAATTATTGTTTATAACAAAAAGTAAAAATATTTATTTATGCCTTATTTACACGATATTTTTTCGTAATTTTAAAATCCGAGTGGGATTTGCATATGTTTTTTAAATTTAATGTTAAAAGTGGCTTAAATCAAGAAAAGAATTAATATTTAGTAGGTTATTTTTTTGTTTAACTTAAAGTTGTTTTTATAGTAAAATATTTAACAGAGGTAAAAAAATATGAAAAAACTCAAATCATTCTTTCAAAAAGGTGATGCAATCATCTATTTTATTTTCGCTGTTCTTTGTTTAGTCTTAACTTGGATTGAAACTAGTGTTCAAGCAAGTGGAGAAATGATGAATGTTAAATTTGAAGCTACCGCTGGTTGGTTATTTGGTATTGCTTTTATATTTGGCGCAATTCTTGCATTTTTAGGAAGAAAAGAAGATTCTAAAAAGAGAATTTCTATGGTTATAATGCTTTTATTTTCTTACGTTGTATTCTTCTTATTCTCATTATTTCTTGGAAAAGTCGAATTAGGATTTATGACTTTAAATATTACTGGTTTAAATCTTATTAAACTTGATCCTTATACTTTTTATGGTTTCCTAGTTGGTACTATTTTATCAATTGTATATATTTGTTTAATTGCAAAGAGTGCTAAAAACCCAGCTAAAGGTGTTAAAACCGGTTTAACTGTTTTTGGTATTATCCTACTTGTACTTGCTGTTGCGATGTGTGTTTTAAATGTATTTCATTTCACAAAAGGTTTAATTGATGTAATTAATGCAGGATACGATAAAACAAGTGTTGACGCTAACTATTATTTATTAATGTATATTGAAAAAATAATATTCTTTGTATTAAATGACATTCTTGCTGTTTTATTTGTTCTATTATCATTTATGTTTGTTGGCTATCCTCAAACATTAAAAGTAATTGAGAAAAAATAAAATAAATAATAATATCGAGTCAAACCAATAAAAATGGTTTGACTCTTTTTATTTCAAAGCTTATTTTTACATAGTATTTATGTTGTTTTATAAATAAAAATAAATTATCATTTTAATATGAGAAAGAAAATTACTCTATCAACTTTTGGTTCGATTGTATGTGCTGTTAATGTAATAATTATATTAATTCAATTTTTGTTTGGTGTATTTATAAATAATACAATTGCTATGGATAGTGCAGGTATTTATACAATACTTAATTATTTAATAAGTGTAGTTTTCTATATTATTGTCGCAACAAGTTTTTCTAGAGGAAAAGATAATTTTTTCTTTAATTATAGAGCGTTGTTAATTTTAATTATTTCAGATTATGTTTTTCCATTCGTCTACAATTTGTTAATTGGTTCAATAAATTTTATTACTACAGGACCAACTGCTATTATTTCTTCATTAATTTCATCTTTAGGATTAGCTCTTGGTATTGTTTATTTTATATTTTTAATTCTAGAAACAAAAAATAGAAAAAAGAGTTATGGAATCACATTATTTGTATTTGGAATAATTATGATGTGTTTTGCTCTTATTGATTTAGGTTTTACATTATATAGTTTAATTTCATCATTTATTGCTCTTACTTCATATACTCCCTTAGTAATATTTGCTTTCATAGTTAATATAGTTGCTTCATTTGTAAGTTGTGGATTTAGTGTTATATATTTCTTATATGCAAAAGAATTAAAAGAGATTAGAGGCTATTAAATGTATCGAGTAATTATTGCAGACGATGAGAGTGCAGTTCGTGAAAGATTATTATCTTTAGTAAATAAACTTAATAAAGATTTTGAAGTTGTTGGAAGTTTTGAAAATGGATATGATACTCTTGAAGCATTAGAAACACTTCAACCAGACCTATTAATTACAGATATTAAAATGCCATATATTGATGGTATTGAATTAATAAAACAAGCAAAATTAGAATTACCCTTATTACAAACTATTATCATTTCAGGATATGATTCTTTTGATTATGCTAAACAAGCAATAGACTTAAAAGTAGTAGGATATATTTCTAAACCAATTTCATTTGATGAATTAAAAGAAGCCATGTATAAAGCTAAAAATGAAATTGATAAGGAACTATCAATTGATAAAAATATTATTGATTTACAAGAACAAGCAAAAACAAACCTTTCTTTCATTCAAGAAGACGATTTGTGTAAATTGTTATCTCAAAAAGAACTAACTCAAAATTTTAAAGATAAATTAAAAGCAGATCAAATTGATATAACTTTAAAATATTGCATTTTAGGAGTATTTGATTTTGATGAAGATTTAGATAAAATAGGTTACGAAAAAAGTGAAATTGTAGGGGCATATTTACATAAATATATTCCAGATGAACTTAAACAATATAAATGTTATGTTTTTAATAGAAGTAATCAAACTTTATTTTTAGCTTTAAATGAAAAACAATTTGTTAAAGATGAGATTGAAGAAAAATTAGCATCTATAATTTCAAAAATATATAAAACTTGTGGAGTCTCTTTATCTGTTGCTTTAAGTGAACCTATAGATGATACAAATAGAAGCTATAGAAGAATGTTTCGTCATGCTACAAGAACATTAACTTATCGAACTGTTGTTGGAAATAATAATGTACTATTTTTCAGTGATATTCAAAAAGAAGAAGTTTCAATTGGTAAAATTGATGATAACGAATATAAAGCAATTGCTTATGATTTATCTTATGGAAATATAGATGATTGTAAAAATAAAGTATCTTCTATTTTAAATAGAATTAAGAACCCAGAATATGCTGATTCATATTTCTATATTAATAGTAATATTACCAATTTCTTACTCAAATCCTGCACCAATTTTAAAGAATTATATAAAACATATATGGATAATAATCAAATTTTCCAAGAGATTTATAATTCAAAAAATATCGATAGTTTAGAAGATTTATATTATTCGTTAATCGATGCTATAGCTAAAGTTAATGAAACTACAAGGGCAGGTGGAGTTGAAACTTGTTTAAAACAAATATTACTCTATATTGAAACTAATTATACTGATCCTGATTTATCTTTAGAAACATTATCTGGCAGTTTAAATTATAGTGTTTCTTATATATCTTTATTACTTAAAAGAGATGATAAAACATTTACTAAATACTTAATGAGTGTAAGAATGGAACACGCAAAAGAATTATTAATTGATCCAAATAATAAGATTGTTAATATTTCTGAAATGGTAGGATATCGTGATCCATATTATTTCTCACATTGTTTTAAAAAATATTTTGGAGTAAGCCCACTTGAATATAGAAAAAAATAAAAGATTCATAAATACATTAAGTTTTAAATTAATCGCTATTTGCCTTGTTATTTTAGTTGCTTTTACAGTTGGAGTTATTAGTTCTACCATTATAAGTTATTCAAACTATGTTAATGAAAATGCTTTAAATCAAAATACTATATTAAGTGAACAAGTATTATTTAATTATGAAACATATTTTAAAAATATAAGTAATGTCAGTTATTTAATACAAGATGAAATATATAATGAAAAAGATATTTATTCTTCTAAAGATACATTTACTGCATATTTTGACAATGTTATTTCTATCAAAACTGAAATTAGCAATATTAGTGTTTATGATTTAGATGGCACATATATAGTTGGCGATAGTAAAAACTCTAAAGAAAATGTAAAAATAGATGAAGAATGGTTTAAATCTGCTAAAAATAATCAATTAATTGATAACTTCTCTCCAGTTACTTATAGTGGAGACACTTATAATATTATTCTTTCTCGATATGGAGAATCTAATAAAGGAGAAAGAAAATGTATTATGCGTATGGATTTAGATTTTACTTCCATTGTTAATTCTATTTATAAAGTTGATTTAGGAACCAATGGGCATATTGTTATTTATGATAAGAATTATAATTTAGTTTATACATCTAGTTCTGAATATAGTAATGATGAAATTACATTACTTGAAAATAATGTTTTAGGTACTCATAGAGCTACAATTGATAGTAGTGAATTTGTTATTACTCAATATACAATTTCTAATACAACTTGGAGAGTTGCTGTATTTTCTAATGTTGATAGTGTCCGTTCTTTAATTAATAAATTTATTTTTACTGCGATTATATTGGCAGTTATTGTTTTTATTGCTGTTAGTATTTTACTTATTTTTACTGTTCGTTCAACAACTCAACCACTTCGTAAATTACAAAGTGCGATGAATAAAGTTCGTAATAGTGATTATTTAAATTATGTTCCAGTAAAGATTAAAGGTTCTACAGAAGTTCAAGATTTAAATGAATCTTATAATGCAATGATGGAACAAATTAAAAAACTTATGAATAACGTTGTCGAAGAACAAACTAATCAACGTAAATCAGAATTTAAGGCTTTAACTAATCAAATTAATCCTCATTTTCTTTATAATACTCTTGACTCAATAATCTATCTTATTGATGAAGGAAAAAATGATGATGCTCAAACGATTGTTTTAGCTCTTTCTAAATTTTTTAGAATATCAATTTCAAAAGGAAGAACAATCATACCTCTTGAGAGTGAAATTGAACACATTAAAAATTATTTAATTATTCAAAAAATGCGTTATAAAGATGCCTTTAAATATGAAATTAAAGCGGATAAAAACTGTTTACAATATGCGGTTATTAAATTAATTCTTCAACCAATTGTAGAAAATGCTATTTATCATGGTATTAAAGATAAAGAGAATGGATTGATTGAAGTTAATTGTTATGAAGAAAATGGTTTCTTAAAATTAAGCGTCAAAGATAATGGATATGGAATAACTGAAAGTAAAATAAATGAAATTAAAAAGTCATTTGATGATCCAGAAGTTTATAATGGCGTTGGATTAAAAAATGTATATCAAAGACTAAAGATATATTATGGAAATAGAGCAGACTTAGAAATTCATAGTGATTTAGATGTTGGTACTACAATAATTTTATTAATACCAATTGAAGGTGTTTCTAATAAGGAAGTTATTTAATAACTATATGTAAAAATATAAGGATATATATGAAAAAATCTAAACTATTAATATTAACATTAGCAAGTTTGTGCTTAACAAGTTGTGGAGAACAATCCAATAAGATTGGTATTTATATTTATAGTGGAACCGATACTTTTATTTCTGAATTAACTTATTATTTGAAGAACAAAATGGATGATTATGAATATAAAGTTTTTGATGCTTCAGAATCTCAAGTGACACAAAATGAACAAATCTTAGATTCAATAAATAATAGTTATAATTATTTATTAGTTAATACTGTAGATAGATTAGCAAGTAGTGCTATAGTAGAAAAATGCCAATTATCAAATATACCTTTAATATTTTTTAATAGAGAGCCATTAGAAGAAGATATATATAATAAGGATAATGTTTATTATGTTGGAACAAGTGCAGAACTTGCTGGTATTTATCAAGCTGATATGGCTGCAGATTTATTTGGAACTCCATCAAGTTTAAATGCTCATTATGATAAAAATGGTGATAATATCATCCAATTAGTCATAATAAAGGGCGAAAATGGACACCAAGATGCAGAATTACGAACAAAATATTGTACTAGTCACTTAAAAGAACTTGGTTATAATATTGAAGTTTTATCAGTAGAAACTGCAAATTGGAATCGACTTGAAGGTTATGATGCAATGGAAAAACAATATAAGGAATATGAAGATTCTATTGAACTTGTATTATCTAATAATGATGATATGGCTTTAGGAGCTATTGATTATTTATTGAATGTTGGAGCTTTTAAAAGTGGAGTAGATAATAGTGAACAAATATTCTCAATATTTGGTGTTGATGCTACTGATGTTGGTCGACGTGCAATTAGAGATGGGTATCTTTCTGGAACTGTATTAAATGACGCTGAAGGACAAGCAACTGCTATAAAAACTTTACTCGATTATCAAATAAACAATAAAGACTTTAAAGATTTCCCATATGAATTTAGCGATGGCAATCGTATTTATATAGACGAAACTAAGATAACTATTAAAGATATATAAAAATCTACGAAAATATTTAAATTGTAAAAAATTACATTATTATTAGAGATTTCTCAATTCTTTTATGAAAGCGGTTACATCTATAATAATCATGACAATTGAGAGAAATTGTTTAAAAAAGTCGTATCGAACAAAATAAATAATTTACTCTCTGTCTTGGAATTATAGGAGGTAATTTTAAATTATGAAAAAAAGAATAATTCCTTTTGTAGCATTAGCTCTTACAGCCACAGTCTTAGCTTCTTGTGGAGAAGCATCAAGCTGGAGTTGGAGTAGTGCAAGTAGTGATGGTGTTTTAAAGTACTGTTTATTAATCGGACAAATTGATCACAACGACAGTGCTGCTCGTACCGCAGGTATTCGTGATGCATTAGGCACACGTGGTACAGTAAAAACAAATGCTAATACTGAAGATCCAGTAGAAGGCAAACTTACAATTGGCGGAAAATCATACACCGTTATTGAAGCTGAACATGCTGAACAAAAGAACACTGGTGGTGCAACTTGGGATCAACAAACTGCAACCAATACCACTGAAACTTGGTTAAATAAGCACAGTGATATCGATTTCTTCGTTAGTAATAACGATGGTATGGCTGTCGGTGCAATTGGTGCTTCAAACTGGATTGATGGTTTACCAATCTTCGGTTATGATAGCAACGCTGATATGCTCCAATACATTGCAGATGGTAAAACAATGGGAACAATCAACCAAAACGCAAGTGCTCAAGCCGCAGGTATCTTCATGCTTGCCCGTAACTGTATTGATGATTTAGGTACAGACAAAGTTACAAGTGAAGGATTCTCAACCGCAAATAGTAAAGGTTATGGACAAATTTCTTCTAATTACACCTTAAACGAAACAAACGGTTCAATGCTCGTTGATAACTTCGCAATTACAAAAGATAATGTCAGTTCATATTTAGGAAAAGAACCAGCTGATTTAATTGATAGCAAGGTTACTAAAGGAACAACTGATAAAGCAAAAGTTTGGATGTCATACTATTCACAAAGTGATACATTCCTTAATAGTAATATGGCTCCATTATTCAACATCTACAAAGATACATTCAATCTTGATGTTACAGCCTTACAAGGTGATGGCAACTCAGAAAATACAGTTAGTGATAAGTTAGAGTCTGCTGATAATGATTATAAAGCATACATTATCAATATGATTAAGACTACAAGTACTGCTAACTATCTTGAAATGATTGCTACTAAAACAGGTGCAACTGAAGCTAACCCAACATCTGTACCAGTAATCTTCTGGAACAGACAAGGAACAAATGCTGATGGTACAGTTGATTCAACCACAATGCACGATAAGAGATTTAAATACATTTACTACGTTGGATTCGATGCAATTCAAGGTGGTACAATGCAAGGTCAAATGATCGTCGATTGGTTAAAAGACGCTGCTAAATAAATAATAAAATAAAATCTAAAATTGAGGCCCATGACGTAAGAAATGGGCCTCAACTCTTAAATTAGTTGTATTTTTAAAGGAAGGATAAATATGAAAGAAAAATATATTCTTGAAATCAATGGTTTATCTAAGTCCTTCGGTAAGAATCAAGTTTTAAAGAACATTTCACTTAATGTTAAACCAGCAACTATTCTTGGTTTAATGGGTGAAAACGGTGCAGGAAAATCGACAATGATGAAGTGTTTATTCGGAATCTATGGAATGGATGCTGGTTCTGTAATTCTTGATGGAAAGGCTGTTTCTTTCTCAGGTCCTAAGGAGGCTCTAGAGAATGGAATCGCAATGGTTCACCAAGAGTTAAATCAATGTCTTGATCGTACTGTCTTAGATAATATGTTCTTAGGGCGTTATATTGGTTCATGTGGATTAGTAAACGAAGGAGTTATGCTTGCGAAATGTAAGCAAATTTTTGCTGACTTGGACATGGATGTAAATCCAAAAACCATTATGAGAACGATGTCCGTTTCTCAAAGACAAATGGTTGAAATTGCAAAAGCCGTTAGTTACAATTCCAAAATTATTGTTCTTGATGAACCTACAAGTTCTTTATCAGAACGTGAAGTTAAGAAATTATTTAAGATTATACGTGACTTAAAAGCGAAGAAAAATATCAGTTTTATTTTCATCTCACATAAGATGGATGAAATTTTTGATTTATGCGATGATGTCGTTATTCTTCGTGATGGAGCTGTTACTCTTGATAAACATGTTAAAGATACAAACCTTGATGAATTAGTTAAAGCAATGGTTGGTAGATCACTAGATAATCGATTCCCACCATTAACTAATAAACCAGGTGAAGTTATCTTAAAAGTTAAAAATCTATGTACAAAATATACACCTCATTTAAAAGATATTTCTTTTGAACTCAAAAAAGGTGAAATTCTTGGTATATATGGTCTAGTTGGAGCTGGAAGAAGTGAATTACTTGAAACACTTTTTGGTGCTCGAACAATGAGTGAAGGTGAAATTGTATATAAAGGAAAAAGAATTTCTTTTAAAAATACAAAAGAAGCAATGGATACAAACTTTGCTTTTATTACTGAAGAAAGAAAAGTTAATGGAATTTATTATTTCGGAGACTTAGTCTTTAATACTTGTATTACTAATTTAGACAAGTATAAAAAAGGTGGAATTCTTTCTGATTCAGAAATGAAAAAAGCAACGGATAAAGAAATTGCTCTTACTAATGTTAAATGTAATGGTAGGAAAGACTTAATTAAATCCTTAAGTGGTGGTAATCAACAAAAAGTTATTGTTGGTAAGTGGCTTGAAAGACAACCAGATCTCTTCTTAATGGATGAACCTACCCGTGGTATTGATATTATGGCAAAATATCAAATTTATGAAACAATGATTCGTTTAGCAAATGAAGGGAAAAGCATTATCATGGTCTCAAGTGAAATGCCTGAAATTCTTGGTGTTACGAATCGAATTGTAGTTATGTCAAATTACAGAGTTGCTGGTATTGTAAATACAAAAGATACCAACCAAGAAGAATTATTAAGACTCTGTGCTAAAAATTTATAGGAGGCCTAAAAAATGGAAAAAACAATTAAATCTGATATTTCAGAAAAAGGCACTTTCGAGACTCCTGCTTTTGATTCTTATTTAGATAAATTACAAGAATTAAGACAAGAAGGAGAAAATAAAATAATCGCTCTTCGTAATGAAATTAGAGACATTAAGCTTAATAAGCAAATTGATAAGGATACGAAAAATAAGATTATTCTTAAAGATAAAACTCTAATTGAAGAAGCTAAGAAAGTACTCGTAAAAAATAAAGAAAAAGTAAATAAAATTATTAAAGAATCAACTGCTAAGGCAGAAGTTGCTGGTAAAAAAGTATATGCTTCTTCAAAAGAAACAAAAAAAGCAGCTATTGCTGAAGCAAAAACTACATATTCTCAAAGAATTGAAAAAGAAAGAACTGATCATCAAGCTCGTTTAACAAAGCTTGTTTTACCAGAAAATGCTACTAAAGAGGAAATTCAAGCTCATAAAACAGATTTAAAAGCTGAAAAAATTCTTTTCAATTCAAGATGTAGTGAAGCTCGTTCAGATAGAAATGATGCAATCGATAAAGCAAAAACTAAAAACTATAATGTTTATCTTGAAAAATATGGTTATGAAGGAAAAGTAAGAAATTCACATCATTCTATTAAAGAAGCGTTGGAATACAAATCAAAAACATATGCTTATAACTTTGTATTTAAGGATTACTTCTTAAGAAATGCTCTTTATTTCATTATTGTTATCTTCTTTGCAGTTTGTATTATTAAGTCAATACAAGATGGCGGTAACTTATTAAGTTGGAAGAACATTCTTGGTATTTTATCTCAATCATCAACGAAATTATTCTTCTCACTTGGTGTTGCAGGATTAATTCTGATTGCTGGTACCGATTTATCTATTGGTCGTATGACAGGTATGGCAGCATCATTTGCTTGTTTATTCTTGTCTAACACTTTATATACAGATAATTTTGGTGGAACGATTGATGTTACTTGGATGGGATGGGGTGGAAGAATCTTTATTGCAATTCTAGTATGTATTATTGTTTGTGTATTCTTCTCATCAATTGCTGGTTTCTTTACTGCTAAATTCAAAATGCATCCATTCATTACTACCTTGTCTACTCAATTATTGATATTTGGTATTATGATGATTTTCTATAGTACAGTTCCTGCTTTCAATATGAATCTTGATATTAAGAAATTGATTACAGGTGATAGCAATATTAACTTAATTATCTTTGCTGCTGTTGCTACGTTAATTGTATGGTTTATTTGGAATAAGACTAAGTTTGGTAAATATATGTATGCTGTTGGTGGAAATAGTGAAGCTGCTAGTGTTAGTGGTATTTCTGTTTTCAAAGTAACAATGGGAATCTTCGTTATGGCTGGTATTCTTTATGGCTTAGGCGGATTCTTAGAAGGCGCAAGAGTTGGTGTTGCTAATCCAAATACAGCATTCGGTACTGAACTTGATGCTATTGCGGCATGTGTTATCGGTGGTATTTCCTTCTCTGGTGGTGTTGGTAAAGTTAAGGGAGCAGTCATTGGTACAATCATTTTCGCAGGTATGACTTATTGTTTAAGTAACCTTGGATTTGATGTTAACGTTCAATATATCTTCAAGGGTGTTATAATTATGGCAGCTGTTTGCTTAGACTCCTTAAAATATATTAAGAGAAAATAATTTAATTTTAAAAAGGAATAAGGAAGGAGCAATACTCCTTCCTTTTATTAAAAAATATGAACTTTTACATTTTAGTAGTAATTATTGTCTTCGGTTTATTAATTAATTATCTTATTATGATCAATCATATAAGAAGATTAAGAAATAATGGTGAAGGGTTTAAAAAAGGTGAAATATTAGCTAGCGCTATATTTTTCGGTGGGCCTATTTTATTATTATATAATGTATATAGTGACGTAAGACTTGATGATGAAAAACATTTATTCCTTATTTGGGGAATAGTATATACGGTATTACAATGTTTATTAGTATTTTTATTAATTTATTTTAACGTTATTATTTTTAGTTAATAAATTACTGTATTAAATATATTTAATAAACTATTTACATTATCATTATCTTTAGCAAAGATAATTGGATATGAATAACCAAGCAAGATCGTTCCAAATGATCTTGTTTTTTTATCAAATGTATTTTCTATTTGTATATTAATTGATTTTGTTAATGACTTACCAATTTTAATTAATGTTGTGTCGTTCATTTTATCGTTTTCTATATCATTTACCGCATGGAATACTAAATTAAAGGTATCTAAAAAGGTAGACATTTGTAAACTTTTACCCAAAATATAATCACATTCTGGTTTTAGTAAATCTTTAATTTCAATTAAACCTTTATAATCATTATCTTTATTAAAGCAATCATTAATTCCTTTATCAAATTCAGTTCCGGTTTTTAAAAACTTAAAAGTTTTAGTTTTAGATGTATCTTTTTTCTTTAAATAGTCATTAAATAAATTACTCATTTCTTGATATGAGATGATTCCTTCATCATTGATATTATCTATATTAACTAACATGACAGGTTTTTTAACTTCCTTTGTAAGAAAACTAGTTCCAGTTACTAACAATTTGTTTTTGTTTTTAAATTCTAATGCATTATTAGCAATAGATATAATTTCTTTTGGCGAACCAAAACAAAGTAGGGCGGAATCTTTTTCTTTTGATAACTCTAAGGCTTTATTTATTATTTCTTCTTTATTTTGCAAATCTATTATATTAATTCTTTTTTCTTCGCTAATTGTAAAAAGTAGTTCTTTTGGTCCAACAAGAGTAAAAGAATAGTTAGAAATGTATTTTTTTAAAAATATTTTAATTGCTTGACTTAATTCACGTACATTTTTTGTTTCTTTATTAAATTCTATAATTATGTTCATAAGATTCTCCAATATATATGATATATTATAATAAATTTTTATATATAAACATTAAAAAATCTATCTAAATGATGTGTATTTATAGCATTTTTAACAATATTGTGCTTGACTCGTAGATTTCCTGTGGTAATATAGAGGACAAACATTTAATTTAACCCATTAAATGTTTAAAAAAGATAGGAGGATTTCCTTATGGCAAAAATCATAAGAAAGATCGCATCAAAAGTGAGATTCTCCAAAAAAGATAGACCAACTTATAGACGTGGGTTTATGAATTTTGTAGAATCTTTTACGGATTATGTCGATCCAAAAAACTTTAATATTTAAAGTTAAAAAACTAGGTAATACCTAGTTTTTATTTTGTTATTTTTTAGATATTCTAACGAATTATCTTACTAACAGTAATTGCTAATGCTCCTGGACCAATATGTGCACTAATTTGTAGGGATAATGGATCCATAATTATATCTTTAATATTAAATTCTTTTGATACTTCTTCTTTAAAAACATTAGCTTCTTTTAAATCATGAGTATATGCCATTCCAATTTCTAAATCTTCAGCAGGAACATCTTTAAATTTATTAGCAATATCTCTATGAATTTTTTCAATCATAATCTTTTTTGCTTTTTTAGTACCTAGTCCAGCAGCAACAGGGTTTAAAACACCGCCTTGAATTTCAAGAATTGGTTTTAAGTGAATAGTGTTTCCAATAGCTGCAGCAGTAGCATTTACTCTGCCACCTTTTTTAAGATATGTTAATGTATCAACCATAATATAAATAGAAGATTCAGCCTTTGTTTCTTCTAGAATTTTCTTAATTTCATCTGCAGATTTACCATCATTAATTAAATTAATAGCATCAAAAATTGAACGCTTTAAAGTAACGCTGACACGGTGATTATCAACAACAAAAACTTTTCCTTTATAATCTTCTGCTAACATAGCAGCAGTTTGTGTAGAGGAACTCAAACCACTTGAAAAAGGAATGTGAACAACTTGATCATATTTTTCAAGTAATTCATCCCATAAACCACAAACTGCTTGAGGAGCAGGTTGTGAAGTTCTAACATCTTTAGAAGCTAATTCTTTAAAGAAAGTAGCTTCATCTATATCTTCATCTTCAAAAAAAGGAACACCATCAATTAAGATTGGCATTCTTAGTATATATATAGGTAAATTACCTATTTCTTCTTTACTTAGATGGACATTTGAATCAGTAACAATACAAATTTTCATAACAATTAATCCTTCGCTTATTTATATTACTATGTTTTTAAGTTTTAGGAAACATAGTATAGAAAACTAGATAATTTCAAAAAGAAAAAAAGTAAGATTATTACCTAATTTTTTAAGATTTTTTCAAAAAACTTTTTTATAATCATTTTTGTTTAATTAATTTTTGAATAAGAGTATGATTAAGCATTGGTACAAATTTATGTTCAAAAACGCAGAAATGGATTTAATCAATGGAAACACTAAAGAGTTGATAAAGAAAATTATTCTCTATACTTTACCAATTATTTTTGTTGGAGTGCTTCAACTATTATATTCATCTTTTGATTTAATATGTGTCCAATCTCATGATGGAAATACTGCTGCTGCAGCTGTTGGTGCAAATGGAAGTCTAATAGCTTTAATTACTAATGGATTTCTTGGAATTTCGACAGGAACAAATGTTGTAATTGCTAGGTATTATGGTAAGAAAGATGCTTTAAATGCAAGAAAAAGCGAACATACATCGATATTATTAGCTATTATAGGTGGAATTGTTATTGGAATATTTGGTTATTTTCTATGTAGATATTTTCTTATTTGGATGAATGTTGATGCATCTTATCTTGATCTTGCAACTCAATACTTAAAAATTTATTTTGTTGGTTTGCCTTTTATTGCTATATATAATTTTGGCGCTGCAACATTTAGAGGAATTGGTGATACTAGAAAACCATTACTTATCCTTATTATTACAGGTGTATTAAATGTTGGTTTAAATTATTTATTTGTTTATGGATTTAATCTTGGTGTGGCTGGAGTTGCTTGGACTACTGTTATTAGTGAAGCAGTGAGTGCTCTAGTATGTTTAATATTATTAAGAAGAAACACTGGTTTTATTAATTTTAGAATTAAAGAACTTAGAATTCATAAAAATCAATTAATAGAGATATTACAAATTGGAGTTCCTAGTGGAATTCAAGGAATGGTATTTTCTATTTCTAATGTTATATTACAATCTTCTTTAAATACTTGGGGGCCAGAAGTTGTGGCTGCAAATAGTGATGCATCGAATCTTGAAGGTTATACTTATACTTCTATGTTTGCTGTTAGTCAAACTTCATCTTCTTTTACTAGTGCAAATTATGGTAGAGGAAAAAAGGAAAATATACGTAAAATTAACGCTATTACATTAATATTAGTTACTATTATTGGAATAGTAGTTGGAGGAATTACACTATTAATTCGTTATCCAATGATGCAATTCTATATGGGTAGTAATTTTGATGAAACCGTATATAAATATGCTGAACAAAGATTATTTGTCATTTTAGGTACTTATTTTTTATGTGGATTAATGGATGTGGAATGTGGAGTTTTAAGAGGGCTTAATTATTCAATTAGTCCTTTAGTAATTACTTTATTTTCATGCTGTATTTATAGAATTATTTGGAATGCTACAGTTTATAGTAATGATGTAGATAGTTCATTACATAGTTTAGGTGTTTTATATGCTTGTTATCCTATAAGTTGGATATTAGCTTTTATTGCTGAAATAATAGAATATTTCATCATAAAAAAGAAGGTCGATGCTAAAATGGACATAAATGCACGAAATTATTTAATAGATAATCAACAAAACTAATATATTTATTTGAAAACATACTATGTTTTTTTATATAATTTAGGGCGAGGATTAAGTATTATGCCATTTATTGTTAAAAAAGACGATTTAGTAAGTATGAAAGTTGATGCTATAGTAAATGCTAGTAACATCAAACTAAGTATGGTTGAAGGTGTTGGAAGAGCAATATTCCATAAAGCTGGAGATCGTGAACTTTCAATGTGTTGTAAAAAGATTGGTCATTGTAACGTTGGAGATGCCGTTTTGACTCCAAGTTTTAAGATGGAGAATTGTAAAGGAATTATTCATGCGGTTGGTCCAATCTATATTAATGGCAAACATGGCGAAGAAAAAAACTTAATGAGTACATACAATAAATGTTTAGATATTGCTTTAAAAAATGATTTTAAAACAATTGCATTCCCTTTATTAAGTGGTGAATTTAATTATCCTTTAAAAGATTGTTATTTAGTTGCTGAACACTCTATTTCTACTTTTTTAAAGAAACATACAGATTTTGTCGCATATTTAATTATGTATAAGAATTTTCCAGAATTTTTTAATGAAGAAGAACAACAAAATTTAACTACCTATATTATTAATAACCAAACCTTTAATTTAGTTAATTCTAATAAAAATGACTTTTTAACATTATTAAAAGAAGATATTGAAAAGAAGAAAATCCCATTAAATGAATTAAGTTATAAAGCAAATATTAGAGAAGAGTATTTAAATAATATTTTAAATGATTCAGTAAATGATATTGAAAAGAACGATATTATATCAATTGGTGTTGCTTTAGAACTTAATAAACAAGAATTAAATGATTTGTTAGTTAGTAAAGGTTTTAAATTAGAAGATAATTTCATACCTGATTTAATTGTTTGTTTCTATTTAGATTCAAAAAATTACAATATATTTGATATCAATAGAGCATTATTTAAGTATAATTATGCATCATTAGGAAACGATAGATAATATCGTTTCTTTTTATATACTATTTATCCATTCACCAAGTAAATAATCAACTTTTGCACAATATTTTGGGTCTTCAATGACCATTTTTCCACCTGTATCTTGGTTGGTCCACCAATCATAGCCTTTATCATTTTTACATGGATATACATTTTCTCCATCAATATAGCCATCTTGACTATGATCTTTATTTGCAGAAGGATCACTACAATATCCACCAATATCTTTCCCCCATGGAGAAAAGCCATATTGAGTGGTGGAGATAAAATTAATTAAAGCACATGCAGTCCATGGATATGGACATGTTTTTACTATTTGAAGATAATGTTTATACATATATCCACCAATTCCAACATAATCATCTTGGTATGCTGCTACTGTTATATTTTTACTAGATGCTTCTTCAGTTTCATAAACTGTTCTTAATTTAGAATAAACAATTAATGCAGATTTTCCAGCTGCTTCTTTTTTTACTAAATAGTTACATATTGGAGTGTCATCGTTAAAAGAGCGGGTGTCACTTTGGTTTTTAAATCGTTTAATAAATGCCAAAGAATATTTAGCGTTCTCGTTTGTTAAACCTAATGTTTTGACATCGTTTGAAAGACTATTTATTTCATCGTTAATAATATCTTTATCATTCCCCGTGTATTTTTCAAATGCATCTTGCATTATTGAAGAATAATGCTCGCTTGTAAGCATATATAAAAAGTTTTTACCAACTGGTTCATTTATAATATTCATAAAATAAGGATTACTTTCTTCGTTTACAAAATCCCATACATTCTTATATTCTTTTCCACCTAAATTATTAAATTCAAAAATTTTATTAAGTGATTGAAGTGCTAAAGGTTGCCCATTTGTAGCTTCATCACCTTCCCATTCTTTAGGAATATAATTTAATAAATAGTCTGTATCTAACATCTTTGATTGAATTTGATTTCCATCTTGGATTAATGTCATTGATAAAAGATGTGATGAACTTCTTACATCACTTGAAATATAAGAAAATATCTTATTGTTTATTGGTTGATTGTATTCAATTTTGCCGGCAAAATCAGGATTATAATATTTAAATTCGTTTTGGATATCAGTCGAATCTACATACAATTTAGTATTACTATCATATGTTTTACCTTTAAGATAATTTAAAAAATAATCTTTTGCTGTATTACATCTAGAAGAATTTCCGATAGCATACATTGTATTATTACCAAGTTCTTCCATAGCCTTTTTATATAGTTCTGCTCGATCCATTTTTTCTGCTTGAGAAATTATATCTTCAACAGATAAATTAGAATTAGAAGAACAGCCACTGACTAAGAAAGAGGTGGTAAATGTAGATAATAAAAGTAAATAAACTATTTTCTTTTTATTCATAAATATATTATAGCAATCAAAATGTAAATATTTCATTACAATTTGCTTTATTAATTATATAATCATTATATGAAAGATTATTTAATTTGCTCTATTGAAGATGATAAAGATATCGCGCATATCATTAATTTATCTTTATCTAAGCAAGGATATGAAGTAGAAACATTTTATGATGGGGAATCATTTTTAGAGTTTTTTGCACATAGAAAACCAAATATGATTTTATTAGATATGATGCTTCCCGGGATTCAAGGAAAAGAGATTCTTACAAAAGTTAGAGATAACCCAAATAACGATGACATCGAGATAATTATTATTAGTGCAAATAGATTAATCGTTGATAAGGTTGATGGACTTGACTTAGGAGCAGATGATTATATTGAAAAACCATTTGATGTTATGGAATTAATTTCAAGAGTAAATTCTAAATATCGTAGACACGATAAAAAGAAAATGATAGAAACTAAATACTTAAAAATAGATATTAATAATCACCTTATTTTTAAAGGAAACAAAGAAATAAAATTAACAAATAAAGAATTACAAATTATTGAGATTTTGGCAAATAATGCTGGTGAAATAGTAAACCGCTCATCTTTAGGTGAAACTGATTCTAATTCAAGAGCTTTAGATATGCATATTAAATCTATTAGAAATAAAATTGGTGATGATAACCAAAAAATAATTGAATCAATTTATGGAGTTGGTTACAGGTTGAATTAATGGACAAAAAAAGAATTATTACACAAAACATAATATTTTTTGTAATAACAGCAATAATCTACTTTATATCTTTTTTTGCTATTTTAAATATGAATAGAAGTGAAATAGCTACATCTTTAAATTCATATTCACAACAAGTTAGTAGTGAGTTAATTAGTGAAAGAAATGCTGATGATGTAATAATTGAATTTTCATTAATTGATAATTTTAGAGTATCTATTTATGAAGAGAACAATGATACTCCAATAGCTGATACAAGGCCTTTCCCAGAAATCGAAGGGGGTTTTGCAGTAGTTTTAGAAAATCTTGATAAAACATATTATCAATATAGTGACACAATAAATGCAGATATGGTCTACCACGCAAGTTACGATACAGATAGTGGTTTATATATTAGAGTAGGATTTCCAAGAAGCGATTCAGAAAAAACAAGTATGATGATGTTATATTTTGGTGTTTCTGGTTTTTTAATTTTAGACATTCTTTTTATGGCTTATTCTTTCTTTAATTTTAAGAAATCTTTATTACCTTTAAAGATGACTATTACAAGATTACAGGGAATAGTTCAAAAAGTTCCTGATCAAAATGAATCATATTCCTTGAAGTCTTTAGGAGAATCAATTGATAAAGTAGGTTATGAATTTGAAAAACAATTAAAAGAAACTAACGAGTCAAGAGAAAAACTAGATTTTATTATTAACTCTTTAACACAAGGAATCATTGTTATAAGCGGAAATTCTAAAGTTATTATGATTAATAACGAAGCTGCAAATTTATTAAAAGTTGATAAAAAACAAATAATTAATTGGAATTATAAAAATATTGAATTAGATGACAGATTTTATAAATCAGTAGAAAAAGTAATTAATAAAGATAAAGCACCTCATTTTGATATTCAAATAAATGATCGTGATTATATGTTTGAATTTAGTTCTATAAATTATCAATGGAGTAAAGAAGAGAATAAGTTAGGTTGTCTTGTTTTTATGTATGATATAACTTCTCAAAAGAACGCAGATGAAATGCAACGAGATTTCTTTGCCAATGCTTCCCATGAATTAAAGAGTCCTTTAACTTCAATTTTAGGTTATCAAGAAATGATTAAAGAAGGAATAATATCAAGTAAAGATGAATTAGAAGATGCCAACACCCGAACTTTAAAAGAAGCTCAAAGAATGAAGGGCATTGTAAAATATATGATGGAAAATAGCCGTAATTTAGATGTTATCTCTGTTAGTGAACATAGCGTTAGCAAATATATAACTGCAATATTAGATTCTTTAAATTTTGAAATTCAAGAGAAGAAAATAGTAGTTAAAACAAAACTTGAAGACTTTATTATTAAAATGAATCATGATGATTTAGACAAATTGTTAAGAAATATAATTTTAAATGCCGTTAAGTATAATAAAAAGGGTGGATTAATAGAGATAATTTCTAATGCTAATGATAGAACTTTATCTATAAGAGATACTGGAATAGGAATGAAACAATCTGAAATTGATAAAATATTTGATCGTTTTTATATGGTTGATAAAGGCAGAAATAGAGATTCAGATTCTAGTGGCATAGGCTTATCAATTGTTAAGAGAATAATGGAATATTATAATCTAAAAATTGAAGTAAAAACTAAAATAAATGAGGGCTCGGATTTCATAATTCACTTTTAGTTATCATTACATTTTTTATAAAACTTAATAATTAAGTAAAAAAATGTAAGTATTAAAAATATACGTTATAATCGAATAAAATAACAAAAATAATTCAATAGATAATTTTAAATGTAAAGAAAAAGTAAATATTTTGCTTGAAATGTAAGCGGTTACATAGTAGTATATGTTTAGCAATTTGAAAAAATGTTTGTTTGTAATTCGTTTGAGTACAAAAGTGTTTTCATTTTGCCTAAAACATGCTAGGAGGAAATATCATATTTATGAAACATGTTAATAGGATTCTAACTTTAAGCGCCGCAATGCTATTGTTAGTAGGTGTTGCTTCTTGTTCAAGTAGTGGTGGAACTACCGAGGATACTCGTGTTGCCGACATTATTGCTGAAGCAGAAAAAATGGATAAGGCTGATTTATATAAAAAAGCCATGGAAGAAGTTAATGGTAAGGACTATGTAGTTGTTGCAAACTCTTCACGTATGAAGGATTCTGCACCTGCATGGAAAGAATATTGCCAAAAGAATTATGATTCAACTTTTGATTTCAATTTCTCATCAACTCAACCAAAAAATAACCGTATATTTACACAAATCAAAGCAGATGTAACTGGTACAAACCACACAATTGCAATGACTCTTATTCAAGATGGCAACCAAATTAAGAATAAAATGACAGATCCAGGGTATTTATTAAATTACATACCAAAAGAATGGGATGGTGTTAAAGCAAAAGATGGTGAGCCATTAGCTTTACAATCATTAAACAAAGTATTCTGCTATAACAATCTTGATGGAACTAAATTTACTAACGTTTGGGATTTCGTCGCTGAAGGACAAAAGACTCAATTTATGGCACCAAATAGTGAACCAGTTGGTAAAAACTTCTTATATATGTTAACTCAAGAACAATATGCTGATGTTGTAAAAGAAGCATATGATTCTTATACCGGCGATAAAACTTATTTCGATGCTGCCTTAAAAACAGTTGATGGTGTTGCTGAAGAATTTGGTTTAACAGCTGCTAATGCAAAATATTCTCTTGCTTGGATTTATCTCTGGCAAACTTCATTTAATGAACAAACAGATGATGGCCCAATTTCAAAGAACTTAACAAATAAATCAAGTGCTGGAGAAGCAGGTTTGCTTGTTTATTCAAAATTTAGATCAACAGAAGAAACTGATGCTACATCAAATAAATATATCAATGTTGCTGCTTATCAAGATAACTATGTTGGATTTGGTGGATTTATGTATAAACACTATTTACAAATCTTAAAAACATCACCATATCCATGGACTTCATGTGCATTAATTAACTTCATGGTTACAGAGCATGATGGCTTCTATCCATGGGGAAAAGATATGGGTGGTTATTCTTCTTCACCAACAGTTCAAGCTACATTTGATCATAGCCAAGATGGTTATGTCGATGGAGTTAATGAATATCCAGTTAAAAACGATAAAGGTTATGACTGGTGGACTGCTAATGAAAAAGGCAAAGGTAGATTAATTATTGAAGATTCTACTTATGCTGCAAGTGTAAGTGCTGTCTTAGGTGATTGGATTGATACTTTATAGTACTAATTCGCTAATTTAATTTTAAAAAAACATAAGAGCGTCACCTAACGCTCTTATGTTTGTATAAGTGGTAAAAAATATGGAACAAACAAAACAAATAAATAGTTTTACTAAAACAATGCACCATATGGGGAATTATTTTAGTAAACCTCAAAATTTTATTCTTGTAATTCTAGGTGTTTTACTAACTATTTTTACTATTTTGCCTTTATATGATGTTTTAATTGATTCATTTACTATCCATGAAGGAACTACTGAAATTGTTGTTAGTGGTCTTGATGGTGGAGCTTTAAGTTTTAGTAATTGGATTGATGCATTTACAGGTAAACTAGCAAAAAGGAACTTCTGGCAGCCATTACTTAATACAATGGAACTTTCATTATTAAGTTGTTTATTTGCTGTAGTTTTTGGTGGTTTAGTAGCTTATTTAGTAACAAGAACAAATTTAAAATGTAAAAAATGGATTAGTTCAATATTCATTTTTCCTTACATTATGCCTCAATGGACTTTAGCTGTTGTTTGGAAAAATTTATTTAATAGTAATGCAATTATGGGAACATCCGATGGGGCTTTGGCATACTTTTTTGGTATACATATGCCTGAATGGTGGTGTTGTGGACTATTTCCAACGGCATTAGTTTTAGGATTACACTACGCTCCTTTTGCTTATATTTTAATTGGTGGTATTTTTAGAAATATGGATGCAAACCTTGAAGAGGCTGCAACTATATTAAATACTCCAAAATGGAAGATATTTACTAATGTTACTTTACCAATGGTAAAGCCAGCTATTCTTTCAACTATTTTACTTGTTTTCTCAAGTGCAATGGGATCTTATCCAGTTCCACATTATTTAGGAACAGGACCAAATACTAGTTTTGCCACATTGGCTACAAGATATATGGATTTAAACGTTGCCCGACCAGGAACAGGTAGTATTATTTCAATTATTATGATGATGATTGGTTTTATTATTTTAGGAATAAATAATAGAGCAACAAGTAGTAGAAAACAATATACAACAGTTACTGGAAAATCTGGACAAGCAAGTTTAGTTAATCTTGGTAAAGTAGGTAAATATTTAATTGCTGTTATATTAGTAATTGGAACCTTCTTTACCTCAATATATCCAGTTATTTCATTTGCTGTAGAAACATTCTTAGCAAATCCTGGAGATTATAGTAAATTCACTACGAAATGGTGGACCAACGATGTTGTTGGAGAAGAAAATGGAATGTATGGCCAATTAGGTTTATTACACAATGAAGGCATATGGACGGCATTTGGTGGAACAGTTTTAGTTGCTGTATGCTGCGCATTACTCGCTGGAACTATTGGTTTATTAGTTGGGTATTGTGTATCTAAAAATAGAAAGAGTAAGTTTGCTAATTATGTAAATAATATAGCTTTCTTACCTTACTTATTACCTTCCTTATCTGTTGGTGCTGCATTCTTCGTTTTAGGTAGTAACCTAGGTATTTGGAATACATTTGGTTTATTAATTATGGTAGGAACTATTAAATATATTCCATTTGCAAGTAGAGCATCTTTAAGTGCAATGATGCAAATTAGTGGTGAAATTGAAGAAGCTGCTGTTATTCAACGAGTGCCATGGTGGAAGAGAATGTTTAGGATAATAATTCCAATTCAAAAGAGCTCGATATTAAGTGGATATTTATTACCATTTATCACAGCAATGAGAGAATTAACCTTATTTATGATGTTATGTGGTACTGGAAAAATTATTACAACTTTACTTGATTACTTTGATGAAATGGGGTTATACGCCTTCTCAAGTGGTATTAACTTAATTCTTGTTGTGTTTATATTATTATGTAATTTCTTAATTAATAAATTAACTGGTGCATCCCTAGATAAGGGAATTGGTGGAGGAAAATAATATGCCAAAAATTGTATTAGAACATGTTACCAAAAGATGGAACAATTTCTATGGTGTTGATGATTTAAATTTAGTAATGGATGATAATTCGTTTGTTACTTTACTAGGACCTTCAGGTTGTGGTAAAACAACTACTTTACGTATGATTGCTGGTCTTGAAACTCCAACAAGTGGAAAAATTACTATTGGAGATCATGTTGTTTTCGATAGTAATCAAGGAATTAATGTTCCAGCTAGTAAGAGAAGAGTAGGATTCTTATTTCAAAACTATGCATTATGGCCAAATATGACCGTATATCAAAATATTTCATTTGGTTTAAAAAATGTTAAAGAAGAAATGAGTATTATTGATTATGATTTAAAAAATTGTAATCGTATTATGCAAATTCTTAAAAAACCAAAGGAAATAATTGAATTAATAAAAGATTGTGCAGATAAAAAAGGAAATATTGAAGATAAAAAAGTTCTTATCCATTTAGTTGATAACTATGAAATTTCAATGTATACAGCAAAAGAAATTTATGGTTTCAAATTAAATGAAAAAGAAGACTATGTTTCAGCTGCAAATGAAATCTATAAAACTTATGAAAACAGGTGGAAAGATATTCAACTTAAGAATGCTAAAAAGAACGTTGAATTAAATGATAATTATGAAGTTATTAAGGACGGGAAGCCCGTTATTAAAGAAAGAAAACTTGATAAAGAAGAAATTGATTTAGCTGTTAGAAGAGTTAGTAGAGTAGTTAAAATTGGTGAATTCATGGATAGATATCCAAGTGAACTTAGTGGTGGACAACAACAAAGAGTTGCTATTGCTAGAACTTTAGCTCCAGCTCCTCATGTTTTATTTATGGATGAACCTTTATCCAATCTTGATGCTAAATTACGTCTTGAAATGCGTGGAGAATTACAAAGATTACATGCTTCTACTGGTTCAACTTTCGTTTATGTTACTCATGATCAACTTGAAGCCATGACTTTAGCAACAAAAATTTGTCTTATAAATAATGGAGTATTGCAACAATATGATGCTCCTCTTGAAGTCTATAAAAAACCAAACAATTTATTTGTTGCCGATTTCGTTGGCAATCCTTCAATTAACTTTGTCGAAACAAAAGTGAGACAAGATAAAAATGGTTCAATCAAAGTTAAATTCTTTAAAGATAGAGAATTGACTTTTGTGCCAAATGAAAAAATAGATCTTGATGCGTGGAGAGCAAACGAAGACAAGATAATTAAAGAGAAAAATGCAATTGATGATAAAAAGAAAAAAGATAAAGGTTATGTTGAAAAATCAAATAAAGATGTAACTTTTAAATATCACACTCCAATGGTAAATGAAAATCCTGTTGACGATGAATATATTATTCAAAATGATGATTTTGTTTTGGCAATTAGACCAGAATTTATTAAATTTGGTCATGAAAAAGGTCAATTAGATGGAATTATTTATAGTTCAATGCCAACTGGAATGGAAACTACTGTAAGAATTAATATTGATGAATATTTAATTACAGGAGTTATGTTTGGTGGCGCAGCATTTAAACTTGATGAATCAATCAAAGTAAGTTTTGAAAGTAATGGAATATTATTGTATGATAGAAAAACAGGGAAATTAGTTTGCTCTGGTTCTCTAAAATAACAATGAAAAAACTGTTTGTATTTGATATTGATGACACGATATTACCACGAGGTGATAAGCATATTCCATTAAGTACCGTTAAATCCATTAACGAATTACTTAAAAACGGAAATGCAATTTGCTTAGCTAGTGGTCGCCCATATACTGGAATTAAACAATATTTGGATGAATTTTGTAATGGCGAAAAATATGCTATTGTGGCAAATGGTGCGGGATTATATACATATGATGGGAAACTTATAAGTGAAAAGTTTATGACTCCAAAAGAAGTATATTATCTTTATGATCATTATGGTCATTTACCTACTACAAGTGTTTATGCATATGATAATGCAAGTGGCATGATTACCTTTACAGATGATAAATGGACTCGACATGAGTTTGATGTTAATAAGATTCAAAATCATATAGAGTTTGATAAAAAAGATTATAGGAATTCTAATATTAAAATTTATAAAACCATGATTGCATCTGAAAGTGAAATTAGTAGAAATATAGCATTAACAAAAGAAGAATTTAAAAAGTTCCATCCAACTAGAAGTACAGTGAATTTTTACGAAATCCTAATAAAGGGCGCCTCTAAATTGGAAAGAATAGAAGATTTAGTCAAATATTTAAATATAAATGAAAATGATGTTTATACCTTTGGCGATAATAATAATGATTCAGAAATGATTGAGCATTATAATGGAACTGCTCTAGGAAATGCTATTGATGAATGCAAAAAAGTAGCGAAACATGTAACTATTGATGTTAAAGATGATGGAGTTACATACGCTTTAAAAAATATTTTAAAAGTTTTATAAAATAACAAGAAATCACTGTCTTACGATAGTGATTTTTATTTAAAATATATTCGGTAAAAAAATACTAACTTTGTATTTACTTGATATAGTTTTTCTTATATAATAGTAATGTCGGTAAAAAAATACTGAATTCATGAAGGAGGATTTATATGAGATTCACATTACCTAGAGATGTATATTATGGAAGTGGCTGTTTAGCCGAATTAAAAAATTTAAAAGGAAAAAAAGCAATCGTTGTTAGTGGTGGACACGCAATGAAAGCAAGTGGTTTCCTTGACAAGACTATTGCTTATTTAAAAGAAGCTGGAATGGAAGTTCAATTATTTGAAGGTGTTGAACCAGATCCATCTGTTGAAACAGTTATGAAAGGTGCTGAAGCTATGAGAAACTTCGGACCAGATTGGATTGTTGCAATTGGCGGGGGTTCACCAATTGATGCTGCAAAAGCTATGTGGGCATTTTATGAATATCCAAATGTAACTTTTGATGATTTATGCATTCCATTTAATTTCCCAAAGTTAAGAACAAAAGCTAAATTTGTTGCCATTTCTTCTACAAGTGGAACTGCAACAGAAGTTACTTCATTTGCTGTTATCACTGATTATAAAAAAGGAATTAAATATCCTTTAGCTGATTTTGAAATAACTCCAGATGTTGCTATTGTTGATCCTGATATTGTTCGTTCTTTACCACAAAAGCAAGTTGCTTATACTGGAATGGATGCTTTAACACATGCTATTGAATCATATGTTGGAACTATTGCTACTCCATTTACTGAATGCTTATCTTTAAAAGCAATCAAAATGGTTTGCACATATTTATTAGATTCTTATAAAGATCCAAATGGAAAAGCTAGAGAAGAAATGCACTATGCTCAATGTATAGCTGGTATGGCTTTCTCAAATGCCTTACTTGGAATTACTCACTCAATGGCACATAAGACTGGTGCTGCATTCTCAACTGGACATATTCCACATGGATGTGCAAATGCTATGTATTTACCACATGTTATTGAATATAATGCAAACAATAAGAGAGCACTTGAAAGATATGCTCAAATTGCTCAATCATTAGGTTTAGAAGGTGAAGATGCACATGAATTAACCCAAGCTTTAATTAATAAAATTCATTCAATGAATAATGAACTTGGAATTCCACATTCTATGCAAGAATTTGGTGTTAATGAAAAAGAATTCTTAGAAAAATTACCAGAAATTTCCAAGAACGCAGTTGCTGATGCTTGTACTAGTACAAACCCACAACCAATTACACCAAAACAAATGGAAGAATTATTTAAGTGTTGTTACTATAACAAACCTTGTAAGTTTTAATAGAATAATTGTAGAATAATATGCGATGGGTTTTTGAACCCATCGCTATTTGTTTAATAGGAGAAAGTATGTACAGAATTGTAAAAAAGAGAGAATTAAATCCTACAATGGTATATTTATCAATTGATGCTCCTTTTGTAGCCAAAAAAGCAAAAGCTGGTCAATTTATTATTGTAATTCCAGATGAAGGTGGAGAAAGAATTCCATTAACTGTTGCTGACTATGATAGAAAAAAGGGAACAGTAGGAATTATTTTCCAAATTGTAGGAGTTACTACATTAAAATTAGCTCATAAAAATGAAGGTGATGAAGTTTTTGCTTTCGTTGGACCTTTAGGTAAACCAACCGCAGTTGAAGGTAAAAAGAATGTCATTATTGTTGGTGGTGGAGCTGGATGTGCAATCGCTTTACCAGTTGCAAGAGGATATCATGAAGCCGGTGCTAAAGTTACTTCAATTGTCGGTTTTAGAAATAAAGAATTAGTTATTCTTGAAGATGAATTTAAAGAAGTTAGTGATATTTATGTTCCTGTTTCTGATGATGGAACCTATGGAAGAAAGGGTGTTGTAACTCTTCCTTTAGATGAAATATTAGCAAGTGATAAAACAGTTGATATGGTAATGGCAATTGGGCCTATTATTATGATGAAATTTGTTGTTAAAACTTGTCAAAAATATAATATTCCATGTACAGTCAGCATGAATCCAATTATGATTGATGGAACTGGAATGTGTGGATGTTGTAGATTATCTGTAGGCGGACAAACAAAATTCGCATGTGTGGATGGGCCAGATTTTAATGGTTATGATGTTGATTTTGATAGTGCTATGGATAGAAATACAATGTATAAACCTTTTGAAAGACATGCTTATGAAGAAACATGTAATTTATTCAAAAAGGAGGTTAAATAGTTATGTATAAAGAATATAAACCAAACATGAGACCTACTAAGAATCCAATGCCTTCACAAGATCCAAAAGTAAGAGCTCATAATTTTAAGGAAGTTACTTCAGGATATACTGAAGAAATGGCTTTAGATGAAGCAAAACGTTGTTTAGGTTGTCCTAATAAACCATGTATTGCTCATTGTCCTGTTAATATTGATATTCCTGATTTTATTCATGAAGTAGCATTAGGAAATTTTGAAAAAGCATATGATATTATAAGTGAATCAAGCTCTTTACCTGCTGTTTGTGGTAGAGTTTGCCCTCAAGAAAGTCAATGTGAAGGAGCTTGTACTCGTGGTTTAGGTAATAAACCAGGAATGGTAAAAGAACCTGTAGCTATTGGAAGACTTGAAAGATTTGTTGCTGATTATCATAATTCACATGCTATAGATACAAAAGTAAACATTAAAAAGAATGGGCATAAAGTCGCTGTAATTGGAAGCGGTCCAAGTGGATTAACTTGTGCTGGAGATTTAGCCAAAAAAGGTTATGATGTAACAATTTTTGAAGCTTTACATTTAGCTGGTGGCGTTCTTGTTTATGGTATTCCAGAATTCCGTTTACCAAAAGCAATTGTTCAAAAGGAAGTTGATGGACTTAAAGCTTTAGGTGTTAAAGTTGAAACAAATATGGTCATTGGTAGAGTTATTTCTATTGATGAATTATTAAGTGAATATCATTTTGAAGCAATATTTGTAGGAAGTGGCGCAGGATTACCAAGATTTATGGGAATTCCTGGTGAAAACTTAAAAGGTGTTTATAGTGCAAATGAGTTTTTAACTCGTATGAACTTAATGAAAGCATATAAAGATGGAAGTGATACTCCAATCGAACATGCAAAGAATGTAGCAGTTGTTGGTGGTGGAAACGTCGCTATGGATGCTGCAAGATGTGCATTAAGATTAGGTGCTGAGCATGTTTATATTGTTTATAGAAGAAGTTTAGAAGAACTTCCAGCTCGTAAAGAAGAAGTTCATCATGCTATGGAAGAAGGCATTGATTTCAGATTATTAAGAAATCCTGTTGAAATAGATGGTGATCCAGCTACTAAATTAGTTTCTAAAATGAAAGTTGAAGTTATGGAACTTGGTGCTCCTGATGAAAAGGGAAGAAGAAAACCAGTTGGAACAGGAACCTATGAAGAGTTAGATGTTGATTGTGTAATTATTGCTATTGGTACTTCACCAAATCCATTAATTAAACAAACTACAGAAGGTCTTGAAGTCAATCCACATGGTTGTATTCTTACAAAGAATGAAGAAGGACTAACTACAAAAGATCACGTTTATGCTGGTGGAGATGCCGTAACTGGTGCTGCCACAGTTATACTTGCTATGGGAGCTGGTAAAAAGGCTGCTAAAGCAATTGATGAAGAACTAAATAAGTAAAACAAAAGAACCAGCAAATGCTGGTTCTTTTTATATTTTAAGTGCTCTTTGCGGCACTTTTTTATTTGTCTGCTAAATGGTTTTCTGCGACAATTTTATCCATCTCTTCAATTTGTTTTTGATCTGGGACATAAACATAAGGAACATTACGACCAATTTCATGATAATCAAATCCATAACCAAATAAGAATTTCTTTTCGTTTAAAGTGACGCCAACATAATCACATTTAAAATCAACTTTTCTTAAAGGCTTTTTATCAATAAAGCAAACAACAGTAATTGATCTTGGTTTGTATTTAATTTGAATATATTGTTTTAAGTAATTTAAAGTTAAACCGGTATCAACAATATCTTCAACAATAACTAAGTCTTTATCTTTAATGTCTTCACTAATGTCCTTTTTTAAGTGAATTACGCCAGTAGATGATGTTCCATCATAACTTGTAACTTGGATAAAATCACAAATTAATGGGAAATCACATTGACGAATTAAGTCCATCATAAACATTGTTGCACCCTTTAAAACACCAACAAATACAGGGACTGAGCCTGATTTTTTGAATTTTTTTGTTAAATCTTTGCCTAATCTAGCAATTACTTCACGAATTTCTTCTTCTGATAATATAATTTCTTTCATAATTCTCTCCATTTAAATAATATTAATATTATAAATATTTTATTAGTTATAAATAAAGAAACATTGGTTTATAATGCTAATTTTTAATGTTAAATTAATAACAATTTTTTTAGTTTAAAAATAGATTTTTAATAATTTTTATGGGAGCATATTTCCAGTTGAACAATAGAGTTTATACCATTCGATTTTTGTTAATTTTATTTTTGTTCCATCGTAACTTTGTTTAACATGTTCAATGTTAGTTGATCCTGTAATAACTTGAATGTTTTTCCCGAGCATGAGTAAAAAACTCGTAGCAATTGCACAAGGAGAAGTATTATATTTTTTCGCTAAATCTTCTAGCAATTCATTAGTTTTTTTATATTTCTCATCTTTAAAAATTGAACCACCAAAAAAACCAACTTGATAAGGCGACCAAGTTTGTAAAAGCATATTATTCTTCTTTAAATAAAAATAAGTTCCATTATCTCGTGATATTGATTCCTCATTTGTTAAATTTATATTCATTTCTTGCTTAATTAAATTTAGACTCCCTAAACCTAATTGGAGTTGATCAATTTCAACAGGGATTTGCATATCTTTTCTTAAATATTCAATTGCTGTGGATGAAAAATTAGAAACACCAAAATGTTTAATTTTACCCTCGTCAAATAGTTGTTTTATTGCCTTATTTATTTCTTTAGAATCCATTAAAATATCTGGTCTATGAAGCAATAAAACATCTAGGTAATTAATGTTTAGTCTTTTTAGTGATGCATTACAGGCTTCAATTATGTGTTCATATGATAAATCATACAAAGCATAGCCTTCTATGTCGTTTTTAATAATGCCACATTTTGTTTGAATAATTATTTTGTTTCTTAAAGAAGGGTTTCGTTTCATTACTTCACCAAATTTTTCTTCTGATTCTCCCCGTCCGTAGATATCAGAAAGATCAAAATAAGTAATTCCTAAATCAGTTGACTCTTTAATTAATTTTTCAAGTTCTTCTATTGTTACATTTTTTAATCGCATTAATCCTAAGATTATTTTGTTACTTGTAAGTTTATTATCCATAAAAATCTCCTTAATTTATTTTATATTGTTCTAGTTTAAAAAACTACATATGAAGAATAAAGTATGATAAAATATTCAATATGAGTGAAACATTAAAAGACTTAAATGAATATTTCAAAAATTTAGAAAAATATAAATTGCCAGACTATAAAGAATTACCTCAAATTCCACTTTATATGGAACAAGTTATTACCTATGTTAAAGATGCTTTGAATCCAATTTATATTAATAATGATCAAATTATTACTCCTTTTATGGTTAATAATTATGTTAAAGCAAAGATAATTGGTTCGCCAAAAGATAAAAAATATAGTACTGATTTAATCGCTTATTTAATATCAATTTCTTTATTAAAGGGCGTTGTTCCAATGAAAGATATTGCTGTTCTTATTGATATGGATAAAAAGTTTACTGATAACAAGCAGTCTTTATATGCCTTATTTAAAAGCATTCAAGATGAAGCTATTAAAAACCAAGCACATAAAGTTAAAGTTAGATTAGATGCAATTGATAAAGCAGTAAAAAAGAAACCAAAAAAAGGTGAATCACAGAAAGATATTGAAAATCTTAACCTTATTTATGTAGCTCTTAGACTTTATACTGAAGCAGATACAGCTAAAAGTATGGCAGATTCAATTATGTCAAAAGTAAGTAAAGATGTGTTGCCAAAATCGGTATTAGTTGAATCTAAAAAAGAAATTAAATATACTACAAAAAAAGAACATAAAGAAGCCAAAAAAATTGGCAGTCGTTAGGGAGGAAACTTTATGAGAGTATTAGTAACAGGCGGATTAGGTTTTATTGGAAGTCACACAGTTGTTAGTTTAATTGAAGCAGGATTTGAGGTAGTTATTGTAGATAATCTATATAATGCTAAAATCGAAGTATTAGATAGAATCAAAAAAATTACTGGTGTGAAATGTAATTATTATGATGTTGATGTTCAAAATCGAAAAGAAATGGACAAAATATTTGCTAAAGAGAAAATTGATTCAATAATACATTTTGCAGGATATAAAGCAGTTGGTGAATCTGTAAGTAAACCACTTGAATATTATGAAAATAATCTTATTTCTACATTTGTTTTATTAGAAATGATGAATATATATAAAGTTAATAATTTTGTTTTTAGTAGTAGTGCAACAGTTTATGGCAATCCAGATCACATTCCAATGACTGAGAATGATCCTGTTAAATCTGCAACTTCTCCATATGGTGAAAGCAAGGTTATGATTGAAAGAATTTTAACTGATGTTTGCCATGTTCATCCAGAATATAATGTTGCATTGTTAAGATATTTTAATCCAATTGGAGCACATGAATCCGGTTTGTTAGGTGAAGATCCAAATGGAATTCCAAATAATTTATTACCATACATTGCAAAAGTAGCAACTGGAAAATTAAAACAAGTTAATGTTTATGGGAATGATTATGATACTGTTGATGGAACAGGTGTAAGAGATTATATACACGTTGTTGATTTAGCAAATGGCCATGTTTTAGCTCTAAAGAAACTTGCTACAAAATGTGGTTTAGTTATTTATAATTTAGGAACTGGAAAAGGAACAAGTGTTTTAGAAATGATTCATGATTATGAAAAAGCTACTGGTATTAAAATTCCTTATGTTATTGGGCCTCGTAGACCTGGCGATATTGCAACAAGTTATGCAAATTGTGATAAAGCTAAAAAAGAACTTGGATTTGAATGTAAATTTACAGTTTTAGATGCTTGTAGAGATGGCTATAATTTTCAATTAGCTGAAAATAAAAGAAATTCAATGAAGAAATAAATATGCGCATCCTTTATGTTTTAAGTGGATTGCCTGGAAGTGGTAAATCAACTTGGGGGCTTTTATTTAATAAAAGTCATCCAAATACATTTATTATTTCAAGCGATAATATAAGGAAAGAAATTGGTGGAAAATTTCAATATTTTGGTAATGAAGCAAAAGTTTGGGATGAATATTATTCAAGAGCAAATCGTTATGCTGCTGATTTAAAAGATTGTTCAGTTATTCTTGATTCAACTAACTTAACAAATGAAATTAGAAAAGGAATAATTAAAAGAGTGCCATCGTTTAATAAATATGTTTTAGTAATTTTTGAAGTCCCTTTTGAGATTTGTATTGAAAGAAACAAGATGAGAAATCCTGATAGAATTGTTCCTCAAAACATAATGGAGAATATGCATAATACATATGAAAAATTAGATGAAGATACAAAAAGATTGTTTCAAGATGTAATTTATATAGAGAACTAAAAATAATATTGAGGCGTAGACAAGTGGTAAAGTCATAGGTCTCTGAAACCTACATACGGTGGTTCGAACCCACCCGCCTCAACCAAAAGAAAATACGAATGTTTTAATTGAATGCATAAATGATATAGTTTTTAAAAATAATGATACTTATAAAAAGAAATTTGTTTGTAAAAAGTATCAAAAAAAGAGGTATAAAAACCTCTTTTTATAATACGAAATATATAAATAGATAATTAGAGTTTATTTATATTCACAGAGCCACTTACTGAATCAACATTTAATAAATATGTTCCCTTTCCATAGGAATTATTTGTTAAAGAAAAATCGCTATTAATAGATCCAGAAACCGAAGATAAATCAACTTTAAAGTCAGAGGTTTCATGAAGAATAAAATTACTATCACCACTCACAGTGTCGATTTCAACATTAAAAGAGAGGGGATTTGAAGGGTTTATATAAATATTTCCACTTACATTATCAATGTCAATGTTACCTGGATTTGCGTTACAAGTGAAATTTCCACTCACTGAATCACAAGTAATTTTGTTTGCGTTTATATCACAAATTGTATCTGTACTAATTGTATCAATATTAATTAATGAGTAATCTTTTTGTGGCAAAGTAATTGTTAAATTTTTATTCTTACTTTTATCTAAATTGATTAGGCCAGCATTGTTTTCAAAGAAACGAATATATAAAGTAGAGTTATCAATATAATATCTTCCTTTACCTGCTTGCGAAGAATAACCATTATCTTCTTTAATTGTAAATAAAGAGGCTGAATCTAAGTCATATATAATATCAATATTTCCATAAATCCAATCAACATCAATTGTAGTAATTTCATTATTTTCAAAAGAAGCTTCTTCATTAATAATTGTATATTTATCTGAATTATTATATCTATAAATTGTTCCTATAGAAACGGTGTTTTTGCAACTTGTTGTTACTAATAACAATAAAGATGTTGCTAATAATAATATTTTGTTTTTCATTTTAGTTTTCCTTTGTATATTTTTTAATTTTTAAATCGCCACTTACTACATCTAATTGAATAATAGATTTACCATTATTATATTGATTATTGTCAAGTGGAAGATAAGAAGAAACATTACCACTTACAAAATTAGATTTAATTCTAAAACTTGATTCTTCATTCATATAAATAGTTAAGTCTCCGCTAACGGCATGTAGTTTTAAATTCGTTTCGTATTTTCCTAGATATGGATAATATACAATCGATCCTCCTACATCATTAATATTTAGTGTTTTAACATTTGAATTGATGGTAATATCTCCATTAACATTATCAAATTTCAATTCATTTATCTCTTGATCTTTAATTTTGATATTTGCGTTAATATTGTCAATATAAATTCTTTCATATAGTTTTTTTGGTAGACTTATAAATAAGTCTTTATTATAGTGATTTACTCCAATATTTGTATCATTTTCTACATATCTAATAATTAGTTCATCATCTTTAACTCTATAGAATGCTCTATATTGTTTGTCTGTTGTATTTATATCTTCTCTTATAGTCAAATTATCTCTTTGATTAATATGAATTTCTCCATCAATCCAATCTATAAATAAACGATTAATCTGTTTATCAATTTTAATTTCTCCTTCAATAGGAGAAAACGATTCACTGTCTTCATATTTATATAGACTTGGCAATCCTAATTTGCCAGCACCTTTAATGAATTTATTGCTCATAATAAATACCTCTCTTTAACAATAAAAATACTACTTATTTTCTAAGTTTATATCAATTAAATGTTATTTACATTATGTAAAGAAAAGTAGGCAATTAGATTTTTCTAGTATATTTTCTAAGCCATCTTGCCTCTTCTTTGGTTAAAAATGGCTTAATTGTCTTATATACTTTTTTATGATAATTATTTAAATATTCTCTATTTTCTTTACTCAATTCTTTTGGATCGATTCCATCAATATCAATAGGGCACATAGTTATATTTTCAAAACCTAAGAAAGTGCCTTGGTTATTAGTCATGATTTCTTTACAAAGCAATTCGTTTTCATGGCGAATTCCATATTCATTTTCTAAATAAATACCAGGTTCATCAGTTGTAATCATTCCTGGTTCAAGAACATGTGAATCATTTCTTTCGGGAACAATTTTATATCTAAAACCATTTGGAGCTTCATGAACATTTAATAAAAAACCTACCCCATGTCCAGTGCCACATTTATAATCTAAAAATTCTCTCCATATTGGTTCTCTGGCTGCTAAATCAAGCGAAATACCTGTACAACCATGTAAGAAAACTACCCTCATTAAATTTAAACTAGATTCTAGAACAAGAGTAAAGTGGTGTTTTTCAGCTTTAGAAATTTCTCCAAGAACAAAGGTTCTTGTTATATCGGTAGTGCCTTCGAGATATTGTCCACCTGAATCGACAAGCAACATCCCCTCATTAGTTAAAGGGACATCACTTTCCTTTGTAGCGCTATAATGCATCATTGCAGCATGTGATTTATAAGCACAAATCGTATTGAAAGAAGGTTCAATATAATGTTCTTGTTCTTCTCTTAATTTATATAGTTTGTTTTGTGCACTAATTTCTGTAATAGGAATAATACCAATATTGTTTTTTAACCAATACATAAATTTAGTCATTGCAACTCCATCTTTAATTAAACATTTCTTTTGATTTGAAATTTCTACTGGATTTTTAATAGATTTCATTAGTAAAGAGGGGTTATATGAATTAATAATATTAGCTTTAATATTTGATACTATTTCATAATTTACCTTTTGATAATCAAGAAGAATAGGTTCTTTAATCAATTTAACAAAATTAATTATTTCATAATAATCATGAACATTTATTTTATTAACTTTTAAGTATGTTGCTACATCTAAATCTATCTTACTTTTATCAATAAATAAGTCGATAGTTTTTTCTCCAATAACTAAATAACTTAAAAATACAGGGTTATAAGAAATATCGTTTCCACGAAGATTTAATATCCATGCAATATCATCAAGAGAAGTAATCACATTATATTTTGCATTTTTAGCAATCATTTCTTTTCTTATGTCCTCGATTTTGTTTTTACTTTCTTTTCCAGCATATTTAATATCTAGAATAAAGATTTTTCCATTTGGTAGTGGTGGACGTTTCTCCCAAACATTATTAATTAAATCAATAGAAACTACATGTCCGCCAACGTAATTAACAAGATCAATATAATTTTTAGCTTCATAATAAGGCAAAACATTTCCATCAAAACCAATATTATCTCCTTCTTTTAATAAGGATTTAATTAATTCATTAATTGATGGAACATTTGGTTCACCAATTTTTTCTAGGGTAATATTTGTTCCATTAATTTGGTTTTCTGCTTGAATAAAATATCTTCCATCAACAAATAAATAGGCGTTTGTTAAGCTTACTAATAATGTTCCAGCAGAACCCGTAAAACCCGACATAAATTCTCTAGATTTAAAATAATCACTGATATATTCAGAAGAATGATTATCACTTGTTGGGATAACATACAAACTTATATTTTTTTCTTTCATTAATTTTTGTAACTTTAATAAATTCTCGTTTATAACACTCATAAAAATACCTCGTGTTATTATTATAAGTCTTATTATTTAAAATAATAGAAAATTAATACCATCATTTTTGAATGTATTTATAATAATTTATGTTGTTATTTTTTGGAGGACTCATATATGAAGTCTATTAGTAGAGAAGAGATATTACTCAGTGCCAAAAAAGAGAATGTTTCTTACATACGTTTACAATTTACTGATATGTTAGGCACGATAAAATCAGTCGAAGTTCCTGTTTCAAGAATCAAAGAGGTTTTGGATGGAAAAGTTATGTTCGATGGTTCTTCAATTGAAGGATTTGTTCGTATTATGGAAGCTGATATGTATCTCCACCCAGATTATCATACATGGATCGTTTTACCTTTTGAAAATTTAAACGGAACAAGAACTGCCCGTTTAATTTGTGATGTTTATTTGCCAACTGGTGAGCCATTTAAAGGTGATCCACGTTATGTTTTGAAACAAGAAATTGAAAAAATGCATGAAATGGGTATCGAGAATTTCAATATGGGTGTTGAGCCAGAATTCTATTTATTAAAAGAAGATGAAAAAGGGAATGCTACATTAGATTTTTCTGATAGTGCTAGTTATTTTGATATGGGTTCAATTGATCAAGATTTTGAGTGTCGTCATGATATAGTTTTAGAACTTGAAAAATATGGTTTTTCTGTTGAAGCATCACATCATGAAGTTGGTCCTGGTCAAAACGAAGTTGATTTTAGATATTCAAATGTTTTAGATTGCTGTGATAATATTCAAACTTTTAAACAAGTTGTTCATGAAGTTGCTAGAAAGCATCATTTAGTTGCTACATTTATGCCAAAACCAGTTGCTTTTAAAGCTGGGAATGGGATGCATGTAAATTGTTCGTTATCAGATAAAGAAGGAAATAATTTATTTTATGATCCAAGTCAACCATTTCAATTAAGTATGTTATGTAGAAAATGGATTAATGGAATCTTAAAGAATAGTAGAGGAATTTCTGCCATTACTAATCCTATAGTAAATTCATACAAGAGAATTGTTCCTGGATATGAAGCTCCTTGTTATATTTGCTGGAGTGACGCTAATAGAAGTAGTATGATTCGTATTCCTGAAAAAAGAGGAGAAGGAACTCGTACCGAAATTCGTAATGTTGATCCAGCCGCAAATCCATATTTAATGGCCGCTTGTGTTTTAGGTAGTGGTCTTGATGGAATTAAAAAAGACGAACCATTAATTGATGCGGTATATGATAATATTTTTGAGCTAACTAGAGAACAAAGAGAGGCCCAAGGTATTGATAATTTACCAGAGAATTTAAAAGATGCAGTTAAGGAATTTAAAAAATCTACTTTAGCTAAAGAAGTTTTAGGTGAACATATATTTAATAAATATATCGAAGCTAAGAGTCTAGAGTGGGATCAATATAGAGTATTAGTTAGCGATTGGGAAGTTGCTAAATATTTAAAATTATAGTTTTTATCACTCTTTTCTTTATATAATCATAAAACTCATATAAAATGAATATATGAGTTTTTTTATTTTAAAAGAAGCTAAACTTGAAGATTTAGACACTATATTATTTTTTGTCAAAAAGATTGCTGAATATGAAAAATTATCTGATCAAGTTAAAGCAAATAAAGAAGATTTAAAGAAATGGATATTTGATAAACAACTTGTTCATGTTCTTTTGTGTGAAGAAAATAAAAAAGACATCGGATATGTAGTATATTTTTATAATTTTTCTACTTTTACAGGGAAAGCAGGATTATATTTAGAAGATTTGTATTTATTACCAGAATATCGTCATAAAGGATATGGAACATATATTTTTAAGGAATTAGCTAACATTGCTTTAAATAATGGTTGCGCTAGATTTGAATGGGTATGTTTAAATTGGAATGAGCCATCAAAAGAATTTTATAAAAAAATGGGTGCAAAACCAATGTCAGATTGGACTACATATCGTTTAGATGAAGAAGGGATTATTAAGTTAGGAGGGAAGAGATGAAAGTAGTTAGTAAGCAATATAATTCAAGAATGTGTATCATTTGCGGAATGGAAAATGAAAATGGTGTAAAAGCACAGTTTTATAATATGGAGGATGATAGTGTAATGACTTTATTCCAATATAAAGAAACACATCAATCATATCCAGGTAGAGTTCATGGTGGGATGATAACTTGTATGCTTGATGAATTAGTAGGTAGAGCATTATGGGTAAAGCATCCTGATGAATTTGGTGTAACGATGAGTTTAACAACACACTATAGAAAACCAGTACCATATGGCGTTACTTTAAAAGGTATAGGAAGAGTTGTTAAGGATGGACCAAAATTTTTTGTTGGTAGTGCAGAAATACAAGATCTAGAAGGAAATGTTCTTGCAAATGCTGAAGCAAATTACTTCAAATTACCAGTATCAAAAATTGGAGAAAACATTTCAGTTCATAAAGATTTAGATGTCTTTATTAAAGATGATGTTAAAGAAATAAATTAAAATGCCATTTTAGGCATTTTTTTATATTTAAAAAGGAGAATGAAAATGGAAATTAGTATTAAGAATAGGTATGGAGACACACTCTATGGAAATGGCTGGACGATTGAAAAACCTGTAGGTTTATTTGTTATTATTACAGGAATGTGCGAAGCTTCAAAACGTTATGAGAACTTTGCAAAATTTTTAAATGAAAAAGGTTTTAGTGTATATTCTATTGACCATTATGGACAAGGTATTGGAAAAAACGGACCTCTTGGTAATCCAGGGAAAGATTATTTCTTTAAAATGGAAGATACTGTTCAAGATTTAATTGACGATTTAAGGAAAAAATTCCCTCATTTACCTGTTATATTATTTGGTCACTCTATGGGAAGTTTTGTTACTCAAGGATTTTTAGAAAAATATAGTAAGATGGTTGATAAAGTAATAATTTGTGGAAGTAATGGACCAACATTCTTATTTAATCTTGGTCATATGGCAGCTCACCTAATAGTTCATAAATCAAATTATAATAAACAAGCAAAACTATTAGAAAGTATGTCTATTGGTGGATATTCTAAAGCAATTAAAAATCCTAAATCGAAGAATGATTGGTTATCTTACAACGAAGAAAATGTTAAAAAATATGATGATGATAAATATTGCGGTTATCATTGTACAAATGGTTTCTATTTGGAATTTATGAATGGATTACATTCAATTCAAAAAAAGAATGCGTTAAAAAAAGTATCTCCAAAACTACCAATATTAATTATTTGTGGTGAAGACGATCCTGTTGGAAATTGCAGCAAGGGACCAATCAAATTAAATAAGCTTTATCAAAAATGTGGATTGGATTCGATGATTATTGTTTATAAAAATATGCGACATGAAATCTTAAATGAAAATAATCATGAGGTTGTTTATAAAGATATTTTTGATTTTATAAAATAAGTTTATTTACAAGAAACAATTCAACAAAACGTAAATTTTCAAAGTAAAAGCAGGTAATTAAATTTTGCTGATAATTATCTAGCTAAATATCAAATTTTTCAAAAGAAACTGCATTAACTATGCAAAAAGTATTGTTTTTAAAGATTATTCTGCATACGAAA
>JBAYBM010000004.1:0-68654 GCA_041669265.1 Bacilli bacterium | reverse complement strand
GACGGCATACGATATGACCCATCATTGGGTTGAATTCGTGTAAGTAAGAAATTCTTTCTTTAACGTGTTCAACAGTCATGTTCATAGCTTTTGCTAATTCTTCAATCTTATCTTCTTCAGTTGGTAAGAATTCGTGTAGTGGTGGATCAAGTAAACGAATATTAACATTAATATGTTTTAGATCCTTCATTGCCATATATAAACCATAGAAATCATCTCTTTGATATGGTAATAATTCAGCTAATGCTGCTTCTCTATCTTTAACATTTTCACTAAGGATCATCTTTCTCATGTGGAAAATTCTGTCTTTATTGAAGAACATATGTTCAGTTCTACAAAGACCTATACCTTCAGCACCAAATTTGGCAGCTTGAATAGCATCACGTGGAGTATCAGCATTTGTTCTAATACTTAATCTTCTATATTTATCAGCAGCTTTCATCATTCTACCGAAATTACCACTTGAGGTATCGGCTTCGACCATTGCGACTGATCCTTCAAATACATCACCAGTAGAACCATTTAAACTGAATGTATCTTTTTCGGTATATTTTTTACCATTAATTGTAACGCATTTATTTTCTTCATCAACTTTAGCAGCAGCACAACCTGTAATACAGCATTTACCCATACCACGAGCAACGACTGCAGCGTGAGAAGTCATACCACCTCTCATTGTTAAAATACCTTCAGCAGCGACCATACCTTCAATATCTTCTGGGGAAGTTTCTGCTCTTACAAGAACAACTTTTTCTCCTTTAGCATGTCTAGCTTCAGCATCTTTAGCATCAAATGATAAGTGACCAACACCGGCACCTGGAGAAGCAGGGTTACCTGTTGCAAGTGGAGTTAATGTCTTTAAAACTTTAACATCAAATGTTGGGTGTAATAAACTATCTAATAATTTTGGTTCAACTCTTAAGACAGCTTCTTTTTCATCAATTAAGCCTTCATCGACTAAATCAAATGCAATTTGTAAAGCAGCTTGAGCAGTTCTCTTACCATTACGTGTTTGTAAGAAATAGAGGGTACCATTTTCAACGGTATATTCCATATCTTGCATATCTTTATAATGTTTTTCCATTAATTTAATAGTTTTCTCAAATTGTTCATAAACATCTGGCATTCTCTTCTTTAATTCGTTGATATGTAAAGGAGTACGAATTCCAGCGACAACATCTTCGCCTTGAGCATTTGGTAAATATTCAGCATAAATTTGCTTTTTACCAGTGGATGGGTCTCTTGAGAAAGCTACACCAGTTCCGCTCTTATCATTTAAGTTACCGAAAACCATTGATTGAACGTTAACAGCAGTACCCCATTCATATGGAATACCATTCATTTTTCTATAAACGTTTGCTCTTGGGTTATCCCAACTTCTGAAAACAGCTTCAACAGCTTCATGTAATTGAACATATGGATCAGATGGGAAATCTTCGTTAAATTTTGATTTGTAATAAACTTTGTATTTCTTTACTAATTCCTTTAATTGTTCAGCGGTTACTTCAGTATCAAGTTTGTAACCATTCTTTGTTTTAATATCATCAAGCATTTTATCCATTTCTGTACGTGGATAACCTTTTGCAATATTTGTAAACATAAGAATAAATCTACGATATGAATCGTAAGCAAATCTTTCATTGTTAAAACTCTTTGATAAAATTTCAACAGTTTCATCGTTTAAACCTAAGTTTAAAATAGTATCCATCATACCTGGCATGGAGACTCTTGCTCCGCTACGTACTGATACTAATAGTGGAAATTTACCATTCTTTCCACCAAATGATTTACCAGATTTCTTTTCGATTTCTTTAATTCCGGCATCGACAGCTTCGATTAATGATTTTGGTAATTGCTTTCCTTCATCATAATAAAGTGTGCATGCTTCAGTTGTAATAGTGAAACCTTGAGGAATGTTAACTCCAATATGAGTCATTTCTGCAAGTCCAGCACCTTTACCTCCGAGTAATTCTTTACCTAAACCATAGGCATCTTCGAAGGCATAAACATATTTTTTTGCCATTTTGTTTCCTCCTGTGTGGCAGTTGATATTCAACTCGCTTAAATATTGTAGCAAAAAATTAAAAGAGAATACATATTTTATATGTATCTTCCACAAAAATTTATGAAAAACACATATTTTGAAACAATTTTTTGGAATTAAATTAAAAATTTTACCTTAATTATTTCGTTAAGGTAGTTTTCTAGTCGAGTATTTTTATGATAAATTATTAAAATAACATATGCAAAGCCCACTTGTTTTTATATTTAATACGCTAAATGATATGGTTTTTTATTTTTTAAAGGTCTATACAAAATTTAGAAATATAGTATTATTAAATTATGGTAGAAAGTGATATCTCGTATGCTTTACGAATATTAAAAGAAAAGAACGAAAGCATAGTCATTGTTAAAGACAATAATATTTTGTATGAATCAAAATTAGATGGATTAAAAGCAATAATACATTTAATTGATAATAAGGTAAATATTGAGGGAAGTAGTGTAGCAGATAAAATTATTGGTAAAGCCGCTGCATTGTTATTATCTTATCTAAAAGTAAAAGAAGTTTATGCTGCTGTTTTAAGTGAAAAAGCGATAGAAGTGTTAAAAAATAATTTAATTATTTTTAATTATAGCGAAATGACTAAAAATATTATTAATAGAACAAATACTGGAATGTGCCCAATGGAAAAAGCAGTTATGAACATCAATGATGGTTTGACTGCTTATAAAGTAATAAAAAGCATTATTTTTTCAAAAAATAACTAACCTACTATCTTAAATATATCTACGCAGATAAAGAAATATAATAACAAACTACAAACATCAACTATTGTAGTAATAAATGGTCCACTCATTAGTGCTGGATCAATATGAATTGCTTTTGCAATAAGTGGCAAAATACAACCAATAACTTTTGATAATATTATTGTTGTAAATAATGTAATTCCAACAAGCCCACTAATTTTTGAATAAGCAATAAATAAATCAAAATCTTTATAATATACAAATACGCCTGTTGCGTCAGTATATCCTGGATGATAGGAAACTAACCCAGTATATTGTTCAATTAATGTCCAGCAATAAGCAAAAATAGCAAGAATACAAGCTGTAATTATAGCAATTCTTACTTCTTTCCATAAGACTTTAAAGAAATCTTTTGGTTTAAATTCATTAAGAGCTAACGAACGAACAATTACAGAACTAGTTTGACTGCCTGCGTTTCCTCCAGCATCCATAACAGCAGGAATAAAAGCACTTAATATTGGAACGAGTGCTAGTGCGCTTTGGAAACTTGATAAAACCATAGATGAAAAAACACCTAAAACTAATAATAACATTAACCAAGGTATACATTTAAAAGCCATTTTAAAAACTGGGGTTTCTAAATATTTTTCTTGAAGTGGAGAAACACCTGCTTGGTAAGCAATATCTTCAGTAGCTTCTTTATCAATAATATCAACGACATCATCAATAGTAATGATTCCTGATAATTTATGATCATCATTTAAAACAGCGATTGCGTTTAAATCGTATCTTTTAACTATTTGTGCAACTTCTTCTTGGTCGGTATTTACATCAACTGTTACGAAATCTTTATTCATAATCTCATTTAATGTTTGAGTTGGTTGAGCAAAAATTAAATCATCAAGGTCAACAGTGCCTAAAAAGTTACGTTTAATATCTTTACAAAAAATAGTGTAAATGGTTTCTGCATCTTTTCCGTTTTGTCTAATGAGACTAATTGCATCTTGGATTAGAGTTGTATCTAATAATTCAATATATTCAGTGGTCATTATTGAACCAGCGGTATTTTCTTTATAATTTAATAACTTATTAATTACAACACGATCATCTTTAGTTGTTTGTTGTAATACTCTTTTTACTAAATTTGCTGGCATATCCTCAAGAAAATCAACTATATCATCATTAGCACTTGCTCCAATTAATGTATTAATATCTTTATCAGTCATTGCTTTGATAAGTGCTTCTTGATGGTCTTGATCTAGGTTGTGGAATAGTTCAGCTGTAAATTCACTTTTTACAACTCTAAAAATAGTGATGATTATAGTAACATCATCAATTTCATTACATATTTCAGCGATATCAATTTCCGGATATTTAACAAATAAATCTCTTATTTCTTGGTATTTTTTATTATTTACTAAATCGATAAGTTGTTCGCTAGTAATTTTGTCTTCTAGATTATCCATATTTTGATACCTCCTGATTTAATAAATTATAAACTTCTAAGGCCAATAAAGCATTTATTTTTTGCTTTATAACAAAAAAGTTATCTTTTATATTATAATAGTAAAGTATGAACAATAAATTAGTCATAGCAATTGATTATGGAACACAATCAGTTCGAGTAAGTATTATCAATACTGAAGGTAAGTTTTTAGGTTTTGAACAAGAAAAGTACGATGAACCATATTTTTCAAAAAGGCCTGGATATGCTGAACAAGATGCGGATTATTATTACAACACAATGTGTAAATGTGCTAAAAGATTGACATCAAAATACAAAGATTTATTAAGTAAATGTATATCTATTTCTTCTACTTGTTTTAGGGATTCTGTTGCTTTTTTAGATAATCAATTTAAACAAGTTAGGCCAGCAATAATTTGGTTAGATCAAAGACAAGCTAAACTGGAAAGAAAAATACCAAAAATAGATAGTGTTATTTTTGATTTAGTTGGAATGCATGAAGCTATTAAATTAAACAGAAAAAGGACACCAGCTTTATGGGTTCAAGAAAATGAGCCTGAAGTATGGAAAAAAGTAAGATATTATGCACCAATTAACTGTTATTTAAACTATAGATTACTTGGTAAACTTGGTGATTGTTCTTCCAACATGGTTGGGCATTTTCCAATCAATTTCAAGACTGGAAAATTATATAAAAAGAATGCTATGAAAGGTTTAATATTTGGAGTAGAACCAGAACAAATTCCTACTATTTTTGAAATAGGAGAAGTTGCTGGAACTATTACTAAAGAATGTTCTTTAGAAACGGGATTTCCAGAAGGATTAAACTATATCACAACCGGTGCTGATAAAACTTGCGAAGTATTGGGCTGTGGATCAATTGATAATAAATGTGCACATATAAGTTATGGAACCGCTTCTTGTGTTGATGTAGTGACAAAAAGATATATAAATCCTGAGCCATTTTTACCTTCTTATAAAGCATGTTATAAAGGTCTTTATAACGCAGAAGTACAAATATATCGTGGTTATTGGATGTTAGGTTGGTTTTCCAAACAATTTGGAGAAAAAGAATCTACAGAAGCAAAAATTGAACATATGGCTGTTGAAGAAATATTAAATAAAAAATTAATGGATATACCTCCTGGTTCTGATGGATTAGTTTTGCAACCTTATTGGGGACCAGGATTACATAGACCTTTAGCAAAAGGAAGTGTAATTGGTTTTTATGATGCCCATACTAAATTTCATATCTATAGAGCAATAATTGAAGGCATAGCTTACGGATTAAAAGAAGGACTTTTAGGTATTGAAAAGAAAACTCATGTTAAAGTTACTAGTTTAACAATCGCTGGAGGCGGTAGTAAAAGTGATGCTATATGTCAAATAACAAGCGATATTTTTAATCTGCCAATTTATAAAAGCGAAACATATGAATCCTCTTCTTTAGGCTGTGCTATGTCTCAATTTATTAGTCAGGGTATTTTTAAAAATGATAATGAAGCAAAATCAAATATGGTTCGTTATCTAAAAACATTTGTACCTAATAAAGACGCTGCTAAAGAATATAAATATTTATTTAATAATGTTTATTCAAAGATTTATCCAAAATTGAAAAACATTTATAAAACTCTTTCTTATCACAAAGAAAACAAAGAAAGAAAGTAAAATAAAAACCTCAGTTTTGTAACTGAGGTTTTAAATTTCCCATCAAATCCCTTATGAATCTTCAACTTCTTTATTTTTTGCCATTGGATTAGAACCGGCAAATTGTGAATTATAAAGTTCAGCATAGAAACCATTTTTAGCTAATAACTCTTTGTGATTTCCTGTTTCTACTATATGGCCTTTTTTCATAACTATAATCATTTTTGCATTCTTAATTGTTGATAATCTATGAGCAATAACAAAGGATGTTCGATCTTTCATAATTTTATTTAAAGCATCTTGTATTTGTTGTTCTGTACGAGTATCAACTGAAGAAGTTGCTTCATCAAGAATAAGAATTTTTGGTTTAGAGATAATTGCTCTAGCAATAGTTAATAATTGTCTTTGTCCTTGAGAAACATTAGTTCCATCTTCATTTAAAACAAAGTCATATCCACCAGGTAATGTTTGAATAAAGTGATAAATATGAGCTTGCCTACATGCATTTTCTATTTCTTCATCTGTAGCATTCTCATCTCCATATAATAAGTTTTCTTTAATAGTTCCTTTAAATAACCATGTATCTTGAAGAACCATTCCAATTGAGCCTCTTAATGTGTTACGTTTATAATCTCTAGAATCATATCCATCTACAGAGATAGAACCATTATTTAATCTATCTGGTAATGAATTTACAATAACATTAAGTTTTGCTTGAAGTACTGGATCATCAATAACTTTTTTATCAGTTTTACTTGTTTCATAAACATAATATTGTTGAATATCAAGCAGTGCTTTATGAGTTGCTTCATTAATTGATAATGATTTATCTATTTTAATGTCATTAACTTTAACTTCATGAACCCCTAATAATTTATTTATTTCATTCATTATTTCAACTTCAGTAGCAGCAATTTCTTCATAAGTCCTAACGGAACATATTTCATAGAATCTCATTAAAAGATTAACAATCGTAGTTTTTCCTGCACCTGTAGGACCAACAATTGCTACAGTATCTCCTGCTTTAATATTTAAATTAAAGTTTTCAATAAGAGGTTTATCATTTGTATATTCAAAGAAGACATTATTAAACGAAATATTTCCTTTAATTTTATCTTCATTACTAATAGCATCTTTTGCATCATGAATTTCTTCAACTTCATCAAATAAATTATAAATACGTTCACCACTTGCAACAATAGATTGAATAATACTAAATATTTGACCCAATTGTTGGAATGGTCTTGTGAATAAGTTTAAGAACAAGAAGAAAGAAATCATTGTTCCTGGATCACTTACATAACCTGCAACAACAGCTACTCCAACATAAGCTAAGTTATTAATAAAGTTAGTAGTAGGGAAGATTAATCCTGATAAGAATTGAGACATTCCATCAGCTTTTGTCATTTTTTCATTTGATTCATCAAAAGATTCTTCGACATCTTTTTCTTTACTGAATAATTTAATAATCATATATCCAGCATAATTTTCTTCAATCTTACCATTTAATATTCCAAGTTGTTTTCTATAAGTTGTAAATTGACTTCCACTAAACTTAGAAACACCAACAACAACTAATAATGTAAGTGGTAATGATGCTAAAGCAACAAGTGCAATACGCCAATCTGTAACAAGCATCATAATTAATGAACCAACAAATAATGTAATTCCTGAAAATACTTGAGTAATAATTGTTTGCATATTTCTTGAGATATTATCAACATCGTTTGTTGCTACTGATAAAGTATCTCCATATTGGACTCTATCAAAGTAGGATAGTGGTAAAGTATTTAATTTCTTTTGTAATTTATCACGCATATTGTAAGCATAATGTGAACTTACAAATACAGCTAAGAATGCACTTGCCCAACTTAACAAAGCGCTTCCACAATAAATTCCAAGCATAATTCCAAATTTTTGCCAGAATATGTCCCAGACAATAATAATATTTCCTAAATTATCAATAGAGAACATTTGTGTAAGATTTTCTGTAGATAATAAATCTTTAATCAATAATGGTGAATAAACAGATAAAACAGCACTTGCTATAGAAAGAATAACAATAAAGATAATTAAACCAAGATCAGGTTTAAATTCCCTAACCATTCTTTTTACCGTACCTTTAAAATTTTTAGGTTTTTCAGTATGCATTTCTCTTCTTGGCATATTAATTACCTCCTTCAACAGCTGCTTCATGCGCCATTTGTAAGGTTTTTTCAACTTCATCAGGATCAAGTTGTGACTTAACTATATCTTGATAAACTTTACAAGTTTTTAATAATTCCTTATGTGTTCCTTGTCCAACACATTTTCCTTCATTAAGAACAATAATGTTATCAGCATCAAGGATGCTTGATACTCTTTGAGCAACAACAATAACAGCAGAATTTTTAGCGTATGGCCTTAAAGCCGCTCTTAATTTTGCATCTGTTTTAAAATCTAAAGCACTAAAAGAATCATCAAAAACATATATTTCAGGTTTTCTAATTAAGGCTCGAGCTATTGCTAAACGTTGTTTTTGACCGCCAGAGAAGTTTTTACCACCTTGAGAAACTCTTGTATTTAATCCATCTGGAAGTTTTGAAATAAAGTGTTCGGTTTGAGCAACAGTCAAAGCTTCATTAATCTCATCATCTGTAGCATCTTTTTTACCAAACTTTATGTTTTCTTTAATGGTTCCATTAAATAGAACAGCTGTTTGAGGAACAAATCCAATCTTACTTCTTAATACAATTTGTGGAACATCTTTAACATTATATCCATCAAGGAGAACTTCTCCTGAAGTAGCATCATAAAAACGTGGAATTAAATTGATAATTGATGATTTGCCACTTCCGGTTGAACCAATAATAGCAGTGGTTTCTCCTGGTTTAGTTTTAAATGAAATATTTTCTACACATGAAACATTGCTATCTGGATAAGCAAAAGAAACATCTTTAAATTCAATAACACCTGTTGTTTTTGAATTTTGAATTTCTTCAATTTGTTCAGGTGTGAATTCTTTTTCCTTTATTTGAGATTGCGTATTAAGAATTTCATTAATTCTTTTTGCACTTGCTGATGCTTGTGGCATCATAATAAATAACATTGCAAACATTAAGAAAGACATCATGATTTGCATAGAATATTGAGAAACAACAGCGATATTTGTAACTTGATTTATTATTTGTGTTTGATTTGTAAAACTAACGCCTTGTAATAAATAAAAACCTAAAGCATAAATTCCAACATAACAAAGGTTGAATATAATACTGATAAAAGGATCCGCAACTGACATAGTTTTGCTTACTTTTTCAATTAAGTGAGTCATATCAGAATTTGCTTTTTTAAACTTTTTATATTCTGTTTCTTGTTGATTGTAAGCTCTAATAACTCTAATTCCAGTTAAATTCTCTCTAACAACAATTGTTAAAGCATCAATTTTTTCTTGGAATTTTTTAAATAATGGAGTAGCAATCCACATTAATATTGCCATAGCAATAATAATAACTGGTAAGCAAATTGCTAAAACAATAGCAAGTCTTGCTTCAATATTAAAAGTTTTAATTAAAGCAATAACCATATAAGTTGGTGACATAACAAGGGTTCTAATTCCCATAGTTAAAAAGTTTTTAATTTGTTCAACATCGTTTGTAGTTCTTGTAATTAATGTAGCAGTACCAAATTTATTATAATTAGATAAAGATAGTGTATTTACTTTTTTAAAGATATTTTGTCTTACATCTTTTCCAACATAAGCTCCTAACCATGAACCAAAGAAGTTTTGTACGATAGCTAAAATAACAACTCCAAAAGAAATAAGAATCATCCATCCGCCTTGAACTAATATTGCATTTAATAATTCTTGGGAACCTGATTCATATGTTCCTCCAGTAATAATTGATTGGATATTTCCCATATATTCTGGGAGCATTAATTGTAAATAGCATTGAATTATAATAGCAATTGTTACTAATAAAACTAAATACCATTTCTTTTGTAAACTTTTTAAAGCAAGTTTCATACTATTTGATCTCCTTCTTATAAAATAAATTCATTGGAATTTCATCTTCTGGAATGATGTAATCTGTTTGTTTCTTTGATTTAATCACTGAATAAGCTAATCCTTTTAATAAACTTAAATAAGTAAAATAAATTTCCATATAATCACCATTAATAACTTGATGGTTTTTTTGTGAAGTTTTAATAGCTTCTATTAGTAATCTATTAGATGGTTTGGCTTTGTCTTTAATTACCATTCTATTATTTACTGCTGTATCAAGGGTAAAATAGATGTAATATGCATACAATTTTCCTTGTCTTAAGCACATCAATGAATAATGATTAAATTGAGCAATAAAATCTAAACCCTTTTTTGAGATATCTATATTTTGAAATTGTTTATCCATTAAAAGTTTAGCTTTTTCAAATACTGCTTTTTGAACATCTTCCTTATTTGTAAAATAATGATAGAAGAGTCCATGAGAGATTTTTAATTTATTACATATGTCGTCAACTGAAACATCAGCAAATCCTTCAAGACAAAAAAGGTGCAATGATTCTTCAATTATTGCATTTCTTCTTTCTTCTTTAATTACTTCGCATTGCTTACTAGTTTTTGGCATATCTCTCCTACGCAAGAGATATAATAGTATTCGTTGACAACTTTGTCAATCTAGTTTTTAAAAAAATTCTATAGTTTATATATGTTTAATTTTTTCTAAATAAAATGTATGATAATAAGCATGAAACTTATCGTTGGATTAGGAAATCCTGGAACTAAATATGAACACTCAAGACACAACACTGGTTTTGATACTCTTGATAAAGTAGCAGATGCTTTTGGTTGTGATGTTGATAAAGAAGGTTTTAAGGGTATTTATGGTCTTTGTAAATTTTTTGATGAAGATATTTATTTATTAAAGCCAATGACTTTTATGAACTTAAGTGGAGAATCTGTATCCGCATTAGCTAGTTATTTTAAAATTAGTCCAGAAAATATTTTTGTTATCCATGATGATATGGATATTATGCCGGGTCATTTAAAAATTAAAACAAATGGAAGTAGTGGTGGGCATAATGGGATCAAATCTATTATTTCTTGTTTAGGGACAGATAAGTTTGTGCATATTCGTGTTGGTATTGGCATGCCAACTGATAATTCAATCGATTTTGTTCTTGGTAAACCTATTAAAGAAGAAAGAGACTTAATTGATAGTGCAGAAAATAGTGTTGTAGAAGCTATTAAAATGGCTATTAAGGAGTCGGTTAATAAAGCAATGTCCTTATATAATAAATAGAAGAGGTAGTGTTATTGATATTAAAGATTTAGTTACTAAAAAGTTTGTTACATCCCCTACTAAAAATAAAGTAGGTTATTTTGTCGTGGATACATATGTTGGAACAACCTTCTTAGCTTATAAATTATTTAAAGAAAATAATGAAAATATACTAATTTATACATCAAATTCATATGAACAAAATGATTTATATAGTTCTTTATCTTCTTTAATTGATAAAGAGAATATTATTGTTTTACCAGCAGACGAATTATTAAGAGTTGAATATTTAAGTGAATCAAAAGAATTATTATCACAACAAATATATGGTTTATTTGAGATTTTAAATGCAAAGCACAAAATAATTTTAGTAACTCCAGCCTCTTTATTTAGGTTTTATCCAACAGTTGATGTTTTTAAAGATTCGTTTGTAAAATTAAAAGTTGGTGATGAAGTTGAATTAAATTATTTAAAAGAAAAATTTGCAAAAATTGGTTATTCAAAAGTAAGCAAAATTGATCAATCACTTCAATTTGCTTCTAGAGGAGATATCATTGATATTTACTCTTTAAATTATGACAATCCAATTCGTATTGAATTTTTTGATACACAAATTGAATCAATTAGATTTTTTGATTTATCTACTCAAACATCAATTAAAGAAACAAAAGAAGTTGATATTATCCCAGGGACAATAAATTTATTTAGCGATGAAGAAAGAAATTCTGCTGAAGAAATTATTAAAAAAAGATATTCAGATGCAAAAAGTGATTTATCAAATTTATCATATGAAGAACTAGGTGATTCAATTAATGAAGATATTACTGACATAAAAGAGGGAATTGCTTCTCCTAAAATTTATAAATATTTATCGATTATTCAAAAAAAGAGAGCAGATTTGCTAGATTTTTTGAATAATTATATTGCAATTGTTGCAAATGAAGATGAATTCTATAAAGCAAAAGGATTGTTATTTGAAGAATCCGAAAACTTTATGAATGAATTATATATTAATGGAAGAAGTATAAGCGGTTTGCAATATTTTAATAAAGAAATTAATTCATTTAAGAATGCAAATTACTCTTATTTTTTATCTCCTTTTTACATTCATAATGATAGTGTACTAACGAACTTAACTAATAATGCTTTATATACTGCAAAAGAAAACGATTTAACTCGTATCCTTGATATGTATATTAAAAACGAATATAAAATTGTTTGTTTATTAGAAAACAAAGAGCAAATTAAAAGAATAGAAGATTCTTTAGAAATTATTGGGCAAAAAGGGCATTTATCTGAATCTTTGAATTTTGATCCAAATTATATTGTTAATTACTCAATATTTTCTTTTCCTTTTGGTTTTGAATTTAGAGATGAAAAAATTGTTATTCTAACAAGTAAAGAATTATTTGGATACAAGAGACACTCTTCAAGTTATACATCAAAATTTAAAGAAGGAATAATTTTAGAAAGTTATCAAGATTTACAACCCGGAGATTATGTTGTTCATGAAAAAAATGGTATAGGAAAATTTAGAAAAATTTCAACATTAGAAATTGATAAAAAACATGAGGACTATTTAGAAATTGAATATGATGGTGGAGATGTTTTATATGTTCCTTTATATCAATTTAATCTTGTAAGAAAATATGTTGGTAAAGAAGGTTATGCACCAAAATTAAATAGATTATTTACAAAAAAATGGGAAACAACTAAAAAGAAAATAAAGCAAAGGGTAAATGATTTAGCTGAGAGATTGATGGTTTTATATAGTGAAAGAGCTCAAGTTCCTGGAGTTAGTTTTGTAGGTGATAGTGAAATCGAGGGGGCCTTTGCTAGAGATTTTAATCATGAATTGACCCTTGATCAAAAAAAATCATTAATTGATATTTATAGAGATATGGAATCACCACATCCAATGGATAGATTATTATGTGGTGATGTTGGGTTTGGAAAAACCGAATTAGCTTTTAGAGCCGCTTTTAGAGCAATACTAAATGGTAAAATTGTATTTTTATTATGTCCAACAACATTGTTAGCACGTCAACATTATGAGGTAGCTCTAGAAAGATTTAAAAATTTTGATGTTAGGATAGGCATTTATACAAGGCAACAAACGCCACTAGAGGCAAAAGAAATTGAAGAAAATGTTAAAAACAAAAAAATTGATTTAATTATTGGTACTCATAAAATTCTTTCAAAGAAACTTGATCTTCATAATTTGGGACTTTTGATTATAGATGAAGAGCAAAGATTCGGAGTTGAGCAAAAAGAGAGAATTAAAGAAAAATCTCAGGGTATAGATGTATTAACTTTAAGTGCAACTCCTATTCCAAGGACCTTACAAAGCTCTTTAGTTGGTTTAAAGAGCGTTTCTACAATTGAAACTCCACCAAAAGAGAGGGTTGCAATTCAAACATATGTAATACCATACGATTTAAATGTTGTTAGAGAATTAATATTAAGAGAAATGTCGAGACATGGGCAAATATTTTATGTACATAACGAAGTTTTTTCTATTTATGATACATATGACAAATTGCATAAATTAGTTCCGAATTGTCAGATTGGCGTAATTCATGGGCAAATGAGTAAAGATGAATCCAGTAAGGTTATGCAGGAATTTTATGATGGCAAATTAGATTTATTAATTGCAACTTCTATTATTGAAAATGGAATTGATGTCGAGAATGCGAATTTAATGATTGTAGAGAATGCAGACAAATTTGGCCTTGCACAACTATATCAAATTAAAGGTAGAGTAGGACGTGGGGACCGAATGGCTTTTGCCTATTTAATGATAAATGGTAAAAAAGAATTGAGAGAAACTAGTCAAAAAAGACTACAAGCAATTCAAGATTTATCTGCTTTAGGAAGCGGATATAAGATAGCTCAAAGAGACTTATTAATTCGTGGAGCTGGCGATATTTTAGGGCCTGAACAAGCCGGTTTTATTGATGCAGTTGGAATTGATATGTATATAAAGCTTTTAAATGAAGCAGTTGAAGAAAGGAAGACAGGTATTAAAAAAGCAGAAGAAGTTTCCTTACATAAAGAACTTAATATTGATGCATATATTCCTGTTACATATATTAATAATGAAGAAAAATTTGAAGTTTATCATAAATTATTAGATGTAAAAAATATTGAGCAATTACAAAATGTTAGAAAATCTATTAGAGATATTTATGGTCCAATTCCTACAAGTATGGAATTCTTGTTTACAAAGAGAAAAATCGATATTTATTTTACAAAAGAAGAATTTGATACATATGAAGAATTTAATGACCACATAAATATTAAGTTAAGCCAAAAATTTAGTGATTTAGAAGGTATAGGAACAAGTTTATTTACTGCCTTAGTACCTTTCTTATCCAAAATAAAGATGTCTTTTATAGATAAAAAAGTTAATATTTATATAAAGAAACTTCCTGATTGGGTGGAATTATTAGAAAAGATTCTAGAAATTATAGATAGTTTATATGTGTCTACATTAAATTCTAAAGAGGTTCAAAATGCGCTTTGATAAATACTTAAAATTAACGAGATTAATTAAAAGAAGGACAGTAGCTAAAGAGTTGCTTGAAAGAGGTTTGTTTACTGTAAATAATCGAGTAGCAAAACCATCAAGTGAAGTTAAAGAAGGAGATCTTCTTGTTTTAGTGTTGGGCAGACACAAACTAACTGTAAAGGTGAAAGACGTTGTTTCATATTGCAAAAAAGAAGATGCATCATGTCTTTATGAAATAGTTAAGGATGAAATTATTGATGAAAATTAATCTAAAACTTAATAAAAAAGATAATTATATTTTAACTTGTTCTTTTGGCCCTGATTCAATGGCTTTGTGTAAAGCATTAATTGATGGTGGCTATGATTTTATTATTTGTCATGTAAATTATCATTTATGCCAAGAAGATGAAGAACGTTATCTAGGAATGAAAACTTATTCAGAGCAACACAATATAAAAGTTATTTATAAAGATATTTATATCCCAAAAACCGAAAACGAAGAGGGATATGCTAGAGAAAAACGTTATGAATTTTTTATTGAGACTGCAAAAAAATATAATATTAGAAACATTTTAGTTGCTCATAATCAAGATGATTTATTAGAAACATATTTAATTCAAAAAAAGAGAAAGTCTATAGTTAGTTATTATGGTTTAAACGAATCATTTATTGAGCAAGATATAAACATTACAAGGCCATTATTAAAGTATAAAAAAAGTGATTTAGAGTTGTTTTGCAAGGAAACTAATACCCCATTTGGGATTGATAGTTCTAACTTCAATACAAAGTTTTTAAGAAACAAAATTAGAAAAGAAGTGGTAAAAGATATGGATTTTGAAAAAAGATCTATTCTTTTAAATGAAATTGAAGAAAAAAACAAATTACTTAAAGAAAAGTTTTCAAAATTATTACCTTTAATAAAAGATGGTGGAATGTATAAAGAAGATATTGAAAAGCTTGATAATGATTCTTTCCAGTTGTTATTAATTAAATACTTTGAGATTCTTAATTTCTATGTTCCGATTTCTTTGTCTTTTGTTAAAGAATTAAAACAAATTGTTTCAAATAAAACCACATGGCATAAAACATTAAAACCTAATGTAATATTTTCTTTTGATTATGGTTTTTTAAAACTTTATTTTGTAAAAATGCCTATTTTTAATTTTAAAGTCAACCATTTTGAAAAAAACGAATATTTTACATTAAATAATGAATCAAAACTATTTAATTTAATTGAAAAATATGATACTTTATTTATACGCTCAAGTTTTAATTCAAATGAAGTATTTATACTTCATGGTCTCAAGAAAAAAATAAATCGCTGTTTTATTGATTGGAAGGTCCCTTATCCTATCAGGATAGTGTGGCCTGGTATTTTTGATATTAATGGAAATTTACTTTATGTTCCTCACTATAAAAAGAACAATATAATTAATGTAAATTCCTTGCTAATATTCAATTTAAATGATTTTATAAAATAGCCAATGCTTTTACTTTATAAAATAAAGTAGGTGTTGTAAAATTACATTGTAAAAAGGAGAGATTATGCAAAAGAAAAGATCCGTTTGGTTAACAGTTCTTATTTATATTATTATCGGTGTATTTAGTATCGTAATAATTTATATGATTGTTAGCGGTTTAAATCAAAAGTACACAACTATATCTACATCTCAATTTGTAACTTATGTTTATGATGGTGACGATAATTATGCTATCAAACAAGCAGAAATACAAACTGATAATGAGAATCAAGTTACCGTAAATATGATTGTTCACGATACTTCAAATAATAGTGATAAATATTATACAATCACTACTTCAAAAGAATCGGTTTATGAAGAAAAATGGGGATACACTCAAAGTGTTTCAGAAGCTATAAAAGAACAAACTGATACATTTGGAACTGAAGGTTACTTCAATACAACTGTATATCAAGAGAATGTGTTCTTATCATGGTTACCAACTATTATTTCAACAATTGTTATTCTTGGTATTGCAATATTCTTCTTTAGATTCTTAATGTCTTCAGCTGGTGGAAATAAGCAAGCTATGGACTTTAATAAATCTACTGCAAGAAGAGTTGATAACAGCAAAGTTAGATTTAAAGATGTTGCTGGTTGTGATGAAGAAAAAGCTGAAATGGTTGAGCTTGTTGATTATTTAAAAGAACCAAAGAAATATACAAAGTGTGGAGCTAAATTACCAAAAGGTATTTTACTTGTTGGTCCACCAGGAACTGGTAAAACTTTATTAGCAAAAGCTGTTGCTGGTGAAGCAGGTGTTCCTTTCTATAGTATTTCAGGTTCAGATTTCGTTGAAATGTTCGTTGGTGTTGGTGCAGGAAGAGTAAGAGATTTATTTAAGACTGCAAAACAAAATGCACCATGTTTGATATTTATTGATGAAATTGATGCCGTTGGTAGACAAAGAGGAGCTGGTTTAGGTGGCGGAAACGATGAACGTGAACAAACCCTTAATCAATTACTTGTTGAACTTGATGGTTTCGAAGAAAATTCTGGAATTATCGTAATCGCTGCTACTAATAGAGACGATGTTCTTGATCCTGCATTATTACGTGCTGGACGTTTTGATAGAAAAATTACTGTTAACCTTCCAGATAGAGAAGGAAGGGAAGCTATATTTAAAGTTCATGCTATAGGCAAAAAACTTGCTCCTGAAGTTGACTTTAAACAATTTGCAAAAAGAACCGTTGGTTTCTCTGGAGCTGATATTGCTAACATTTTAAATGAAGCTGCAATTTTAGCTGTTCGTGGAAATCGTGAATTAATTACTTCTGCTGATATTGATGAAGCTATTGATAGAAGAATTGCTGGTCCTGCTAAATCTACTAAAGGTATGAATGACTTAGAACGTAGACAAGTTGCATACCATGAAGCAGGTCATGCTATCATTGGTTTATCATTGAAAGATAGTGATAAAGTAAGAAAAATTACTATTATTCCAAGAGGAAATACTGGTGGACACGTATTAATGGGTCCTGAAGATGATAGATTCTTATTAACTAAGAAAGAATTAGAAGCAAGAATTTGTGGATATCTTGGTGGTAGAACTAGTGAAGAGGTTTTCTTTAACGATATCTCAACTGGTGCTAGTAACGATATTGAAATGGCAACTCAAATTGCTCGTTCAATGGTTGTCGAATACGGTATGTCTCCACTTGGTCCAATTCAATATGAAAAGGATTCAGGTAGTGTCTTCTTAGGAAGAGACTATAACAATGCACAAAAGAATTTCTCAGTTGCTGTTGCTGATGAAATTGATAAAGAAGTACGTAGAATTATTGAAGATGCTCATAAACAAGCAACTGAAATTATTACTAAACGTAAAGAAGATGTTAAATTAATTGCTGAAACACTTCTTGAAACAGAAACTATCAATGAAGAAGAAATTGATTACTTATTAAAGAATAGAAAAATGCCTGATGAAGCAGTTAAACAAAAAGATGCTGCTCGTGAATGTACAACAAATATGAAAGAAAAAGAAGATGCAGGTACTATTACTTCTTTAAAAGATGGTGAAGGTAAAGAAGAACCAAAAGATAAATAATATGTCTTTCTTTATTGGTGATGTTGAAATAAAAAATAAAGTTATCCTTGCTCCAATGGCGGGGATAACTTCTTTTTCATATAGAAGATTTATGAAACCATTTGGGGCGAGTTTAACCTATACTGAAATGATTAGTGATTGTGCTTTAATAAATGGGACAAAAGAAACATATAAGTTATTAAGTAGTAATGGAGAAGATAGGCCTCTAGCTGTTCAATTATTTGGTGGAAGTAAAGAAACACTATTAAAAGCAATTGATGTTCTTGAGAACACAAATTGCCAATATGATATTTTAGATTTAAATTTAGCTTGTCCCGTTCCAAAAGTTACAAAGAATAATGGTGGATCAAGTTGGCTGAAAGACCAAAACAAATTATTCGATATGGTTTCAGCTGTTGTAAAAAGAAGTAAAAAACCTGTTAGTTGCAAAATCCGATTGGGATATGATGTAGTTAATATAAATGAAACAGTCAAAACGCTAGAAAAAGCAGGCGTAAAATTTATTGCAATTCACGCAAGAACAAAATTACAATTATATACTGGTTTACCTGATTTCAATGTTTTAAAAGATATTCATAATATTATAAAAATTCCATTTTGTGTAAGTGGAAACATATATACTGTTGCTGATGCTTTAAATGCTTTAGAAATCACAAAAGCCGATGCAATTATGGTTGCTCGTGGAGCTGTTGGAAATCCAGAATTATTAACAAATATCAATAAAGCCTTAAATAAAGGAAGTTATTCTGAAGAAAAAGATTTTAATAGACAAAAAGAATATGCTTTAACTTATGCGGATAACATGTTAAATGAATTTAAAGAAGAAGTTGGAGTCAGAATGTTAAGGGGAATTTTACCAAAATTCTTTGATGGAATACCTGGTAGCAAACCACTTAAAAATGAATTAGCAACAAATACTAGAAATAAAGACGATATTATTAATATAATTAATAAATTCAGTGATTTAGAAAATAAAAGTAAGGAAAATTAAGTTATTATTCACTATAATACTAATGCGAGGTCAAAATTATGGAAGAAAAATTAAACGATCAAGAGATTATTAGAAGAGAAAAGTTACAAAAATTAATCGATATGGGTGTAAATCCATGGGGCGAAAGATTTAATCGTACTGACTCAACAAAAACATGTAGAGAAAAACTACAAGGAAAAACAAACGAAGAATTACAAGAAAAGCCAATTCGTGTAATTGTTGCTGGAAGAATTATGGCTTTAAGAAAAATGGGCAAAGCTTCATTTGTTAATATTCAAGATAGAGAAGGAAGAATTCAATCTTATATTTCTGTTGATACTGTTGGTTTAGAAAATTATGAAATTTTTAAAACAAATGATATTGGAGATATTATTGGTTTAGAAGGAACCTTAATGTTAACTAAAACCGGCGAACCAACTATTCGTTGTGATAAATATACTTTCTTAACAAAATCATTAAAAGTTTTACCAGAAAAATATCATGGACTTGTTGATATTGAAGAAAGATCTAGACATAGATATATTGATTTGATTATGAATGAAGAAAGTAAAAATGTTGCAATTGCAAGATTTAAGATTATTCGTTCGATTCAACATTATTTAGATAATTTAGGTTATATTGAAGTTGAAACTTCAGTATTAAGTCCTATTCTTGGTGGTGCAAATGCTAAACCATTTGTTACACATCATAACGCACTTGATAAAGATTTTTATTTAAGAATTGCTACAGAGTTAAATTTAAAGAAATTAATTGTTGGCGGTCTTGAGAAAGTCTATGAAATAGGTCGTATTTTCCGTAACGAAGGGATGGATGCTAGACATAATCCTGAATTTACTACTATTGAACTTTATGAAGCTTATGGAAATTTACAATCAATGGGTGAATTATGGGAAGGATTAATTAGAAATTGTTGCCAAGAAGTATGTGGAACTACAAAAATTCCATATGGTGATAAAGAAATTGATTTTGGACCAGAATTTAAATGGGTTTCTATGGCTGATGCAGTTAAAGAAAAAACTGGTTTAGATTTCACTAAAGATTTAAAAGTTGAAGATTTGGTTGCTTATTGTAAAGAAAAAGGTATTAAAATTGAAAAACACTGGAATACTCCAGGATATTTTCTTAATGCTTTATTTGATGAATATTGTGAAAGTGAATTAATTCAACCAACATTTGTTTACGGACATCCAATCGAAATTAGTCCATTAACAAAAAAGAGCAAAGATCCAAGATTTACTGAAAGATTTGAACTTTATGTAAATGGTGTTGAATTAGCAAATGCTTATACAGAGTTAAATGATCCAATTGATCAAAAAGAGAGATTCTTAGCTCAAATTGCCGCTAAAGAAAGAGGTGATGATGAAGCTAATGAAATGGATTATGATTTCCTTGATGCTCTTGAGTATGGTATGCCACCAACTGGTGGAATTGGAATGGGGATTGATAGATTAACAATGTTCTTAACTAATCAAGAAAATATTCGTGAAGTTATATTGTTCCCAACAATGAAAGACGAAAATAAATAGAAATTAAATCTCCTCGAAAAAGGAGATTTTTTGTTTTAAAAATGTTTTTACTCCCTTCTTGTTAAGTAAGAAGACATTAAGTTCTTTACTTTAAGGGATATTTTTATTAAAATATTAACACGTTATTTAATTAACGCATTCTTCTCTGCTATAACATTTTGATTATAGCCAGATGTCCAAAGGGAGGTTAAAGAGGTATGAAAAAGTACGAAATTATGTACATTGTAAAGGCAGACCTTGATGAAGCCGCACGTAAGGAAGAGATTTCCAAACTTCACAAAATATTAACTGATAACGGTGGTAAAATCGTTAACGTTAATGAATGGGGTGAAAGAGAACTCGCTTATTCTATTAAGAAACAAAATAAGGGTTATTACGTCGTCATTAAGGTAGAAGCTGAGCAAAAGGCATTAAGTGAATTTAAGCGTCTTAGCAGCATCGATGTAAACATGCTCCGTTCATTAATTACAGTTGATGCTGAATAATTGATTGGAGGAAAATATTATGATCAATCGTGTTGTGTTAGTAGGACGTTTAGTAAGGGATGTTGAATTAAGAAAAACTCAATCAAATATGAGCGTTTCTTCATTCACAATAGCCGTTGATAATCGTCAAAAAGGAAGCGATGGAAATAAAACCACAAGTTTTATTCCTTGTACCGCATGGAATCAATCTGCTGATTATTTAAGTAAATATGCTCATAAGGGCAGTTTAGTTGGAATTGATGGTAGATTAAACCAAAGATCATATGAAAAAAGAGATGGTACTAAAGCTAACGTTGTAGAAGTGGTTGCAGAATCTGTTACGCTTCTTGATTCAAAAGGTAGTTCAAATGGTAATATGCCAAAAATGGATGAGCCAGTTGATGATTCACCAAAAGATGATGTAGTCGATGAGAAGAACGACGACGTCTCAACAACAAGTGATGTTACAGATGATGATTTACCTTTCTAGAAAGGAAATTATATGGTTTATAAAAAAATGAGAGCCCGTAAAAAGGTTTGCTATTTCACAAAAAATAAGATTACTTATATTGATTATAAGGATGTCGAATTATTAAATAAGTTCATTGGAACTACTGGTAAAATTTCACCACGTAGATTAACCGGAACTTGTGCAAAGTCTCAAAGACAATTAGCAAAAGCTATTAAAAATGCACGTTATATGGCATTAATCCCATATATTGAAAAATAGTAATTAATTAACTCCCTGAAAAGGGAGTTTTTATTTTATCTTTAAAAAAGTGGCACATTTACCGCATGGATTTAAAATTTTGTTTATTATTATTTTTTTAATTTTTGTAGTAAAATATTTATAGAAAAGAAATGAAAAAATATCAATGAATAACGTTCTTTTCTATTGTATAATAGAAAAGGTATATTTTATGAAAAAAGTAAATTTTGGTTTAAAGTTAACTGTTTTGATTATAACTGGCGTTCAAGTGTTGGGTATTGGAGTTTTTAGTATCCTTTATGTTTTGAACTCTTTTAATTTGCAAGAAACATTTTTACCTGAATATGTTATGTATCTTGCTTTAGGTTTAGTCGTTTTAAATTGTGTTTTTGCTTTGTCTGTTATTTATTTTGTAAACAAAAAAAGAGAACAATCCGATGTTAAGATGGGAGATATTATTGGTTCTGATGTTAAGGAAGCTTATATCTTTGGTAAAATCGGTTTAGCTGTTGTTAATGAAGAAGGAACTGTTCTTTGGGTAAATGATTTATTAGAACAACGTCAAATCAACATCATAAATCGTAATATTTATGAGTGGTGCCCAAAATTAAAAGATTTACAAAATGATGATGTCGGTGATACTATAAGCATTTCTCAAAACAATCTTGATTATCAAGTTAAGTTTTTAAAAAGTGCAAGTTTATTTATTTTTAAGGATGTTAGTGATTATGAATTCTTGTTTAGATATACAAAAGAACAAGCTACATGTTTAGGAATTATCATGATTGATAACTATGCTGATATTGTTGGTAATAGTGATTTATCAAACGATTTAATTCAAACCGTAAGAAACGATATTACTGATTATTGTAAGAAATATAATTGCTTACTAAGACTTTATAGAAATGATGCTTATTTTGTTGTTTGTAATTTTGAAAGTTTACGTGAAATGGAAGCTGATGGTTTTTCACTTATTGATACAGTTCGTCAAGTTGCAACTCGTGAAACGATTCATCCAACATTATCTATTGGTTTTGCTCATGATTTCCCAGATGTTAATAAATTAAATGAAATGGCATCTAACGCAATTGATATTGCTATGAGTAGAGGCGGAGATCAAGTTGTTGTTTCTAAATATGGTAGTGAACTTCAATTCTTTGGTGGAAGAACCGAAGCAGTTGAAATTGGTAATAAAGTAAAGATTCGTGTCTTTAGTGATTCATTAATGGGTTTAATTAGTAGAGCTAGCAATGTTGTCATTATGGGACATGTTGATATGGATATGGATGCTTTAGGAAGCTGTTTAGGTATTAAAGCTATTTGTGATTTCTTAAAGAAACCTGCAAGAATTGTTTTTGATAGTAAATTAACTGAGAGAAAAACAAGAAGTGCTTTAACTTCTTTATTCTCACGTGATCAATTACAAAAAATGGTTTGTACTTTAAAAGAAGCTCAAGAAGATGTAAAGATTCAAAGTCTTGTTGTTGTTTGTGATGTTTCAAGACCTTCACTTACAATGTGCCCAAAAATTTTAGAGCAAACAGATAAAGTAGTAGTTGTTGATCACCATAGAAGAGCTACTGAATTTATTGAAAACCCTGTTCTTTGTTTAGTTGAACCAAGTGCAAGTAGTGCTTCAGAATTGGTTGCTGAAATTATTAAATATAACAGTTCAGCTGAAAAAGTTGCTCTTGATAAGATTAGTGCAACTATTATGTTAGCTGGTATTTTCCTTGATACTGCTTTTTATAAATCAAAAACAGTTGGTTTGAGAACATTCGATGCATCAATGATTTTAAAAGAATATGGTGCAGATAACGCTATTGCTGATGATATTTTAAAAGATGAATTTGAAGAATATGCATTAGTTAATAAAATTATATCTACAATTAAAACCCCATATTATGGCGTTTGTTATTGTGTTTCTGATGAGATTATTGAACGTTCAACTTTAGCAAAAGTCGGTAATCAATGTATTCAATTAAAGGGAATTAACGCTGCATTTGTTATTGGTAAAACTGCTGAAAATGAAGTTCGAGTTAGTGCAAGAAGTGATGGCACTATTAATGTTCAAGTATTATGTGAAAAGTTTGGTGGAGGTGGCCACTTCTCGATGGCTGCTGCTGCTTTTAAAGATACTACAATTAAAAAAGTTGAAGAGACTTTACTTGATGTTTTAGATAATTATTTAAGTGAAGCTCGTGTAAAGAATAGCGATACGGAGGAATAAAAATGGAAGTTATATTATTACAAGACGTTAAAGGTTTAGGAAAAAAAGGCGACACAAAAACTGTTGCTGATGGATATGGAAATAATTATTTAATTAGAAACAATATTGCTGTTAAGAAAACTGTAGAAGCTGTTAAGAATTTAGAAAAAGAAAACGAAAAAGAAAGATTACATCAAGAAGACCTTAAAAAAGAAGCTTTAGAAACAAAAGGTAAGCTTGGTTCAATTATTCTTGAATTTACTGCCAAAGCTGGAAAAGATGGAACAATGATTGGGCAAATCTCTACTAAAGAAGTTTGCGAGAAACTTGTTAAAGATTACAACATAAATATTGATAAGAGAAAATTTGTTGATAAGATTTTAGTTAATGCTTTTGGTACATCAATTTTAAAAAATGAATTATATAAAGGAATTATTGCTGACGTTAAGGTTCATGTTTCTGAGGAGAAGTAATGGATATTAAAAACCTTCCAAATGATGAAGTTGCTGAAAAAACTGTCCTTGGAATAATGATAATGGACGATAAAAAGGCATTCGATCTTCTAGATGAATTAGAAGAGGAAGATTTTTATTATGGAAACATTAAAAACTTAATTGTTTATAAAGGTTTAGCTGAATTACACAAACAAAGTAAGGGTATTGATATTCAAACAATAACTTCTTATTTAAATACTACAAAAGAATTAGATGGTATTGGTGGTGTTGATTATTTAGTAAGTTTAACAGCATTAGTAACTGGATTTGCCAATGTTGAATATTATGTTAAGACATTAAAAGATTATGCTTTATTACGTAAGTTTTTTACTGCAATTAGTGTTGTAGAAAAGAATTACAACGATGGCAAAATTAAAGATATAAATAAATATGTAAGTGAATCTGAACAAACCTTACTTGAAATTACTAGTGAAAGAAGAGTAGAAGGCTTTAAGAAATCTGATGAAATAGCTCGTAAATTAGGCAAACAAATTGAATCATCTATTGGGAAAGATGTTAATGCTTTTTCAGGAATTAGTACAGGTTTTCCTAAATTAGACGGTATTTTAAATGGACTTCAAAAAGGAAACTTAATTGTTTTAGCTGCACGACCAAGTGTTGGTAAAACTGCATTAGGATTAAATATTGCCTACAATTGTGCAATAAAAAGCAAAAAGCCAGTAGCTATATTTTCAATTGAAATGTCTAGTAACGAAATTATGTGTCGTTTATTTTCTAATAGAAGTGGTGTCCCTATGGATAAAATTTCTAAGAATATGCTTAATCAAAATGATAGACAAAAGCTAAAAGAAGCAGAAGAAGAAATTTCTCGTGCGCCGCTTTATATTGATGATACTGGTGGTATTTCAATTGATGATATTATTAGTAAGTCAAAGAGATTAAAAAATGATTTACATGATTTAGGTTTAATTGTTGTTGACTACATTGGAAAAGTAAAAGTTCCAAATATGCGTACTGATAACAAGGTTCTTGAAATTGACCGTGTTACCGGTTCTTTAAAACAACTAGCAAAAGATTTGGATGTACCAATTTTGGCCCTTGCTCAAGTCAACAGAAACGTTGAAGTAAGAGAATCTGCTGTTCCACAATTATCTAACTTAAAAGATAGTGGTTCTATCGAACAAGACGCTGACCAAGTTGTATTTATCTATAATCCTGAACAAGCACATGCCCTAAAACAAAAGAATGCCCAATATGGTGCAAATAAAGAGAATAATGAAGAAGAAAGCAAACCAAATAATGTTGATAAGCAAGAAAAATATGATCCAAATCATAGTGATTTAGTTTTTATATTGGTTCGTAAAAATAGAAATGGTAGAACAGGGAACATATCCTTATTGTTCTTTAAAGCATTTCAAAGATTTGATACTCCATCTGAAGAAACTAGTTGTATAGCAAGCAAATATCACGAGATTGATGATTTAGAATAGTTATGAAAATGCATATTATTGCAAGTGGATCAAAAGGTAATGCCAGCATAGTTTACGATGATTCAACTTGTATATTAATTGATTGTGGAATTAGTAAAAAGCGATTAGTTGAAGGCCTTAAAGAGGTAAAAAAAGCGCTAAATGATATAGATTTTGTATTATTTACACATAATCATATAGATCATATTTTAGGAGAAAGTTATTTTTCTCTTGATAAAAAGTACGCAAGAAAAGGTACTATAAACTTACTTCAAAATCATGAATTAATATTCAACCATATTTATACTTTTAAGGACTTTCAAGTTGAGTTATTAGAAACATCTCATGATGCAATTGCTCCATGTGGTTTTTTATTTAAAAATAAAAATGAGAGTTTAGTATATATCACTGATAGTGGTTTTATCCCAGAATCGACTTTTAAATTAATTAAAGATAAAACTTATTATTTTATTGAGTCAAACCATGATTACGATATGCTTATTAATTCAAATAGACCATTAATATTAAAGAAAAGAATCTTATCAGATTATGGTCATCTATCAAATTATCAAAGCGCTACATATATGAGTTTATTAATTGGTAGCGACACAAAAGAAATTATACTTGCTCATTTAAGTGAGGAATGTAATACACCAAACGAAGCCTTAAATACATATTATTCAATTTTTAAAAACGAAGGAATTGCTACAAGCTGTATTAAGATTATTTGTGCAAAGCAACATGAAAGTGTGGATTTATGATTAAGATAAATATTATATGTATTGGAAATCTTAAAGAAAAATACCTTAAAGACGCACAAGAAGAATATTTAAAAAGATTAACAAGATATGCATCAATTAAATTAATTGAAGTTAATGAAGCAAAAATATTAAGCTTTGATAATGCAGCCTTAATTGAAAAGACAAAAGAAAACGAAGCGGTAAATGCATTAAAATTTGTTAAAAAAGATGATTATTTAGTTTTAATGGATTTACATGGAAAAGAATTATCTAGTGAAGATTTAGCAAAAGGATTTTCTAATTTAGTAAGTACGAATACAAGAGATATTGATATAGTAATTGGTGGAACACTTGGTTTAGGTGAATCATTATTAAAAAGAAGCAATTATAGAATATGTTTATCTAAATTAACGTTCCCACATCAAATAACTAGAATAATATTACTTGAACAACTTTATAGAATATTTAAAATAAATAACAATGAGTCATATCATCATTAGGAGATTATTATGGAACAAAATGAATTTAAGAATTTAAAGAAAATTAAAGATAGTGATATTTTTACAGTTGAGCATTATATATTAGCTAGTGGAGAAGAATTTTATATCGAACCAAACTTTTATACTCAATTACAAGGCGTAAAAAGAATATATGAAGATAAATATGATCAAGTAATTAATTGTTTATTAGATATTGTTAAAACCAATAAAAAAGTTATATTTACTGCAGATTTTGAAAATCCGGTTGTTTATAAAAAAGATTTTATTTATCGAGAAATACTAGATATAACAGATAAATTAAAGATTGTTATTGATGATAAAACTTATGAATCCGATTACGGTGATTAAATAAAAAATGTAGTGAAATTCACTACATTTTATTTTTAAAGTTTTATTGTTGTACAGGTCGTAATTGTTTCATGCTCATCCACATGATTCTAAATCCATATGTTACAACGAAGAGCATAATTTCATATCCAGTGAACATAAAGCCTAAGATTAAAGCGATTAATCCTGGAGTAAGTGCTGCCCAAGCAGCCATGCCATAGCATTGATGGAATTTAATACTTCTATTAGGATTGTTCTTTCCTCTGGTCATTAAGAAGATAACTAAGCCCATTAAAGCAACGACACCAACGTTAACAGCTAAGATAATGCCAGTTTGAATCCAAGTTACTGAATATCTATTATCAATATAAATTTCATCAAGGGTAGTTTTAAAATTAGTTGTTGTGGCTTCAGCATTTTCAATTTGTGTTCCACTTGTAGATAATAACTTTGTAATACTTGTAGTAGTTACATGTTGATAGTTACCATAAACTCCACCATAACTTGATGTACCGCCTTCTTTATATAAAGCTGTTTGGAAAGCTTGATAACCAAATACAATATAAGAAACATCTCTTGAAGTTGTATCAGTATTTGGAATAGTGCTAGCAATTGAACTTATAGTATTACTAAATGAAATGCCTTCTGGAATATAAAAAACCTCAAAATCAATTCTACTTGTATTTGAACCATCTTCATAAGCTGACTTATGTTGATAGATTCTATAATTATTTGAATATGATGGAGTTGCACCAGTATAAGTTGCATAACCATCTTTAAAAGTAACATCAATACCTTGTTCTTTCATATCTTTAACAAATAAATAAAAATTATCTGAATATTCATAAGTGTAAGTTGAAGATAAGAATGAACTTCCAGAAGCTGTTGCTTGATGGACAGTTAGTGGTACAGCACTCATTAAAATTGAAACAATAAAAACCAATACAGCCCAATACCATTTGTGGGTCATACCGATTTCCATACATATTTGGTTATTGAATAGTGATTTTAGATAATATCCAGCCATTCTCCAATTAAACTTTTTCTTTTGTTTTTCTACTTTTATATTTTTACTCATATTAATCAATCCTTTACGTTTTAATAGTATAAACTATTAAAGGAATAATATCAAAACATTACTTTACTATAGTAAAAAAACCTTAAATTTCATATCATATATGACCTTAAAACTTGCTAATTTATATATTTTCAAGTAAGATATTATTCACCTGGGGATGATCAGGTTTCGACATATATTCGTTTGGCATGGATTGCAGTGGAGTGGTGACCTTATCACCGAAAAAATTTATCTGCCAATAACAGACAAAGTCGTTTATCTTTCGCTGCTTGCTAGTTAGACTACACAGCCACATTATTGTGCCCTCGATAGACTGAGGGGAGATACGCACCTACAAACTTCGCTTCTTAATTTGTATAAGTGTGAAATAACAAGAAGATAAGTAATAATATAGATTAGATATTATTAACGAAAATCAATAATCTCGTAGTGGAAAATTTGTGAAGTTTGACAAACTATTAAATTAAAAACTTTACTAAACTGTAGTAGTCTATGTGGGGCAATATATGGACCGGAGTTCGATTCTCCGCATCTCCACCAAAAAAAGCACGATAATATCGTGATTTTTTTATTTTTTACAAAAAAAACATCAAGATCCCCATCCTGATGTTTAAACCCCTTAAAATGTAACACTGAATTTGTATTACCCCTTTAAAATGAATACAAAACAATGTTAAATCTATATAGTTAAGCAACATTTGTGAAGGAGATAAAAATCTAACACAACTAAACTTAACTACAAATAAGTTTTAACATTTTGTATTAATTTTATATATTTACGAATTTAAATAGAGGTATCAAATCGTGGAAAATTAAAAAGAAACTAATCTTCTAAAACTAATTCTTTTTTCAATTCCGTTTTGGATTTGCAGTGGTTCTAGAGAATAATTATCATCAAGAATATATTTTGTATATTCAAAATTTGAATCTACTCTTACTATTTTGCTTTCTTCTCTATAAATATATGGAATGTCGTTATCTGATTGGTACTTGATTAATATTTTGGCATCTTTTGAATTTAAAAAGAATTTTCTTTCTATATATTCTTCCATATTATTAAAATTAGAAGTTATAAATGCTTGGTCTGAATAACCTGCAATCCATGTATATAAATCAAAGAAATAATAAACGTTGTTTTGTTTAATATAATTTGTTGGATGCACATAAGAATTTATGCTACTAAATGCACAGTTTATAAAACCAACTTCTTCATAATCGTCTTTTAATAAATAATTAAATAAGTTTGCAATTCCTCCATCGGATGCAAGATTTTTCTTAAGAATACTCTTAGCGTCATAATTAAATTTATACTTATTAGGGCCATAATTATATAAAACATGTTTTGTTTCATATCCCATTCCACGATAATAGGTATAATTTAATAAATCTTTTACTGTATTAATTTTACTATTTATTAAATCGATATCTAACGAACTATCAAATTCCTTAAAATCTTCATTGCTTAATTTTGCTTCACCTAATATTGAAGAATATGCGTTATCAAAGTCTGTTACATTCTTGATGTCATTTTCTTGATATGTACAGCCATATCTATTAAATTTAAAAGGCATTGCTGAATATGAGACTTTAGTTTCAGTGACTTCGTCATTATATAAATAATTAAAGTTCGCATCACTTGGCAGACATATATTTTGTTGCAAGTCGTCTATAAAAGAAAAAGGAATGTTTAGTCCGTCTTCATATGAGCCGTCTATGATAAAAGAAATATACGAATTATTATCTAGCAAATTTTTAGTATAGTCTTCCAAGGAATCGCTCTCTTCAACTTGGAAATCTTTAAAATTATTCCTTATAATATCTCTTGTTTCAAAGAAATAGTATTTATCATTTGTTTTTACATAATTTATTTGCGAACATGTGTCAAAATCTTTTTGGTATATAACATTTAAAATTCCACATTCATCGTAAATGTCATTCATAAAGAAATTTGTTAAGTTAGCATAATCTAAGATATTTCCATGTCCATCTTGATATATATTTTCAACACTTTTTCCATAATACCATGTGTCTTTATTAAATTCTTTAATTTCGTCGTCACCATAAAGATAGTAGACATTGTTAGCTAAAAAAGAAACATAATCACTAAAAGAATGAATGCTTTTTTTAGCTTCAGTAGGGGGAGTAAATCTAATTGCTATACTCTCATCGTTAGTAATTGTAAGGTTATTAAGTGCTTCAGGTATACTTGTATCGCTTGGTACATATGGGTTACTAATAATTTCAGTTACTTTATCATCTTCTGCTAAGTCATTATTATGTTGTACATATAAAGTTGAAACAATGACTGTTCCTGCTAGCATGGCACTTAAACCAATTAGAGAAAGAACCAAGCCTGTTTTGTTTTTCTTTTCAAAATTAATTGATTGAATTGGAGTGCCAAAATAGGTATCTAAAGGATCTAATTTATAAAAATTTACATAATCAACATAAAAAGGGATTTTAGGTATAACTTCTCCTTTTTCTAATCTAATCATAAATGATTTAGATTTTTTTAAATCTTTTGCCATTTGATAATGGGAGATCTGTTTGTTTTGTCTAATAATTTTAAATCTATTTATAAACTTCTTTAAATCAAAAGACTCGACATATGGTTCATTTTTCTCAATTATCTCGCCATTAATAAAAGAAAGAATATCAATTTTAAAAAGATTTGCAATATTGACCATTATATCTATTGAAGGCGAAGAAAATCCGTTTTCCCATTTAGAGATAACTTGAACACTATAAAAAAGTTTATCAGCAACTTCTTGTTGCGAAAGATTTTCTTTTTGTCTACATTTTAAAAGCAATTGGTTTAATTTCATACTTAATATTTTATCATTAGTATAAATGTTTTTATATGTAAATTATTTAACAATAATATCTAAATATTCAGGATGTTTCTCAAAATAAGACACACTATATGAGCAAATAGGTTTAATCATAAACTTTTGTTCTTTTGCATAATTTATAACTTTTTCAATTAATATTTTAGCCATACCTTGACCTTGAAAAAGAGGAGATACAACAGTGTGAAGTATAATTAATGTGGATTTATCTAACTTAAATGTTATATATCCAATTTGTTGTTTCCCATCATCGTTATAAAGAACGAATTTGTTAATTTCTTGTTTAAATTCCATATGTTAATTATAAACTATCTTTAAATAAATATTAAAATTTAATGCTTTCCAATGTTTCTTTTTTATTTATTTATTAGATAATATAAATATGTATAGTTTTATAAAGTATTCTGATGAAATTTATTATGTTGAAGGCAATCCATCACAACCTACCCCAAAAATTGTTATTATTTCTGGGAAATTATGTTCTTTATTGATTGATACTGGGAACGAAATAGAACAAATAGAGTCATTAAAAGAAGGTATTAAAAAATTTAATTTGCCTCCAATAAAATACATTGTAATTACTCATTTTCATGATGATCATATTCATAATATTTCATATTTTAAAGATCTTGAAATTATAGCAAGTAAATATACAGCAAAATATATAAAATACAAAACAAAGATAATTGATTCTAAAACATCAATTGATCTAGGAAATCTATTGGTTACTATTGATATATTACCTAATAGCCATGCAAAAGGTAGTTTATTAGTTTATGAATATAAAAGTAGAATAATGTTTATTGGAGATGCCTTGTGTGGAAAAATTATAGGACAAAAACTTTATCTAAATAAATCTAGTACTTATGAAATGATAAAAAAGATATCAGAATACGATGTAAAAGATTTTATTGATGGGCACAGCAATCCAAACGATACTACAAAAGATAAAGTTATGGAAACATTAATAAGATATAAATTATTATGTAACAATAGAGAAGATTTGATTGAATTAAAGGAGTAAGTATATGGTTTATAGAGAATGGAAAGATAAAGGAATAAAAACAAGTTTACTTGGATTTGGATGCATGAGGCTTCCAACCGATGAAAAGGGTAAAATAAATAATATTTTAGCGAATGAACTACTAGAAAAGGCATATAAAAGTGGTGTTAATTATTTTGATAATGCTTATATGTATCTTGATTATCAAGACGAAAAGTTTGTTGGAGAATTTTTAAGTAAGAAACCAAGAGATTCGTTTTATGTAACAAGCAAACTACCTGTAGGAATGATTAAAAGTCTTAATCAAGCAAAAGAGATTTTTAATGAACAATTAAAAAACTTGCAAGTTGAATATTTTGACTTTTATTTATTTCATTGTTTGACAAAAGAGAATTTTAAAAAGATTAAAGATTTAAAACTTTTTGATTTTCTTTTAGAAATGAAAAAAGAAGGGAAAATTCATAATCTAGGATTTTCTTTTCATGACGAATATAAAGTATTTGAAGAAATTTTAAATTATTATTCATGGGATTTTTGCCAAATTCAATATAACTATATAGATACAAACTTTCAAGCAGGCGACAAAGGTTATGAATTAGCTAAAAAGAAAGGCATTCCAATGGTTATTATGGAGCCAGTCCGTGGTGGCCAATTATGTAGATTATCTGATGAAATTGCTAAACCATTTAAAGATTATAATAATAAAGCAAGTTTAGCATCGTGGGGATATCGTTGGGTGGCAAGTCATGATAATGTAAAAGTTGTATTAAGTGGAATGAGTTCAATGGATCAAGTAGATGATAATTTGAATACATTTTCTAATTTTGAGCCACTAAATGATAAAGAAAACGAAATTATCAAGTTGGTTGCAAAAAATATTATCGAGTTACAATTTAATAAATGTACGCAATGCGCTTATTGTCAACCATGTCCAAACGGAGTATCTATTCCTCGAATTTTTAAGGCGTGGAATAATTTTGGAATGTTTAAAGATGGAGAAGACTTTGTATATTATATGAATCATATTGGAGATAAAAGCGGTCCAAATAAATGTATTAAATGTGGTTTGTGCGAAAGTAAATGCCCACAACATATCTCTATAAGAAGTGATTTACAGAAGGTTTTATCTTTATACAATAGTTTAAAAGAGCAAAAATAGTTGAATTAAATAATAATATTAATTATGATATCTAAATATTGAGGGAGTAACTGGCGATTATCGTCTTGAGTCAACATGCTGGATAAAATCCTGGCTCAAGTTAAATAGTGAGACTCATGAACTTTTTGATGTTCATGGTCTTGAAAGAGAATGCACATCAAAGAAGAGGTGCATTTTTTTATGGATATTTTACAAACATTAATATTATCTGTTACTATGGCGGTTGATTGCATGTGTCTTGGAGCAAGTGATGGAATTTTAGAAAATAAAATGAAGATTTCTAAAATGATAATTATTGCTTTAGTATTTGGCGTAATGCAAGGTTTAATGCCAACAATAGGATTCTTTTTAGGCTATCTAATTAAAGATTATATTTCTTCATTTATACCATGGATTGCTTTTACAATTTTAATGTTTTTAGGTCTAAAAAGTATTATTGAAGCTATTATTGATATAAAAAAAGAGAACAAAATTAAAAACGATACTGGAAATGATATAGTTATTGAAAATAAAACATTGAAACCAGGTGAAATATTTTTACAAGGTGTTGCTACATCAATTGACGCTTTAACTATAGGTTTTATTTATGCAGATAAAAGCATAGATAGTTCTCTTTTAACATTTTTAATTATTGGAGTGGTAACCTTCGCTTTGTCATTTCTTACTACTTTTCTTGGTAAAAAAATTGGTTCGAAACTACAAAAAATTGCTCCTTTTATTGCTGGAGCAGTATTTATATGTATGGCAATTAAATTTGTAATTGAAGCATATATTTAAATCTAATATAAAAAGAATAAATAAGTTATTTCAAATGAAACTTATCTTTTGGCTGTGTATAATAAATATATAGTTTGTTATTAAATACATAAAAGAGGTTTCTTATGAAAAACGTTTATATTGGTGTCGATGTTGGTGGAATGACTATTAAATGTGGAATTGTTGATAAAGAAGGTAATATTTTATATAAAGAATCTATTAAAACAATAAATCCTAAACAGTCATATATGCCATTTTTAATTTCTATTAAAGAATTGTTGGTAAAAACTATAGCAAAAGCTAAAGAACTAAAATGTACTCCAAAAGGAATTGGATTTGGAATTCCTGGAGTTGTAAATAATAAAACAGGATCTATTGATTATGTTTGTAATATAAATTTATTTCATGTTCCTTTAGCTGATTATTTAAAAGATTTAAAAATTCCAGTGCATTTATCAAATGATGCTAATGTTGCATGTTTAGCTGAACAACTTTTTGGTGTAGCTAAAGGATATAGTAGTGTGGTTTTATTAACTTTAGGCACAGGAATTGGTGGCGGTGTAATTATTGATAATAAACTTTTTGAAGGAAACGAAGGAAAAGGTGCTGAATTAGGCCATGTAACAATGGTTGTTGATGGGGAACAATGTGGATGTGGAAGGAAAGGATGCTTTGAAGCATATGCAAGTGCAAGTGCTTTAAATAAATATACAAAATTAAGTATGGAAAAGAATAAGAATTCTTTAATGTGGAAAATTGCCAAGAATGATATTGCAAACGCAAATGGTTATACATCCTTTGAAGCAGCTAAAAAAGGCGATGTTGCAGCAATTGATGTTGTTAATAAATATATTAAGTATTTAGGTGAAGGTATTTTAAATTATTGTAATATTTTTAGACCAGAAGCTATTGTCCTTGGTGGAGGAGTTTCTAATCAAGGAGATTATTTAAAAGGATTATTAGAAGATTATTGTGGAAGACAATTCTATGGATATAGAGAAACTCCAAAAGTAGAAATTTTAATCGCAAAACTTAAAAATGATGCCGGAATAATCGGTGCAGCCGCACTTTGTTTCAATGATTAATTGTATTTAGAAATAATTTCTTAAAATATGTGCACAAATATTTCATTTTAATAATGAAAAAAATATTGTTTTAATATATTATATTCAAGGGCACCCCAAAATATTTGATAATTCAATATGCTTATTCAAATGTTTTTTTATTTTTATTTAAAGAGGGAAGTTTTATGGTTAGTCAAAGTGAAAAGAAAATGAAGTTTATTTTTGTTACAGGTGGAGTTGTTTCAAGTTTAGGTAAAGGAATTAGTGCCGCTTCTATAGGTCGTTTATTAAAAAGAAGAGGTCTAAACATATTTTCAATTAAGTTAGATCCATATCTAAATATTGATCCAGGCACCATGTCTCCATATCAACATGGAGAAGTATTTGTAACTAAAGATGGAGCCGAAACAGATCTTGATCTTGGTCACTATGAAAGAATTATAAATACATCATTAACTAAAGAAAGTAGCGTTACATCAGGTAAAGTATATAGTACTGTTCTTGAAAAAGAACGTAATGGTGCTTATTTAGGAAAAACTATTCAAATTATTCCTCATATTACTAATGAAATTAAAAAAAGACTTTTTGATGGCTTTAGAGCCAAAGGCGATACCGATGTTTGTATTGTTGAAATTGGCGGAACTGTTGGTGATATTGAATCTCAACCATTCTTAGAAGCTATTAGACAAATGAGAAGAGAAATTGGTTATGAAAATACATTCTTTGTTCATAACACTCTTGTGCCATATTTAAAAACAAGTGGTGAAGTTAAAACTAAACCAACTCAACATAGTGTTAGAGAATTAACAGGTTTAGGAATTCAACCAGATGCTATATTATTACGTTGCGAAAGAGATGTAGATAAAGAAAGTCGTGATAAAGTCGCATTATTTTGTAACGTTAATGATAATGCTGTTTTTAATGTTAGAGATGTACCATTAATTTATGAAGTTGCTTTAAATTTACAAAAACAACATCTCGACGATTTAATTGTTGATCATCTTCAACTTAAATGTGCTCCAGTTGCCGAAATGACAGATTGGATTGATTTTGTAAATAAAGTAAAAAGTCTTAAAAAGAGTATTGATATTGCTCTTGTTGGAAAATATGTTGATTTACATGATGCATATTTATCAGTTGCCGAAGCTTTAAAACATGCTGGATACGTTTATGATAGATTGATTAATATACATTGGGTAAATAGTGAAAAACTCGATGAACAAAATATTATTGAAAGTTTAAAAGATTGTGATGGCGTTATCGTTCCTGGTGGATTTGGAAATAGAGGAATCGAAGGAATGAAAGTTGCTGAAAAATATGCTCGTGAAAATAATATTCCATACCTTGGTTTATGTTTAGGTATGCAAATTTCTTTAATTGAGATGGCAAATAGCGTATTAAAACTTGAAGATGCAAATTCAACTGAATTTGAACCAGATTGTAAGAATAAAATTATTGATTATTTACCAGACCAATATAAAGGAATTAAAATGGGTGGAACCATGCGTTTAGGAGAATATGATTGTAATGTTCTTCCAAATACAAAAGCTCATGAATTATATGGTAAAGATTTAATTAGAGAAAGACATAGACATAGATATGAATTTAATAATGAATATAAAGCTAAATTTGAAGAAAATGGTGTTATATTTAGTGGTATAAATCCACAAACAAATCTTTGTGAAATGATTGAATTAAAGAATCATCCATTCTTTGTTGCTTGTCAATTCCATCCAGAATTTCAATCAAGACCATTAGAACCACATCCATTATTTGTTGGTTTTATAAAAGCCTGTAAGGATAAAAATGAACAAAAATTATAAACATAATCTTAAAACTCGTTATAAAGACGAGGGAAAAGAAAAAAAGGTTGAAAAACGTATAGATTTTAAAGAATTTCATGTTCCTCATGAAACCGAATTACTTTTATTTTTGATTGAAGATTTACATTATACTAGAACAAATGCAAAAGCCTTATTAGCACATCATTTAATTTCTATAAATGGTGCTCCAGTGAGCCAATTTAATTTTAAACTATATAAAGATGACTCGGTTATATTAACTAAAAGACCTATTAAGAAAAAAGCACGTAAAGATATACCTGTTATTTTTGAAAATAGAGAATTTATTGTAATAAATAAACCATATGGTTTACTTTCAATTGCTTCTCAAACTGAAAAAAGTAGTACTGCATATCGTATGGTTATGGATTTTTTACAAAGTAGAGATAAACATGATCGTATATTTGTAACACATCGTATTGATAGAGAAACAAGCGGTGTTTTATTGTTTTGTAAGGATGAAAAATTACGTGATGAAATTCAAAAAAATTGGAACGATATAGTTATTAAAAGAGGATATTATGCCGTCGTTGAAGGCGTAATGGAAAAACAAGAAGATACAATTGTTAACTATATTGCAAAAAATAGAGAAAATATTATGTATTTAGTTAAACCAAATACCAAAGATGCTCAAAAATGTATTACAAAATATAAAGTGATAAAAGGTAATGGCCATTATACTTTATTAGATATTGAAATTATGACTGGACGTAAAAATCAAATAAGAGTTACTTTAGGTGCTTTAGGGCATTATGTTGTTGGTGATGATAAGTATGGAGAACCTTCAAATCCATTAAATAGAATGTGTTTACATTCATATGAACTTACTTTTAAGCATCCTACAACAGGAAAAGTGTACAAATTTATAGCACCTATGCCAAAAGAGTTTTTAACCCTTGTAAACTAAGTTTTTAAATATATAATCTAGTTATGAGAAAACAATCATTTAAAAATTTACTAGATGCTTTGGTAAGTGTTAGTCCAGTTGTTCTGATTGTTTTAGTGCTATTTTTATTACAAGAATATACAGACATATTTCCATCTGGAATTATTTCTTTTAATTTATTAATTACTTTTTTAATTTGCTCATTATTTTTAGTTGTTGGTATGAGCTTATATTCACTTGGTAGTGAAGTTGCTATGTCTCAAGTTGGAAAATATATTGGGAATAGTTTTGGTAAATCAAGTCAATTAATTATCATGTTAATACTAATGTTTTTATTAGGTATTATGATTACAATTGCTGAACCATCCATTAGTGTTTTAACTGGATATATTCCCGCTGAAGAGATTAACCCATGGTTACTTAAAATAATTATTGGAGTTGGAGTCGGTGCTTTCTTTTTATTAGGGTTTCTACGTATTCTTTTCCAAAAATCATTGCGTTTATGGTTGATGTTTTTCTACATGATTGTATTTGGAATTGCATGTTTATTTGGTGGAGAGGGCGGGCCAATTATTGAACTCGCTATTGATTCTGGTGCCGCTACAACTGGATCAATTACCGTTCCATTTTTAATTGCATTTGGTGTTGGTTTAGCTAGTGCAAGAGGTGGCAAAAACTCTACAAGTGATTCATTTGGTTTAGTTGGACTATGTTCTGTGGGACCAATTATTGTTGTTATGTTATTAGGCATTATTTTAGAGCCACAAATTAAACCAACAACAATATCTACTGACATTTCTGTTGCTAGATTTACTGATTCACTACTTTCTTCAATACAAAGTGTTTGTTTTGCAATTTTACCAATTGTTGCTTTCTTTTTAATTTATGAATTAATATGTATTAAACTTCCTAAGAAAGAAATTATTAAAATTTGTTTAGGGTTTTTATATACCGCAGTTGGTTTAATAATTTTCTTAACTGCAGCAAATTTTGGTTTTATTCCAATTGGTTATTCACTTGGTAGCGGTTTAGCAATGAACGAATCTTATTTTTATTTACTAGTAATTTTATCTATTATAATTGGATTTGTTATTGTTTTAGTTGAACCATCTGTTATCATTCTTACTCAACAAGTAGAAGAAATTAGTAATGGTGGTATTCCTAAAAAGAAACTCAGATTATCACTTGGAATTAGTGTTTCTATTGCTGTATTTTTATCAACAATAAGAGTTTTATATTTCCCAACAATGCCAATTTTATATTACATCGTTCCTTTATACATTGTTGCTTTAGGACTAACAATGTTTGTTCCTGATATTTATGTAGGTATCGCTTTTGATGCCGGCGGAGTCGCTAGTGGAACAATGTCTAATTGTTTTGTGACTCCATTTATTTTAGGAATAGGAGCTACTTTAAATAATGGAGCATCAGGATTTGGAGTTATTGGTTTAATAGCCACTATGCCTTTGATAGTTGTTCAAGGATTAGGTGTTGTAGCTAGAATTCAATCTAATATTGAATACAAGAAAGCTCGTGAAAGAGTTAAAGAAGTTGATGATAATCAAATTATACATTTAATGGAGGTAAATAAAGATGGCAAAACAAATTAAACAAACACCAAAAACTTTAACTCCATATGATAAAACGTATAAAGTTCAGCCAATAAAATTAATGATTATAATTGTTGATCGTTATCAAGGCGATTATTATGTTGAAGAGTTTAAAAAACTTGGAGTATCATACTTATTTATTACTTATGGAAGAGGCACTGTTCCAAGCGATCTTCGACATATTTTGAGTATTGATGAAGATAAAAAAGACATAGTTTTTGCTTTTGTTAAAGAAGATTTAATGAAAGACTGTTTAAAAGTAATTAATGAGCGTTTTAATGTATCTAAAGTTGCAAAAGGTATATCATTTAGCGTACCAATTGATTCAATGGCAGGTGTATTAATGTATAAATTTCTAACAGATACCAAATCGAATAGGAGTATTAAAAATGGAAAATGATATTTTAATTGTAGTCGTTATTAACAAAGGCTTTACAGATTTAGTTATGGAAGCCGCTAAAAAAAGTGGTGCTAATGGTGGGACCGTTTTTAATGCACGTGGAACTGGAAATCCTGATATGGAAAAGTTCTATGGAATTGTTATTAAACCAGATAAGGAAGTTGTTTTAATTGTTGTTAATGACAGCATTAAAGAAACTGTTTTAAAAGCAATAAATGAAGCTGCTGGACTTGAAACAAAAGGACAAGGTGTGGCTTTTGCTTTACCAGTTACTGATGTTGTTGGTTTCACTACATTACCTAAACAAAAACAAAATTAATAATATATTTTCTTTATAATATTTTTTGGTATTTTAAACAATAAGGAGACGCTTGAAATGGCGTCTTTTTTTGTTATTCCAGACGAGATTAATAATTCTATTTTTGATTTTATATCATCAAAATCATACTCTTTTACAGCTTCTTTTGGCTTATCAATTACCAAAACGAGTTCACCAATGAATTCTTTATTTTCTTTAACTAATGTTTCTAAATCACTTCTTATAAATTCTTCATGAATCTTTGTTAATTCTCTACAAATCGTTATTTTTCTATTGCCAAATATTGTATATATATCTTTTAGAGTATCGTTAATTCTATGTGGAGCTTCATAGAAAATGATTGTAAATGGAAGAGATTTTAAATCTTCTAATTCTTTTCTTCTGTCGCTACCTTTACTATTTAAAAAACCATAAAAAATAAAATGTTTTGGGTCAATTCCGCTTCCAACAAGGGAATTTAAAAAAGCACTTGCTCCTGAAATTGGAGTTACTTTTATATTATTTTTAATAGCTTCTAAAACTAATAGATAACCTGGGTCACTAATACATGGATAGCCTGCATCACTTAAATAAGCGACGCTTTGTCCGTTGTTAATATCATTAATGATTTTTGGGCTTATTGAAGATTCATTATGTTCATGACAAGAAATGCAAGTCTTTTTGATTCCTAAAATACTTAATAATTTGGCTGTATTTCTTGTATCTTCACAAGCAACATAATCAACACTTGAAAGAGTATTTAAAACTCTTTTTGAAATATCATCAAGATTGCCAATTGGAGATGGGACTAAAAAAAGTGTACCTTTTGCCATATTAATTTATTTTAAGATCAGAAAGTTGAACAAATTCAACATTATCATCTGCTTCGATCTTACATGTTTTTGTTAGAACATTATAACTGGATAATCTATATTGTTTTCCATCATAAGTAACTCTAGTGCCTGTCTTAGGGAAATCTTTTTTAAGTTCGGTATATAAATCATCTTCGTATTTTAAACAACACATTAATTTTCCACAAATACCACTTAACTTTGGAATATTAATAGCAAGCATTTGGTTCTTTGCTCTATTTAAAGAAATTCCTTCAAATGTTGTAAAGAAAGTAGTGCAACATAAAGGTAAACCACAAACTCCAATTCCACCAATCATTTGTGCTCTCTCTCTTGAATTAATTTGCTTCAATTCAATTCTACAATGTAATTGTGAAGCAAGGACTTTTAATAATTCTCTAAAATCAATACGTTCATCACTTGCATAAATAAATAAAACTTTCATTCTATCAAATGTATATTCGCAAGATATTAATCTCATATCTAAATCTAGATTCTTGACTTCATTTCTAAAGATTGAAGCGGTGTTTTCAGCCATTTTTGCGTTTTGTGCATTTTGTTTAATGTCTTGTTCAGTTGCTTTTGAAAGGATTGGTTTAATTTCCATATTAAAATTTCCAATGGAATTTAAAACTTTATTAACTTTCCCCATTTGTTTTCCAACAATAGTTTCAACTAAAACATAATCACCGGCTTTAATTGTATTGTCAGTTGTTGAAAAGAAATAGAATTTTCTATTGTTTCCAAAATATACTTCTAAAAATATTGTATCCATAATTTATTCTCCAAAAACATCCTTTATAGCGTGAATTATTAATAAAGACAAAATTAAGTTATAACCAATTTCATTTCTATAATTCATTAACGCAATCATTTTTTCATTAAGATGTGGCACTTCACTTTGAAGTGTCTTTAATATATTAACATAATCTTTGAAAATAGTGTCTTTTTCAATTGAATATATATAAGCTTCTTTGAAAAACAGAATTAACAAATCAAAAAAGAAACGAGCAGTTTTAGGGTTGTTTATTTTTGTTACAATATCTTTTTCAACTATAAAATTTAGTTTATCTTTATTTTTAATGTTATCAAATAAATCAAAAACCAAACCCTTAACTAATAAATAATCTTCATCTTTAGATTCTTCTAATATTGAAGATTCATCGTTATAAAAATTAACCAAAAGTTCTGCATCATCCTCTTTAACACCAATAGCAATAGACTTATCAATCAGTTCTTTTTTATCAATCAAGTTAAAGTGAATAACTTCAACTCTACTTAAAATAGTAGGCAAAATTCTAAATTCGTTTTCTGTAGTTAATATGGCATATGTATCTTCATTTGGTTCTTCTAAAAATTTTAGTAAACAATTAAAACACAAATCAGACATATTTTCGATTAAATTGATGATATATATTTTAATTCCTTTTTTCTCACTAGCAGTTTTGCTAAATTCAGATTCTATATGTTCTATATCTTCAATTTTTACAGGATTTTTCTTAGTATCTATTTCAATATAATCAAGGTATGTACCTTCGTCAACTCTATGACAAGTAGGGCAAGTTCCACAACAAAATGGATTTGGGTGATCGCACAAAATTGACTTTGCAAGGAATCTAGCAATTTCAAGTAGTGGTGTTCCTGTTTGCCCAGATAATAAATAAGCATGGAAAAATTCGTTATTTTTAATCGAATTTAAAAATATTTGATAAGCAATTGGTTGTTCTTTTTCTAAATATTTAGCGTAGTCCATGTATCTTTTCTTCTATTATTTTTTTGACTTCTTTACATACTGTTTCAAAATCTTTACTTGCATCAATTACTACATATCTATCTTTATATTTTTTTGCTAATTCAAGGTATGTTTGATGTACTTTTTTATGAAAATTTAAAGCTTCTAAATCTAATCTATTTACTTCTCTATTACTATTTTTATTAATTCTAGCTAATCCAATTTCAGGTTCCAAATCAAAAAGAATTGTTAAATCCGGAAAGGTGTTTTCAGTAGCAAAAAGATTTATTTTTAATACTTCATCTACTCCTAATCCACGAGCGCCACCTTGATAGGCTAAAGAAGAATCTATAAATCTATCGCAAATTACAATTTTGTTTTCTTTTAAGGCTGGATACACTTTTTCTACAAGATGTTGTCTCCTACTTGCGGCATAAAGAAGGGCTTCCGTTCTTGCATCTAATTCGACATTTCTTTTAGATAAAATGATTTCACGAATATCTTCACTAATTCTTACTCCACCAGGTTCTCTAGTGCAAACTATATCATATCCTTCATCAATTAGTTCTTTATATACTTTAGAAAGGACGCTAGTTTTACCAGATCCTTCACCACCTTCTAATGTTATAAACATAAAAATATTCTCCTATTTTTTTAAACTTTGTCTTCCGTCGATTGCTTTAGACATTGTTAACTCATCAATATAATCAAGTTGTCCACCCATTGGTATCCCATAAGCTAAACGTGAAATTTTAATGTCCATATCTTTTAATTCGTTTGTTAAATATAGAGCAGTAGTTTCACCTTCCATGTTAGGGTTTGTTGCTATAATTATTTCTTTTATTCCTTCTTTATTTATTCTTTCACGAAGTTCATCAATTTTTAAGTTTTCTGGTCCAGTACCGTGTAATGAAGATATAACTCCACCTAAAACATGATATACACCATGATAATTTTCTAATTTCTCAAAAGCTAAAACATCTTTTGGGTATGCTAAAACAATACAAATAGAATGGTCTCTATTTGGGTTTGAACATATTCCACATATTTTATCTTCAGTCAAAAGACCACATATAGGGCACTGATGAATTTTAGTAGAAGCATCTTTAATAGAAGTTTCTAGTTCATCAATTTTATCAGCAGACATATCTAAAAGAGCATAGGCCATTCTTTCTGCTGATTTTTCACCAACTGAAGGAAAAAGACGGAAACAATCAATCAATTTATTGAGTGATTTAATTTCCTTCATTTTAGAACCCCATTCCTCCGTTAGGTGAGCTATACTTTGCAGAAATAGCATCACTTTCTTTTCCAATAGCTTCTTTACATTTTGTATAAGCAAGAATAATCATTTGAGTTAATTCATCTTTGTTTTCTGGCTTTAATAAATCATTATCAAGGACATTAATGTTCTCTAAAGTAAAGTCACCTTTTAAAGTAACTTCAACTGCTCCATTTGCATTTTCAGTGAAAGATTTGGCCTCTAATTTTGCATAATCTTTTTCATATTCTCTTTTAGTTCTTTGCATTGCTTGAACCATTTGTTGCATGTTCATAGATACACCTCCTATTTATCAAAATCTATGTCACCTAAATCTTCTGGTTTAGGTAATTTATTAACTTGTTTTAAGTCTAAATATGTATGAGTTACTTCATTCAATACTTTTCTATTTAAACCATAAAGAAATACTTTTTTACCTACAAGATGTTGCATAACTCTAGCAAATCCTGCTTGGTTTTCTTTTATATTAAATTTATCTGCTTGAGATTCAAAATTAAATTGAATAAGAATAATTTTTGGAGTTACTACATAAGGCATTGAATCTTTAAGTAAAGCGGCAAATGCTCCATCTTGTTTATCATCAATTAACATATCAAGATAATTCCATCTCTTATGAAGTTCTTCTTTTGCTTTTTTAGAACCACTTACCATAATCTTTATAAGAGTATCATTATTAATTTCATAATGTTCACCTTCAGTTTTTATTGGTGACTTTATATCTTCAATATCAGCCTTCTTTTCGTTTTCTTTAAATAAAGGAGTTAATTTTGATAAGTCTTCTTTATTTAAAACTGGAATAGAAGTAGTTTTCTTTTCTTCGACAGGTTTAACTTCTTTAACTACTTGTTTTTCAACAGGTTTTTGAATTTGAGTAGGAGCAACATAATTATTTCTATTTACTCTAGTTTCTAAATTCTTAGGGTTACTTTCAACTGAAGTTTCTTCTTGTGCGACGTTATTGTCCATAAGTTTTAATAGATAAATTTCAAAAAGGAATGAAGGATTGCTTGTAGTCTTAAACTCATTTTGACAATTTAATAATAGATCAATCATTTTTAATACTTTATTTTCATTAAAAAACATTTTTATATGTTCAGCATCATCTTTTGTAATGGCTTCTAATAATTCTGATGAGCCAGTTTTAATATAGATTAATGTATCTTTTAACATTTCAAGTAGTTCATTATTTAATCTAGCAACATCAACATTTCTTGCTAAAAGCTTTTCGTAAAACTTAATTAATGAAAGAGTATCTTTTGTTGAGACATAACTTAAAAGTTGTATTTTTTCTGCTGTACTTGCAAGACCAAATACAGACTCAATATCTTTTAAGGAAATATGATTTCCACTGAAGGCAATAATTTGATCAAGAATAGATAAAGCATCTCTTGCTCCTCCATTTGAAATCTCTACTAATAATTTAATAGCGTCTTCATCATATGTGACGTTTTCTTCTTTTAATACATGAAGAATAAGTTTTTCTAAGGTAGGATTTGCAATTTTTGTAAATTCAAATCTTTGACATCTTGAAAGTATAGTAGGTAATAATTTATAAGGTTCTGTAGTGCAGAGTATAAAAACTACATATGATGGTGGTTCTTCTAATGTTTTTAATAAAGCATTAAAAGCTTGATCTGTCATCATATGGACTTCATCAATTATATAAACTTTATAACGACCTTTAATTGGAGAATATTTTACTTTCTCAATTAAATTTCTAATTTCATCAACACCTCTATTTGAAGCAGCATCAATTTCTATTACATCAGGATGATTTCCTTCGTTAATAGCAATGCAACTTGAACATTCATTACATTGTTTTCCAATACCTTGTTCACAATTTAGAGCCTTTGCAAAAAGACGAGCAACACTAGTTTTTCCTGTTCCTCTTGGTCCACTAAATAAATAAGCATGAGATATTTTTTGTGTAATTAATGCATTTTTTAGTGTAGTAATTATGGCTTCTTGACCATAAACTTCATCAAATGTTTTTGAACGATATTTTCTATATAAAGCTTTATATGACATAACAAATCACCTTGTTTTTAATTATAACATACAGAGACTTGTTAAAAAATAAAAAATTAGGTAAATTTTTACTGAATATTGTTAGATTTTGTTTATTTTTATAATGATTTCTATTACAATAAAAAAACGGAGGAAATTAAAATGAATAGATTAAATGGTAAAGTTGCTATTATTACTGGAAGTAATTCAGGTGTTGGTGAAGCTACAGCTAAATTATTTAGTAAAGAAGGAGCAACAGTAGTTATTTGTGCTCGTCGTAAAGAGGCATTAGAGAAAGTTGAAAAAGAAATTAAAGATGCAGGAGGAAAAGTTTTAGCTATTTCTACTGATATTTCTAAACTTGATCAAATTGAAACTTTATTTAAAGATACAATTGCTGCTTTTGGAAAAGTTGATATTTTAGTTAATAATGCAGGTGTTTTAGATACTGGTTTAAAAGGAATTAATCAATATTTAGATGATGATTTTGATAGAGTAGTCTCTATTAATGAAAAAGGAACTATGATGTGTACACGTGAAGCCTTAAAGTATATGGAACCAGCCAATAGTGGCTCAATTGTTAATGTAGCAAGTGTTGCTGGACAATATGGTTGTGGTGGTGCTGTTTATGTTGCTACTAAAGGTGCAATTATTGGTGTTACAAAGCATACTGCTATGAGATTTACTGGTACAGGCATTAGATGTAATGCCGTTTGCCCAGGTACTATTATTACTCCAATGACTACAACTCTTGATCAAAAAGCAATGGATCAAAAGATGTTTGGAGCTATGATGAAACACGCTGATATTATGGGTGCAAAACCATGTATGCCAGATGATGTTGCTAATATCCTTTTATTCTTATCAAGTGATGAATCTCGTGCTGTAACAGGACAAATTATTGTTACTGATTTCGGCGCTGATTTATAGACTAAATAATAATAGAATAGAACTCTGATTTTTCATAATCAGAGTTTTTTTATGCTTATTTGAGGTTATTTATAAAATTTAATAAAGAAATATAAAAACTTTAATATAGACTTCATTTTTGCTATAATTTTTTTCAAGGTGTTATTTATGGAAAAGAATATGTACGACCGTCTCGTTATCTCAGAAAAGAGAATGAACGAAATTGACGGATTATTATTAAAAGAAGAAACTACTAGAGATATTAACTTCTTCAAAAAAATCTCTAAAGAAAGAAGCCAACTAGAACCAATAGTTGCTAAATTTTTAGAGTGGAAAAAGGCTGAGCAAAATAGAAACGATGCTTTACAAATGAGTAAAGATAGTGATCCTGAAATGCAAGAGTTAGCAAAAGATGAATTAAAAAATGCGACCGAACAAGAAGAAACAATTGTTGGTGAATTAAAAATATTATTAATACCAAAAGATCCAAATGATGGAAAAGATATTATTTTTGAAGTCAAAGGTGCTGTTGGTGGAGATGAAGCAAATATTTTTGCTGGTGATTTATTTAGAATGTATTCAAAATATTGTGATTCTAAAGGTTGGAAATTAAAAGTTGTTGATGATAATCCATCTGGAATGGGTGGTTTTTCTTATATTCAATTTATAATTAGTGGTTCTAATGCATATTCTAGACTTAAATTTGAAAGTGGTGTTCATAGAGTTCAAAGAGTTCCAAAGACCGAAGCAAATGGAAGAATCCATACTTCAACTGCTACTGTTGTTGTTATGCCACAAGTTGAGGTTCAAGAATATCCTATAAAAACGGAAGATTTAAGAATTGATAGATATAGATCTCAGGGAGCTGGTGGACAAAACGTTAATAAAACTGAATCAGCTGTAAGAATTACCCACCTTCCTACAGGAATTGTTGTTAGTTGCCAAACTGAAAAATCTCAAATTCAAAACCATGAAATTTGTATGCAAATGTTAGCAAGTAAACTTGCCCAACTTGAAGAAGAAAAAAAAGAAAGTACTGAAGCCGAATATAGAAGTAAAATAGGTTCTGGTGATCGAAACGAAAAAATAAGAACTTACAATTATCCTCAAAATAGAATTACGGACCATAGAATTGGTTTTAGTGCACAAAAACTAGATAGAGTTATGGAAGGCGATTTGGACGAACTTATTGATGCTCTTATTTATTTTGATCAACAGCAACAAATTGCTGGTCAAAAATAATGCAATCTTTAACTAATAGAGAATCTTTTTTCAAAGCAAAAAAAATTATAAAAGATAATAAATTTAAGATTAATGACGAAGAAATTTATTTACTTTTGATATCTATTAATAACTTTAAAAATTATACTGAATTAGTATTGAATTTTGATAAAACTATAGCAAATCCCATCTCTTTTTTAAAAAAAATAAGAGAAATAGGAGCTGGAAAACCAATACAATATGTTATTGGATATGAAGATTTTTGTGGGTTGAGAATAAATGTTAATAAAAATACACTAATCCCAAGACCAGAAACAGAAGAACTTGTTAATAAGATAATAAAAATAATTAATGAAAATAATATTTTACATAACAATATAGGTGATGTGTGTACTGGAAGCGGATGTATTGCTTTATCATTAAAAAACAATTTTAAAGATAGCAAAGTATATGGAAGTGATAAATATATAAAAACACTTAATACTGCAATTAAAAATAAAGATGCATTGAATTTAGATGTTGAATTTTTTAAAGGGTCTTTATTAAAACCATTTATTGAGCGTAAAATAAAACTTGATGTATTAGTTTCAAATCCTCCTTATATTGAAAATTTAAATGATATTGAAAAAAATGTAAGTGAAAATGAACCGATGCACGCTGTATATATTAAAAACGGAACTTACTTTTATGAAAATTTTTTCAAAGTTTATGAAAATATTATGAATGAAAAATTCATGATGGCATTTGAAATAAACTATGATCAAGAAACGGTTCTTACAAAACTAATTAAGAAATATTTCAATGAAGAAAGCATATCATATAAGTTCGAAAAAGATTTTTATGGCAAAACAAGATTTCTTTTTATCTTTAGGGGATATAAGTATGGAAATTTTAACAAAAAGTGATGTAAATAAAGTTGCTGAAATGTTTAAAAATAGTAAGGTTATAGCGTTTCCAACAGAAACGGTTTTTGGTTTAGGTGTTATTGCTAGTAATAAAGCAAATTTTGATCATTTGGTTGCTATTAAAGAAAGACCAAGTAATAAGCCTTTTACTTTAATGTTTAGTAATATTAATCAGGTGGAAGAGTTTATAGAATTTGACGAAATTTCCAGAAAGTTAATTAAAAAATTTATGCCTGGTCCTTTAACTTTGATTCTTCCAACCAAAAAAGTGCCTTCATTTTATGACTTAAATACTGGATTTGTTGGAATTAGAATGCCTGCAGATAATTTTGTGTTAGATGTTATTAATAAGGTTGGTAAACCACTATTTGTTCCAAGCTGCAATGTCTCAGGAAAAGAGCCTTGTGTAGATAGTGATTCCGTTATTAAAGAATTTAATGGTAAAATAGATGGTGTAGTAATAGGTAATTGTTTAGGTGGTGTTCCTTCAACTGTTGCAAAAGTATGTGATGGGAAAATAACAGTTTTTAGGGAAGGGCCAATATCTTTAAAGCAATTAGAGGAGGCATTATAATATGAAGATTTCATTAGGTTGTGATCATGGTGGATTTGTTGCTAAAGAAGCAGTTAAGAAATATCTAATTAAGAATGATTATGAAGTAGTTGATGTAGGAACAAATTCTACAGAAAGTTGTAATTATGCTGAATTTGGAATTGCCGCTGCTAAACTTGTAGCTGATAAAGAATGTGATTTTGGAGTTTTGATTTGTAGTAGTGGAGAAGGAATTTCTATTGCTGCAAACAAAGTAAAAGGTATACGTTGTGGTATTGGATATAACGATGATGTATCAAGATTATTGAGACAACATAATGATGCAAATATGATAGCATTTGGGGCTAAATTCATGAATGTTGATGATATTATTCGTAGAGTTAATATTTTCTTACATACTGATTTTGAGGGCGGAAGGCATTGTGTTCGTGTTAATACAATAATTAACGAAGAAAAATAATTATAGAAAAACGATTTACTTACTTCTTGTTATATAGGAGGTACTATAAATCGTTTTTATTTGCCCCATCTGTAAAAATACTGATAAGAAATATATCGGTTACAAAAATAATATCCCTTATTGTAGAAGGTGTATTTCTTTTTGTGGTGAACCTGCAAGCGAAAGAAGTTATGTCTTAGGAGAGGAATCTAAGGGCGTAATTAAATATCCTTTATCTAATGATCAAATAAGAATTGCTAATGAAATACTTGAGAATTTTAAAAGCAAGAAAAACACTTTAGTCTATGCAGTTTGTGGGGCAGGTAAAACAGAATTAGTGTTTAAAGTTATTGAATTTGCATTACAAAATAATATGCAAGTTGGTTTTGCTATTCCTAGAAAAGATGTTGTTATAGAGCTTGCAAATAGATTAAAAAATACTTTTAAAAATAATAAAGTAATTGGTTTATATGGAGGAAACACAAACGAATTAAATGGAGACATTATTGTTTTAACAACTCATCAATTATACCGTTATGAAAAGTATTTTGATTTGCTCATAATGGATGAAATTGATGCCTTTCCTTATAAAGATAATCCAGTACTTATTGAGATGTTTAAACGAAGCATAAAAGGAAATTATGTTTTTATGTCTGCAACTCCATCAAAGACAATAATTAAAGAATTTTCAAACGAAAAATCTTCAATTGTCAAACTATTTACAAGATATCATTTGAACCCTATTCCAATACCTAAAATTAAAAAAGAGTGGGGATTTGATATGAAATTATATTTAATTAAACAATTAAAGCTATATAAAAAAGAACAAAAACCATGCTTGGTATTTGCTCCAACTATTTATGAAACTGAAGCAATATTTAAGTTTATAAATTACTTTGTTAAAGGTGGGGAATGTGTTCATTCAAAGAAGAAAAATAGAGGTCAAATAATAGAGGAATTCCGAAAAAAGAAATATTCATTTTTAGTTACTACTGCAATATTAGAAAGGGGCGTTACTTTAAAGAACCTACAAGTTATAATCTATCATTCAGATGATGAGATTTATAATTCGAGTAGCTTAATACAAATATCCGGTCGTGTAGGAAGAATTAAAGACGCCCCGAAAGGAGATGTAATCTTTCTTTGCTCAAAAGAAACAAACGATATGAAAGAAGCTATTAATACACTAGAAGAGGCAAATAAACATTTAAAAAATGAAGCTATTTAGTATTGAAACAAGTCTTATGTTTTTAGGTGAAAGAAAAGATGTTTGTAAGTCTTGCTTTAAAGATATCAAACAAAACTCCTTCCACGAGTTATTTTCTTCACAAAATTATGTATGTTCAAAATGTATTTTAGAGGCCAATCCAAAATTTAAATATTTTGATATAAATGGCGTAAAGGCATTATCAGTTTATGATTATGATGAACACATGAAAACCAAAATGTATCTTTACAAAGGATGTGAAGATTACGAGATGAAAGATTATTTTATTTATCCATTTCGTTTAGAACTTAAAATTTTGTTTTCACAATATACTATAATTCCAATACCATCATACGAAGAAGACGATAAAAAAAGAGGATATAACCATGTTATTGAAGCTTTTAAATGTTTGAATCTGAAATTTTTGAACGCCATTATTAAAACAGAAAACATAAAACAAAAAGAATTAAATTATGAACAAAGACAAGATATTCATAAGTGTTTTGTTTGGAACAAAAAAATTGAAATTGAAGGAAAAAAGATATTGCTTGTTGATGATGTTTGCACAACAGGAGCAAGTTTAAAAGCTGCAATTAATTTAATAAAACAACATAATCCAAAAAAAATTAGGATTTTAGTTATAGCAAAAAGAGAATTAACAAACGAAGAGATTAAGGAATATTCTTTAAGCAAAAAGGTGCTCAAATAATGTTTGTATACCATTATTTATAATGGTAAAATTAAAAAGATATTTTTAGGAGAGATGTTATGAGTAATTTTATTGAAAAAGTATTTAGAGTTGACCAAAGAGCACTCAAAAAATATACTAGACAAGCAAAGAGGGTCATGGCTTTAGAGTCGGAAATTGCCGCCTTAAGTGATGATCAATTAAAGGCAAAAACGCCTTATTTTAGAGATTTATTAAAACAAGGAAAATCCTTGGAAGATATAAAAATAGAAGCTTTTGCTGTTTGTAGAGAAGCTGCAAAACGTGTTTTACATCAATTCCCTTTTGAAGTCCAAATTATTGGTTCATTAGTTTTAAATGATGGCGAAATTGCTGAAATGAAAACAGGCGAAGGTAAAACTTTAACTTGTACAATGGCTGTTTATTTAAATGGTCTTAGTGAAAAAGGTGTTTACGTAGTTACCGTTAATGAATACTTAGCAACTCGTGATGCTAATTGGATGGGTCAAATTTATCGTTTCTTAGGATTAACAGTTGGTGTTAACTTACACTCTTTAACAGTTGAAGAAAAGAAAGAAGCTCATAAGTGTGATGTCACATATACTATTAACTCTGAATTAGGTTTCGATTATCTTCGTGATAATATGGCTCCATCAGTTGATAGAAGAGTTCTTCGTGGATTAAATTTTGCAGTTATTGATGAAGCAGATTCAATTTTAATTGATGAATCAAGAACTCCACTTATTATTTCTGGTGGTAAAAAAGCAACTGTTTCTCAATATAACGTTGCTGATAGATTTGTTAAAATGCTTAAAAAAGATGGTGATTTTACAGTTGATGTTAAAACAAAGACTGTTAATTTAACTGATAACGGAATTACAAAAGCTGAACAAATGTTTGGTATTGCAAATCTTTATGGACCACAGTATCAAGAATTAGTTCATAGAATTTCTCAAGCATTAAAGGCTAACTACATCATGACAAGAGATGTTGAATATCTTGTTGATACAGAAAATGAAATTCAATTAATTGATCAATTTACTGGACGTGTTCTTAAAGGTCGTGAATATAGTGATGGTTTACAACAAGCTATTCAAGCTAAAGAAGGTGTAAAAATTAAGGAAGAGACAACAACTCTTGCTACAATTACTTACCAAAACTTCTTTAGATTGTTTAAGAAAATTGGTGGTATGACTGGTACTGCAAAAACTGAAGAAGAAGAATTTAGAAAAATTTATAATATGAACGTTGTTTGTATTCCTACAAATAGACCAATTCAACGTAATGATGCAACAGATTATGTATTTGCTAATAAAGAAGCAAAGATTAAAGCCTTAGTTAAAGAAGTCGCTGCTAGACATGAAAAAGGTCAGCCAATTCTTATTGGTACACCATCAGTTGAAGCAAGTGAATGGGTTGCTGTTCATTTAGACCAAGCAAAATTACCTTATGAAATGATCAATGCTAAAAACCATGCTTCTGAAGCTGAAATTGTTGCTAGAGCTGGTGAAGTTGGACATATTACTCTTGCTACTAACATGGCAGGAAGAGGAACCGATATTAAATTAACTGATAAAACTAGAGCCTTAGGAGGCTTAGCTGTTTTTGGACTTGAAAGACATGAATCACGTCGTATTGATAATCAATTACGTGGTCGTAGTGGTCGTCAAGGTGATCCTGGTTTCTCAAGATTCTATGTATCTTTAGATGATGAACTTATGGTTCGTTTTGCTAATGATAATTTAAAGAAAACATTCGAGAAATTTGGTGATGAACCAATTGAATCTAGAATGTTAACAAATGCAATTAGTGGAGCTCAAAAACGTATTGAAGGTCAAAACTTTGATGTTCGTAAGAGTTTACTTGATTATGATGATGTTTTAAGTAAGCAAAGAGCAATTATGTATGCAAAAAGAGATAAAATTTTATATGCAGAAAGTATTGCTGAATTATTAATTGAGACATTTAATGATTGTGGAAAAGCAATTGCTAAAAGAAGTATTCCTGAAGATGCTCAAAATAAGGATGTTATTTCAGGAGCTTTATTAAAGAAAACTATTGAACCTAGATTTTTACCAGAAGGTTCAATTGATGCAAGACTTTATGATGAAGCAAATGTCACCGATGTTGGAGAAGATTTAGGTGGTATTTTACTTGATGCCTATTTAAAACGTAAAAAAGAATGGGATAAAGAAACTGCTAATAGAATTGAAAGACAATTAACATTAACTATTATTGATCGTAATTGGACACAACAAATTGATAATATGTCTAGATTTAGAGAATCTGTTTCTTTAAGAAGTTATGGTCAAATTAACCCTCTTCAAGATTATGTTAATGAAGGTTGGGGAATGTTCAGAGAAATGCTTGAAACGATTGCTCTTGAAGTTGTTTTAAATTTAATGAATATACAAATTCAACCTGTTGAAACAGAAGAAGCTAAAAAGGTCGGTGGGAAGTTTGCTGTTGATACAACAAAAACCCCAACTGCTGCTCCAGTAGTTGAAAAGATTCCAGAAGATAAAGCAAAAGTTGTTAAATCTACAAAAAATCTTGATATTTCTGATATTGATAAAGAAAAAACTGCTGCTCCTGAATTTAAGAGTGAAGATGTACACACTAACTAGGAGATAATTATGGAATTATATTTACTTAAGGAAGGATTAAATACAGCTAACGATAATATTGTTCAGCTTGGTAAATCCCTTTGATGTCGCTAAAATTGAAAGCGAAATAAAAACAATTGATGAAGAAGCTCTCGATGAACATTTTTGGGATAATATTCGAGAAGCTAATAAAAAAATAGAATATAAAAATGAAATTTCTAGTCATTTAAATACTTTTCGTAAACTTAAAAAAGAAGTAGATGATTTAAATGAATTAATAACTACTTTGTCTGATTCCGATGAGGAAATGATAGAGTTAGCAAGCGAAAATTTTATTCAAATCGAAAAAGAAATTGCCATTTTAAAGAAAGAAATTTTGTTTTCTGGTGAATATGATAATTTAAATTGTTTCTTATCAATTCATCCAGGAGCCGGTGGAACTGAAGCTTGTGATTGGGCAAATATGTTACTTCGAATGTATACTCGATTTGCTGAAAGGCATGGCTTTAAATATAAAATTATAAATTTTGAAGAAGGCGAAGAAGCAGGCTTAAAATCAGCAACCATTCTTATTGAAGGTAAAGATGCATATGGAATGCTTAAAGGTGAAAAAGGTGTACATAGACTAGTTAGAATTTCACCATTTGATGCAAACAAAAGAAGACATACTTCATTTGCTTCAGTTAATGTTTATCCTGAATTTGATAATTCAGTGAATCTTGATATTAAAGATAGTGATTTAAAAATTGATACTTATCGAAGTGGTGGAGCTGGTGGTCAAAACGTTAACAAGGTTGAAACTGCCGTTCGTATTACACATATTCCTACTGGCATAGTTGTCAGTTGCCAAATCGAGAGATTTCAACTTAAAAACAAAGAGATTGCCATGAATATGTTAAAGTCGGAATTATATGAACTTGAAGTTGAACGAAAAAAAGAAAAATTAGAGGGTATAATAGGTAAGAAGAGTGCTATTGAATGGGGAAGTCAAATTCGTAGTTATGTCTTTTGCCCATATACTTTAGTAAAAGACAATAGAACAGATTATGAAAATACCCAAGTTAACGAAGTTATGGACGGGGATATTGATGAATTTATCTATAGTTATTTAGAGTTAGAGGTAAAAAATGGTAAAAACTATTAAAGAAGAAAAAAATAAAAAAGTTTTAAAATCATTTTGGAGTATTGTAAATATTCTTTTTGGTACTTTTTTACTCGCTTTAGGTGATGGTATTTTTCTTGTTCCTTTTTCTATTGTTAGTGGTGGTATTTCTGGAATAAGTATTTTATTAAGTAGTGCTGGATTTTTAACTGTTGATATATGGTCATATATTATTATGTGGTCATTATTCTTTTTAGGAGTTATTTTCTTAGGTTTAAAATTTTCTTTATCTACTTTAATTTCTACAATATTCTTCCCAATATTTCTTTCTTTAATATTAAGAACAAATATTGCTACAGGCTTAATTTCATTATTACTTCATGATGGAATGAGTATTGTTAATAATAATGGAAATATTATTGTCAGTAATCTTGAATTAATGGACGTAGGAAGATTGCTTGTTATCGGTGTAATTGGTGGAAGTTTAGCTGGTTTAGGATGTGGAGTCACCTTTAATGGTGGTGGATCTACTGGTGGATTAGATATTTTAGTTTTTATTATTAATAAATATACAAATATAAAAACAAGTGTATTAAGTTTTACTCTTGATGGTTTAATTGTCTTTTCAGGGATTGTTATTAGTTTGGTTGAAAAAGATAGCACTCAATTTTATAGTGGATTAATAGGTATTATCAGTGCCTTTATGTGTGCCGTAATGATTGAAGTTAGTTATACTGCAACTGGTGGAGGATTAATCCTTGAAATAACAACCAATAATTATAAAGAAATAAACTCTTATGTTATTCATGATTTAGATAGATCTACTACTATTTATAATGCAATTGGTGGGTACTCTAAAGATGTAAAGAAAGTTATTCGTTTAGCAATCTCTACTCGTGAATTTATTAAAGTACGTGATAAAATTGCTCAAATTGATCCAAAAGCATTTGTAATTTGTTATCAAGCAAAAGCTGTAAATGGAGAGGGATGGAATCCATTAACATCTAGTAAAGAAAATACAATTAGTGATTTCTCAAAGAAGATAAAAAAGAAAGCTAAAAAAGATGGAAAATAAATTTGAATTAATATCTAAATATAAACCCACTGGTGACCAACCAAATGCAATTAAAGAACTAGTTGAAGGTCTAAAAGAAAATAAAAGATTTCAAGTTCTTCTTGGAGCTACTGGTACTGGAAAAACTTTTAGTATGGCTAATGTTATTAATCAAGTTCAAAGACCAACTTTAGTTCTCGTTGTTAATAAAACATTAGCAGGGCAACTTTATGAAGAATTTAAAACTTTGTTCCCTAATAATAGAGTAGAATATTTTGTTTCAAACTTTGATTTTTATCAACCAGAGGCATATATTCCATCAAGTGATACCTATATTGAAAAGAACGCAGTAATGAATGAAGAAATTGAAATGATGAGAACATCTGCAATCAATTCTATTCTTGAAAGAAGAGATACAATTGTTGTTGCTTCGGTTGCTGCAATATATGGATTAACTGATCCTGATGAATATAAAAAATTAGTATTTGATATTAGAGTTGGTGAAGAAATAAATCGTAAAAAATTCCTAGCTCGATTAATTGAAGCACAATATAAAAAGAACAATATTGATTTTGCTCCTGGTAGATTTAGAGTCTTAGGTGATGCAATTGATATTATGCCAATTATGTCAAAAGAATATTATATTCATATAGATACATTTGGTGATGAAATTGAATCAATTACAAAATGTAATTTTTTAACTGGTGAAGTAATTGAAAGATTTAAGACTTATCCTATTTTCCCAGCCTATGACCATGCATCAACTTTTGATAGAATTAAGGCGGCATGTGATGGTATTTTAAAAGAATTAACATCAAGAGTAGCTGAATTTAAAAGTGAAGGTAAATTATTAGAAGCTGAAAGAATTGATATGCGAACAAGGCAAGATGTAGAAAGTCTTCGCGAATTTGGAATGTGCCCTGGAATTGAAAATTATGCTCGATATATAGATGGAAGAAAAGAAGGAGAAAAACCTTTTTGTTTACTAGATTATTTTCCAAAAGATTATTTACTATTTATTGATGAGTCTCACGTTAGTATCCCTCAAATTAGAGGAATGTATAATGGAGATCGTTCAAGAAAAAAGAACCTTGTAGATTATGGTTTCCGTTTACCTAGTGCATTAGATAATAGACCATTAAATTTTGATGAATTTTTAGGTGAAATTAATAATGTTATTTGTACAAGTGCTACTCCTGGAGACTTTGAATTAGAGCAAGCAGGCAATAAAGTTAGTGAACAAATTATTCGTCCTACTGGATTATTAGATCCACAAATTTTAATTCGTCCTTCTGAAGGACAAATTAATGATTTATTAAATGAAATAAATAATAGAGTTTTACGTAATGAAAGAGTAATGATAGTAACTCTAACAATTAAAATGGCTGAGGATTTGACTAAGTTTTTAAAAGAAAAAGGCGTAAAAGCCGTATATATGCACTCTGAATGTAAAACACTTGAAAGAAGTGAAATCATCTATCAATTAAGAAAAGGTAAATATGATGTATTAGTTGGTATTAATTTATTAAGAGAAGGATTAGATATTCCAGAAGTAAGTATGGTTGGAATTTTAGACGCTGATAAAGAAGGATTCTTAAGAAGTGATAGAGCATTAATTCAAGTTATTGGTAGAGCTGCAAGAAACAAGAATGGTGTTGCAGTTATGTATGCAGATAATATCACTAAATCTATGCAAACATGTATTGATGAAACAAATCGTCGTCGTGAAATCCAAGATAAATATAATAAGGATAATGGAATTATTCCAGAAACTATTGTTAAAGAAATTAAGCCACCTATTAGAAATAAAACTGATAAAGAAATTGATAAGGAAATTAAGGGTAAACTTACAAAGAGCGAATCAAAGCAAAGAATACTTGAACTCGAAAAAGAAATGAAACAAGCTGCAAAAGATTTTGATTTTGAAAAGGCTATTGAGTTACGAGATATATTGTTTGAATTAAAAGGGGAGCAAAATAAGTAAATATATTACTTAATATTTGTTATAATAAAAAAATGGTATTTATGGAATATTTTGAATGGTACGATTGGATTCACGAAATTATGTTTCAAACAAATTCCGTGCTTTTAAGTTTGATTGGTTTAGCTTTCTTTTGGCAATTTTTATTTATGATATTTTTCTTTTTAAAAAAGAAGATCTTTCCTAAAAGTAAAAAGAAAAATAGAATTGCAATATTAATTCCTGCTCGAAACGAAGAGAGTGTAATTAGACAAACTATATTAGATTTAAAGAACAAGCAAAAATATCCTAAAAATAAATTTGATATTTATGTTGTTGCTGATAATTGTACTGATAATACAGCAGAAGTTGCTACATTAGCAGGAGCAAATGTCTTTATTCATAAAGATAATGACCCTAAACATCATAAAAAAGCATATGCTTTACAATATGGTTTTAGAAAGATGCTTGAACTTGGATTAGAGTATGATTTTGTAATTATGTTTGATGCTGATAATAAAGCAAATGAAGATTACTTAAGTTTAATGAATGATGCATTTAATAGTGGTGTTAAAATTGCTAGACCTTGTGAAAATTCTTTAAATCTTGACCAAAATGTTTGGAGTAAAATAAGTGGTTTATATTATTTAAGAGATTCACGTTTTGCATGTAGAGTTAGAGAGAGATTACATTTAAATCCTATGTTAACAGGAGCTGGAATGATGGTTTCTTATGATATTATTACTAAAATTAATGGATGGGATTGCATGAGTGAAAGCGAAGATGCTGAATTCACTGTTAAAAGAATAATGGATGGATATAGAGTGCATTATGTTGAAGATGCTCAAGTTTTTGAAGATCAACCTTCATCATTAAAAGATACATTTGTTCGTAATGAAAGAATGGGACATGGACTTCATAAATTATTCTGGACTGGTGGTTTCAAGATGTTTTTTAAATTCTTTATATCTTTTAAAATATCTTATATAGATTTATTCTTACAATTATTCTTTATACCAATGGCTGTTTTATGTTGTACATGGATTCCAATTTATTATGTTTTTGATTTCTTTTATTGTTTATTTTTAAGACCAACAGCAGAAAATTTACTATTTTTACAAAACGAATGGATTGTTATTGGTTATGCTTTATTATTTGCTTTTTATATCGCATTCGTATTTCAAGGGACATTTATTCTTATTACACAAAGAAAGAATGTGCGTATCAAAAATACTAAATCAATGATACCTGCAATATTTATGTTTCCTTTCTTTATGATTATATATTGTTTAGCTATTTTCCTTGGTGTAGTAAAGAAACCAAAGTGGAAACAAGTTAAAAGGAATACTAAATACACAAATTCTTGAAGAAAAAGTTTACAAAAGATATTATAAATATTAAACTATTAAGGCACTTGGAGGTTATGTTATGAAGTGGTACGATTATGTTTTCTGGGTAATAGCTGTCATTATTATTATTTTAAGTTTACTCCAAGGTGGTAAATCTGAAGGTGCTTCAGGTGCTATTACTGGTGGAGGACTTAATGTTTTCGTTAAAACAAAAGAAAGAGGTTCTGAGTTAATTATTTCTTATATGACTTTAGGATTTGGTATTATATTTTTATTTCTTGCCTTGCTATGTAGTGTTTTAACTGGTACGTCAACTACTACTGATAGCGGTGATACAACAACTACAACTACTGCATTAAATATTATTTCTAGTTTCTTAATGTAGTTTAAAAAAGTAAATCAAAAAGGCTTTAAAAAAAGTCTTTTTTTGTGGGTATTTTTAAAATAAAAAAACTTAATGAAAAAATAATCATAAACTTAATGAAAAAAATAATAGATTCGTTATAATAATATTTAATATGGAAGAGATTAAAGCATATGTCGCCAACAAGAAAGCGATGTTAAAAGAGGACTTTTTAAGTGTAACTAAAAAGCCTTGTTTAGCAATTGTTCAAGTTAATGAAGATCCAGGGAGTTGTGCCTACATAAGAGGAAAATTAAAAGATCTGAATGAAATTGGTTTACCTTCTAAACTGATTAAACTTGATATAACTACTACACAAAATGAATTATTAAAAGTGGTTAATGATTTAAATAATGATGAATCAGTAACTGGTTTTATCGTTCAAATGCCTTTACCAAAACAAATTGATGAAGAATTAGTTAAAATTAGTGTTACTCCAAAAAAAGATGTTGATGGTTTTAATCCATTAAGTACTTTTTCTCCAGCTACACCAAAAGGCATTGTTACATATTTAAGAGATAATGGGTTTGTATTTAAAGGAAAAAATGCTGTAATTATTGGTCGAAGCAATATTGTTGGGAAACCAATGCATAATTTATTGCTTGATGAAAGCATGAACGTTATTAATTTACATTCAAAAACTACTAAAGAAGATATGAAGTTTTATATTGAACATGCAGATTTAATTGTTGTTGCAGTAGGAAAACCTCATTTTTTAACAAACGAATATAATTTTAAGAAAGATTGTATTGTTGTTGATGTAGGAATTAATAGAGGAGAAGATGGCCACTTAATTGGTGATTGTGTTCCTGATTTAAAAGTGAAATTTCAAACCCCAGTCCCTGGAGGAGTTGGGTTATTAACAAGATTAGCATTATTACTAAACCTAGAGGAGGCATATAAAAATGGAATTTAGTATCGGAAAAACTGAAGTTTATGGATTAGAGTACGCTGTTAAAGCTAGTGGAAATCCAATGAGAGTGGAGTTTGATAGAACTCCTCTCACAGAAAAAGATTATTTAAGAGCTAGCAAGCTTGGTGGATGTCGTAGTGGAGAAGGACATGATAACTATTTACATGGTATTATTGTTCAATTTGACGTAACTGCTCCATTATATTGGTGGAAGGAAGCTCAAAGATATCATTGGTTAGATTTTGTTTCGTCTCAATCAACAATGCATTGTTTATTAAAATTTGATATTGGAAAACAATGTGTAGAAGAAGTTGATCCAGGGATTATTAAAATTTGTGCTCGTATAAAAGACGAATATAACGCAATTCCTGAAACAGATGCTGTTAATAGAAAAGTAAAATGGAGAGAATTGGTTGCTTCTACCCCGTGTGGATTTTGTTTAGGGGCTACAATGACAACAAACTATCAACAACTTAAGACAATTTATAATCAAAGAAAAGAACACAAATTAAAAGAATGGCATGTTTTCTGTGATTGGGTATTAAAACTGCCACATTTCTGTGAATTAACAGGTATTGTCCCTCCAGAGAAATAAATCTAGTATTTAAAACTAGTATTATTAGTATTTAATATTTCTAAATTAAAAAGGCATTTATTTATTCAAAATAGTAAATGCTTTTTTTATATCGAAAAATTGATATAATATAAACAGAGAATTAAATATTTAAGATTTTGGAGACTATATGATAGTTTTGTTAGTATGTGATGTATTAGGTGAAAGAAACAATGGCACAACTATAGCTGCTTTTAATTTAAAAGAATCATTAGAAGCTAAAGGTCATGAAGTAAGAGTGCTTTGTGGAGATGAATATAGAATTGGACAGCCAGGTTTTTATATTGTTAAAAATCTTAATTTAGGCAATTTTTTAAACAAATATGTTGCAAAAAATGGTGTTGCTCTTGCAAAAAATGATAAAGATGTTATTGAAAAAGCAATGGATGGTGTCGATATTATTCATTGTATGATGGCTTTTACTTTAGGACATCACGCAACATTGATGGCTAGAGAAACAGGAATCCCTGTTTCCGCAGGTTTTCATTGCCAAGCTGAGAATTTTACGGCACATGTTTTTATGATGAATAGCCATTTTGTTAATTGGTTAACATATAGATTTTTTTATAAAAGAATGTATAAATATTGTGATTGTATTCACTATCCAAGCCAATTTATATGCGATCTTTTTGAAAAAATTGTTGGACCTACTAATCATTATGTAATATCTAATGGTGTAGATGTTCAATTTAAGAAGATTGATGTTAAAAAAGAAGACGATGGTTTATTTAGAATTTTATTTATTGGCAGATATTCAAAAGAAAAGAAACATAAAACCTTAATTAAGGCTGTTTCTTTAAGTAAACATAAAGATAAGATTCAATTATTATTTGCTGGTAGTGGGCCACTTAATGATAAGTTACATAAATATGCTAAAAAGAAACTTCCTATTCAACCTATATTTAAATTTTATTCTAGAGATGAATTAGTTGATGTTATTAATAAATGTGATTTATATTGCCATCCATCTATAATAGAAATTGAAGCTGTTTCATGCTTAGAAGCTATATCATGTGGTTTAGTTCCTGTAATTTGTAATTCTCCTCGTTGTGCAACAAAAGCTTTTGCATTAACTGATAAGAATTTATATAAATGTAATAACGCTAAAGATCTTGCAAGAAAGATTGATTATTGGTTTGAACATCCAAAAGAAAAAGAAGAGCTTAGTAAAAAATATTGTGGATATGCTAGTGAATTTGAGTTCCACAAATGTATGGATAAAATGGAAGCAATGTTAAAAGAAACAATTGAGAAAAAGAAAAATGAAAAAGAAAAAGCTTAAAAAATATGATGAAACATATTATTATAGTGATCCTCTAAATGATGATTTTGCAGGAACTCATATTCATGCAATAAAAGTTAATTCGGATTTTAAATATCACCATAAGAACATCTTTTTTAAGATTTTTAGTTTTTTTATATATAGAATGGTCGCAAGGCCAGCTGTTTATTTATATGCAAAGATAAAATATAACGTTAAATATGTTAATAAAAAAGCAGTTAAAAAGGTTAGAAAAGGTGGTTTTTTTGTTTATTCAAATCACGTAGCAGTTGATGGAGATGCTTTTATTACAAACCATGTAACTTTTCCTAATGTTAATGACATTATAGTAAATGCTGATACAGTTTCTATTAAAGGCATAAAGACACTTGTTGAAGCAATGGGAGCATTTCCTCTTCCAAATGATATTGGTGCTGCCGCAAACTTTTTTCATGAAATGAAATATCGTCTTTCTAAAAAGCATGCTATAACGATATTTCCAGAAGCCCATATTTGGCCATATTATAATGGAATTAGAGAATTTCCAATTGGCTCTTATAAATACCCAGCCTTACTTAAAACTCCTATAATTACTTTTTGTATTACTTTACAAAAAAGAAAACATTCAAAAAGACCAAGATTTACTGTTTATATAAGTGACCCAGAGTACATTGATCCAAAATTAGATACTTTAGAAAATGCTAAAATTTTGCACGATAAATCCTATAATTTTATGAAAGAAACTACAGCAAAATATTCAACATACGAGTGTAATCATTTTATTTATAAACCAAAAGAAGAAAAAGCCGATTAATTTGCTTGTTAAAAAACTCCTTAACTATATAATTTTAAATATACGGAGGTTTTATTATGCAAAAGAAAGTACTTAAAAGCTATGCACATCTAATTGCTGCAGCTGGAGTAAATATTCAAAAAGGACAAGATGTTGTTATTCAATGTTCTTTAGATCAACCAGAATTTATTAGGATTCTTGTAGAAGAATGTTATAAATGTGGTGCGAATGATGTTTTGGTTTTATGGAGCGATCCAACAATTACAATTTCAAATTTTAAACATAAGAAGTTAAAAGACTTATCTACATTAGGAGATTGGCAAGATTTAAGATGGAAAAAGTGGCATGACACTTTACCATGTAGAATCTATATTGAAAGTGATGATCCAGATGCTTTAAAGAAAATGAATATGGATAAATATGGAAAAGCATTAAAATCTTTAACTCCATTAATTAGACATTATCGTGATGAAATGGATTCAAAATATCAATGGTGTATTGCTGGTGTTCCAAGTGTTGGTTGGGCAAAAAAATGTTTTCCAACATTATCTAAATCTCAAGCTGTAAAAGCTTTATGGGAAGCAATCTTAAAAGTTAGTAGAGCATATGAAGGCGATCCAATTAAAAATTGGGAAAAACATGATGAAGTTTTAAAGGAAAAATGTGATAAATTAAATAGTTTAAATTTAAGAGAATTACATTATAAAGCATCAAATGGAACCGATTTTAAAGTTGGTTTAATAAAGGATGTCATTTGGCTTGGTGGTGGAGAAACTACATTAGGAACTAATATTTATTATCAACCAAATATTCCAAGTGAAGAATGTTTTACTTCTCCAATGAGGGGAAAAGCAGAAGGTATAGTTTATGCTAGTAAACCTTTAAGTTATAGAGGCCAAGTAGTTGAAGATTTTTGGTTTAAATTTCATGAAGGTAAAGTAGTTGATTATGGCGCCAAAAAAGGAAAAGAATTATTAAAACAAATGTTGGAAGTAGATGAATCTTCTTCTTATTTAGGCGAATGTGCTTTAATTGCTTATGATTCGCCAATTAACAATTCTAAGATTTTATTCTTCTCAACTTTATATGATGAGAACGCTTCATGCCATTTAGCATTAGGTACTGGTTTTCCTTCCTTGATGAAAGGTTATGAAAATATGAGTTTAGATGAAGTTACTAAAAAAGGAATTAATCATTCTGGATCTCATGTTGATTTTATGATTGGTACTAAAGATATGCATATTGTTGGTATTGATGATAAGGGCAAAGAACATACTATCTTTAAAGATGGTAATTGGGCTTTATAAGAATTTAATTAAATAAAAACTAATGCAAATCCCTCACGGATTTGCATTTTTAATTTATTGAATCGAATATATCGACTTCTTCTATATCTATTATATCTTTTAAAGGTAAATAGAAATCCTCAAAATATATTTTTTTATTTTGCGTATCTATTCTTTTAATAACTCCATTAAAAGTATATAAATATCCATCTAAATAGAATTTAAATGTAAGTTTGTTTTTAGGATATTCTTTTAATATGCGATCTATTTTATTTGCTTGCTCAATTGAAATTTGAGGACGTGGTTGTTTGTTTTTTTCATAAATCATTTTATCTAAAAAGTCTTGTTGTTCAACTAAAGAAGAAAACGGTAACCATTTTTTCATTCCACGATTCATTTACGATGTCCTCCTATTTGATTATGTCTTTCTTTAATTGTACTTTCTTTGGTTAAAGATGTGCCTTTTAATACACTATTTTTACCATATTTTTCCATTATCTGATCTAGAGCAACGTATAGATTACGTTCATCATCATCTGCTTTTAAATTTTTAAATAATGATAGTTGTTCATAAGATGGTTTACTTAAATTTGTAAAAGAAATTCCTATTTGTCTAATTGGCTTATGTAAAGCATTACTGTCATATAAATATAATAAAGTTTGCTTTAATTCGCTATTTAAGTTGCTTGGGCGCATTAAGGAACAATTTTTGCCAAAACCTTCTCCCCCACAAGTTAAACTATATCTTAAATATAAACCTACAGTATTACATTCTAATTTTGTTTTTCTAAGTCTAATAGCTAGTTCATCACACATTTCACTAATTATTAATCTAGCTTCCTCTTTTGTGTAATCTCTCATTAAGACTTGTCCAAGTGATAACCCTTTATTAATTGGAACATATTTATCTCTAATTTTAGCATCATCTCTACCATTAGCATGTTCATATAATTCTTCACCTAAAACACCAAATTTAGCCATTAATAAATTCTTATTATAATGAGCTAAATCATAAACTTTATAGATTCCTAATTGATTTAGTTTTTTAAGATATCCTTCACTAATTCCCCATAATTCATTTAGGGGAGTAATTGGCCAAAGTTTACTAGGAACATCATCATAAGTCCATTCAGCTAAAAAATCTTTAGCAGTTTTAGCATCCTTATCATCAGCAACTTTTGCTAAAAACATATTTGGACCAATACCACAAGTTGCAGTTAATCCTGTTTCGTCTTTTATCTTTTTAAGTATTCTTAAACATAATTCTTTAGGAGTACATTTATATAGTTTTAAATAAGGACCTAGATTTAAAAATGATTCATCAATTGAATAAATATGTAAATCATCTATTCCTACGAAATCTAAGAAAATAGATACTATTTGTGCAGATTTTTTAACATATTTTTCCATTTGTGGAAGAGCATAAATCATCCCATTTATAATAGGTAAATCTTTTCTTCTACATCTTGAAGGAACTCCTAAACTTTTTAAATATGGTGATACACTTAAAACAATAGTAGATTCTTTTCGTGTTGTATCTGTAACTGCTAAAGGAGTGGTAAAAGGATCAAGTCCTCTTTCAACACACTCACAAGAAGCATAAAATGCTTTTAAATCTATTACACAAATTGAATCATTTTCCATATATTAATTTTACTATATTTTATATGTATTTTAATTATGAATTGATATTATTTTTAATCTTTAGGGTTGTATAAATATTCTCACGAATATAGAATACAAATAGGAAGATTTTGAGCAAGTGTCTAAATTTAGAAAAGTATTATATTCTATTGAAGAACCTATGTATGTAACGTTATTAATATTAGCAATAACTTCTTATTTAGGAGTGACTTCTATTTGGTCAGTTGATCAATCAAAAATAATAATGGTCGCAACTATCTCTTCAATGATTGGTATATTAGGTCCTTTTATTGTAGAAAAAATATTAAAGATTAAGTTCTCTATAATTGTTGATATTGGAGTAGGAATAGCTTTATTATTATCTGTTTTCTTTGGTGAATGTTTACAATTTTATTATAAGATTGGTTCTTATGATAAATTTTTACATTTCTTTGGTACGATGATGTTTTCTATATTTGGTTATTCAATTGCTAAATATTTTCTAAAGAAAAGTAATAATGGAAATCATCAATTACTATTCTCTTTAATATTTGGTTTCTTCTTTGCAATCGCAATTGAAGCAATGTGGGAAATATATGAATTTTCATTTGATAGTTTATTTGGTACAAATATGCAAAAATATATACCTGATGAATTCTTAGATTGTATAAATGAAAGTGGAGATTATACTTGTTCAATTTCAGATATCGGTGAGTTCTATAAAACTAAAGAAGGACATCAATATGCTGCAATTGACACGATGTATGATATAGTTTGTGATACTTTAGGTAGTTTATGTGGTGTATTAATTTGCAATTTAGTATTTAAATATAAACCAGCTTTACAAGATAAGATTATTTATAAACCAACCAATTAAAATATATTTTATTAATGATATTTAAATGTAAAAGTTAGATAATATTTTTTAGTGGGGCAATAGCTCAGTTGGGAGAGCGTATCGTTCGCAACGATAAGGTCGGGAGTTCGATCCTCCTTTGCTCCACCAAATGGTCGCCAGACGCACACTCGTTTGATACTCGTATCGAAAGGGCGATTTGCGTTAAGGTTTGCTATTACTAAGCCCAGTAAGCCTAGTATCAAGTAAGCCAATATAGAAAGGAGTCTCCCAGGCTCCTTTTTTTCTTGAGTGGATATTTCCACTCGAACCGCCACCCTCGTCGGTGGTCTTTTCTTTATCTAAAATTTGTTGCCACCGATCCTGTAAAACAGGGCCACAAATCAAAAAAAGTTTCCATTAATATGTAGTGAACCCCAAATGTTGGACCGAGGAGTAGGCCAGTGATGAACGAAGGGCATGCCCTTCGTTCATCGGCCGCCCCGAAGCCACAGGAGGGGCTTTTTCG
>JBAYBM010000003.1:0-116040 GCA_041669265.1 Bacilli bacterium | reverse complement strand
TTTAGAAGAAAAATATACCTATGAAGATGTTTGCTGGCTTTTAAATTGGGATAAAAACATAAGCGGTCAAAATATTGGTGGTTATAAATATGATGAAAGAACAAATACATTTCCTGTATTTATTAATTATGATAAAGATCCAAGCATTTCTTTATCAATTCAATATGAAGATAGATTTATTAATTCTAATGAAATTATTTGTATTTCTAAGAATAATAGAAATACTTTATCAAAAGATGCAATATTGCTTACTAATGCAACAAAAGAAAATACAAAAATTTATATGTTTATAAGAAAAAATAAGAAAGATACTGATACATCAAATTATTTTTATTTTCTTGGCGAAGCATATGTTTGTGGGCCATTAATAGATAAAAAAGACAAAGAAAATAGAAATGTATTTGAGATACATTATAAACTTGATAAATCAGTTAGTTTTGAAACTTATAATTATTTAACACAAGTTGATGTTGATTAATCTAACAAAGCTAAAACTTTACTTATAATTAATTTATCTGCTGGTAACCAATTCACAGAATCTATGTTTTCTTTTGCTAACCATTTTGCAGATTCGTGTTCTAAAAGAGTAAGATTTCCAGATTTTATACTGCATTTAAAACATTTCATATTTAGATGAAAAGTAGGATATTCATAATCAACAGTTTCTATAAAACTATCAATATTTATTTCAGTTTTTAATTCTTCTTCTATTTCTCTTTTTAGTGCTATTTCAGGGGTTTCTCCATCTTCTATTTTGCCACCAGGAAATTCCCACCAATCTTTAAATTCACCATATCCTCTTTGAGTTGCAAATACTTTGTGATCTTTAATTATTATTGCAGCCGATACTTTAATATATTTCATCTAAATAACCTCATCTTCCTTTTATATTATAATAGAAAATTGTTTGTATAATGATGAAATTATTAAATAATACCTAATGGAATTAATATAGCTAATAAAATAATATTTATACCTACTAAACTTGGTATGAATATTTTTTTAAATTTAGGATTTGCCTCTGGTAAAAACATTGCTCCAATAAAGAATGGAACATAGGTAGTAATACACACAGGAATTGCTCCCCACCAAGTGTAATACCATAAGAACTTACCAGTCCATGCTAAGAATATTTCTATACATGAAAATAAGATAGACATAACAATTACTATTATCCATTTAGTAGGTATTCCTAATATTTTAACTTTAGGGAGTAGTGCTTCATAAGATTTCCATGCTACTATACCTGCTAAAGAAAACATAAATGATAATTCTACTGAAACTCCTATTAATAAAATAAAGGAAGTAGAATCATTAGTTACTGCCCATAATGGAGCCCCACTTACTTTAGCTATAACAGCATTCATAATTTCATAGAACCAATGAATACTATATAAAGTAATACCAGCGATAATACTTTTATAATCTTTATTCTTTAGTAATATCGTATAAACTAAGACAACAACTGCTAAAAAGAATATTGTAGACCAATTAAAATATTCAGGACTTCTTACAATAATCTCTTTAATTTTCTCTAAATTATCTGGATTTCCCCACATATAAAACTCCTTTCATAAAGATATATGTAGACTTTATATTTTTATTATACATTTAAAAATCTTCTATATAAAGTGTGGCTATTTTCTGGTTATAAAGCGCTGTTTTATTAGATCTTGATTAATTAACCTAATTGGATCACAATTAATAATGTAATGAGGACACTTTATGATAGAAAATTTTGATAAAGATTTTGCAAGGATAAGCAATGTTTTTGATTTGGACAAAAAAGTATTTGCTTATAAGTTATTAGTTTTGTTTGCTTACAATTATTATTATTCTGCGGATGAAATTAATACTGATGATGTTCTTGATAATGTTTGTTATGATAGGCAAAATGACAATTTTTTAGATGGAGTATTTATCAATTCTAATAACGATGAAGACACTTATGAATTTTTGATGGTATATGATGTTCAAAATGATTTATTTGATTTTTTTGAACTACAAAGAAGAATAAACTTTGTTGGTGGATTAATTGATAACGCAGCAAAGAAGATTTTTAGGCAGAATCAAGAAGTAACACAGAAGATTAGAACAGCTTTGGATAATGATGATGAAATTGACAAATTTGCTATAAGAATTATTACCAATTTTGTTCCGAACGAAAAAGAACGTTTTGAATATCAAAATAAGATTGGTAAATTAGAGTTTGCTAAAAATGTTCCTTGTACTATTTCGTTTGGTGATGATATTAAATTAGCTATTGATAGTAATGTCGAGCCTTTTGATTGTGTTAAAAAAGGAACATTTGTACTCGATAAACCAAATAACTTTCTCTCTTACGGAAATGATAGCGTAGTTTGTAACATTAGTGCTCAATCACTTAAAAAATTATGGGAAACTGATGGGAAACGCGGTTTATTGGCTATGAATTTAAGATATTATATTAAAAATGAAAATATTGATAACAAGATCATTGATTCAATTTTTTATAAATCGAATTATTTTTGGTACTATAACAATGGTATTATTATCGTTTGTGACGATTATAACTTTGATGGAAACGAATTATTATTAAAGAATTTTTCAATTGTTAATGGTGGTCAAACTTCAAGGATGATAGGTGAAATTCCTTTTGAAAATGACTTCTTTATTGTATGCAAAGTAATTAAGAATACTTTTTCAAACGAACAAGAAAAAAATGAATTTATTGCTGGAGTTGCAGAGGCTAGTAATACACAAAAGCCAATTAAGGCTAAAGACGTTATTGCAAACAGAGTAGAACAAAGAAATTTAAAAACATTAATGCAAAATAACGATGTTTTTATAGAAATTAAACGAGGAGAAAAGTACGACCATAATGTTTATAAGGAACCATGGCAAAGAACGAAAAATAACGAGTTGGCTCAAGATTTATACTCCTTCGTTTTCATGAATCCAGGTACAGCTAGAAATAATGTTAGCAAATTATTACAAAATAATTCTTTTTATAAAAATCTTTTCGTTACTCATCAATATTGTTTTGATTTTTTGAAAGATGTGTTATTCATTGAAAAAACTTTTAAAGAATACCAAAAAGCTATTAAAAAGACATGTACAGAACCTGATAAAGAGGGTTTAGTTAAGAATGGTTTGTATTATTGTATGGGTATTATAGGTTATTTTTTAAAACTTGAATACAATCCTGAATTCAAACATGATATGTTAATTAATAGGAACAATAATTCTAAAAAGGAAAAAACTTTAGGAGAACTTGCATTTAATCATAAATTTATTGATGTTGATTATAAAATATTTAAAACTAAATCTTTTGAACTTTATGACTTTTTGTTTACAAATATTCTAGTCCCATTATATAGAAGTATAAGGGAAGCAAATCCAGCTTTGGTTTATTCAAATTTTACAAAAACTAATTCAAACTTTGAAAATTTTGTTCTTGTGAACATAAATGCGGATATATTTAATTATAAAAGCGAAGATAAATTGAATTATGTTTCTGGTTTCTTCATGAAAATAGATGAAGAGCAAACAAATAAGAATATTGATTTATATGTTGATTATTGCAAAAGTAACGTCTCAAAAAGTGGTGAAAACGACGAACTCACTGAAAAAGAAAAAGATGTTTATAATGCATTATTAACATTTAGGTTAGAGTATTCAGCAGCAAAAGGATTAAAAGAAAATTTTATAATGACTGACAAGCAAATTGATAAAATAGTTAGACTTAAACCACAAACAATAGACGATTTAAAACCTTTAATAAAACCAGCAACTGCTCATTATATTGGTGAAAAAATACTTAGTATTATACAAGAACATATGTAATTCAGTTTTTAGTTTAATAAAATATTTAAAAATATTCGTTCATATCGTATAATATTAAACATAAAGGAACGAAAATATTATGATTATAGATATTATTATTATTGCTATTTTAGTTATAGCTTTAGCAGTTGGTTTATTAAGAAATCCTATTAAATGTGCTATTGATTTAGTGTTATTTATAGGTTTTACTTATTTATTTTATTTTATATTAGTAAAAGTAGAAGTTAATTTATTAAGAGCATTTAATATTGATCTTGCTACTTTAACAAAAGATATTGGTGCAAATATAACTCAACTTAATAGTGGAATTACAGAAATAGGAACTACTATTGGTAGTTCTTCATTAGTTCTTATTGATTCTATGTTTGAATCTAGTGAATTCTATAATGCAGTTGGATATGCTGCTATTCATTTAGCTTTCTTTGTTATTGCTGCCGTACTTGCTATTATCTTTGCTTATGGAATTGGCTGGGGAATATATGCAATATTTAGAAAGAAAGCAAGAACTATAAAGAAACTTCCAAAGAGATTGATTGGTATGGGAGCTAATTTATTATTAGTGGGTACTATTTGTTTATTTGTATTCTCTCCTGTAATTAGTCTAACTAATGTAGTAAATCAACTTGGAACATATGAAACTAATGAAAATATTGATTCATTAAATACTACTATTGATGGAGCAATGGTTAAAATTGATGAAGTACAAGTATATGCCGATAAGGCAGAAGTATTATTTACAGAATTTGACGATATGTCTTCTACAATGGATACTTTAGAAGCTCGTGAAAGTACTACATATAATAATTTTGTTTCTATGAAAGATAGAATCGCAGTCTTAAAAACAAAATCATTATCAGTTAGTGATCAAGAAATATTAAATGCTACAGAAACTGAATTTAATACATATTACACTCAAGTAGAAGATGGAAATACTCAATTTCAATCTTATGTAACTGAATTTAATGAAAAGAAAGAAGAAGTTAATTCTTATAGATCAACTCTTACTGAAGTAGAAACTTCAATTGATTCTTATCGTTCTACATTAAGCAGTTTTCAATCTACATTAACTACTTTAAAATCTTCATTATCTCAATTAAATGGATATGATCAATATCTTCCAAATATTTTTTCATTCTTAGGTAATGTTAATTTAGGATATCAAAATTTAAGTTTTACTTATAATGATGGAACGAGTGATGTAACAATAAATTCTACATTAAATGGAGTATTTACTTTAGTATTTACAAACTTAGATAATTTATTAAATATTGATTTACCAGAAATAGAAACATATGCTAATGATAGTATTAATGAAGCCTATGCTGAATTTGAAAAATATAAAACTCAAATTGATGATTTAGAAAAAGAATATACTGATTATAAAGATACATTTGACACTAAAGTAGCTGAAGGAAATTCTACTCTTGATAAAGCTGATGAAGCTTTAGCTTCAGCTGAAACAATTATTAGTGGATTAGAAGCTAAATATAATTAATAATATTAATAACGGAGATTAATAATATGGAACAAAAGTATATGGAGCTTGCTATAAAAGAAGCAAGAAAAGGTATTAAAGATGGACATGGAGGACCTTTTGGTGCAGTTATTGTAAAAGATGATGTAATAATTGCCAAAGCTCATAATGAAGTAATAAAGAATAATGATCCTACTTGTCATGGAGAAATGATGGCCATTCATAAAGCCTGTAAAAAGCTTAAAACATTTGATTTATCTGGTTGTGAAATATATACAACTGGAGAACCTTGCCCAATGTGTTTAGCAGCATTATTGTGGGCTAATATTAGAAAGATATATTATGGATGCAATATTGAAGATACTGCTAAAATAGGTTTTAGAGATTCTAAATTTTATGATTTAAGTGAAGAAGGAAATAGAGATAAATTAATGAAAGAATTATCTCGAGAAGATTGCTTAAAATTATATGATGAATATAAACATATGAAGGACAAAGAAAAATATTAAATAAGTTATAAAGACATCATTGTCTTGAAAGGAATTTATATATGGTTGCAAAAGATTATCGTCATGTTGCTAGTGAGAAAGCAAAGAAATACACTGGTTTATTAGTATTGATTTGTTTTATCTATGCTTTAATTGTGAGTGCAGTAACTGGAATAAATGCCATTGGTTTTGTTCCTGTTTATACCTGGATTGCTACTTCTGTTTCAGGAGTATTAGGTATATTTATTCTTCCACCTTTAATGCTTGGAGTTCATTATGTTTCTAAAGTTACTTATGAAGGAGGAGATTTAAGTGTTGGTAATCTCTTTAATGGATTTAAAACTAATTATTGGAAATCAATTGGATTAGATCTTCTTGGTGGTATTTATTTAATTTTATGGGGTGTTTGGTCACTTGGAATTGGTGCTATTATAAAATCTTATTCCTATTCAATGGCTACATTTATTTTGGAAGAACATCCTGAAATTGGTGTTAATGAAGCTATAACTAAATCTAAAGAAATGATGCATGGACATAAATGGCAATTATTCTGTATGCAAATCTCTTATATTGGTTGGGCAATTTTAGTTGTTTTAACGCTTGGTATTTTAGGTTTATGGGTCTCACCAAAAATGGCTATTGCTAATTACGCTTTTTATTGTGAAGTAAAAAAATAAAATATAATTAATTATTAATTTTAAAAACTATATCATTTAGCGTGTGGATTAGGAATCGATACGATAAATATATAGTTTTTTCTTTTGTTAATGTTAGATAATTGTATAATATTAATGAGGTTTATTTATGGAATGGTGGCAAATATTATTAATTATATTAGGCAGTATATTTTTACTATTTTTAATTATATGTATTTTTCCTTCGATTATAGTTACTTGTTTATTAATACATCCTCGTAGATTTTCGCGTAAAAATTCTAAAGAATATAATGCTAAAATGAATTTTAATAAAGGTTGTGAGATATTAGCTAGGAACGAATTTTCTATAACTTTAAGAGATGGTTATGTTCTTCATGGTGATAGAAATATAATTAAAGGTTCAAAAAAATTCGTTATTTTATGTCATGGGCATTGTAGTAATAGAGAAGGTTCCTTAAGATATTCTTTAATCTTTAATGAATTAGGTTTTTCTACTATTATTTATGATCAAAGAAGTCATGGAGATAATAAACATAAACAGATAACAATGGGCTATTTAGAAAGCCAAGATTTAGTAGAGATTATAAATAAAACATATAAAGATTATGGAGATGATATTGTCTTAGGTTTAGCTGGAGTTTCTATGGGTGGAGCTACAGTTCTTTTATCTATTAAATATCAACAAAAAGTAAATTTCATTATTGATGATTGTGGATATGGAAGTTTAAAAGAAGTAGTAAGAGATATGATAAAATCCTATCATTTACCACCTAAATTACTTTTACCTTTTATAAATTTAGATTTAAAAATATTACATCATTGGTCTTTTAAGGATGCAGAACCATTAAGTATTATTAAAGATAATAAAGTACCTATTTTGTTTATACATGGGCAAAAGGATAATTTCGTTAAGATTTATCATGCTCATAATTTATATAATGCTGCAACTTGTAAAAAGAAATTAGTTATTTTTGATACCGCATGGCATGCTGCATCAATTACTGTAGATAGAGGACGTTATAAAAAAGAAGTGGAAGATTTCTTAAAAGAGATTGGAGTACTTTAATATGGAAGAAATTAAAGAAAATACTACACCTAAAGTAAAGACTAATTTAAAAGAAAAATTCTTTTATGCTTTTGGTAATATGGGAAGTTACATATTATGGGCATTTATAGGTACTTATGTAACTATATATGTTACTGATTGTGTTCAACCAGGTGATGAATTAATATCTTTATTTGGAACTATTGTATTAGTATGTCGTATATTTGATGGATTTAGCGATATTTTAATGGGGGCTATTATTGAAAAGACTCATTCTAAACTAGGTAAAGCTAGATTTTGGTTTGGTATTAGTATTATTCCTTTAACAGTTGTATTTTTCTTTATATTTTTTACTTCAGGATTAGATAAATCGTTAGCAATTATAATGATTTCAATATTATATTTCTTATTTACTGTTATTTTTTATACGATGAATAATGTTTCTTTTAATGCAATGTTACCTCGTATTACAGATGATCCATATGATCAAAGTAATGTATGTACAATTAATTCAATATTTACTAGTGTAGGTTCATTAGTTTGTGCATTTGCTATACCAATCATGAATATATTTGGTGGAGAAAAGAAACAGGATTCATGGACATATTTTGTAATTATATTAATAGCTATTGCTTTAATTGGTGAAATATTGTGTTTCTTTAAAGTAAAAGAAAAACAAGAAATTAAAGTTCAAGAGAAAGAACATCGTGAAAAAGGTGAAGTTAAAAAGGGATTAAAAGCATTATTAAAAACTAAATATTTTTATATAGCTGTACTTATGTTTGCCATTAATTATTATTTAAGTTTATCTGCTACATCTATTGGAAAATATTATGCGGAATTTGTACTTGGTGATGTAAATTATTTCTCTTTATTTGGTAGTTTACCAATGATTAGTATGGGAGTAGGTTTATTATTAACTCCATTATTAGTTAAGAAATTATCTAAAAAATATACTTTAAGTATTGCAATATCATGTGTAGTTTTAGGTAATGTAATTGGAGCTATATTTCCTTATAATTTTATAGCTAGTTTAATTGGAGTAATGATAAAAGGATTAGGTAGTGCAGTAGTTATGTCACAACTATTTACTCTTGCTCCTGATTTAGTAAGATATATATCTATTAAAGATGGAATTAAAGTAGAAGGGTTAGCTGCTAGTGCAAATAGTTTTGGTAGTAAAATTGGTAGTGGACTTGGAACTGCTATTACCTTATGGAGTTTATCTTTATGTGGATATGTTGCTAGCGAAGCTACTCAACCAAGTAGTGCAATATATACTTTTATAACTTTATATTGGTGGGTACCTGCTTTATTATCTATAGTCTTATTAGTATTATCTTTATTTTGGGATATTAATAAGAAATCTAAAATATTAGAAGATAAAAATTAAGTAAATAAAAATGCCTTTATTTGAAAAGGCATTTCATACGTTAAATGATATAGTTATTAGCTTTTTTTAGCTTCTAATTCTTTCTTTTCTAATTCATGACGTTTATCAAGCTCAATCATAATTTGTTGATGTTGTTCTTCTGTTAAATGATAACCTAATTTAATAAATAAATATGAAGCTATAAGTGATAAAACTGCTAAACCAATATAAGCAGTATCAAAACCTATAATTTGACTTCTACTTAAATTATCTACAGCACTTAATGCTTCATTATTAACGGTGTCCGCATCTGCTAAACCAGCATTAATTTTTTTAGTGCCTTCATCAATAATTTGATAAACTCCAATAGTACCAGTTACTACAAGAACTAACATATATAATCCTTGTTTTACAGCACTTGAAACTTTAGCATCTAATGGTCTCCAAGCAAAAGCTACAGCTTCTTTCTTTTCACCAAATTTATATTCATTATATTCAATAGAATTTTGCATCATTACAAGTAAGACTAGTAAAAACATTGATGTAGACATAGAAATTAAGGTTAGTGGAATAATAACTAACCAACCGGTTCCGGACCAAATATTAACTGAGGCAGTTATACCTTCTCCAGTTCGTGGAGAATATGCTAAAGGATGCTCTCCAAATAAAGGAACACCAATAATATAAAATATTACATATAAACCTATTGTAATATAGAAGGTAATATCAAGTATTTGCATTAACTTTAACTTTCTAGATACTTTACCATATAAAGCTTGAGCAACTATGGCAAATATCGTGTTAAATACACCTGATATAAAATATATTGAACCACCTAAACTTCCACCATATCCATAAGTAAATATGAAATAATCATAACCTAAAGTTCCAGTTATTGAACCCATTAAATAATCAAAGAAAATAGCAATAACTACTACTCTTAAGGGAGCATTATTTTTTACCATTACAAATAAATCTTTAAGTTTAGTTTTAGAACTAACTTCATCTTGTTTAGGATCTCGAGCATGTTCTTTACATAAAAAGAAAACAGCTGCTTGGCTTGCTAAAAATAATAAAGCAGTAGGAATTGCAAGCCATCCATAAATTGTATTTATATTTCCTGCATTAACGAGCAATCCAGTTAATCCACCCATTGCAGCTTGGCCAATTCCTGCGGCAACACTGACTAATGTTGTTAATTTATTTCTTTCTTTTGTATCTCCAGATAAAGAGGGGAGCATTGACCAATATGCTATATCATTCATTGTAAAAACAAAGTCCCATAAAAAATAAAATATACCAAAACAAGCAACAAACCACCAACCATGAGGTTTTAATAAATACATCAATAAGACCATAATACATGTGCCTATTGCTCCTATTAAAATCCAAGGTCTATATTTACCAGTTTTAAAATGACATTTTTCAATGATAATACCCATTAAAGGATCATTTAATCCATCCCATACTAAACAAGCAATAAATAAACCAATTAAAACTCCAAATTGAGCAGTGTAATTTGCTTTATCTAATAGACCTGCTGTTTTTGCATAGTTTAAAAAATTATAAGAAACTAATGCATAACAAGCATCTCTAAAGATACCGGACATGGAATAAATCCATTCAGTCTTTTTTGGAGGTTTTGAACCAGTAAATGTTCCCGATGTTAAATTCTTAGGGACTTTTTTAGTTTTTTTCATTATTATTTCTTCCTCAAGAATATCTTGAATTCGCTATTTCTAATTATAAACTTCTAATGGTATCTTTTCTATAATTTAAAGTCTTTCTAGATAACAAAGTAAGAATAATGTGATAGTATATTTTTAGGAGTTATATAAACATGAACAAGATAATAACTATTCGTGAAGCATCAAAAGATGATAAAGAAGAAATTGTTAGATTAACTAAAGATTGGGAAGATGAACATATTACCTATGGCTTTAGTGGGGATGATATGTCTTATTTTTTAAATAAGAAATGTTATTGTGCCCTTATTGGCAATCAAGTAATTGGTTTTATTGTAGGTGAAGTTAGTGTTACTTATAAAGATTATGAGTTTGTTAAAAAGAACACACCATATTTTGAAATTGATGAATTATATATTATTCCTGACGAAAGAAAAAAAGGATATGGCAGTAAACTTTATGAATTTACTGAACAAAAATTAAAAGAAGAAAAGATTAAATATATTATGCTTTCTAGTGCCACTAAAGATGTAGAAAGCGTTCTTAATTTTTATGTTAAAAAAGAAAGAATGAATGTACATTACGTTCGCTTATATAAAGAGATTAATTAGTAGGTAAAGATATGAATGAGAAGGTTAGTATTTTAGGATGTGGTAATTGGGGTTTAGCTTTAGCAACTGTATTATCTAATAATGAAGATGATGTATTAATATATGCTAGAAATCAAGATGAAGTAAGTGAAATAAATGATTTTCATACTTGTGAAAAATATTTAGGAAGTATGAAATTAAAAGAGAATATAAAAGCAACAAATTATTTATTTGATGCGATAAAAGATACAGATTTTATAATTATTGCCTTACCTGTTAGTGTAATTGAAGAAGTATTATTACGTATTACACCAAGTAAAGTTAAAGATAAAACTTTTATTATTGCTTCTAAAGGTATGTATAAAGGTGAAACTATATTCGAATTAGTACATAAGATATTTAAATCTAATGATATTGCAATATTAAGTGGTCCTTCTTTTTCTAAATATGTATTAGAAAAGAAAATAACATGTGTAGTAAGTGCCTCAAATAAATTAAGTGTTGCTAAAGAAGTACAAATGTTATTTCATAATAGTTATTTTAGAGTTTATACATCTAGTGATTATAAGGGTGTTGAATTTTGTGGTGCGATGAAAAATGTTATTGCTTTAGGTGCTGGTATTATAGAAGGATATGGAGCTGGAAGTAATGCAAGAGCTGCTTTAATATCTCGTGGATTACATGAAATGAATAAATATAGAATTGCAATTGGCATTAGAAAAGATACGATATTTGGTTTAACGGGAGTAGGTGATCTTGTATTAACTGCTACTGATAGAACTTCTAGAAATTATTCTTTAGGTTTTTATTTAGGTCAAGGCAAAAGTTTAGAAGATGCAAAAATATTAGTTAAATCAACTGCAGAATCTATTAACACTCTAAAAGAAATTTATAAAATCTCTACCAAACATGGTATTGATTCGCCAATTATTAAAACTTTATATCAAATAATATATGAGAACCAACCTATTGAAATTGCAGTGAAATTATTGATGAATAGAAAAGCAAAAAATGAGTTTTAATTTAGATATGTAAAATTTGGAGTTAAACTCCAAAAAATTAAAAAGTACGATACTATCAATATAATTTTGATTATTTATTATACTAAATTTTATAATTATTCGAAAATTGTAGTTGAACTGAAAACATTTATGCTATAAGTTTTGTTGTTAATTTTGGATATATTGAATAATTATGTTAATAATTCTTAATGTTAACTTAATTTATGATATAATAATAAAGATGCAAAAAGAAAAGAATGTTTTAGTTGTTGAAAGCGACAAAACAGCAAGTCAATTAATCGCAAAACCATTAAAAGATGCGGGTTACAATGTAATCCTTGTTGGTGATGCTCAAACTGCTATTGATACTTGTATTAAAAAAGTAATTGATTTAATTATTATGGAACTTAATTTACCAGATAAAGATGGTATGGCAGTTATTGATACTGTTCGTAGTTTTACTAATACTTTACCTATTATTGTTGTTAGTAGTCGTAATAATGTAGAAACTAAAGTATTAGCTTTTGATACAGGTGCTAATGATTATATGGTAAAACCAATTAATCAATATGAATTATTAGCACGTATTAGAAATCAATTTAGATATACTAATAAAAATGATGAACAACATTTATTTATTAATGGTAATTTAACTATAGATTTTGATGCTAAAACCATATTTATTAATGGAGTAGAAGTACACTTTACAAATTTTGAATATAAGATTGTAGTTTTACTTGCAATGAACTTAGATAAGACTTTAACTTATGATTATATTATCACTCATGTATGGGGTGCTAATGGTAATGATCAAAATGGTTTAAGAGTATTTATGGCAGGTATTAGACGTAAAATAGAAAAAGATTCGCGAAGTGCGAAACTTATTCGAACATATATTGGTGTTGGTTATAGAATGAATAAAGTTAACTAAGGTAATTCCTTAGTTTTTCTTTATTTTTTTCATAATCTTTTAAACCAAGATTGTAATAGTAATCGATTTTTTCATCGTTCTTATCTAAATGTTTTAGTTTAATAGATTCAGATGGTTCAATAATGAAGACATTCTTTTCCTTCATTAAAAAAGAAAATTCTTTATTATAGTTTTGATGTGATATTTTTAGTGCTTTCATATAACGAGGATAGTTTTTATAAAATAATTTATACGTTAACATCCTCTCTTTATTATGAGTAGTTTTCTTTCGATATGATAATTTTCGTGTTGTAATAACAATAATTCTATCATATCCCTCTTGGATTGCTTTTTTAAATGGCAAAGGATCGCTATCTCCTCCATCTTGGTAGTGTAGAAAATTTATTTCTACAGGTTTAGAAACCATAGGTAAAGAAGAACTTGCTTTAACACAATCTATAAAATCTTTAAATTCACTTTTATTAAAATATGCTGGTTTTCCAGTTTCTATACAAGTAGCAACTACTGTTAAATCTATTGGGCTATTTGTATAAGTTTCAAAATCAAAAGGAATAGTTTTTGGTACTTCATTAAAATAATAATCAAAATCTACAAATGTTTTCTTTTTTATGATGTTTTTAAAAGAAGCAAATTCTTTTAATTTAAAAGTATATTTAAATGCTTTCTTTGATCTACCTTTTTGATTGGATAAATAATTTAAAGCATTTAAAGCTCCAGCACTTACTGCATATATTTTATCGATATGAATTTTATCAGTGAGAAACATATCTAAAATAGCGCTGGTATAAATACCACGTGCTCCTCCACCTTGAAGAATTAATGCAATTTTCATATTTTTAGTATATCATTAATATTGTTAATTATTTAGAATAAATATATGAAAAGTTTCTTAGGTAAAATATTAAATCTAATTGGAATAATTGGATTGTTTATAACATTTTGTGTCGTAGCAATAACTGCTATAGTTGGTTTTTCATGTTCAACAGTTTATGACACTAAATATTCGAACTTTTTTGAGAATTTAGATAACCCTTGGTATTGGATTGCTTTAGGGATATTTGTGGTAGATTTAATTGCTAGGTTATTTACTTTCTTGTATTGCTTAAGTCATTTAATTTCCCATAAATCTTTTAAATCGCCATTATGGGTTTCAGTAATTTATATGGTTGTAATTTTGATTACTTGGATTGGAATCTTAATTATTTCTTTAAATATCATTGGCCAAGAAAATGGCGGTACATCAATAGTATTTCTTAATACGTGTGGAAGTCTAACTGTCGCTTTTGACGGTTTACTTATAGTTGGAAACATTTTAAATTACAACGAAAAATAATTTTTGTTGTTTTAAAGAAAGGATAAGAATATACTTAATTCAGGAAATAATTACCGAGTATGAAAAACAAAACTTTAACAAGAAATCAGTTGAGAAGATTACCTGATTACCTAAATCTTCTAAAAAACTTAGCAGGAGAGGGTGTTAAATACATCTCTTGCCAAACGATTGCAGATTGTTTAAATCTCAATCAAGAACAAGTCCGTAAGGATATTGCTTTAATATCGACGATTGATGGTATTCCTAATAGAGGAAGAGATATCAATCTTTTAATTAAAGATATTGAAACAATCTTAGGTTATGATGACACTCATAACGCAATTTTAGTTGGAGTAGGAAATTTAGGAAGTGCTCTTTTAAACTTTAATGGTTTCGAACAGTATGGTCTTAAAATTGTTGCTGCTTTCGATGGTAATAGTAATGTTATTGGAAAAAGAATGAATAACATCCCAGTCTATTCAATTACAAAAATTGAAGATATCTTACCTAATGTTAAAGCTAGAATTGGTATTATTACTGTTCCTGTTGGAGCAGCCCAAGAAGTTGCTAATATATTAATGGACAATGGTATAGAAGCTATTTGGAATTTTGCTCCCACAAACATAATAGTTAGAGAAGGCGTAATTATTTCTAGTATGAATATGGCTACTTCTTTAGCCGTTTTGTCTCACCAATTATTCTTGAAACAAAACAAAACTAGAAAATAGGGAGGTTTTTTATGAATGAAGAGGAATTAAAGGCTGTTAATGATGAAATAAATGGATTAGTAGATAAAGCTTTAGTTGCATTAGAAGAATTTAGAAAATTAGATCAAGAAAAAGTAGATTATATTGTTGCTAAAGTAAGTACTGCTGTATTAGATAATCATGAAAGATTAGCTAAACTTGCAGTTGAAGAAACAAAACGTGGTGTATTTGAAGATAAATGTACCAAAAACTTATTTGCATGTGAATATGTTGTCAATCAAATGAGACATATTAAAACATGTGGAATTATTAGTGATGATCCTGTAACTGGTATTACTGAAGTTGCTGATCCTTTAGGTGTAGTTTGTGGTATTACTCCAGTTACAAATCCTACAAGTACTACTATCTTTAAATCATTGGTATGTTTAAAAACAAGAAACCCAATTATATTTGGTTTCCATCCAAATGCGCAAAATTGTAGTGCCGAAACAGCACGAATTATTGAAGAAGCTGCTGTAAAAGCAGGTGCTCCAAAGAATTGTGTTCAATGGATTATTCATCCATCAATGGAAGCAACTACCGCTTTAATGAAGCATCCAGGAGTTGCGACTATTTTAGCAACTGGTGGAAATGCAATGGTTAAAGCTGCCTATAGTTGTGGTAAACCAGCTCTTGGAGTTGGTGCAGGTAATGTTCCTGCTTATGTTGAAAAAACTGCAAATGTTGCTCAAGCTGCAAATGATATTTTAATGTCAAAAGCATTTGATAATGGTATGGTTTGTGCCTCTGAACAAGTTGTTATTGCTGATAAAGAAATTTATGATGAATTTGTAACTGATATTACAAAATATGGTGCACATGTTTGCTCAAATAGTGAAAAAGCCATGCTTGAAAAATACATGTTTAGACCAACTCCAGATGGAAAAGGCTCTGCTTTATTTGCTGGATTAGTTGGGCATCCTGCTTATGAAATTGCTCATAATGCTGGATTTGAAGTTCCTGAAAAAACACCAATATTAATTGCAAAGATTGATAAAATTGGTTTAGAAGAACCTTTAAGTAGAGAAAAATTATCTCCAGTAATTGGTTTAATTAAAGCTAAAGATACCAAGAATGGATTTGATTTAGCTGAAAAAATGGTTGAACTTAATGGATTAGGTCATAGTGCTTGTATTCATACTGCTAGTAAACAACTAGTAGATGAATTTGGTTTAAGACTTAAAGCTTGTAGAATTATTTGGAATTCTCCAACATCTTTTGGTGGAATAGGAAATATTTATAATTCATTTGTTCCTAGTATGACTTTAGGATGTGGTAGTTATGGACATAACTCTGTTAGTGGTAACGTTAGTGTTGCTAATTTAATTAACATTAAACGTATTGGAAAGAGGAGAAATAATATGCAATGGTTTAAGATTCCAAGTAAGATTTACTTTGAAAGAAATAGTATTCAATATTTACATGAAGCTAAAAATATTGACCGTGCTTTTATAGTTACTGATCAATCAATGGTAGCTTTAGGATTTTTACAAAGAGTTATTGATCAATTAAATTTAAGAAGAAATAATGTATCAATTCAAATGTATACGACTATTGAACCAGATCCAGATATTTCTCAAATTAAAAAAGGTTGTGAATTAATGAAAGCCTTTAAGCCAGATACAATTATTGCTCTTGGTGGAGGAAGTTGTATGGATGCTGCTAAAGGTATGTGGTTATTCTATGAAAATCCAGAAGTTAATTTTGATGATTTAAAACAAAAATTTATGGATATTCGTAAGAGAGCATTCCGTTATCCTGAACTTGGAAAACAATCAAAACTTATTTGTATTCCAACAACTTCAGGTACTGGTAGTGAAGTATCTCCTTTTGCTGTTATTAGTGATAAAGTTAATAATAAAAAATATCCATTAACTGATTACTCTTTGACTCCAACAATTGCTATTATTGATCCTGAATTTACTACAAATTTACCATCAATGGTTACAGCAGATACAGGACTTGATGTATTAACTCACGCTCTTGAAGCATATGTTAGTATGCTTGCAAGTGATTATACTGATGCTTTAGCAATCCACGCTATTCAATTAACATTTAAATATTTATTACGTGCGGTAAAAGATGGTAAAAATGATTTAGAAGCAAGAGAAAAAATGCATAATGCTTCCACTATTGCAGGTATGGCATTTGCTAATGCTTTCCTTGGTATGTCTCACTCAATGGCTCATAAGATTGGTGGTAAATTTCACACCATTCCACATGGTAGAATTAATGCTATCTTACTTCCATATGTAGTTAGATATAATGGACATATTCCTCAAAAATTAGGTACATGGCCAAAATATAATGTTTATGATGCAGATAAGAGATATGCAAATATTGCTCGTTTAATTGGTTTAAAATTTAAAACTGATGAAGAAGGAGTAGAAGCTCTTGCTGATGCTATATATAAATTAGGACTTGATTGTGGAGAAAAGATGACATTTAAAGAACAAGGTGTTGATGAAAAAGAATGGTTAGATAATATCGTTCCATTATCATATCTTGCTTATGAAGATCAATGCACTCCAGCAAATCCAAGAATTCCACTTGTTAAAGATATGCAAGCTATTATGAAAGATGCATATTATGGTGATTTCTATAAAAATAAAATAATTTAATATTTCTATATTGAGCACAAAGTTTATAATAATAGGCGAGTGAAAACTCGCCTATTTATGTTATATAAGGTAGAATAAAGATATGAAGAAATTTGATACAGCGGTTCAAGAACTACGTTATAGAGTTCTTAAAGAAATAGCAAAACACTTATTTGAAGAAAATTTAAATGAGAATCTTTTAGATATACCAAAAGCAATTGTACCTGGTCCAAAACCATCAATGCGTTGCTGTATTTATAAAGAAAGAGCTATTGTTGAAGAGAGAATTAAACTAGCATTACATACTCCAAGAGAAGATGAAAACGTTATTCAAGTTATACCTATTGCTTGTGACGAATGCCCTTTAGGAGGGTATACAGTTAGTGATGCTTGTAGAGGTTGTATAGCTCATAGATGTTATAGTGCTTGTCCAAAAAAGTGTATTTCTTTTGATTCAAGTTTAAGAGCACATATAGATAAAGAAAATTGTTTAAATTGTGGATTATGCGCTAAGAATTGTCCTTATAGTGCTATTGAAAATAGAATTAGACCATGCGAAAGAGCATGCCAACAAAAAGCAATATCTCCTTCTGAAGATGGAAGTGCTTTTATAAATGATAATAAATGTATTCAATGTGGAGCTTGTGTTTATACTTGTCCATTTGGTGCTATTGTTGATGTTTCATCAATTAAGGAAGTTATAAAAGATTTACAAAATAAAGAGGATTGTGTTGCAGTAGTGGCTCCATCAATTGGCGGTAACTTTGCTGGATATAAAACAGGTCAAATTGTAAGTGCAATAAAAGCTTTAGGTTTTAAGAATGTAGTAGAAGCTGGTTTAGGAGCGGATATTGTTGCAATTGAAGAATCAAAAGAACTAGAAGAAAAGGGATTATTATTGTCTTCTTGTTGTCCTTCTTTTGTTAATTTTGTTAATAAATATTATCCTACTTTAAGTGATAAAGTTTCAAAAACCCTATCACCTATGGCCTCAATTTCAAAATTAATAAAAGAAAATGAACCAAATGCTAAAGTAATTTTTATTGGTCCTTGTACTTCTAAAAAGGATGAAATAAAAAGAGATAATGTAAAAGACTATGTTGACATTGTTATTACTTTTGAAGAACTTCAAGCATTAATAGATGCTAAAAATATTGATATTAGTAAATTAGAAGTTAGTGAAATGGATAATGCTTCCCAATTTGGTAGAGGCTTTGCACAATGTGGTGGTTTAGCAAGTGCTGTAAAAGAAGCCTTAAAAGAAAGAGGAAGTAAATTTGAAGTTAGAGCTTTAAGTTGTGATGGAATAGTAGAATGTAAAAAAGCATTACAAAATTTAGCGAATGGTGATAATACTTATAACTTTATTGAGGGTATGGCATGTGTAGGAGGTTGCATTGGTGGACCTTGTAATTTAACACATGAAATAAAAGATAAAATAAATGTTAATAAATTTTCAAAGGAGGGGAAGGTCTCTATTAATGAAGCATTAAAGGGATCGAAAATTATTAAATAGTATGAAAAAAGAATTTAGAGATTTATTATGCACCAAAAAGAGTGATGCTAATGTATTTATTTGTGGTGTTCCTTTTGATGGGAACGCTAGTGTTGGTAAAGGTGCTGCAAAAGCTCCTGATACAATAAGAGCTTTATCTTATGATTTGCCTGCTTTAGATATGCTTGGTAATTCACTTGAAGGTATTAAAATTTATGATTTTGGTAATTATGGAGCAGAAGATTTTAATAGATTAACTACTCAATTACAATTTGATTTCTTTGAAAGTAATGGATTTCACATTATATTTGGTGGAGACCATTCTATAGCTATTCCTGCTCAAAGAGCCTTTTATTGTAGATGTTTAAAAGAAAATAAAGAACCTGTTATTATTCATATTGATGCACATCCAGATATTTGTGATGTTTATGAAGGAAGTAAATTCTCTCATGCATGTCCTATTCGTAGAGCAATGGAATATGGATATAAAGATGAAAATATAACTCTAGTTGGAGTTAGAGGTTTTGAAGCTCAAGAAATAGAATGTTTTAAAAAACATCCACATATTGATGTATTTAAAGCAATGGATGTTCGTAAATTAGGCGTAGAAAAGTTATTAGAATATATAATTAATAAATATTCTAATCCAAAATATAAGGTTTATTTAAGTTATGATATTGATGCTAATGATCCTGCTTTTGCTCCAGGTACTGGAACTCCAGAAGCATTTGGATTATTATCTACAGAAACTTTAGCAATTGTTGAAGGAATCGTTGCTTCTTTAGATTGCGATACTATGGATTTAGTAGAAGTAGCTCCTCCACTTGATGTAAATAACATCACCAGTTGGTTAGCTCTTAAAACTATTTATGAGTTATTCCATACTTTATTACAAACTAAAAAGATTAAATAAATATGACTTGGGATGAATTATTTTTAAGTATTAAAGATAAAGAATATTGTAAAAAACTAAATTCTTTTTTGGATTCTGAATATGCTAATAAGACTATATATCCACCAAGAAAAGATATGTTTAATGCTTTTAAATATACTCCATTAAATATAGTTAAAGTTGTAATAATAGGTCAAGATCCTTATCCAAATCCTAATCAAGCTATGGGTATTGCTTTTAGTGTACCTAATGGAGTTATTTTACCCCCATCTTTAAGAAACATTTATAAAGAAATTGAACTTGAATATCCAGGTAAAAAAATGAAAAGCAGTGGGGATTTGAGGTACTTATCTACTCAAGGAGTGCTTTTATTGAATCCTATATTAACAGTTGTAGCACACAATCCTTTATCTCATAAATGTAAGGAATATGATGAATTTTTTAAAGAAGTAATGCTTACTTTAAATAATCAAAATCAACCTATAGTATTTTTATTGTGGGGTGGTAATGCTCGTAAATATCATAAATATTTAACTAATAATAATCATTTAGTATTAGAAAGTGCTCACCCATCTCCATTAAGTGCAAATCAAGGTGGTTGGTTTCATAATAATCATTTTCTTAAAACAAATGAGTATTTAAGGAAGAATGGTTTAACTGAAATTAATTGGGTTAATTAAATAAATTGGTGTAATTCGTTTATAAAAAGACTATTATATTTTTATGGGAGCTGAGAGAACTCGGCTGAGATAAGTGTGATACTCACTTGACCAACAACCTGATCTAGGCAATGCTAGCGTAGGAATCTTTTTTCTTTTAATAAGAGTTTCTACCCTAGTGGTAGATTTTTTATTGGAGGAAAACTATGAAAAAGTTTTTAAGAGAAAACGTTGGAGAAATATTGTTTTCTATTTTTCTAATCTTAGCTGTTGTAATGATGTTTTTACCATTTTATGAAGTATTACAAAAACTTAAAGATGCTAGTGGAGAATCTTATAAGATTTATACTGATTTTTCATTTATTAATATGGTTTTTGGAATAAATTCAAGTGTAGTTACAACTCATATGAATATCTTATTATTAATTAGTTTAATTATATTATTTATAGGTTCTTTATTATTCTATATTGGTAGAGGATTAATAAAAAACCATATCAAATCCTCAACGGTTTTGAGTTTTACTAGTTTATCTTTAGTTGTAATTAGTTTATTTCTGATTTTATTTTCTTATTATTATATTCCTTTAATTGATTCTAATATTGCTTCTATCAATGGTTTTAAAGAAATTAATGTTATTAGTTATTCATATGGAATTACTTTAGGTTCTTTAATTGTTATGAGTTTATGTATCTTAAGAAGAGTATTTGATAAGACTCATTTTACTATTTATGAAATAAGTGAAATGGCAATGTTAGTTGCTCTTGCTTTAGTTTTAGATAAAGTAAAGATTCCTGTTGGAGTTACTGGAGGAAGTATAAATGCTAGTGCTATTCCTCTATTTATGATTGCTATCAGATATGGACCATTAAAAGGTTTATTATGTTCTTCATTAATATTTGGTTTAATTAGTTGTTTATTAGATGGATATGGAATTCAAACATTCCCATTTGATTATTTAATTGCTTTTAGTGGATATGCTAGTGTTGGTTTATTCTTTAAATTATTTAAGAAACATATTCTTGATAAAAATAATGCTGAAAATAGTGGTAATGAATTAGGGTTTTTAATGACTTCTATAATACTTGGTTCAGTAGTGAGTTTTATAACACGTATGTTTGGATCAAGCTGGAGCAGTGTAATTTTCTATGATTATAGTTGGAGCGAAGCCTTCTTATATAACATTACTTATATTCCATTTGCAGTATTTGGAAGTGGAGCCATTGCTTGTATTTTAGCTAAACCAATTTTAGTAATTAATAAGAAGTTTCCTATTAAATGTAAAGCTTGCTAATACTAATAATTTTCTTTTATATGTATTTTATTGTAAAATATATAAATGGAGTCTTTTATGGAAGAAAATAAAACTAAGTCTTGGAGAGATGGGATTATTTTTGCAATGTCTAGTTTGCTTATAGTATGTGGTATTCTTTATTATTCTTATATTACTTATTTAATGATTATGATGGGTATTAAAGAATTTACTACTTCTTTTATTGTTCCAGGAATAGAAATCGTATGTTATCTATTGTTTGGAATATTAGCTTTTGTTTTTATTGGTAAGGGTAAATGTCCAAAAGCATTTTTAGCTCTTGGTTTATTAATTGAACCATTTGGAAGAATTGTTTCGGAAATAAGAAGTTTTGTTAATTTTAGTGTTACTTTACTAACTGGAATTGTTGATTCTATTAATCTTGTTTTATCAATTTTGGTTTTTATATTTGTAATATTTGCATTATTTAATCTTGCTGGAAAAAGAAAATTATGGAATATTTTAGCTTCATCAATTTTTATTGCTTTAAACCTTTATACACTTCTTAATAATATGGAATTAAATTTAGGTGTTGATTATGTCTCAACATTTATATTCCCTATACTTCTTGTAGCTTTTGGTGTTCTTTATTTATTAATTTCAATTAAAAATGAAGGATGCGCTTGTGGGAAATGTGAATGCAAGACAGATAATAAAACTAAATAGCTCTATTCTTATATTGTATTTTTAAAAAACGGTGGGCTAAAAACTCATCGCTTTTATTATTTAAATTAAGTATATATTCTTATCAAGAATTAAAACTTAAATTTCCAAATTCTAAGAACCTTTCTTCAAAGACTATGAACGAAATTAAAAATAATTCTTTGTTTAGGTTAAAAAGGGATTTGTATACAAATTCTAGAAAAGAAGATGTAAAAATTATTGCTAATGTTTTATATAGACTAAGCTATATGTCTTTTTATAGTGCATTAGAATATTATGATATGATTCCTGAAAAGTATATTTAATCATGAGTGCGACATGTGGTAAAAACAGAAGCAAATTGTATAAAACAGACCTTGGCAATTTTAAATATAATGATATTCTTTTAAAAGCGTTTTCATATGGAATTATTAAATTAAATAATGGAGTTCAAATCGCATCAAAAGAAAAGGCATTGTGTGATACTCTTTATTTAGAAAAGCCTATTAGGTCGGTTTATAGAATGAAAGAATTTTTATTTGATGATTTAAGAATAGATAAGGACAAATTTATGAATCTTAATTTTAAAGATTTAAAAAACAATTGGTTTTATATAAATGTATAAACGCTAATACATTACTTAAATACATTGAAAAAAAGCTAAAGAAATAAACAATAAATTAGTCAAAACTATAATAATTTAATATTTTTCTCATCGCATTCTTTAATTATGTCTTCACTCCATATTGATGATTGTACTTCTCCAATATGTACTTTATTTAAAAATAATAAACATAATCTAGATTGACCAATTCCTCCTCCAATTGATAGAGGTAATTGTTCATTTACTAACATCTTATGGAAAGGATAATCTAATCGATCTAATTTATTTGTTTTCTTTAATTGTTTTATTAAAGATTCTTTATTTACTCTTATACCCATTGAAGATATTTCTACTGCTTTATTCAGTGGTTCATAGTAAGTTAATAAATCTCCATTTAGATTCCAATCATCATAATCTGGAGCTCTTCCATCATGAGGTAAACCATTTTTTAAAGTAGAACCAATACCAATAATAAATACAGAACCATATTTTTTAGTAATTAAGTTTTCTCTTTCTTTACTAGTTAATGTAGGATATATATCTAATAATTCTTTAGAAGTAATAAAAGTTAAATCATCACTAAAAACAGGATTTAAAGTGGGATATGCTGATAATATTACCTTTTGAGTCTTTAAAATAGCTTTATATATTTTTCTTACTGTTTGTTTTAAATAAGGTATTTTTCTATCTTCATTAGAGATATGCTTTTCCCAATCCCATTGATCTACATAGATAGAATGTAATTCATCTAAGTCTTCATCTTTTCTTATAGCATTCATATCAGTATAAATGCCTTTTTCAAGAGGTATGTTGTAGTTTTTAAGAGCTAAACGTTTCCATTTTGCTAAAGAATGCACAATTTCTATTTCATCATTATAGCCTTTGATTTCAAAAGAAACAGGTCTTTCAATGCCATTTAAATTATCATTTAAGCCACTTTTATTAGATACAAATAAAGGAGCGCTGACACGTAATAAATCTAGGTTTTTAGCTAGTTCTTTTTCGAAGGTGTCTTTTACTATTTTTATACCTTTTTCGGTATCAATTAAATCGAGTTTACTTTTATACATGTCAATAGTATAAACTAATAATTTTTTTTAGGAATAATTTTTGTATCTTTATTAAATAATATCAATTAAAATATAAGAGATATTTGGAGGAATATATTTATTATGGGATTAAAAAAATATGAGGAGCAAAAAGTAGAAACAAAAGAACCTACTGAAGTTCCTGAAGTAGTAGAAGAAGAAACACCTCTTGAACTTGATGAAAATCAACAAGATATTGCAAATGATATCAATAAAAAAAGAGATGAATATTTAGCTTTTACAAAAAAACAAAAACGCATCAATTATATTATTACTGGTGTTGATGCTTTAGTATTAATTGGTGCCTTAATTATGGTTGTTTTAGGTAGTAAAGATACTAGTATGGCTAATGTCTATATTGGCGTTGGTTTTGGTATTATGATTTTAGTATTAGTAGCAACTTATATTTCAAGTCACTACATGAAAAAGAATCTAATGAGTAAGGCTCAAGTCTATATTGATTATATGTATAACAGCATTAATCGTTATATATATGATGATAAAAGAGTTATTGATTTAGAAATTAAGCCACGTGAACAAATGGATCCTTCTTTCTTTATGAAAGGTCATTTCTATAAGGATTTAGTTGGTGCAAAAAGTAGAAACTTTAATTTCTTTAAATTCAAACAATGTGGTGTATCCGTTGCCGATTTAGCAGGAAATACCAAAATTAAAGGTAAATTATCTCCTAAATTTTTAGGAAGATTTTATAGTATTAATGCTCCAATTAAAACTGATGGGAAAGTAACATTATTTCAACTTAAGGGTGGAAAGTTAAGTGTACCACTTGATGATGTAGATGAACTTAAATTAGTAGAAGGTACGGATAAATATTGTATTTATACAAATGATCCAAATTATAAGAATTATTTAAATAGCAAAGTTATTAGTGAAATTGCTAAATTTAAAATTACTAATACTTTAATTGATGTAATTATTTCAATTAGTGATAATTTAATATCTTTGGGAATTGATTATAGCGATGAATTTATGAATATTCCTGTAGATAGTAATTTCTCTTTTAAAGATACAGAAGTTAGTAAAAAAGATTTAAATAAGGTCCTCAACGTACTCGAACTATTAGTTAAATAAGACATTCTTTAAAGGTATTTATTATGGAATCTTTAGAGAATAAATGGATAGAAGTCCAATGCTATAAGCATGATGGTTTAATGCACCGCATTTGGGATAGTGTATTTGTTACAAAACAAGAAAAGAATTATATAGTTGTTGCTAGTGACCATACTAAAGTAGTTGAGCATGATTTAAGGTTGTGGCATACTCGTGAGCCAGCAATAATGATATTTTTTGATGATTGTTGGTTTAATATTATTGCAATGCTTAAAGATGATGGAATTACTTATTATGTTAACTTAGCATCCCCTTATATTATTGATAAGGGAATGATTAAATATATCGATTATGATTTAGATTTAAAATTATATCCATCTAATTCGATTAAGATAATAGATGTTAAAGAATATGGTTATAACAGAAGAAAATATCAATATGGAGAAGATATTGATAAGATTTTGCGATATAATCTAAATCTAGTCAAAGAGATGATGAAAAAAAGGCTCTTCCCATTTGACGATAAAAAGATCTATGAATTATATGAAGAATTTAAGAAAAGATCTTAGGAATTATATTTATGGAAAAGAATTACTTATCTCGTTCAAAAGAAGAAACAATTGAACTTGGAAATTATATTGCTAAATATCTATTTAAAGGTAGTGTACTTACTCTTACAGGAGATTTAGGTGCAGGAAAAACCACCTTTACAAAAGGAATAGGAAAAGGATTAGGAATTGATACTGAAATTAATTCACCAACGTTTAATATTTGTAAATGTTATTTTCATAAACCTTTATCTTTATATCATATCGATGCATATAGATTAGAAGATGTAAAACCTGAAAATAAAAATATTGGTTTAGAAGAATATATTGAAGGAGATGGAGTTTGTATTATTGAGTGGCCTATATTTATCAAAGAATTTATAGATTTTAATGACACTCTTAATATTAATATCCATTTAGAAAAAGATGATATAAGATCTATTTCTATTACTTCAACAAACGATAAATATAAAGAATTATTTATAAAATTAGGAGAATTTAAATATGAATAGTATATGTTTAGATAGTACATATAAAGATTTAACTGTAGGATTAAATATTGATGGTAAGGTTGATTATACTAGTTATGAATGTTTTCAAGAACAATCAGAACTTATGATTCCAGAAATAAAGAAATTACTTGATAAACATAATATAGATCCTAAAAGTATAAATGAAATTATAGTAACTCATGGTCCAGGAAGTTATACCGGACTTAGAATTGCTCTTACTATTGCTAAAGTATATGCTTATGCTTTAAATATTCCTTGTTATTCTTTATCTAGTTTAAATGTATTAGAGAAGAAAGATGAATGTTCAATATGTTTAATAAATGCTAGAAGTAAACGTTCTTATATTGGAGTATATAAGAATGATTTATGTTTATTAGAAGATCAAATAATGGCTAATGAAGATGTTTTAAAATATATTAATGAACATCCTTTATATAGTGTTTGTGGAGATACTTCTTATCTTGAAATAGAAGGATATAAAGCTAATCTAGTAGACAATATGTTATTACTTAAAGGAGATAAGAATAAAGTAAAAGATATCTTTACTTTAAAAGCTACTTACTTAAAGGATTAATATGGAAATATATAAAGCAACAAGTAAAGATATACCAATATTACTTGAATTAGAAAAAGAATTTCTTGCTCCTTATGATTTAAAAGGAGTTACTTATGAAGTTAATGAAAATCCTTTTTCTACCGTCAAAATATTAAAAGCAGATGGTAAAATAGTGGGTTTTTTAGATTATTGGATTACTTTTGATAGTGCCACTATCTGTCAAATTGCTATTAAAAAAGAAGAAAGAAATAAAGGTTATGCTAGTTTTCTTCTTGAAGATGCGATTAAAGATTTAAAAAGTAAAAAAGTAGAATTTTTAACATTAGAAGTAAGAAGTGAAAATGAAGGCGCAATTGCTTTATATACAAAATTTGATTTTAAAAAAATCACTATTAAAAAAGGATATTACTCAAATGGAGATGACGCAATATATATGATGAAAGGACTTATCTAATATGGAAAAAGAGAAATTAATATTATCAATTGAATCAAGTTGTGATGAAACTGCATGTGCTATTATTTTAGGTGATAAATTATTAGCAAATGCTGTATCAACTCAAATAGAAGTACATCAAAAATATGGTGGAGTTATGCCTGAAATTGCTTCAAGACTACATCTTGAAAATATTTTATGTGTTATTGATGAAGCATTAAATAAAGCTAATGTTAAATTATCTGATTTAGATGCGGTTGCAGTTACTCGTGGCCCTGGACTTATCGGAGCTTTACATGTAGGTTTACAAGCTGCTAAAACTATTAGTTTAATTTATAATATTCCTCTTATTCCAGTTCATCATTTATGTGGTCATATATATGCTAATGAATATGTTGCTCCATTAAAATTTCCTTTACTTGCAGTTGTTGTAAGTGGCGGTAATACTGAACTTGTTTATATGAAAGAACATCTTGATTTTAAGATTATTGGAGAAACAAAAGATGATGCAATTGGCGAGTCTTTTGATAAAGTAGCAAGAGTTTTAGGTTTACCTTATCCAGGAGGAATTGCTATTGATAAACTTGCTAAAGTAGGTGAACGTACTTATAAATTACCTACTCCTTTAAGAGATGGAAGTTTAAATTTCTCTTATAGTGGACTTAAAACTGCTGTTATTAATTTAGTACATAATTTAGAACAAAAAGGTGAAAAAGTTAGTATTGAAAATATGGCTAAATCTTTCCAAGATGTTGCGGTAGGAGAAATTATCGACCGTGTTAAAAAAGCTGCTAATTTATATCCTGAAGTAAAACAAATTGTATTAGCAGGTGGCGTAAGTGCAAATTCCTATTTACGTAGTGAAATAGTAAATACTTTTAAAGGAAGTAATATTGAAGTATTAATCCCACCTATTTGGTGTACTACAGATAATGCAGCAATGATTGCAAAAGTAGGAAGTTATTTATATAAAGAAAATATAGTGGCTCCATTAAGTTTAGGAGTTGATCCAAGTTGGAAAATAGAAGACTATAAAAAGTTTTAATATGATATAATATTTTTTATTATAAGAGGTTAGTTTATGAGTAGAGATTTAACATGTAGGAAAATTTATTTAGATTATTTTGATTCTAAATTAAAAAATGGAACAGAAGTTACCTTATCAGGTTGGGTTAGAAGTAATCGTGATAATGGTGCTATTGGTTTTATAGATTTTAATGATGGAAGTTATTTTAAAAATATTCAATTAGTATATCTTCCAGAAGATGCTTGCCATGATGTTGCAAGTAAAATTAAGTATGGAAGTAGTATTGAAGTTAAAGGAATTATTAAATTGACTCCTGAAAATAATAAGCAACCTTTTGAAATTACTTTAAAAGAAGTTACTTTATTAGGAGATTGTGCAGAAGATTATCCATTACAAAAGAAAAAACATAGTATGGAATTCTTACGTGATTTAGCATATTTAAGACCACGTGCAAATACTTTTAATGCTTTATATAGAGTTAGAAATGAATTAGCTTATGCAATACACAAATATTTCCAATCACATGGATTTATGTATATTCATACTCCTATTATTACTGCAAATGATGCTGAAGGAGCAGGACAAGTATTTAAAGTAGTTACTGATTTAAAAGAACCTACTAAATTTTTTAATGCTAATGCTTGTTTAACTGTTAGTGGACAACTTCATGTTGAACCATTTGCTTTAGCATTTAGAGATGTATATACTTTTGGACCAACATTTAGAGCAGAAGAAAGTAATACTCCACGTCATGCTGCAGAATTTTGGATGATTGAACCAGAAATTGCTTTTGCAGATTTAAATGATGATATGGATTTAATTGAATCTTGTTTAAAATTTGTTATTAAAGATGTACTTGAAAATTGTAAGGATGAAATGAATTTCTTTGAGAATTTTATTGAAAAAGGAACTCTTGATAAATTACATCATGTATTAAATACTGAATGGCGTAAAATGGAATACACTGAAGGTATTGATTTACTTTTAAAAGCTAAAAAAGAAGGACATAAATTTGAAGTTGATAACATTTATTGGGGCATGGATTTACAAAGCGAACATGAACGTTATTTAACTGAAAACATAGTCAAAGGTCCTCTCTTTTTGATAAATTATCCAAAAGAGATTAAAGCTTTCTATATGAAACTTAATGAAGATAAGAAGACTGTAGCTGCTGCTGATTTACTCGTTCCAGGAATGGGTGAACTTGTAGGCGGATCTCAAAGAGAAGATGATTATAATTTATTAAAAGCTAGAATGGATGAAATTGGAAATACTAAAGGTCTAGAATGGTATCTTGACTTAAGAAAATATGGTGGATGTAAACACGCAGGTTTTGGTATTGGTTTTGATAGACTTTTAATGTATATTACAGGTATGAAGAATATTAGAGATAGTGAGCCATATCCACGTTGCTCAGGGAGTTTAAAATACTAATGGTAGATTTAAAAAGAGAAGAAGTTGAAGTTAAAACTGAACCAGTAACAACTGAAAATAATACTGATACTGGTACTTTGTTACGTGTTAAAACTGCCCCAAAAACACAAATAAGAACTAGAAGTATTGATACTAAATCAATTGATGTTAATAAAGTTGATACTACTTCTCCAGAACTTATTATTCGTAAGAAGAAATCTAGAATAAGAGTAATGGTAGTTTTTGGTATAGTAGATTTATTATTATTAGGTTATTTAATTTATCAAGTGGTAGAAGTATTTATTGGTATAGTACAAGGAAGTTAGTATTAAATCGATTAAATTACTGATATTCAGCACAAAACTTGAATTATTAGTTAAAAAATTAGGCTTTATGCTTAATTTTTTATTTAATTAATATATAATGATTTTATAGAAATATTTTCGTTATATATAATATAACGAATAAGTGGGAGCGATATTTCTATATTGATTTATTTATGAAAAAAAGAGAAAAACTTAAGTTAGCGGGATTAATTTCTTTAGTTATTACTTCTATTATTGGAGTAAGTTTTTCTAGTTATGCTTGGTTTGTTAGAAATCAAAAAGTTAATAATTTAGTGACTACTACTGGAGATATTGCTATCAGTTCATTAACATTAAGTTTTACAAAATTTGAACTTGGTACAGAAGATTCGAGTGGCAATGTCTTAGTTAATTATGATGATCAATTAAGTCATGGTACATATAGAAATGCTACGATAACTCATACTCAATCTAGTGAAACTACTAGTGTTGAAAGTTATGTTGGTACTGCATCTACTGATACTGTTGCAACTACTGCAATTACTAGTAGTACAACAGTTTTTTCTTTAGGATTATATGACCCATATGCTCGTGAAGTTTATAAAGATAAGATTTCAGATTTTAAATCTAGATTATTAATTAAAGTAGATTTTGTAATAGAAAATAGTTATGAACATCCTTACGATGTTACTTTATCCGTTAGTAAAAATGTAGCATTAGTTACAACAAATGAATTAAATAATTATATTTCTTTCTCTCCATTTTTAACTAGTGGAATTACTAATATTGCTGATATTACAGGTACTGATGCTTTTAAACAGATTTATGTAGCTTCTTATGATTGGGATTTAACTGGTAATGTATTAAGTTTTGCAAGTGGTGCTACCTCTTTAGATTTAATTAGTTTAACAAAAGTAAGCAATACAACTACTACTTTTTCTTATTATTTATATTGCGATTATATCAAAGCAAATATTGATGCAGATTATGGTAATATCGATTTAACTACCTTCCAAGATTTAGTAGGGAACTATAAATTTGAACTTAATGCTAAGCAAAGTGAGGAGTGGAATTAATTATGAAAATTAATAAATTCAAAGCAGTCCTTACTTTATCAGTACTCTCTACAAGTCTATGTTTTGTAGCAACTACAGTTGCATTTTATAATTCTTATTTTTCTGTAGTAGTTTCTAATATGAATGGTCAAGTTGGTATTGTTTCTTATTTTGATGGTGGAACTGGTACAAGTTCTGATCCATATATTATTGATAGACCTCGACATTTATATAACTTATCTAAACTACAAAGTTTAGGAGCTTTCTCTAATGGTAAAAAATATTTCCAAATTGGAAAAGCTGAAACAGTCGATGGTGAGACTACATATAAGACATATGGTACAGATGCTACTGATGCAACTTTAACAAACACAACTTTAGATATGAGTGAATATACAAGTAGTGGAACAACCGGACTAGATTTCACACCAATTGGTAGTCATGGTGCACCATTTATGAGTGAAATTAATGGTGGAAAAGTTTCTATCCAAAATTTAACTGTTATTGGAACTAGTGATGATATTGGTTTCTTTGGTTATTGTGATTCTAATGCTAAGATTGAAAGTCTAGTATTTGATGGATTAACTATAGATTCAAGAGGATATAATACATCTACTGAAAGCAATCTATATAGCTCTTCTTTTATAGAAGGTTGTTCATCTTCTTTGACATATAATTCTTTAACAATAGGTGATGATGGGAAGATTGTAACTGATACAAATTCTACTACTATTACTGATACTTGTACTTATGAACCTGATGCTACTTATGATCCATTTGATGGAAAAAGTATATCAATTACTTTACCAACTGATGCATCAAATGAATTTTCATTTAAATTAATGTCAGCAAATGAATTATTAGTAGATGATGGTAATGGTGGATTAAAATTTAATAAAAGCGTATTAAATACTTCTGGTACAGGAGATGATAATGCAGGGTTTTTAGGAACAAATGGAAATGCTGTACATGGTCAAATTTATATATTGGCTCAAAAAACTGTTGATCTTGTTACTTATTCACATGTAGTAGATTCTTTTGCTTGTCGTGTTGTAAATACCATTACTACAAGTGGAGATACATCTACATATACACTTGATGCAACTATTAGTAAAGATACTGAAAACGATCCACAAGTAGAATATGAAAATAGCAAAATTCATAAACAAAATGTTGGGTTAATGTGTGGACACTTAGATGGCACATTAAAGAATTCTTATGTTTATAATGGAACTATATTAACTAATAATACTGCAACAGGATATGGGAAGTTTTATCAAGAAAGCGACCTCGGAATGGTTGGTCAATTAGGTGATGATGTTAATAATTATAATATGAATGCAAGTAATTTAGCTGCTGGAGATGTTGGATATATGTGGGTTGATGAACTTCACGATATTTGTGCTCCTTTAGGTGGTTATAGTAATAACTTTGGTGTTACTTTAGATGATGATGCAACAAATGCTGGTGGGCAAAAAAAGGCTTTCTTTTATTATCCTACTTCTACATTTGCTAATCATTGGAATGACCCTTCATCTCCATATTATTCAATCTATCAAGCAGTCTTTAAATGCGTTCTTGAAGATAAAGTTGCTGATTCTAATAAAATTAATTCTAGTGGAAAAAGTTATACTATTTATGGTATTTCGAGTCAAGCTTCAAATAACGTTAACTTTAAAACAGAGCAATTAATAAGTGGTGGTAGTAATACTCCATTAGGAATTTTTAGTTTATTAACATCTGATTCAGTTACAAGGTATTCAAAGTCAATGTCATACCTGCCTTCAGAAGACACAACATCTTTGGATACATATATTGCTAGTTTTCATAAGAGTGGTTCTGGTCTATTACAACCTGGTTGTGGTATTGGAAACTGGACTGGAAACAATAATACTTTTACTATAGGAAAAAATAGAGCATTATATGTTGCTGATGAATTTAGAAATGATGCAAATCTTACATATACTTTACCATTATCAACATCATCTACTGTAAGTAGATATAATGGAAATAATTCTGTTCCTACTTATACAGCAAGAGATGATAGTGATACAAGAAGTGTACACTATCCAACAAACATTACTTTGTATGAAGTAGATTTAGATGCTACTTCTACTGATATTGTTCGTTATTTTGGTTCAAGTTATTTTACAGCTCATACGAGTACGACAGCTACATATCTTAAAAATGTATTAGAGGATACTTTAGTAAATTATAGTGGTCAAAGTATGTCATCTTCTTCACCATCTTTTGGTATTACTTTGAGATATTTAGATCCTATTTCAAATGATCAAAAGAATATTACGGCATTTAGTTATTTTAATAAAATTACAGGATATTTAAGTGATGGGTCAATTAAATATGCATCTAAGGATGTTGTTGACGAAACCTCTGGTGAAACTGTTTCAAAGGATTATTTTTATAATAAACTAGCTTTCTCATTAAAAAGAAAGGGTAATGTTACAATTGTAATTCCATATAAGGATTCTGAATTATTTACAAATAACACAGATTGCCCTTATGTTATTGTATGTAAAAATTCAAAAGAAGTTACCCAAACCATTACAGATTCATTGGGAACATTAGACCCTACTGTAGAGGCTGATAAACAAAAAATCTATAATTATTATGCAACTCACCCAGTATGTGCAATGCCTTATCCAAACCAATTAGAAGATAATAATTTTTATTATTATCCAACAAGTGGAAGCAATACCGTAGATAATAATACTACAAGTAGTTTTGATGGAGATGCTTTTAATGGTTACCAACCAGTTTTTGTTCATACTTTTAAACTTGATGCAGGAGATTATTATATTGGAACAAATGCAAAAGTAGGTGATGGTAAAAACGGTACTGCTAGTATGTCATATGCATATATTGCTGTTGAAGGTCAAGAAGAAGGGAAACTTAGTAATACAGCTAGTTATTTCTTAGATACTTATAAACAAGTTTGTCATTTATATACTACCCCAACTTTAACAGTATTAAATGATCAAGCAAATTATGTAGAAGTATGCTTTTTGGTTAAATTTAGTGATATTGAAAATATTTCAAATTGTTTACCTGGAAAAATTAATTTCCTCGGTGCTACTGGGCAAGTATTAAATGTTACTTATAACACAACAAATTATGATGGTGGTGTTACAGAATTATGGTACTTTAATATTGATTATGGTGGTACAAAATTAATTAGTTTAAATGGTGCTACTGCAAGTAATAAAGCTACACAAACTTATAAATATACAACTGCTTAATTTTAATCTACTGGAGTTGCTGTTCCATTTTCATAGTGCCAAGTACCAGCTGTAGTATTATTAGTTGAATCAAAATAATACCATTTTACATTTGTTGTAGAATCATAAGTTACAACAGCACTTGTACTACTTGATAATATATTATATGTATAAGAAGTGCTGCTACTATAAAAAGAATCTTGAACAACAGTTTGAACTGAAGATTGAAGTATAATATTACTTCCATCAAAACCATTTACGTTATAAAAACCATTCTTTTCAATTGTAGATAATGCAGTACACGAAGAAAGATTGATATTTGATGAAGATAAACTTGATAATGTATCAAATGCATGGGTTTTTATAGTGGTTAATGTTGAAGTAGGAAGAGTTAAAGTAAAACTTTGACTCATATTATAAAATGCATAAGTTTCAATAGTGGTTGTAGCAGATAAATTAATTGTTGTTATTTTTGTACAATTGGAGAACGCTCCAATTGGCAATGTTGTTTGATTTGTAACATTTACAGTCACAAGACTATTTGGAATATAGTAATTTGTTGTTGATGAAGAACTTATTGAATAATTGCTAACTGTAACAGAAGTATATTGAGAAGTTTTAGTAGAACTAGAGAAAGAAGATGAACCAAATAAATATCCAAGTACAGACACATATCCAGTTCCACTAGTAGATGCTGAACCTATAAAAGGAGTTGTTAATGAATTACACCCAAACATACATTTTGTTCCATAAGAAGTGCAATTTTGGATTGTTATTGTTGTTAGATTATTGCAATTATAAAAAGCACCTTGTGGTATAGCTGCTTGATTTGTAATAGTTACATTAACTAAGGAAGTAGGAATGTAATAAGTTGTATTCCCATTTGTGTAATATTGCTTTGTGCTTGTCGTATTGCTAATATTTGTAGTTCCAAACAAATAACCTAATACAGAATCAGAATTTCCTGTAGATGTACTTGTAGCACCAACAAAAGGCAAAGTTAAAGTAGTTAAATTTGTACAACCATATAATGCATTTGCACCAATTGAAGTAATTGTTGTAGGAATTGTTAAACTAGTCAAATTACAATAATAGAATGCATAATCATTTATTCTATTTACAGAATAAGTAACATTATTACTTGTTATTGTTGAAGGGATTGTAACTGAAGTAGTTCCAGAATTTACCCTTGTGATTTCTGCAGTTGGAGTGTTTCCATTATGTAAAGCGTATGTTATAGGATTTGAATAAAAAGTTGAAGGGGTGACATTATATACAACAGTTAAATTTGAATAATTCCAATTTTCTTTAAAATAAGTTGAAGAATAATTAGACTCTAAAAAATGACAATATATTATTGCTCTTGTTGAACTTCCTATAGTAGTGCCATTTAAATCATAAGAAAATACTTTTCTTTCAATTACGGTGGTATAACTAGCTATGTGGATTTCAGTTAAACAATAACAAGATGCAAATGCCCCAGTTCCAATATAAGTAACATTAGAAGTTATGCTTAAATAGGTTATTTTCTTTTGAAAATAGAAAGCAAGTTCATCAATTTGAAGGTTTTCAACAGTAGGCAAAGTAAGAGAAGTTATTTTTGCTGTTATCTCGCTAACGTTTCCGTCTCCAGCAGCGGTAGTAGTTCCTAATGCGAATGCCATTTTTCCTATATAGTTTTGATTATTAAATGTTACGATGATAAATTTGTACAATCAGAAAACATATTATTTGAGACATAGGTTAAACCAGTAGGAAAAATAAAAGAGCTTATTTTTGATTTATGAAAAGCATACGAACCTATGGAGGTTATGTTACTTGAAGATAAATCATTATTTGTTCCATCTATTATTTTTATAGTTGTAAGAGAAGATTCTCTAAATGCTCCTCCTCCAATAGTAGTAACACTTGATGGTAGTGCAATTGATGTGAATATATCAGAAGAAAATGCATCATTTCCTATTGTTGTTAATTGCCAAGTATCTGTGTCAGCTCTTTTTGCAAATGTTACACTTGTTAGTGCTGCATGAGAAAACGCAAATTCTCCAATACTTATTACAGGTTTATCATTATAAGTTGGATAGATTGTAACACTTGTTGCTGTTTTATCTACCATGCCATTCATAAAAACAAATGAAGTACTTTCCCCTGCAATACTATAAGCAGTAGGGTTGCCATCAGAATCAATATTTAAACCAGTGTAATATAAATTATCTGCTGTACTATATTCAACATTAGAGGCAACAGTAGGAGTAATATTTAAAAATAACGATATGATTACACATACGAATGTTGTTAATATAACTCCAATTCTTATTCTAATTTTTTTCATGATTGATGCTCCGATAAGATTAAGGATGAAAATGTAATAGATAATCCTTCATAAACATTACTATTTCCACTTGTAGAATCTTTATAGTAGTAAGTTGGATCTTCTTTATCATCGGAAGAAAACCAAGTTGATGAATCATTACTCATTGAAAAAGATATAAAAAATGTGCCTGTTCCAGAATCATTTAATGTTATTTGTTGATAGATAGCTTTTCCTGAATTAGCGGTATATTTAATATCACTAGAAACTGTGTCATCATAAGTAAAATTATCTGTATTAGTTAAATAAGTATTAAATGAGCTGGTATTTGCATTAGTTTTTATAAAAGCATTAGCATTTACATCATTAGTATTAGCAGAATCATAATATGTATAAATATTAAAACATGTTGCTAAATTTGGTTGAGGATCTAATAAAGCTTTAGTATTTGTATTGTTGTCGTAACAAGATAAAGTAGGTAAAGTAACAAGGATATTACCTAAATTAAAATCTATAACTTGATTATTTGAGCCATTAGATATTTCAATTGCAAAAGTATAAGTAATATTTGGACCTACATTATTAAATGTTAAAAAATTATCAGTAGTAGGTATAGTTAAAAAATTAGTAGCGTATGTAATACTAGCTATTTCATCTCTTTCTACATAGTTATATGGATATAAAGTTGGATCTATATCAGTAGGAGTCATTGTAAAATATTTAGTAGTTATATCAAAACTACCAACAGCTTCTACTTGATCAATGCCATTTTTAACTTTATTCATAGATGTAAACCAAGAATAAGTTACAAAACTTATTAAGGCCACACTATTTAGGATTACTAGTCCTGAAAGGAAGTATTTAAAAGTATAAGAGTAATCTTTCATACGTTTTCATTTTACTATCTTTCTTAATATTATTAAATATTAAGAACTAATGTTGGTCATTATTTGTGCTTTGAGTATTGTTTTTATCGTTTTCGTTTGGTTTTTCACCATATGGATTAACTTTATTGAGATTATAGAAATGTTCTAAATCAATGGTTGATAAATCTTTACTATAGATTGTTTTCTTTAAAGTATTGATTCTAGCTAATCTAGCTACATAAGCTTGAACATTAATTAAGTACCATATAATGCCACTAAATAAGAATAAGAATATAAAATAATTAGTCATTGCAGCATTACTTATAAAGTGAGGAGTATTAACAACAGTTATTCCATCAAAACCAAGTGGTGGAACATATTTTACACTTGAGAAATCAAAAGTATAAAATAATGAACCAACACCAGTAGTAGTATCAAATATTGATTCATTCCAATTACCTACTATTGAATGGTATATAACCCAAATAAGTAGTGCTATCAACATAAATAATATTGGTGTAATGCTAGCTTTATAGAAACATCTTTTATTCTTTTCTTTAGCAATTCTATTAAATTCTTTTGGTTTATCTACTAATCTAGAAAAAACTAAATTAGTCATATATTGATCTACTTTCATTCCTTGTTTCTTCATTACTTTTTCAATAAGCATACCAATAAAACCTAATACTGCAAGTAAAAGGATAACAATAATAAAGATAACAACTAAAACTTTCCAGAAGTTACTCCACCAAGTTTTAGAATCAGTAAGGATAATTAAATTAATTAGATTTATCATCATCATTATCCTCCTTATTTTCTATTTGGCCTTTAGTGGTATCAATTAAACTTGAATCATCTTCTTCAATCACATTATTAGAAGCATCACCTAATTTTTTATCAGGATGAACATGAACATTATACATATTGTAATTTATAGTATTTGAAGCGGGATTTGTAGGGGTTTCACTTGAAAAATCACGAGCGTTATTTAATATTTCTAATGCTTTTTTATCTTCAGGCATATTTAAATCAAATTTATCTCCTTTAAAGAAATAAATGATACGTTTAAAGAAATATATAATAAAGATTATGAATAAATATAATCCATATATAGCAAAACCAACAATGCCAAGTGGTAATAATATTATGTAGAGTAGTCCTTTACCAAGGAGTTTTAAAAAATCCATCATATCTATATTTATTCTAAATTGTTTTTATGCTTTTTTATATAGTCTTTTAACTTATTTTGTTAAATTATTTTTAAGTTTATATTCATTAAAGAAATATATAAATATAGATATCAATGATATTAAAGAAGGTATAGATACTAAACTAATAAAAGAAGATTCTAAACTCATATTATTCATACAGATTATATAAATTAACCAACCAAGTGGAATAGTAATTAAACTTAATATAAATGGGATCTTACTTTTATCTCTATATAATTCTAAAATCATTAAGATAGAAATGACTAAACTAATAAATAAGAAAATATAACTTATTTTTAGATTAAAAAATAAAAAACCTATGCAAATCCAATCTGAAATGATAGATATAATAGATAATAATAAATTATCAATATTTCTAAAGATAAATATATAACCCAATTTCTTTACCTCATTAATTGTAATTATTAATACAATAAACATCTGTATAGCAGATATTAAATATATTATGGATGGTATAAATATTGTTATTGTTTCGTTATTACTTAAATTAAAGATCTTTAAGAAAATAGATATAGTATTTGTAGCAAAGATAAAATCTAATAAAGGAATTAAACCTAAATTTATTAAAAATATTATTAAAGAAGTAATAATAAATGCTAAATAATAATCTAATTTCTTATTAATAAAAATACTTAAGATAAATCCAATTATTAAAGAAGGAAATAAAAACAATAAAGTATAAGAAATATCTCCCATGGTAACAAGCAAAGATAAACCTAATGAACATATAAAATATATTGGATAATATCTATATTTAATGTTTAAAGATAATAATGTAGATATTAAAGGTAAAAATAAGAAAATAAATATACCAGTAATAGGTAGATATGTAGCTACTACACTTAAAACAATATTTAAAGCACACATTAAACTTATTAATGGTATTGATTGTTTTAAACTCTCTTTTTTACTAATTAGTTTCATTTTATCTATCTTTCTAAGAACAAGATTAATGATAACATTATGAAAAATATTAAACAATTTACTTAATAGTTTCGTCCCATTTTAATAACTTTTTAAAATGTTTAAAATAATCATTTTATAGATAGGAAACTACCTATAAAAATGCTATAATTTTAAACACTATGGATTACGAATCAAAACTAAATAAAAACCAATTTAAAGCAGTTACAAGTTCTGCTCAATATTTAAGGATAGTAGCGGGTGCAGGTAGTGGTAAAACACGTGTTTTAACGTATAGAATTGCATATTTAATTGAAAGAATGAATGTTCATCCTTATCAAATACTTGCTATTACTTTTACTAATAAAGTTGCTAAAGAAATGTTACAACGTACTACTGCATTAATACCTAACTATCCATTAAATGAATTAACTATCTCTACATTCCATTCTTGGTGTGCTAGATTTTTACGTTATGAGATTGATGCTTTAGGTTTTCCTAGTAATTTTACTATTATGGATGATGAAGATTCTTTGGGTTTAATCAAAAGTATTGGTGAATCTTATGGATACAAAAGAACTGATGATAAAAATAAAAAAGCTTTAGATTTTATTAAGAATCAAAAGTGTTATGGTAGATTACCTTCAGAAGCTGTATACAATAAATTTGATAACAATAATAAAGAATATATGAAGTATTTTGAAGAATATGAAAAAAGAAAAAATCAAATGTATCAATTAGACTTTGATGATTTATTAATCTATACCATTCATATCTTAGAAAAAGATGAAGTAATTAGAAATAAATATGCTAATAGATATAAAGATATCTTAGTAGATGAATTCCAAGATACTAATGATGTCCAATTTAAAATATTACGTTTATTATGTAATGAAAATACTAGTGTATATGTAGTTGGAGATCCAGATCAAACTATTTATACATGGCGTGGAGCTAATCAAGGTATTATTATGAACTTCGAAAAAGTTTTTGCACCTACTGAAACTATTACTTTAAATGAGAATTATAGATCAACTCCAAATATTTTAAATTGTGCAAATAAATTAATTTCGCATAACATAGAAAGAATTCCAAAGGATTTATTTACAGAGAAACCAAATGGAAATGAAGTAACGCTAAAATCTTTTCCAAGTTCTTTTTTAGAATCTCAATATATTGCAAATACTATCGAAGAATTAAAACTTAAAGATAAGAATTTAAAATATAACGATATTGTAGTTTTATATCGCAGTAACTATTTAACATTACGTCTTGAAAATGTTTTAACTAGTAAAGGTTTACCTTATAGAATTTATGGTGGACAAAAATTCTATGCTCGTAAAGAAATTAAAGATTGTTTAGCGTATTTTAAAATATTATTTAACGAAAAAGACGATATCTCTTTTGAACGTATTATTAATGTTCCACGTCGTAAAATAGGTGATAAATCAATAAGTATTTTAAAAGTGGAAGCAGAAAATAATAATTTATCAATGATGGAATATTTAAGAATTATACATACTAAAGAAACTGAATTAAGCGGAAAAATTGTAGCTTCTTTAGATGATTTATTTAAGAAAATGGATGATACAAAATCTAGATTAGTTAATAAAAATGAATCTTATAGTGAAGTTCTTGATGAATTTATAACTGATATTGGTTATAAATCTTATTTAGAAGATAATGATGAAACAAAAGATAAATTAGAAAACGTTACCGCATTAATTGATGATATACGTACTTATTTAAAGAATAATCCAGATTCTAATTTTACTGATTATTTAAATAATATCGCTTTAATTTCTTCTCAAGATGAAATTGATGATAGTGATAGTGTATCTTTAATGACTGCACATACTGCAAAAGGGTTAGAGTTTAAGTATGTGTTTGTCATGTGCTTTAGTGAAGGAGTATTTCCAAATCAAAGAGCATTAAATGAAAATCCACATGCTTTAGAAGAAGAACGAAGATTAGCATATGTTGCTTTTACTAGAGCAATGAAAGGCTTATATATTACTTATAATCAAGAGCATTCTTATGTAACTCATTCTATGTTATTCCCATCTCAATTTATTGAGGAAGCTGGAATTAAATTACCAAGAAATATCTTTTCACCTCTTGGTTTTCCAGAAACAAATACAGCTCAACCAAAAGTATATCGCTATGATTTTGAAGGATATAGAAATAATACTCCAAAGCAATCTAATGAGGTTATGCTAGGAAAATCCAATAATATTACTTGGCATGTTGGAGATACAGCAGTACACGAAGTATTTGGAGAAGGTAAAGTATTAGGTATAGATGGTGATATAATTGAAGTTGATTTTAAAGATTATGGTCGTAAAAAACTATTAGGTAATCATCCTAAATTATCTAAAAAATAGAGGTTAACATTATGACTTTAGATGAAGCAAAACTAAAACATAAAGAATTAGTAAAGATTATTGAAAAGTATTCATATGAATATTATGTTCTTGATAATCCAAGTGTAACGGATGAAGAATATGATTCAAAATATCAAGCTTTAGAAGCTTTAGAAAAAGAATATCCTATTTTAATAACTAGAAATTCACCTACTCAAAGAATTGGTGGAGTAGTTTTAAAAGGTTTTAAAAAGATAACACATACTATTCCAATGATGTCTTTACAAGATGTTTTTAATGAAGATGAACTTATAGAATGGAATAAAAAAGTATGTGAAGCACTTGGAGTAAAAGAAGTTACCTATTGTGCAGAACTTAAAATTGATGGATTAAGTATGTCCCTTGTATATGAAGATGGAGAATTACAATATTGTTCTACTCGTGGAGATGGAACGGTAGGAGAAGATGTAACTAGTAACGTTTTAACAATCCCATCAATTCCTACTCATATTGATATTTATAGTAGAGTAGAAGTTCGTGGTGAAGTTTATATGCCTAAAGATTCTTTAGCTAAATTAAATGAAGAAAGAGCTAAAAATAATGAACCATTATTTGCTAACGCAAGAAATGCAGCTGCTGGATCTATTAGAAATTTAGATAGCAGTATTGCTAGATCTAGAAATTTAAATGCTTGGTGGTATTATTTTACAAATGCTGATCAATTTGGTATCAGTAAACATTTTGATAGTTTAGCTAAACTTGATTCTATGGGTTTTCGTACTTTAAAAGAACGTAGACTTGTAACTGGAGAAAACGAGATTCTTTCTTATGTTAGAGAAATAACATCTAAAAGAGATAGTTTGCCTTTTGATATAGATGGAATAGTTTTAAAAGTGAATGATTTTTCTTTATATAAAGAATTAGGAACGACTGCAAAAACTCCAAAGTGGGCTATTGCTTATAAATTTCCACCTGAAGAAGTAATTACTAAACTTGAAGATATTATTTATACGGTTGGTAGAACAGGAAAAATAACTCCTAATGCGGTATTAGATCCTATTAGAGTAGCGGGTTCGACTATTGCTCGAGCTACTTTACACAACGAAGATTTTATAAAAGAACGAGATTTAAAAGTTGGTGATTACGTTAGATTACATAAAGCAGGAGATGTTATTCCTGAAGTAGTTGGACCAGTATTAGAAAGACGTAATGGTAGTGAAAAAGAATTTAAAATGATAAATAAGTGCCCTGTATGTGGCGCGGATTTAATAAAAATAGAAGCTTTACATTATTGTCCAAATAAGGCTTGCCCATCAAGAAACGTAGAATCCCTTATTCATTTCTCATCTAAAGATGCAATGGATATTGAAGGAATGGGTGAAAAAGTATGTGAAGAATTTTTTGCTGAAGGCTTTATTAAATCTATTAGTGATATTTATAAATTAGAAGAACATAAAGATGAAATTATGAATATTGATGGGTGGTCTACTAAATCAGTTACTAATTTATTAGACGCTATTGAAACTAGTAAACATAATTCAGTAGAAAAGTTAATATTTGGTTTAGGAATAAAAGAAGTAGGTCAAAAACTTGCTAAATCATTAGCTAAATTCTTTGGTGATTTAGATAATTTAATGAAAGCAAATAAAGAAGAACTATTAGCTTTAAGTGATGTTGGTGAAGTAAGTGCAAATTCTATAATTAATTATTTTGCTGACGAAAGTAATATTGCTCTTATTAATGAACTTAAAAAAGATAACCTTAATACCTTATATTTAGGAAAATCTCTTGTTGATAATAATGGTGAATTCTATAATAAGAAGATAGTTTTAACAGGCACCTTATCTAAATATGGTAGAAGAGAACTTACAACTTTACTTGAAGATATGGGTGCGCATGTAAGTAGCAGTGTCTCTAAAGAAACTGATATAGTTATCTATGGTGAATCAAGTGGAAGTAAGCTTGATAAAGCAAATGCTTTAGGTATTAGAACTATAAGTGATGAAGAATTTAATAAGATTATGGAGGATATTGGTAATGAAAGCGGTAAATAAAGAAGTCTTAAAAGATGCTGCTAATCGTTTATTATTTGATATGTCTGATGAAGAATATCAAACTTTACTCGATGAATTTGATGTTATAAAAGCTCAATTAAGTAAGATTGGAGATATATCTGGAGTAGATGAAGTTACTCCTATGACATTTCCTTTTGATGTAACAATTGATTATTTAAGAGAAGACGAACCAATATCTCCTCTTGATAAAAGTGATGTTTTAAAGAATGCTGGATCTACTCTTGATGGTCAGATTAAGCTTCCAAAGGTACTTTAATTATGAGTTATTTAGATTTAGATATTGTAAGCATGCATAATGCTCTTGTTGAGGGAAAAGTAAAAGTAAGTGATTTAGTAAAAGAATCAATTAAAAGAGCAAAAGAAAATAAAGATAATGCTTTTGAAATTATTTTAGAAGAAGACGCTATAAAAGAAGCATTAGAATTAGATAAATTACCTGTAGAAAAAGATAATTATTTATTTGGTATTCCTTATGTTGCTAAAGATAATTTTTCAACTAAAGATATAGAAACTAATGCTAGTAGTAATATTTTAAATGGATATATTCCTTTATTTGATGCTACTGTAATTAAGTTATTAAAAGAAAAGAAGGCCGTATTGATAGGGAAATCTACAATGGATGAACTAGCAATGGGTGGAACTGGTACTTCTGGACATAAAGGAATTACCTTTAACCCATATGACAAAACTCATACTAGATTAATTGGTGGCTCAAGTTGTGGAAGTGCTGCTGCTGTTAGTAGTAGTATTGTTCCGTTTGCATTAGGAAGTGATACTGGAGATAGTGTTCGTAAACCAGCACATTATAGTGGACTTGTAGGATTAAAACCAACTTGGGGGCAGATTTCTAGATTTGGTTTATTTCCATTTGCTCCATCTTTAGATCATGTTGGATATTTTACTCGTTCAGTAAAAGATAGTGCTTTATTATTAAATGTATTAGCTAAACATGATGATAATGATTCTACTTCTTCATATAAAGTTAGAGATGATTATTTTACAAAAACTATCTCCAATATTAAAGGTAAAAAGATTGCAATTATAAAAGAGATTATTGATTCAATTCATGATGAAGTAATGCTTAAGAAATTTAATGAATCTCTTGAATATTTAAAAAATTGTGGTGCAAAAATTGAATATGTTTCTGTTGATCCAAAATTATTAGAGGCCGTATATGGTGCATATTTTGTTATTTCTTGTGCAGAAGCTACAAGTAATAACGCCAATTTAGATGGCATTAAATTTGGCCCATATTATGGAGGAAAAACATATCAAGAAGTTATGTTTAATTCTCGTACAAAAGGATTTTCACCTTTAATTAAACGTAGATTTGTTATTGGTAGTTATTCATTAATGAGAGAAAACCAAGAAGAATTATTTTTAAGAGCACAAAAAGCAAGACATTTAATAGTTAATACTTTTAATAAAATCTATGAGGACTATGATGCAGTTTATTTATTGGCTGGACCAAAAGTAGCTCCTAGATTTGATGAATCAAGTGAAAAATTATCTAATAGTTATTTAATTGCTGATAACTATTTAGCTATTGGTAATTTTGGAGGTTATCCTTCTATAACTATTCCTTTAGGTTTTGAAAATGATTTACCATTCGGAGCAAATATCACATCTAAACCATTTGATGAAGTTAGTATGTTTGATATTAGTTTAGCCCTTGAAGATTTTACTCACTTTAAGGATTTAAGTATCTTAAATTATAAAGAAAAGGAGGGCAAATAATATGAATTTTGAAGCAGTTATTGGTCTTGAAATCCATGTTGAGATGAAAACTAAATCTAAGATGTTTTCTCTTGCTCCTGTTTCTTCAATGGATGTTGCAAATACAAGTGTTACTCTTTTAGATATGGCTTTTCCTGGCACAATGCCAAGAGTAAATAAACAAGCTGTTATTAATGCTATTAGAGTAAGTAACGTTTTACATATGGATATTGATAATGAATTATGGTTTGACCGTAAGAATTATTTTTATAGCGACTTACCAAAAGGCTATCAAATTACTCAACAAAATCGTCCAATTGGTAAAGAAGGTTATATTGAAATAGAAACTAGTAGTGGAACTAGAAAAATACATATTGAAAGATTACATATGGAAGAAGATACTTGTAAACAATTACACTTATCAACCTATACTTTACTTGATTACAATAGAGCAGGTGTTCCATTAATTGAAATTGTTTCTAAACCAGAACTTAGAAGTGGAGAAGAAGCAAGAAAATATCTTGAAAAGATGAGAGATATTGTTACTTTTACTGGTGTTAGTGATGGAAAGATGGAAAATGGAAGTATGAGATGTGATGTTAACGTCTCAATTCGTCCTTATGGAAGCGATAAATTAGGAACAAAAGTTGAAGTCAAAAACTTAAATTCCTTTATGCACGTTGAAAATGCTATAAATTTTGAAATTAAACGTCAATCTGAACTACTTTTAAGTGGACATCAAGTACAACAAGAAACTCGTAGATATGATGAAGCTAAAAAAGAAACTATTTTGATGAGAGTTAAAACTGATGCAGTAGATTATAAATATTTTACTGAACCAAATATTCCACCAATCAAATTAAGTGATTCTTTTATTAAAAATGCTATCGATACATGTCCAGAACTTGCTGAACATAAATTTAATAGATTTACTAAAGAATATGGAATTAATCCTATTGATGCTAACATTTTATTAACTAGTGTAGATTTAGCAGAATATTTTGAAAAAGTAATTGAATATTCAAAACATTATCAAGCCGTTGCTAATATGATTATTTCTAATGTTTTAGGTCATTTAAATAAGCTCGCTTTAGAAATAAAAGATTTTAAAGTAGAACCAAAATATATCGCTGAACTTGTAGAGCTTTTAGAAAATAAAGAAATAAATTCATCACAAGGCAAGCAAATATTTGATGAGGTCATTAAAGAAAATAAATCTCCAAAATATTTCAAAGAGAAATTAGGAGCTACTTTAATTAATGATGAAAATGAGATTTTAAAGATGGTTCAAGATGTTATTAAAGCAAATCCAAGTTTACCAAGCGATTTCAAGGCTGGTAAGACTAGAGCACAAGGATTTGTCATGGGGCAAATCATGAAAGCAACACATGGTAAAGTAGATCCAACTGTTGCTAACAAAATTATCATTAATGAATTAAAAAAATAAAATAGAGCATTTGTGTTAAAATACATATGGTCTCGATTAGGAGGATTTTATAATGAAAAAAGTAAATGTTGAAGAAAATACTATCACAGGAGAATCATTTAATGCGTTAAATCGTCGTTATATGGCTAATCCTAGAAATATAGTTTTACGTCATGCTTTATGTAAAAATTCTATTTCTTCAGTTGTTTATGATCAAAAGAATGAAGTTGAAGTTTTAAATAATTTTTCAATTAATTTAAAGACTTTACCTGTTGCTAATCAAAAAGCAAGTGGGAGATGCTGGATATTTGCTGGTTTAAATGTTTTAAGAGAGATTATTGCTAATAAATTAAATATCACAAAAGATTTTGAATTATCTCAAAATTATATTGCCTTATTTGATAAATTAGAAAAAGCAAATTACTTAATGTGTTCTATTATTGATTTAATAGATTCTAAACCAGATGATAGAGTATTTATGTATTTATTATCTACTGGAGTTGGTGATGGTGGACAATGGGATATGTTTAGAAACCTTGTTCGTAAATATGGAATTGTTCCAAAAGGAGCAATGGAAGAAACCTATCAATCATCAAATACTAGAGAAAGTGATGCATTATTGAATTCATTTATTCGTCAATTTGCTGCTGAAGCTCAAAAAGCATATAAGAATGATAAATCAAAAGACTTATCATTATTAAAAGACGATTATTTAGATAAGATTTATGGATTATTAGTTAATTCATTTGGTGTTCCACCAACTAAATTTGATTTTGAATATACCGATAAAGATAATAAATATCATATTGAAAGTGGTTTAACTCCTATTTCTTTCTTTAATGAATATATTGGAGATACTATTGATGAATATGTTTCTATTATTAATTCACCAACTAGCGATAAACCATTTCTTAAAACCTACACAATTGATTATTTAGGAAATGTAATTGAAGGCAAAATTATTACTCACTTAAATTTACCAATGGACAGAGTAAAAGAATTGATTATTGCTCAACTAAAAGGTGGAGATGTAGTTTGGTTTGGTAGTGATGTTGCTGGATATAAAGATTTAGTAACTGGTTTATGGGATGATTTAAGTTATGATTATATGTCAGCTTTTGATATGAATTTAAAATTTGATAAAGCTAATATGTTAGATTATCGCGCTTCTGCTATGAATCATGCTATGTGTATTACTGGAGTTAACTTAAAAAACAATGTTCCAACTAAATGGAAGATTGAAAATTCATGGGGAGACGAAAGAGGTAATAAAGGTTACTTCATAATGTCACCATCATGGTTTGATTCTTATGTTTATCAAGCAGTTATCTTAAAGAAATATTTAAACGATAAAGAAATTGCTGCATTAAAAGAAAAACCAACAGTTCTTGATCCATGGGATCCAATGGGAACCTTAGCTCTTTAAATTTTAAAAATAGCCATGTGACTTGTTCACATGGTTTTTTATTACTTTTTTCTTCTTTTAAATGGAAGTTAAATGATATTTTTAACTTAAAAAGAGAAAAATTAATAAAGATAGTAGTTTTCTATATTAAAATTAGACGAATTTTATAATAAAATATAAACAAAGAGGTTTAGTTATGGAGTACAAGATTGAGAAGTATAATGATGAAGTAGTCTTTATTAATGTTAAGAATGGGAATGGGTTAGAAGTTACATTATGTAATTTTGGTGCCTCAACCTATAATTTATTACTTAATAAAAAACCAATAATATTATCTATTGAAGATAAAGAATACTTTTTAAATTCACCTAATTTTTATGGTAAGACATTAGGCAGAGTTGCTGGAAGAGTTCTTTGTGATCAAGATATTGATGGAGTTAAATATCATCTTGATGAAACTTTAGGAGGATATTCTCTTCATGGAGGAAATGAAAAATCCTTATCATTTAAGGCATGGAATTATGTAATTAAAGAATTTAAGAATAGATTAGATGTTATTTTTACTATCAAATGTAAGAATAAAGAAAATGGTTTCTTAGGCTCTTTAAATTTAAAGGTAATTTATGAAGTATATGCTAATAAAAATGATTTTAAGATTATTTTTAAAGGCTCTACTCCAAATGCATCATTATTAAATCTATCAAATCATATTTATTGGAACTTCAATTTATCTAAAAATGTTAATGATTACACATTAAAAGTTAATAGTGAAAAATATGGTGTCATTGATACTACTACCTTTATTAGAGATACTGATAAACTTCCATGGTATTTAGATTTTAATAGAGCTACCAAATTAAATCCTCGTTTAGATTATTTAGAAAAGAAAACGTGGTTAAAAACTATTGATAATACCTTTATATTTACAGATATCTTAAAAAATAAACCTCAATGTATTTTAAAAAATGAAGATGTAAGATTATCTTTATATACTGATTATCCAGCAATGAATATCTTTGTTGATAATTTCCGTGTACCTATTAAATTTGTAGGTATTAAAAATATTGAAGAACCAAGAAGAGCTATTGCTTTAGAACCTCAATTATATAACTATGATATTGATAGTTTAAAACTTAGAAAAGGTGATAAATATTCTCACTTTATCTTATATAAATTTAAGGAATTAAAATAATTATGATTAACGATGTAGTAAATGAATTAATAAGTTATGCCAAAATACATTTAGGAATGAAGGATTTTGATTCTTTATATTTTAAGAATGTAGTTTTAGGAGAATTAGGATTAAAATTTCCTTCTATAAATCCAGTTGATGAAGATAAGATTAAGAATATGAAAACTCCAGATTATTTTGTCGATGAAATGGAGAGTTATTTAGTTAATAGTAGGAGCTTTTCAGTAAAAGAAGCAGAATTAGAAGCTATAAAGATTATGGGTTTAATTAGTCCAAATCCAAGTGTTGTAGTTGATAAATATAATGAAATCAAAAAAGAATCTACTAGAAGAGCAGTAGATTATCTTTATGATTTATCGATTAAAAATTATTATATTGCTAAAACAAAAATTGATAAGAATATTGTATGGGATACTGATTGGAATTCTAAAAATTTAGAGATTTCAATTAATCTTTCTAAACCAGAAAAGAACAACAAAGATATTGCGAAATTAATTAGTAAAGAAGCAAATTTAGAAGAGAAATATCCAAAGTGTTTATTATGCTTAGAAAATCTTGGTTTCTATGGAAATGATAAACAACCTGCAAGAGAAAATATTCGTGTAATTCCTATGAATTTAGCTGGTGATGAATGGTATTTACAATATTCACCTTATGGATATTATTATATGCACTGTATATGTTTTTCTAAATATCATAAGAATATGACCATCGAAAGAAAAACATTTCAAAGATTGTTAGATTTTGTTGATCAAGTTCCTTGTTTCTTTATTGGTAGTAATGCTGATTTACCTATTGTTGGCGGATCAATATTAAATCATGAACATTTTCAAGGAGGAGAACATATCCTTCCTGTTATGAGATGTAAACCATTAAAAGAATATGGAATGAAGAAATATCATGACTCAAAATTATATAAACTTGATTGGTATAATTCTTGTATTTTAATAGAATCTAAAAATAAAGAAGAATTAATTAATTTATCTACTGAAATATTAGATGGATGGAGAAAATATACAGATTTAGATAATGATATTGTATGTTTTGATGATAAGGGTAGACATAATACAATTACTCCTTCCGTTAGAAAAGTAAATGATACTTATTATATGTATTTAATTTTAAGAAATAACCGCTGTAATGATATGTATCCTGATGGAATATTCCATGCCCATAAAGAATATCATCATATTAAAAAAGAAGGTATTGGAATTATTGAAGCAATGGGATTATTTATTTTACCAGCTCGATTAGTACGCCAATCTAATGAGATTAAAGATGTTTTAGAGAAGAATTTTAATGATAATTCGATACTTGAAAAGTATCCAGATTTAGAAGACTTTTTACCTATGATTCATGAATTAAGTAATGATTATAATCCTTCAACTGTAGATAAAAATATTAAAGAATATATCAATACAACATGTAAAAATATATTAATAAATACAGGTGTCTTTAAAGATGATACAAAAGGAAATGCTGGTTTTGATAAATTTATTGGAGGATTAAATTTATAATGGATAAATTAATTGAATCTTTTAAAAAGATATATCGAACAGAACCAAAATATCTTATTGATACTGGTGGAAGATTTGAAATATGTGGAAATCATACTGACCACAATCATGGACTATGTTTAGTTGCTAATTGTTCATTAAGAATTAGTGCTGCAATTAGTGAACAAGTTGGGAAAGTATCTATCTTATCTGATGGATATCCTTTTATTGAATTTACTGTTAATGATTTAGAAGTTAATCCAAAAGAATATGGAACTACAATGGGCTTATGTAAAGGTGTTTTATTCAAACTAAAAGAATTAGGTTATCATATTGATGGATTTAAAGCTTTCTTTTATAGTGATATACCAAATGGAAGTGGCGTTAGTAGTAGTGCAGCTGTTGAATCTTTGTTTGGATATATTATTTCTTATTTATATAACAATGAATCTATACCACCTTTAACTATCGCTAAAGTAGGCCAATTTGCTGAGAATGTATATTTTCATAAACCATGTGGATTATTAGATCAAATAGGAACTTCTTTTGATTCTTCAAACTATATTGATTTTAAAGATATTGAAAATCCTATTATTAAAACAATTCCATTTAATTTACCTGTAACATTATATTTAATTAAATCACTTGGAAATCACAGTAATTTAACACCTTTATATGCTGCTATTCCTACTAGTATGAATAAAGTAGCGGAACTATTAGAAGGTAAAAAATATTTACGAGATTGTGATGACACTAATATTTTTGAGCGAATTAATAAATTAAAAGTTAAAGATAAAGTTAAAAGAAAAGCTATTCATTTCTTTATAGAAAATAAAAATGTAGAAAACGCTAAAAAAGCAATAATAGAGAATAATGTTGAAGATTTTTTAAATGCTATAAGAGCAAGTCAAGAATCTAGTAAAACTAATCTAGAAAATACGTTTGTAAAAGGAGAATATAATGATTCTCCACAAGATATTATTGATAAAGCAACTATCTTCTTAAAAGATAATGGTGCTATTAGAATTCATGGTGGAGGTTTTAAAGGAACTACTTTAGCCTTTGTTAAAAATGAATTTACTGGAGAATTTGATAAATATTTAAAAGAGACATATACTCCAGAAAGATATTTTAAAGTTCATATTTCTGATAAAGCAGTTAATTTTAAAAAAATATAATAGTGGATAAATGATGTAGTTTTTATAAATCCAAGTGGCCTTTGGGCCACTTTTTACTTAAACAATTTTTTTAATTAAACTTTTATCATTATAGATAATTAGATATAATAAAAAAGATGAAAAAAATTTTTTGGGGTATTCAGCAATTAAGTAAAATTGGCGGAACAGAACTTGTTTCAATTAATATAATGAATCATTTAGTTGATAAATATGATATCACTATTATTTGCACAAGCGAAATATCTAAATGTGTTTATAAAATAAATCCTAAAATTAAGATTTTATATTTAGGTGTACCTTTAGAAGTTTGTAGATATGATGAATATATAACTCAAAATAATAAAGAATGGAAGCCATGGAGAAATATCTCTTTAACTTTTAATCTGCTTAAAACTTTTATTTCTAAAAGAAAAAGAAATAGAAGAGAAATAACAAAGATTGTTGGACCTGATGATTTATTAATATGTTCAAGTTTAGATAGTTATTGTTTTGCTCCTAAAGGCGTAAATTGTTATTTTCATTTTCACTTTAATGCTAAGAATTTTAATGGAAGAATTAATCAATGTTTAATGCACTATGCACGTAAACCTGATAAATATATTTTTATTACAAAAGATACTTTAGAAAATGTAGTTAAAAAGCATAAAAATTTAAAAGATAAATCGATGTATGTTTATAATCCAGTTAGATTTGATCCAGAATTGCATTTAACTAATCACAAAAATACCATTATGTTTTGTGGAAGATTTGTTACTCAAAAAGATCCAATGCTAGCTTTAAAAATTGCAAAACAATTATCAAAAATGAATGTTCCTTTTAAGATGAATTTTATTGGAAGTGGATTTTTAGAAAGAAAAATGAAACATTATATTAAAAGAAATAATTTAGAGAATATAGTTAGTATTGGTGGAGAAACTTTAGACATGCATAAAGAATTACTTCATACCGATTTATTATTAATTACATCAGTATATGAAGGATTCCACCTTGTTAGAGGAGAAGCTAATTCTTTAAGTGTTCCTTATATTTCTACAAATTGGGGCGATGCATGTTATGAATTAAATCACGAAGGTAAAGATGGAATAATTATTGATTCTAGAGACCCTAAAGTATTTGCTTTAAAAATAAAAGAGTTACTAAATGATAGAGAAAAATTAAAAAATCTTAAAAAAAGCAGTTATGAATGCAGTTTAAATTTTGCTCCAAATAAAATTATAGATATTTGGAAAAATGAAATCATAAAGTAATAGTTTATAGAAAACTTTTATTTATAAACGATTTGTTATAGAATTAATTGCTCGAGTGTCTACCCATGATTAACCACTCGTAAAATTAAACAGGGGGATGTTTATTGTGAAAAGATTTTTTAGTATTCGTTATATAACTACGAATGCAATGATTGCTGCTTTATATGTAGTAATGTCCTTAATAAGTGGTCCATTAGCTTTTGCTGGAGGATCATTACAACTTAGATTTAGTGAAATATTAAATTTATTAGTCTTCTTTAATCCTTCATATTGTGTAGGTGTTACTTTAGGTTGTTTACTTACTAACTTTATGAGTAATTATGGTTGGCCAGATTTAGTTATTGGTACATTGGGTACCTTAATTAGTTGTTTATTAATTATTTTAACTAGTAAAACTATAAAGAATCTATTTGTTTCAAGTTTAATTCCTGGAATAATTAATGCTGTAGTAGTTCCTTTTGTAGTTTATTTATATGATACAAGCATGTCTTTAGCAACTTTATATTTTGTTAGTTTTGGATGGGTTTTGCTTGGAGAATTAATTTGTGTAACAGCAGTTGGATATCCTTTAATGCTTTTATTAACTAAGAAATATAAAGGTTTTTATAAAGTGATTAATGCTACACAAAACCTAGAATATAAATGGTAGAATATATTTTATGAGTGAAAATTTTTATTTAGAAATATTACATGTAGACAAGAACTGTGGAGCAAGGTATGGAATATTGCATACTCCTCATGGAAATGTAGAAGTTCCAATGTTTATGCCTGTAGGAACTGAAGCTTGCGTTAAAACATTATCTCCTGAAGAAGTAAAAAGTATTGGTGCAGGAGTTATTTTAGCAAATACATATCATTTACATCTTAGACCTGGTGAAGATATTGTTGCTAAAGCAGGCGGCGTACAAAAATTTATGAATTATGATGGGCCAATGCTAACGGATAGTGGTGGTTATCAAGTATTTTCTTTAGCAAGTAAACGAGGAATTACAGAAGATGGAGTCATGTTTAAATCACATTTAAATGGTGACAAAATTATGTTTACTCCTGAGAAAGTAATTGAAATAGAAGAAAAAATTGGTGCCGATATTATTATGTCTTTTGATGAATGTATATCTTATCCAGTTACTTATAATTATGCTAAATATTCTACTTTAAGAACTATTAGATGGGCTGAAAGAGGCAAAAAAGTACATACAAGAAAAGATCAAGCTTTATTTGGAATCGTACAAGGTGGAGAATTTGAAGATCTTCGCGAAATGTGTGCAAAAGAACTAGTAAAGATGGATTTTGATGGATATTCAATTGGCGGAACTTCAATTGGAGAACCAAAAGATGTATGTTTTAAAATGATAGATTATGCAGTTAAATATCTTCCTACAGATAAACCAAGATATTTAATGGGTGTAGGTTCTTTAGATTATATGCTTGAAAGTGTAGCGATGGGAGTTGATATGATGGATTGCGTCCTTCCTACTAGAATTGCCCGACATGGTACACTAATGACTCATAATGGAAGAGTTAATATTAAGAATGAAAAATATAAGGAAGATTTTACTCCATTAGATAGTGAATGCGATTGCTATACCTGTAAAAACTATACCAAAGCCTACTTACGTCATCTTTATGTAAGTGATGAAAGTTTTGGGAAAAGATTACTTTCTTTACATAATTTAAGATTTTTAATCTCAATTATGGAAGGAGCAAGAACTGCTATTAAAGAAGATAGATTCTTAGAATATAAAAAAGAAGTTTTAGAAAAATATGGAGACAAAAGAGGTTTTTAAATATGGATATTGAATTATTTGATTATAACTTACCTGAAGAATTAATAGCTCAATCTCCATCTGATAAAAGAGATGAATGTAGATTAATGCTTGTAGATAGAGAAAATAAATCTTATAAAGATGCTCACTTTTTTGATATTTATAATTATTTAAATAAAGGCGATGTTTTGGTTAGAAATAATACAAAAGTTATTCCTGCTAGATTGTTTGCTACTAAAGATAAAACAGGTGCAAAAGTAGAAGTATTATTACTTAAAGATTTAGGAAATGATATTTGGGAGTGTCTTTGTGGAAATGCAAAAACAATCAAAAAAGGTACTATTCTCCACTTCAAAGATGATATTTTAGTTGGTGATTGTGTAGATGTTCTTGATGAAGGAATTCGTCATATTCATTTTACTTATAAAGGTATATTTATTGAAGAAATAGATAAGATTGGTTTAATGCCATTACCTCCATATATTCATTCTCAATGTAAGAATAATAACGATTATCAAACTGTATATGCAAAGATAGAAGGCAGTGCAGCAGCTCCTACTGCTGGATTTCATTTTACTAGTGATTTATTAGCCAGATTAAAAGAAAAAGGTGTTGAAATTATAGATATAACTTTAAACATTGGTTTAGGTACTTTTAGACCAGTAAAAGTTAAAGATACTAAAGATCATGTAATGCATAGTGAAACTTTTAAGATTGATGAATATGCTGCTAGTAGAATTAATCTTGCTAAAAAAGAAGGTAGAAGAGTAATTGCTATTGGTACAACTAGTGTTCGTACATTAGAAGCTTGTTATGCTAAATATCATTGTATTAAAGCCACTGAAGAACCAACAAATATATTTATTTCTCCAGGATATGAATATAAAGTAGTTGATGCATTAATTACTAATTTTCATTTACCAAAGTCTACTTTAATTATGTTAGTAAGTGCCTTTATGGGAAGAAAATTTACTCTTGAATGTTATAATCATGCTATTGAAGAAAGATATCGTTTCTTTTCATTTGGTGATGCAATGTTTATATATGGAAAGTATGATTTTAGTAAACCAAATGAATAAAAACCCTATCATTTAGCGTATGGATTTAATAATATGGACCGTAAAGATAATTATTTTAAAGAGTCATTAATTGAATATAGAGAATTAAGAAAAGAAAATAATAAAAAACCAAAATTATTATTACATGTTTGTTGTGGAGCATGTTCTTGTTATCCTTTAGTATTTTTAGTAGATTTATTTGATATAACTATTTTCTTTTCAAATTCAAATATATATCCATATGAAGAATATAAAAAAAGATTAGATGCCCTAAAAGGTTATGTTTTAATAGTTGAAAATAAATTCAATGTAAATATACCTATTATTGAAGATAATTATAACTATGATGAATTTCGTAAAGATTTATTACCTTATAAAGATCAAGAAGAAGGTAAAAATAGATGCGAAATATGTATTTCTAAACGTATGGAAAGACTATTTTTATATGCAATAGAACATAATTATCCTCTTGTGAGCACAGTAATGTCTATTTCAAGAAATAAGAATGTTGATTACTTAAATAAAATTGGGTTATTATTAGAAAAGAAATATAGTAATGTAAAGTATTTTGTAAGTGACTTTAAAAAGAATGGTGGACAAGATTTAGGTGTAGCAATTTCACACTTATATAATGTTTATCGTCAAGATTATTGTGGATGTGAATTTTCAGGAGGTAAAGAAGAATGAAAAAAATCTTTTGGTGCGTACAACAATTAGATAAGATTGGTGGTACTGAAATGGTTACAATCGATATCATGAATCATCTTTGTGATTATTATGATATTACTCTTATTTGTACCTCTAAAATTAGTGGGCCAATTCAATATGAATTAAATCCAAAATTAAAAGTAGTATGTTTAAATGTACCTAATGATATTGCTCGATTTGATGAATATAAAAGAATATATAATGAAAAACATCAATATTTTAAAACATTAGGTTTAATATGGAGAACACTATATTATTTTATATTCCATCGTCATCATTATAGAAAATTAAATAAAAATAGAATGTGTAAAGATGATTTATATATTGCTTCTAGTTTAGATAGTTATGATTATGCTCCAAAAGGAAGAAATGTATATTTCCATTTTCATTTTGATGAAGATATTTTCAACTCTAAATCTATGCAATTATATTTAGGTTATTTCCGTAAACCTGATAAATATATATTCTTAACAAAAGGTTGTTATGATGAAGTAATTAAAAAACATAAAAAACTAAAAGATAATTCAGTATATATTTATAATCCTATTCGTTTCCCACCTACTTTAAATTTAGATTACCATAATAATTCAATAATGTTTTGTGGTAGATTTCATCCACAAAAAGATCCTTTATTTGCTTTAAGTATTGCTAATGTTTTACATGAAAGAGATTTTGAATTCACTTTAAATATGTATGGTAGTGGTTCTTTAGAAGATAAAATGAAATCTTATATTAATGAGCATCATTTAGAAAATAATGTAGTTTTACATCCAATGTCAAAAGATATTGAAAAAGCTTATTTATCAAATGATTTATTATTAATATCTAGTACATATGAAGGATGCCCATTAATTAGAGGAGAAGCAACAGCTTTTTCAATGCCTTTTGTATCTACTAATTGGGGTGTTGCTGCTAAAGAATTATGTAATGAAGGAATGGATGGATTTGTAATCGACAAGCGAAATGCAGTAGATTTTGCAAATAAAATCATGGAAATCTTTGCTGACAAAGATAAATTAAAACTATTAAAAAGAAGTGCTTTTGAAGAAAGTAAAAAGTATTCCTATGATTCTATAATTCCTATTTGGAGAAATGATATTTTAAAATAATTAATTATCAAAAGCTTTAATTGCTCTAGCTAATATTTCAGTTTCGCTAGTAGTTAAAGAACATACACCAATTCTTATTAATTTATCTCCCATTGGAGAAACATATATATGCATTCTTTCAAGTTTTGAACATATAACAATAGCGTCTTGATTAGTAATAATACTAATAAAGAATCCATCATTACATGGTAAGAATTTTATGCCACTTGATTTAAATATTTCACGTGCTTTTAAAGAACGAGAATGTAAGAAATCTCTTTGCATTGTTAATTCTTTACGCATTTCTAATATTTTTTCTGGATTATTTAATAAATTACCAATAGGACCAATGGCTTCATAATTAGGACAGGAATAACTTCCTCTAATTTGATCATGTAATTTATTTCTTAATTTTTCTACTTCATCTTTATTTTTCATTAAACCAAATAAAGCGCCACATCTAATTCCATAGACTCCAAAAGATTTAGAGGCGCTAAAAGCAATATAAATATTAAAGTTATATGAATCCTTTAATTTTTCAATTAATGGGAATTGATTTGTAGAATAATTAAAATATGCTATATCAAATAAAACATCTACTTCTTTTTCTCCAACAGAGAAATCACTAAGCATATCAAATAACAAATCATATTCTTCTTTACTCATGCAATATCCAGTAGGATTTTGGCATGGATCATTAATAAGAACTAAAACTTTTTCATGGGTCTTACAAGCTTCTTCAATAGCAAGCTTTAAGCCATTAAAATTATATATTCCATCAAATGTTTGATATTTATAAACATCAATACCAACATTATGAGCAATAGTAAAATTATTTGGCCAACATATATCACTAATAACAACAGCACCTTTTTGATCTGCATAATATTTAAATACGTTCCATAAAGCACCAGTACCACCTAAAGTAGCAATACTACAAATATCATGAGTAGTGCGGATAGTGTCAGCATTTTTCTCAAATATCCAATTAAAGACTCCATCAAGGAAGTCTTTATTTCCATATAAATTTGGATATTGTAAATAACTATGTGAATATAATGATAAATATTCAATTACAGGTTTAAAAGATATTAATTCATGATTATCGTCACGAAAAGTACCTATACAACCATTAATAACTGATCCGGATTTATCTTGTTTCAATCTCTCGTTGATAGAGAGAATATCAAATTTTGTATCCATAACACTAAATATAATAAACTAAATTAATAAATTGTAAATGAAATCACGAAAGAGGAATGGTTTGTTTGTACGAAAAAAATTCTTATTTTTAGGCATAATCAATAATTTTGTTCGACCTTTATGAAAAGTTTTCGTAATAGAATCCGAAAACTACATGAAAATAGGAAGTTTTCGTAATGTAATCCGAAAACTACATGAAAATAGGAAGTTTTCGTAATGTAATCCGAAAACTTTTGAATAGAATCAGGTCATAAAATGGATATTTTTATGCCAACATTTTTCTATGGTTTTTAGTGGGTTGTTTTTATGGGCAGAAAAAATGACTTTTTTTCAATTTTTTTGAAGTATTTTTAGAGGAAAAGTTATGTTATTAAGAAAAAAGTTCGAAAAAAAATTGTCTTTTTTGATATATTTTGTTGACTTTTATATAGATAAAAGGGTAGTATTTAGAAGTTGTCGCATGCAATGATGTGCGAGATTGCTGATACACCAACAGGCGTTGTCATGAAGGGTATCAGGGAATTCGCATTGAGCATCGAAGCCTGAAAAGATGAAAGGAGAAATTCATGGCAAAAGTAAAAAAGATTAGAGTTCGTTTACAAGCTTATGATCACCAAGTCCTTGACTTAGCTGTCACAAAGATTGTTAGCGCAATTACTAGTACAGGTGCGAGTGTAGTCGGACCTATTCCACTTCCAACGGAAAAACAAGTCTACACAGTTTTGAGAGCTGTCTTCAAATATAAGGACGCTCGTGAACAATTTGAGATTAGAACACATAAGAGAATTATCGATATCACTAATCCAAACAATAACACAATTGAGGCTCTAAGAAAATTAGACCTTCCAAGTGGTGTTGATATCGATATTAAGTTATAGGAGGTAGGACTATGAAATCAATCATCGGACGTAAGATGGGTATGACTGAAGTCTACGCAACTGATGGCACTATGTATGCTGTTACTGTCGTTGAAGTCTTACCAAACGTTGTTACATTAAAGAAGAGTAAAGAACATGATGGTTACGAATCAATTCAAGTCGGATATGAAGACAAGAAAGAAAAGAACGTAACAAAACCATTACAAGGCATTTATAAGAAAGCCAATGTTGCTACTAAAGCTGGTTTATATGAACTTAAGGGCGACGAAATGATGAAGTATGAAATCGGAAACGAAATCAAAGCTGATTTATTCCAAATTGGAGATGTTGTTGATGTTTTAGGTGTTAGCAAAGGTAGAGGTTTTTCTGGAACCATTAAGAGATGGAATGGAAAGATCGGACCAAAAGGACATGGATCTGGTTATCACAGACAACAAGGTTCATTCGCTAATAACGGACGTTGCAACAACCGTGTTATTCCTGGAAAACATATGTCAGGACACATGGGTAATCAAAATGCTACAGTATTAAATTTAAGAATTGTTGATGTCAATGTTGAGAAGAACTACATTCTTGTTCTTGGTGGAATCCCAGGACCAAAGAAAGGTATCGTCGAAATTAGAACCGCTATTAAAGGTTTAAAACATCCAACAAAGATTAAGACATTAGTTAATCTTCCAAAAGCTGAACAAGAAGCTATGGAAAAAGCTGAAGCTGAAGCAAGAGCTGCCGAAGAGCAATTAGCTGCTGAAAAAGCTGCTAAAGCTGCTGAAGAAGCAAAAGCTGCTGAAGAAGCAAAAGCAAAACAAGCTGAAGCTGATAAAGCTAAGGCTGAAGCCGAAGCTGCTGCTCCAACTGATGAAGCAAAAGCAGAAAATAAATAGTAGAAAGGAGAATTATTATGGCTGATATAACATTAAAAGTATATAAACAAGATGGTTCTGAAACTTCTACTATTAAGGTCTCTAAAGATGTATTTGGAGTAAAAGTTAACGAATCAGTTATGTACAATGCTGTCCTTTGTTACCAATCTAACTTAAGACAAGCTACTGCAAAAACTAAGAAAAGACATGAAGTTTCTGGTGGTGGTAAAAAACCATGGAGACAAAAAGGAACTGGCAGAGCTAGAGCCGGAAGCAATACTTCACCAATTTGGGTTGGTGGTGGAATTGTATTCGGACCAACTGGTGAACAATCCTATAAGATTAAACAAAATAGGAAAGAACACGATTTAGCTCTTAAGAGTGCCTATACAACTCAAGTAAAGAATTTAGTTGTTCTTGATTCATTAAAAGTTTCAGGAAAAACTAAAGAAATGGTTAAAGTATTCGAAGCACTTAAATCTGCAAGTGAAAAATTATTATTAATCACAAGCGATGAAAAAGTAATTCAAGGAAGTGGTAACTTAACTAACGTAATCATTCGTAGCGTTGGCAATGTTAGTGTTTACGATTTATTAAACGTTAAGAAAGTTATTACAACTGTTGATGATGTTAAGAAAATTGAGGAGGATCTTGAATAATGGCTACAAAAAGTACAAAGAAAGACACAAAAGTAGTTGAGACAGAAAAAGTCGGTGTTAAAGCTACAATTAGTGATTTCGATTGCATTATCGAACCTCTTATCACTGAAAAATCAACCAGTGCACAAACTGAATATAACAAAGTTACATTCAAAGTTAAGAGTAATGCTAACAAAACACAAATTAAGAATGCTGTTAGTAGAGCATATAACGTAAAAGTAATAAATGTTTCTGTTATTAACGTTATAAGCAAGAATACTACTCGTGGTAGTAAATATCATGGAGTAATTTCTGGATATAAGAAAGCTATTGTTACCTTAGCAAAAGGTGAAGTAGTTGACTTATTTAAAGAGTAGATAAGCTATTATCTATATATTATAGGAGAAAAAATATGTCTATTAAAAGTTATAAACCTTATACTCCTTCAAGAAGAGAAATGATTACTGCCTCTTTTGAAGAAGTCACTAAGTCTACTCCTGAAAAATCTTTATTAGTTTCCCTTAAGAAAACTGGTGGAAGAAATAACCAAGGTGTTATTACTTGCCGTCATATTGGTGGAGGAAACAAGAGAAAATGGAGAATCATCGATTTCAAAAGAGATAAAAATGGAGTCGTTGGTAAAGTCGTTGCAATTGAGTACGATCCAAATAGAAATGCTTATATTGCTTTAATAAGTTATTTAGATGGAGAAAAACGTTATATTCTTCAACCAAAAGGATTAAAAGTTGGCGATAAGATTATATCAAATGATACTACAGATGTTGTTACTGGTAATTGTATGTTACTCTCTAACATCCCTGAAGGTACATTAATTCATAACGTCGAATTAACTCCAAATAAAGGTGGACAATTATGTAGAGCTGCTGGATGTAGCGCTCAAGTCCTTGGTAAAGAAGGAAAATATGTAATTGTTAGATTACAATCTGGCGAAACACGTAAGATCTTAGGAACTTGCAAAGCCACAATCGGTGTTGTAGGTAATGAAGATTTCAACTTAATGAATTATGGTAAAGCTGGAAAGAATAGATGGTTAGGTGTTCGTCCAACAGTCAGAGGTTCTGCAATGAACCCACCAGATCACCCACACGGTGGTGGTGAAGGTAAATGTCCTGTTGGTAGAGATGCACCACGTACCCCATGGGGTAAACGAGCAATTGGTGTTAAAACTCGTAAACACAAGAAAGCTTCTTCTAAGTTAATTATTAGAAGAGTTAATGATAAATAGTAAAGGGAAAGGAGAAAATATATGTCAAGAAGTTTAAAAAAGGGACCATTCGTTGATGAATATTTAGTCAAGAAAGTCCAAGCCGTTGATAAATCTGGCAAAAAGCAAGTTATCAAAACATGGTCTAGAAGAAGTACAATTTTCCCAGAATTTGTAGAACATACCTTTGCTGTTTATAACGGACATACCTTTATTACAGTATATGTTACAAGTGATATGGTCGGTCATAAGTTAGGAGAATTTGCTCCAACAAGAACCTTCCATGGCCACTTCGGAAATAACGCAGAAGATAAAGCTGCCGCAATGACTGCTGCTGGTGTAAAACCATCATCCGGTGCTGCTCCAGCCGCTGCAAAACCAGCCGCTGCCCCTGCAGCTACTGCTGAAGAAAAGAAATAGGAGGAATACTTATGGCAGAAGAAATAAAGAAAGTTACTAAAAAAGCTCCAGCTAAGAAAGAGACTACTTCAAAAGAAGTTGCTCCAAAAAAGACTGTTGCTAAGAAAGTAACCAAGAAAGCTGACGTTAAGGAAGCTCCTAAAAAAGAAGTTAAAGAAGTTGAAAAGACTACTGAAGTTAAAGTTCCTGCTAAAAAGGACAGCAAAAAAGTTGAAGCAAAACCTGCTAAACCAGCTGTTACTGAAGCAAGTGCTAAATCTTTAAGTGTTAAAGTTACTCCACGTAAATTAAGATTAGTTGTTGATTTAGTTCGTGGCAAGAATTGCACAGAAGCTCTTGGAATCTTATCTAACGTCTCCCATCAAAATGCTGGAAGAATCGTTATGAAGGTTATAAAGAGTGCTATGGCAAATGCAACAAATAACTTCAATATGAATGAAGATAAATTATTCATTAGTAATATCCAAGTAGGTGATAGTGTCAAAATGAGAAGATTCTTACCACGTGCTAAAGGTAGTGCTAGTGGAATGGTTAAGAGATTCAGTAACGTATTTGTTACTGTTAAAGAAAAGATTTAAGGAAAGGAGCAAAATATGGCACAAAAAGTTAATCCAGTTGGAATGAGAATTGGTATCAATAAAGATTGGAATTCTAGATGGTTTGCTGGTAATAAAGATTTTGCTAAATTCCTTGATGAAGATGGTAAAATTCGTAAATATTTAAATACTAAGATTGATCGTAATGCATTCCTTTCTCACATTGAAATCGAAAGAAAGAAATCTGATAAAGGTTATGTAATTACTGTTATGGCTTTCGTTGCTCGTCCAGGTATGGTACTTGGTGAGAACGGCGCTAATGTCAAAGTTTTAACTCAAGGTTTACAAAAATTATGTAAGACTGATTTAGTTAAATTAAACATTATCGAAGTCAAACAACCAAACCTCGATGCAAAGATTGTCAGCGAACAAATCGCTAAACAACTCGAGGAACGTGCAAGTTTCCGTATCGCTCAAAAGAAAGCTTTAATGGGCGTTAGAAAAGCTGGTGCAAAAGGTTGTAAAACTAAAGTTGGTGGTCGTTTAGGTGGAGCTGAAATTGCTCGTGCTGAAGGCTATAAAGAAGGAACTATGGCTATCAATACTCTCGTAAGTGATATTGATTATGCTTGTAGTGAAGCAAGTACTACTTATGGTAGATTAGGCGTTAAAGTCTGGATTTGCCGTGGTGAGAAAGCAATTGGTAATTTTAAAGAAGATGATAGAGATAACCCACGCACTAACGATAATCGTAATGATCGTCGTGGTGATCGTAGAGATTTCCACCGTAATGATCGTCGTAATGGAAGTTATAATCCACGCGGCAATAGAAACAACGCTAATGTTGCTCCTAAAGCAAATGACGAAGTTAAGGGTGCTAAGGAAGGAGAATAAACTATGTTACAACCAAAAAGAGTTAAATATAGAAGACCTCATATTATTAAATATGAAGGCTTAAGCAAAGCTGGTAATGAAATTAGCTTTGGTGAATATGGTCTCCAAGCCACTACAGGAAATTGGGTAAGTGATCGTCAACTCGAAGCTTGCCGTGTTGTCTTAAGTAGATACACCAAGAAACAAGGAAAAGTCTGGATTAGAGTTTTCCCACACTTAGCAAAAACTAAGAAACCAGCTGAAGTACGTATGGGTTCTGGTAAAGGAAATCCAGAATACTGGGTAGCAGTTGTTAAGAAGAATAGAGTCTTATTTGAAATTGGTGGAGTTCCAGAAGCTGATGCGATGGAAGCCTTACATCAATGTGGATATAAGCTTGATGTTAAAACAAGAATCATCAAGAAAGTTCCTGAGAAAGGTGGTAAGTAATTATGAAGATAGAAGAAGTTAGAAAATTATCTATTGAAGATATCAATAAGAATATTTACTCCTTAAAGGAACAATTATTCAATCTTCGTAGAAAAAAAGCTGTTGGTCAATTAGAACAAGCTAGTGAAATCAAAAGAGTTAGAAAAGATATCGCTAGAATGTATACCGTTCTTAAAGAACGTGAAATGGGAATTAAATAGGAGGTAGTTAAGTATGAATAACAAGAAACAAATTCAAGGTACAGTCGTATCAAATAAGAACGATAAAACTATTGTTGTCGTTAACGAAACCTATAAGAAACACGCTAAATATCAAAAGAGAGTTCAATATCGTAAGAAATTCTATGCTCAAGATGATAAGAATGAAGCAAATGTTGGTGATTTAGTTACCATCGAAGAATGCAGACCATTATCACACTTAAAGAGATTTAGATTAATTAGTATTGATAAGAAAGCTCTTGAAGAAGTTAAGGTTGCTGAAGAAAAAGTTTTAGAAGAAGTTCTTCATGAAGATAAAGAAGAAAAAAAAGCTAAAGCTAAAGTAGAAGTAACTGAAACTCCTGAAGTTAAAGAAGAAGAACACAAGGAGGAAAAGTAATTATGGTTCAAACCGAAACAAATCTTGTAGTTGCTGATAACTCTGGTGCTCGTATTGTTAGAGTATTTAGATTATATGGTGGAAGCCATCGTAAAAGCTGTGGAGTTGGTGATATTGTTCTTTGTGCCGTCAAGGATGCTATGCCAAATGGTAAAGTAAAGAAGAGTGATATTGTAAAAGCAGTTATAGTTCGTACTGCTTATCCAATCCAAAGAAAAGATGGATCAGTTATTAAGTTTGATGATAATGCTTGCGTTATTATCAACGAAGATAAAACTCCTGTAGGAACACGTGTCTTTGGACCTGTTGCTCGTGAGTTACGTGAAAAGGGAGATACCTATATGAAAATCATCTCTCTTGCTACTGAAGTTTTATAAGGAGATAAACTATGAAAATTTTAAAAGGTGATAAAGTTATCGTTATATCTGGAAAAGATAAAGGAAAAACTGGTATCGTTCAAAGAGTTTATCCTAAATTAAATAAAGTTGTTGTGGAAGGTGTTAATATTCGTAAGAAACATTTAAAACCAACCCAAAACAACCCAGAAGGTGGCATTCAAGAAATTTATGCTCCAATCGCTTCTTGTAAGGTTATGTACTATGATACTAAAACCAAAAAGGGAACTAGATTAGGATATAAAGTTGATACTAAAACTGGTAAAAAGATTAGAGTTGCTAAAAAAAGCAAACAAGAAATTAAGTAAAGGAGAAAATTATGGCAGAAGCAAAGAAAACTACAACCAAAAAAGTTGCAACTTCGAAAGAAGCTACTCCAGTTGAAACCAAAAAAGTTGCAGCTCCTAAAAAAGTAGAGGCTCCTAAAAAAGCTGAAGCTACTAAGAAAGCTGAAACAACAAAAGGTACTGGTAGTAAAGATGCAGTAAATCATAATCGTTTACTTGATAGATACAATAAAGAGATTAAAGAAACATTAATGAAGAAATTTGAATACAAATCAATTATGAATGTTCCAAAGTTAGAGAAGATTGTTATTAACATTGGTGTTGGTGATGCTACTGTTGATTCTAAGAGATTAGATGAAGCTGTAGAAGAGTTAGCTGTTATAACTGGTCAACATCCTGTTATTACAAAAGCAAAGAAATCAATTGCTACTTTCAAATTAAGAGAAGGACAAGCAATTGGTTGTAAAGTAACTTTAAGAGGACTCAGAATGTATGAGTTCATGGATAAGTTAGTTTCTATTTCACTTCCTAGAGTCAGAGACTTTAGAGGTGTTAATAAAAATGCTTTTGATGGAAGAGGAAATTATACCCTTGGAATCAAGGAACAATTAATTTTCCCAGAAATCAACTTTGATAAAGTTAGTAAAGTTCGTGGAATGGATATCGTAATCGTAACTACTGCTAAGTCTGATGAAGAGGCTTATGCATTACTTAAAGAATTAGGTATGCCATTTAGTAGATAAGGAGGAGAAACATTATGGCAAAAACAAGTTTAAAGGTCAAATGTGATAGACCACAAAAATTTAAAGTCAGAGAATATCATAGATGTAAAAGATGTGGACGTCCTCGCGGCTACTATGGAAAATTCGGACTTTGTAGAATATGCCTTAGAGAATTAGCCTTAAAGGGTGAAATTCCAGGTATGAAGAAATCTTCATGGTAATTAAGGGAGGTAAATAGTTATGCATCAAGATCCAATAGCAGATATGCTTACAAGAATTCGTAATGCTAATGCTCTACATTATGTAGAAGTAAAAATGCCTTCCAGTAATATGAAGGTTGGTATTGCGAAGATTTTACTTAGTGAAGGTTTTATTACTTCATATAAGGAAAATAAAAATGAAAACAATAAAAAAGAATTAGTCGTTAACTTAAAATACGGACCAAATGGTGAAAAAGTTATTTCTGGATTAAGAAGAATTTCTAAGCCAGGTCTAAGAATTACAGTTGATAGCAAACATCTTCCACACGTTTTAGGTGGAATGGGCATTGCCATTATCTCTACATCAAAAGGTTTATTAACTGATAAAGGTTGTAGATTAAATAATGTCGGTGGCGAAGTAGTTTGCTACATCTGGTAAGGAGGAACAATATGTCAAGAATCGGAAATAAACATATTCAAATCCCTGAAGGAGTTACTATTAGTATTAATGGTAATACTGTTGATATTAAAGGTAAGTTAGGTGATGATAAAGTCATTATCCCAGCTGGTATCGCTGTAAAGAATGAAAATGGAGTATTAATTTGTACTCGTGCAAACGAAGAAAAACATACTAAACAACTCCATGGAACTACACGTGCTCTTATTAATAACGCAATTGTTGGTGTTTCTAAGGGTTATGTAAAGAAACTTGAAATCGTTGGTATTGGTTTTAAAGCTAATATGAAGGGTAAGGATATTGTTCTTCATTTAGGTTATTCTCATGCTATTACAATTTCACCATTAGAAGGTGTCACCTTAAAGTGCCCATCTGATACTGATATTGAAATTAGTGGAAACGATAAATTTAAAGTTGGTGAAGTTGCCGCTTTAATTCGTGCCCAAAGAAAACCTGAACCATATGGTGGTAAAGGTGTTAAGTATAAAGGCGAGCATATCTTACGTAAAGAAGGTAAGAGAGCTGCTGCTACAAAGGCTAAGTAAAGGAGTAAACTATGATTAAAAAAGAATCTAAGAGTTTAGTTAGAGAAAGAAAACATTTACGTGTTCGTGCTAAAATCAGTGGAACTCCTGAATGCCCAAGATTATGCGTTTATAGATCCAACAAGAACATTGCTGTTCAAGTAATCGACGATGTTAAGGGTGTTACTTTAGTTTCATCAAGCAGTGAAAGTTTAAAAATTAAAAATGGTAACAATATTGAAGGTGCTAAATTAGTTGGTGCTGATATTGCTAAAAAGTGCTTAGCAAAGAAGATCGATACTGTAGTATTTGATCGTGCTGGGTATTTATATCATGGTAGAGTCCAAGCTCTTGCTGATGAAGCAAGAAAAAATGGACTCAAATTCTAAGGAGTAACTTATGGAAAACGAAAATAAAGTTGTTGAAGAAACAAAGACACAAGTTGAAGCAGCCCCAAAAGCTGATGCTCCAGTAGAAAATAATGATAACAAAGGTGGAAAACGTCCATTTAATAAGAATTTTAAACGTAATTTCCGCGGTCCACGTAGAGTTGAAGTTAAAGAATATGAAGAAAAAGTCGTAACTATCAATAGAGTTACCAAAGTTGTCAAAGGTGGTAAGAGAATGAAGTTTGCTGCCCTTGTCGTTGTTGGTAATTATAAAGGTAAATATGGTTTTGCTACTGGTAAAAGTGGTGAAGTCCCAGATGCAATTAAGAAAGCTGTTGAAAGAGCTAAACGTAATATTAAGTTCGTTAAAGTTGTCAAAGCTGAATCAATTGCCCATGAAGTTGTTGGAATTTTTGGAGCTACAAAAGTCTTCTTAAAACCAGCACCTGAAGGAACTGGAATTGTCGCTGGTGGTCCAGTTAGAGCAATTCTTGAACTCAGTGGTATTAAAAATGTCCGTAGTAAAGTTTATGGTAGTAGAACTGCTATTAACGTTATTAGAGCAACAGCTGCTGCTCTTGATAGCTTAAAAGATTATCAAACTGTCAAAGCTTTAAGAGGACTTGAAGGAGGAAATAGCGATGTTAAATAACTTAAAACCTGCTTCTGGAAGTAAATTCGAAAAAAGAAGACGTTGTAGAGGTCTTGGAAGCGGCCTTGGTAAGAATGGTGGAACTGGTAACAAAGGACAAAAGTCTAGAGGAACTGGTTTGATCAGATTAGGATTTGAAGGTGGACAATTACCATTTAATCGTAGATTACCAAAAAGAGGTTTCCACAATAAGGGACATATCGTATACGCAATTGTTAATATCGATAGTTTAAATACATTTAAAGACGAGAGCGTTATTGATATCACAACTTTAATTGAAAAAGGATTAGTTAAAAAAGAATATGACGGATTAAAAATATTAGGTGAAGGTACTTTATCTAAGAAATTAACCGTTAAAGCAAATAAGTTCAGTGCTTCTGCTAAATCTGCCATTGAAAAAGCCGGCGGAAAAGTAGAAGTTATTGAATAATATTAGAAATACTTTATACTTTTAAGATAGGTGTATTTTTAATGAGAAAGTTTATTGCGGCATTCAAAAACAAAGAAGTTGTTAATCGTATATTCTTTACGATTATGATTTTATTTGTCTTTAGAATAGGAGCAGCAATCACTGTTCCAGGAGTCGATGCAAGTTCACTTCAAGATGAACTTAATTCCTCCAACAACATCCTAAGTATGATGAACTTACTAGGTGGTGGCGCCTTACAAAATTTCTCGATATTTGCGTTAGGTGTCGGACCTTATATTACGTCCCAAATTATTATTCAATTATTAAGTATGGATGTTCTTCCTGCTTTAACTGAATTAAATAAACAAGGACAATACGGTCGAAAAAAGATTGAAATGGCTACTAGATATCTTGCTTTGATGTTAGGAGCTGTTCAAGCTTATGGAATTATTCAAACTGCTAAAAATACTAGTTGGATTACAATTACTTTACCAGATGATTTCTTAACTTATGCTTATTTAGTTACGATCATGGTTGGTGGAAGTATGCTTGTTATGTGGCTAGGAGATCAAATAACTACCAAAGGTATTGGTAATGGTATATCTGTTATTATCTTTGCTGGTATTGTTGTTAGTTTACCAAATCAAATTACTACAGCTTTCCAAAAATGGATCTTAAATTCTTGGAATCTAGGTAGTAATGAAGCAAGTTTAGGTGTATTCCGATTCATATTATATATACTAGCGTTTGCAGCAATTATCGCATTCGTTGTATTTGTTGAATTAAGTAAAAGAAAGATACCTGTTCAACATAGTAGTAAAAGTGGTGGTAGTGAGAAAATATCAAAAGCAAGCTTCTTACCTATTAAGGTAAATAGCGCTGGAGTTATTCCTGTTATCTTCGCTAATTCTATTATGATGGTTCCTTCTATTATTGCTTCTTTCATTAGTACTGATGCTGCTAATGCAGAATGGCTAAATATATTCCAATATTCTAAATTTACGTATATGGGAACAAGTAATGGTAATGCAATATATTTCCCTTGGGGACTTATAATCTATATTACCCTTGTTATAGCCTTCACATATTTCTATGCTAATTTACAAATTAACCCTGAAAGAATGGCTGATGACTTCCAGAAGAATGGAAGTTATATACCAGGAATTCGTCCAGGTAATGAGACTGAAAGATACGTTCGTAAGGTTTTAAATAGAGTAACCTTTATCGGAGCAATGGCTTTAGCATTTATTTGTGCTTTACCTGCTGTATTAACTTTAAGTGGAGCATTCGGAGACGATACTTCTCTTGCAATTGGTGGAACAGGTTTAATCATTGTTGTCGGTGTTGCTCTTGAAATCGGGAACCAAATTGATGGTCTTGTTGCTGGTAAGAGTTATGATGAAGTTATTGGAGGTATGTAATAATTATGAAATCAATTATATTATTAGGTGCTCCAGGAGCTGGTAAAGGAACTAATGCAAAGCGAATTGTCGCTTTATATAAGATTCCTCATATCTCAACCGGAGACATGTTTAGAGAAGCTATTAAAGAAAAGACTCTATTAGGAGTTGAAGCTTCTTCTTATATTGAACAGGGAAAATTAGTACCTGATTCAGTTACAATTGGGCTTGTTAAGGAAAGACTTAATAAGGACGATTGTAAAGATGGTTATCTTCTTGATGGTTTTCCTAGAACTTTAGCACAAGCTGAAGCTTTAGAGGAAATTGGTAAAGATCTTAATCGTCCAGTTAAATTTGTTATAAATATTGATGTTCCAGAATCTGTCCTTAAAGACAGAATCTGTGGACGTCGTGTTTGTAAAGTGTGTGGTGCTCCATATCACGTTAAAAATCTTCCACCAAAAGTAGAAGGTAAATGTGATTTATGTGGAGGAGAGTTGATTCAAAGAAAAGATGACAATGAAGAAACTTTAAAAACACGTTTAGATGCGTATCATCATCAAACTATGCCACTCATTGATTTCTATACTAAACTTGGTTTGTTACACACGGTAGATGGAACAATCGGTTTAGAAGAATTACTAAATAAGATTAAAACTATCGTAGGATAAGTTAATGATTATTGTTAAATCTCCTCGAGAAATTGCTCTTATGAAGGAAGCTGGAGAAGTATTAATCGAATTATTTGATGTTTTAAAAGAAAATACTGTTCCAGGAAAAACTACTAAGGAACTTGATAAAATTGCTAATAGATTTATTCTCTCTAAAGGAGGATATCCATCTAGTAAAGGTTATGAAGGTTATCCAGGTAGTATTTGTATCTCTGTTAATGATACTTTAATACATGGGATTGGATCTAATAAGATTATCTTAAAAGAAGGTGATATTGTTAGTTACGATTGTATGTGTACAAAACACGGATATGTTGCTGATGCCACCAGAACTTATGGCGTAGGTAAAATAAGTGAAGAAGCTCAAAGATTAATTGATACTACCGAAGAATGTTTCTTCAATGCTGTTAAACTTGTTAAACCTGGCGTTCATTTAGGAGATATCTCTCACGAAATAGAACGTACTGCCAAAGATCAAGGATATACTCTAACGGAGTTATATACTGGTCATGGAGTTGGTAAGGAAGTCCACGAAGATCCTTATGTACCTAATGTAGGTAAAGCAGGAACTGGAATTATCTTACGCGAAGGTATGAGCATTGCTATCGAACCAATGGTCAATAGTGGTAAGGTTGATTTAATTACGCTAGATGATGGTTGGACTGTGAAAACAAAAGATGGCAAATTATGTTGCCACTACGAAAATACGGTCGTAGTCACCAAAACAGGCAACGAAATTATTACTTTAAAAAAGGAGTAAAGAATGGCGAAACAAGATGTTATTACCGTCGAGGCGGAAGTTGTTGAAAGTTTACCTAATTGTAATTTTAAGGTAAAACTTGAGAACGATGTTGTAATTCATGCCACTGTTTCTGGTAAAATCCGTATGCACTACATTCGCATTTTACCAGGCGATAGAGTTACTATCGAACTTTCACCTTATGATTTAAACAATGGCCGAATTGTGTTTAGACATAAGTAATTGTCTATTATTTAGGAGGAAAAGAAGATGAAAGTAAGATCTTCAGTTAAACCAATTTGCGATAAATGCAAAGTTGTCAAAAGACATGGTAAATTATATGTTATTTGCAGCAACCCAAAGCATAAGCAAAGACAAGGTTAATTTTAAGGAGTTAAAAATATGGCACGTATTGTAGGTGTTGATATTCCAAATGAGAAATGTATTGTAATTTCACTTACATACATTTATGGAATTGGCAACTCTTTAGCTAAGGACATCTGTGCTAAAGCTAAAGTTGATCCACAAAAAAGAGTTAAAGAATTAAGTGAAGAAGAATTATCTGCTATTAGATCACAAATTACTCATCATAAAGTAGAAGGTGATTTACGTAGAGAAGTTATGCTTAATATTAAACGATTAGAAGAAATTGGTTGTTATCGTGGTATTAGACATAGAAAGGGGCTCCCATGCAGAGGCCAAAAAACAAAGACCAATGCTCGTACTTGTAAAGGTCCACGTAAGACCATTGCAAATAAGAAGGAAGCTGTCAAATAGGAGGTAGAGTAATATGGCACAAAAACAAACTACCCGTAAAAAGAAAATTAAGAGAACCTTTACAAAAGGTATTGCTCACATTCATGCAACATTTAATAACACTATCATCACAATTACTGATGAAGCAGGAAATGTTATTGCTTGGAGTTCTACTGGAGTATTAGGTTATAAGGGAGCAAAGAAGTCCACTCCATATGCAGCTCAACAAGCCGCAGAAGCTGCTGGAAAACTTGCTGTTGAACAAGGTATTAAGACTGTTGATGTCGATGTTAAAGGTCCAGGAGCTGGTAGAGAAGGTGCTATTAGAGCACTTGAAACTAGCGGTTTAAAGATTACTTCAATTGTTGATTCTACACCAGTCCCACATAATGGATGCCGTCCACCAAAGAGACCTCGTGGTTAATATTTAGGAGGATATAAAACATGGCCGAAGAAACTGTTAAAATTGCTCACCCATTTGAGAAGTGTAATTATAAGTTAGCTTTTGAAAGTGAAACTGAAAATTATGCTAAAGTTGTTTGCGAACCACTCGAAAGAGGATTTGGATTAACTATAGGAAATGCTTTAAGAAGAGTACTTCTTAGTGCATTACCAGGAACAAGCGTTTATGCTGTTGAAGTAGAAGGCGCAGTTCATGAATATACCGCCCTTGATGGAGTTGAAGAAGATTTAACTCAAATTATCTTAAATCTTAAAGATTTAGTAATTAAATCAGACGATATTGGTGAACAAGACTATGTTGTAGATGTAGATGTTAAAGGACCACATGAATTAAAGGGTGGAGATATTATTACTCCAACTGGAATTTCTATTGTCAACAAAGATTTAGTAATTGCTCACATTAGCGAAGGTGGTCATCTTAAGATGACATTACACATTCGTAATGGTAGAGGATTTGCTACTAGTGAAGAAAACAAAGGCTACGAACTTCCTGTTCATAGTATTGCTACCGATAGTAACTATTCTCCTGTTGTTAGAGTTAATTATAAAGTTGAACCTACCCGTGTTGGTCATGATTCACGTTATGATAAATTAACATTAGAGGTTTGGACAAATGGTTCAATTGCACCTATTGACGCAATTTCTTTAAGTGCTCGTATCTTAATGAATTATTTTAATGATTTCGAGAATCTTGAAGATAAATTTAATAACCTTGATCTTGTCAAGGCTCCAGAAGTTGAAAAAGAGAAGACATTTGATGATAAATCAATTGAAGAACTCGATTTCAGTGTTAGAAGTAGTAACTGTCTTAAGAGAGCTGGTATTTCTACCGTTGGAGAATTAATTGAGAAGAGTGAAGGCGAAATGATGAAAGTTAGAAATCTTGGAAAGAAATCCTTAAAAGAAGTTAAAGATAAATTAACTTCAATGGGATTACATTTCAAAGATACTAAAGATGAATAAAAGTAGGAGATAAGTAACATGCAAATCGGAAGAAAGAATGTACATGGTAAGGGTGGTGTTCGTTTTAAAACTCCTTATACCTCTTCTAAACAAAAAGCCCAAGTAAGAAATTTAGTTACAGAACTCGTTATATTTGAAAAAGTTACTGTTACTAGAAGTATGGTCAAAGACGTCGTTAAAGAATTTGATCACCTTGTTACTTTAGCAAAGAAGGGTGACTTACATAGTAAGAGATTAGCTTTATCAGTCTTAAGAAATTATAATATTGAGGGTCAACCAGATGCTTTTAAAAAGTTATTTACTGAACTCAATAAGAGATTTGAAAAAAGAAATGGTGGCTATTTAAAGGTTTATAAAGTTCAAAGTCGTAAGGGCGACAACGCTCCTATGAGATTATTAACTTTAGCAGACTAATAATTACATTTGTACTAAATAGGATTGGTGAAAACCAATCCTTTTTGTTTGGTTTGATTAGAAGGAATTCCCTCCTTCTCCGCCAGAAATTGAAATAATGAGCAAACAGTGCTCATTTTTTTAATTATCGAAACGAAAAGTACCCCGTGAAATATCCCTTTTGTACCCCTTTTTAAAAAGTCCAAAAGAAAAGGGCGACTATTTTGTCGCACTAATTAAACTGAACACTTAAGATTATAGGTCAGCTGACTGGAATTAAATTCTTTAATATTTATTTTTTACAACTATAATGTAATAAGAGGGATATATCATATGAAAAAACATAATTTTTTTAAAGCAGCAAGTTTATTAAGTATTCTCTTAGTACTTCCTACTAGTTTAATTTCTTGTGGAAACACAGAAAATCAATGTGTTGATGGAACTGATGGGGTAGATGGAACTGATGGCATTAATGGTTTAAACGGCTATTCAGTTTTAACAGGTACTGATGTACCACTTACAAGTTTAGGTAGTAATGGAGATTCTTATATTAATATTTCTACTTGGGACTTTTATATTAAAGGTGATGATGTATGGACTAAGGTTGGTAATATTAAAGGTGATAGTAGTGTTGGTGAAGCTGGTAAGAATGGAACTTCTATTCTTACAGGTAAAGGCACTCCAGATACATCTTTAGGAAATGATAATGATTCCTATATTGATTTAACAAAATGGGTATATTATGTTAAAGAAAATGGAACATGGGTTAATAAAGGTAGTTTTAAAGGAAGTTCAGGAAGTGATGGATCAACAGGAGCCACAGGAGCCGTAGGTGCTGTTGGAGCTGCTGGAGAAGATGGAAAATCTTTCTTAACTGGAAGTGGAATACCTGCTTCTACGTTAGGAAATATAGGTGATTCATATGTTGATACTTCAACTTGGGATTTCTATATTAAAACAAGTTCTGGTTGGGGAGACAGCTTAGGAAAAATTAAAGGTGCTGATGGTTTCTCTTTAAGAACTGGAAGTGGAATACCTGCTTCAACTTTAGGTAATATAGGTGATTCTTATATTGATACTTCTAACTGGGATTTTTATATTAAAACTTCTAGTGGTTGGGGAAGTAAAGTTATTAATCTAAAAGGAGCTGATGGAGCTAGTGTTTTAACAGGTACTACAATACCTTCAGATACATTAGGTAAAGATGGAGATTCTTATATAAATACTTCAACTTGGGATTATTATGTAAAAGCAAGTGGAACTTGGGGTACTGCTAAAGGTAATATTAAAGGTAGTGATGGATCTAGCGTTTTAACTGGTACTACAATACCTTCAGATACATTAGGTAAAAATGGAGATTCTTATATTAATACTTCTACATGGGATTATTATGTAAAAGAAAGTGATACTTGGGTAAATAAAGGTAACTTTAAAGGGGGTACTGGTTTTACAGGACCTATTGGTCCTCAAGGACCTCAAGGTAATCCTGGAGCCGATGGAACAGATGGAGAAGATGGAAAAACTGCCTATGCTTCTACTATTCTTCCAAGTGAACATGGTTATGTAGTTCCTAGTTTAGGAAGTGCCCTTGTAGGTGACGCTATATCTTTTAAATTTTATCCAGATGCTGGATATAGTTTAAAGAATGTATTAATTAATAATGTAGAAAAATATGATGGAGTAACTGGAGATGATAAAGTTACTTATAATGAAGATGAATATTTTGAATATAATACAACAATGATTGAAAATGGATTTATAGTTCAAGCTAATTTTACTGTCTTACCTATTGTTGATGACTTTGAAACTAAAGTTTCTAAGGCTGCTTGTGAATCTGTTGGAAACCATGTTTATGTATTTGGTGGAAAAAAAGATAGTCTTGGACATAAATTAGATACAATATATGATATAAACTCAATTACAGGGACTCTCACTAAATTAGATGCAACTCTTCCTGTTCCAATGTATAAGCCTTCTAGTGTTGCTTATAAAACCCATATTTATATATTTGGCGGTAATTCTGATTCTGTTTGTCTTAATACAATATATGACTTTAATACTGAAACTAAGACATTAAGTGATACAGGAGTTACTATGAATGTTGCTGCATATAATGCTACTGCATCTATTTATGGTACTGATATATTATTATTTGGTGGTTATGATGGCTCTGTAAAATTAAATACAATACAACGTTTTAAAGTTAACGAGGATTTTTCTATTGAAAAAGTTACTAATGATACAGTCATGTCTACAGCAGGAGAGCAAATGTCAAGTTCTGCTGTTAATGGTAAATTCTATGTTTTTGGTGGTCATGGAGCAAGTAGCATTATAAATGAAATCAAAGTATATTCATTTGTGAGTGATGTAGTTACTGAAGAAGTTTTAACTACTCCTACTTTAAGTTTATATAATCATAGTAATGCCGTCGTAGGGACTCATATTTATATTTTTGGTGGTTATGATGGGTCTGGTGTAGTTGATACAATATATGATTTTAATACACAAAATGATAGACTTACTTTAGTTGATTTAACAATTAGCCCAAGATATAGTATAGCTTGTGCTTCTGTAGGTACGAGTGTTTATTTATGTGGTGGAGATATAGGTGGTAATTCCTATAAATTCATTTCTGTTTTCGATTCTAATACTAAAACTTTCGCTCAAATTTCATAATTTAAGAAATAATTTCGTAAAATATTTTAAAAAGTAGTATCTTTAATAATTTTTTTATGGCTTAATTATATATACTGACTTACATATTTTTAGGAGAACTACCCGTGGACACACTAGAACCAATATTTCGTTGTTTAAGAGATAAAAGTTTTGTTTTAGATTATATTTCAAGAATTAAATATTTTGGCAAGCCTGTTATTAAAAGAGAAAAAAAGATAAAGAATATCTATTTACAGAATGTAGTAGATAAGAAGAAGTATCTAACTTTAGCTGGTCCTTACACTAAAGAATTATATAAAGAAGTAGTTGATCAAAGTGAACTATATGAAGCTCTTTCTAAAGATTTAGATATGATTAATATGGAACTGAAAGATTATGGTGTTCAGGAAAAACCTTATAATAATAATATATTTAGAAATGTTGAATATTCTTTAAATCTTATTTTTGAATTTGTTCAAAGTTCTTTATGTTATATGGGTTTAGATTATTCTATTAAAGAGATTGAAGATATTATTTATACTCCAAGAGATAAGACTATAAAAGTGCCTCTTGAAAAAAGAAGAGTATTTAATACCTTTTTAGCATATGATTTTATATTTGATGTAGATATTACATATACTAAACCAGATTATGTATTTGTTTCTTATTTAACAACTCTATTAGGAGAAGGAATAGATACTAATTCTGATAAAGAAAGAGAAGAAAATATCGGTATTTTACCAAATTCTCATTATGTTCCACCTAAACCATACGCTCCTAATACTGAAGGTATAGTTAATTTAATATATAGAGAGAATAAACCACCTTTTGAAAGAGCAGTAGATTTAATATTATATTTTGCCCGTAGTAAGATATTTTCTAAAAATAACGATGTAGCAGCTTTGATAGCTGCTAATAGTTATTTATTAAAAAATTGTAAATGTTTAATTTTAGTTAAAACAATAGATATGCAAGAATATAAAGAATTATTAGGAAAATATTTTGATGATGAAAGTAAAGATGTTGATGTTTTAGAGTTCTTTAAAAAGAAATGTTTAGTAGGATATAGCGAAACAGGAAATGAAAGTTTCGATGGTATCGAACTAAATTATTAAGTAAATTTATTTTTGTAGCATTTATATACAATAATGTAGTATAAAAAAAGATAATCCATATGCCTCTCCGGCATTGATATTATTACTAGGAAAAGAGGGCCCTTAAATTCCTCTTTTCTTTTTTATTATCATTTAGAAAGTTATAATAATATTACTAGGAGTTATTTATGAAAGTAGAAACAAGAAAATATATAGAAAAAGAATGTAAAGAATTATTAAAAGTAAGTTTTGCATGTAATGAAGCTAAAGATGTTTGTAAAAGATGGCTTATTCATGAAGGTAGTAAAGAAGAAGATGAAATTGCTAAAGAACTTATAAAGGAATTAAAAGAAGATGTTGAACCTATAGAAGATCTTTTAAAATTTGCTAATTCTAAAGAATGTTTAACTATGTTTGGAGAAGAAGAAGCCAATAAATTTAAAAAACATGCTAATGAATTACTTGCTAAAGGAAATAAGTATTGCGATTGTCCAGCTTGTACTGCAGCCTTAAATATCATTAAAATAGAAAAAGATATTTAAGTATTTACTAAATAATTAAGTTAATTTTTAAACATATCATAGATATTTGTTTATTTTTTATGTCTATAAAAGACATAATTTATATACACAGCACAAAAAATAATTTATAATTATTTCGTTGATTGTTTTTTTATTTTGGGAGAAAAAGAAAAACAATTATTTTTTAAGGAGTATTGTGAATTTAAAAGAGGTACTTAGCGAGATTTTTAAAAACAAAATATTAAGGAATGGCTTAATACTTCTTTTGAATGTTTGTTTTGTTAGTGTCTCCCTTGGAGTTACTACTTATGCCTCGTTTATATCTAAAAAACAATAGATGAAACAGTTAATGCTGATAGTGGGAATATTAAAATAAATACTTTAACTACTACTGGATATAAATATGATTTTGTCGCTTTAGATGATAGTGGATTATATTATGATTATAATAGTGGAAGTGTTAATGAATATTCTTTAAATGCTACAGATGGATATACCTTAAAAATGAATAGATATGATCCAGTATATTTATATATTAATGATTCTGTTAATTTAACTGATTTAATGACTAATTTAGTCTTAAAAATGTCTTTTTCTATTACCGCAGATTGTGATTATACTTTTGATATTGCTACCTATAGAAAAACCTCTACTATTCCTACTGGATATACTGCTGGTATTGCAAATTATTTAGATTTTTGTAGTATTACTTCTACTGATTTAGCAAATATAACTTTAGATACAACTTATGATACTACTAAAGAAACTACTTTCTATAAAGTTAAAAAGTATGGAAAAATCGGGTACTACTAAAACTCATTTTTATACTGATACCGATCCAGTTGATAAAGTAATAATATATTCACCAACTGAGAAGATATCTTCCTTTAATAAGAATAAAACTACTAGTTTTGAAATATATTTTAATATTGAATATAACGAAACTACTTTAGCTTCTTATATAGATGATGATTTATTTACTCCTTTAAAATTATATATGGATTATGCTTTTATAATAGAAGCAGAACAGGTTAATTAATATGAAGAAGATATTAACTTTAAGACATATATTATTAAAAGGATTATTCCCTGTAATAACGTTAACTACTTTATTAACTAGTGTTACTTATGCTTACTATACTTCAATAACAAAAGAAGAGAATTTAGATTTAGGTGGAGATATAGGATTAAGAGAATATTTCTATAATTGTGATGGATATATTGGTGATGGTACATCTACTAAACCTTATATTATTACTAGACCAATTCATTTTTATAATCTTACTAGATTACAAAATTTAGGATTATTTAGTGATTCCAGCAAAGCTCATTTCCAAATCGGATATCCTTTAAATACTAAAAATGATTCTACTGATACTAATTTATATGTATTTAAAAGTGATTCTACAGTTGATGATGGAGTACTTGCTAATTCTTATACTACTACTCTAGATATGAGTGATTATTCTAAAACATTATTATCTATTGGTAACGAAGCTACTCCATTTTATGGTACCTATGATGGAAGTAATATTAATATTAAAGGTTTAACAATCCATTCTTCTCCAGAAGATGTAGGAGTATTTGGTTATGTAGATTCAGGAGCTAAAGTAGAGAATTGTTTATTTTCTAATTTAAAAGTATATAACGATGGATATAATACTAGTTCATTAGCAGAATTATATCCTGAATTAACGGATGGAAGTAAAGATGTTACTGATTCTATTTATGCAAATGATGCTATATTAAAATTTAATAATACTACCTTATATAATGATTTAACGAGTACTTCGACATATACTTTTAATGCTACGGAAATTAGTGATGGAACTTTTACTGCTACCTTCCCTACTTCTTTTGATACTTCTACTAAATTTTATATTAAGAGTACTTCGAGTAATATTTTATTAGTAGATAAAACTAATAATACAATTGATATAGATTACAATGCTTTAATAGATAATACAGATAATAACAATACTTTTATTACTACCGATAAAGGAGAATTAGATTTTAGAATATCTTTAATTGCATCTAAATCTATTAATTCAATATCGTATGCTAAAGTATTATCTACATATTTAGTTAAATTCTTTAATAATATTAGTAATGATACTCCTACTATAACTATGAAAGTATATTTAGATTATTTAAGTAGTGATGAAGATGAGAAATATACTAATTATTCACATAAGAATAATGTAGGGTATTTAGTAGGCCATACTGATGGAACAGTATTAAATTCATATGTATATAATGAACAGAATAAGGGTGGAATATATTTAAATAGTAGTGATTCTACTACATATAGTTATATTAATAGTGAATCTGAAACAGGATTAATAGGAGAAATAGGAGTTAATATTAATAATGGATTTAACCCATCTGAAATGTTTGATAATTCAGGTGATACTGGTGTAGTTAATTTTACTAATATTTATAATACTATTCTTGGTGATAATACTATTGCTCAAATTGAAGATGGTCCTAATGGAGTTAATGTTTATGCTTATACTCCAGTAACAGGTAATGTCTTTATGGAATTCTTAAGAGAAGATCATCGTAACAGTGATGGAACTATTAGATAAATTACTCCATCTACTAATAAGATAGATTTTAGTGGATTAAAAGTTATTGCAGATACTGATGATACTGATCGAGGATTAGGTATATTTACTCTTACGACAGGTGAAAAAGATAATAATGTTACTCCTTATGATGAACACTTTCTTGATGGATTTGGTAGTTATTCAGTAACCCAAGATACTACTAATGCCTTTAGTGAATTTTATTATACAACGGGAGAATATGTACCTGATAATACTACTTCTAATACTCCAAATTATAGTAATTGGGGTGAATATGGTGGAAATTCTTATCGATTAAATAATATGGTAGATATGCCTACATATGTCGATTCATCTACTTGGAATCAAAGATATGAAAGAAGAAGTAATTATATAATTCGTTGTCCTTTTTCTTCTTCAATGAATGGATATTATTTCTATAATACTGATTCAGATTTATTAAAAGAATATTTTACCTATAAATTACATGATAAAAGAGGAGATAAAATAGATCCTGGTAGTAAAGAATTTGGAGTCATGGTAAAAGATGTCAGTGCTACAGGAATAGAAACTAATATTACTTCTTTAAATTCTTATTTAACTATTCAAAAAAGTAGTTCTACTTTCTCTACTTTGACAAGTAATGATGTAACTTATGCTACAAGTGCTATATCTTTTAAAATCTCTAATGATACAGGAGCTAATGTTACAGTTATGGCTAGTAATGTCTCTGGAAGTGGGCAATATTTATCAGTATATGATAAAACTCAAACTATAGGTGACTCTAAACTTACTAATGCAGTAGATTATCCTTTATATACTACATATATCCCTTCAAATAATGATTTTAAATATTTTAACTATAATCTTGATGGTACGACTGATACACGAGCTACCATAGTAGATTCTAGTAGTACTCCAAGATTATTTGCTCATACCTTCTCTTTACCAAAAGGAGATTATTTAATAAGTTCACCTAATGGATCAATATATATTTATTATGTTGCAGCCCAAGGACAAACAGAAGGTAATGCTGGAGAAACTGAAATTGTTTATACTCCTTATGATGTAGTAGATTATATAGATTTCTTATTATATAATCCTTCTACTTTAGATATTTATACTTCTACTTATACTGATCCTAAAGATGGTAAAACTAAAAAAGTAGTAGGTGATACATATCGAGCATTTATATATACTGAATTATATTTTAATAATAGTGTTACTACTTATGAAATATATACTGATTCTGATACTCATAAATTATATATTGAACAAGATACTAATTTGACTAAAGCTGTTATATTAAATAAGAATTATACTAATGCTACTTATGATTATTATTTTAATAATACTCTTATAGAAAAGAAACAATTCTATTTCTATACTAAAGCTTAAAAGAAAGGATAACATCTATGAAATTATTTAATATTAACTTAAAAAGATTCTTATGTATATTAACTATATTAGGTATAGTATCTTTAACAAGTTCTTGTAACAATAATATAAATACTGATACCGATGAAACTATGGAAGAACTTGATAAAGTATCTAAAGATGGTGATCCTAATCGTAAATTCACTAAATATGGAGTATCTAGATATAATAATGACTATACAGGTGATACTTATACTGAAGGCTTAGAATATATAACTGCTAGCGATGGAACTTGTGCGGTCGCTAAAGGTACATCTTTAGATAATGCTACTAATGGATATATAGACTTACCTAATTATTATGTTAGTAATGGTACAACTTATACAATTACTTCGATTGCTAATAATGGTTTTAATGGTGCAGATATAACTAATATTTCAGACTGGCCTGATTATTTAACTACTATAGGTAAACAAGCATTCGCTAATAATAATAAAATGGTAACTTTTATATTACCAAAATTAGTAGTAGATTCTGACAGTGATTATACTAATGATAAGAATCAAATATTTCCTGGAACATTTGAGAATTGCTCTAATTTAACATATTTATATTACGAAACTGATGCTACATATACTAAAATTTGGGATCATGCTTTTAGTGGATGTACTACTTTAATATATGCTGCAGATGCTAAAAACTTTTTTGCTCTTCCTACTGGTTTAATTGAAGTAGGAGCAAGTGCTTTTGCTTATTGTAAATATCTAAATAGATTATTAATGCCTATTACTACTAAAATAATAAGAGAAAATGCTTTCTTTAATTGTACTAGTGTAAACCTTATCCATCTTCCAAGTAGTGTAACTACTGTTGAAAAATGGGCTTTTAGAGGTATTAAATCCGCTACTATATATATGCAAGATGATGCAGTGCCTGATACATATACTACTGATTGGAATAGAATAGGTAATTCTACAGGTAGTGCTACTGATTCTAATATTTATATTCAAATTGATTATGGATACGTTGATATTGGTATTGAAAATAGTTGTTTATATATGTCTAAAAATGATGGAGATACTACTTATTCATATATCTATGGGTATAATGGAAATGGTGGAGCAGTTACTATTCCTAATACTTTAGGAGGATATGTAGTACAAGGTATATATGAAAAAGCATTCTATAATAATACTAATATAACTTCTATTACTACTAATACTGATTTAACATTTATTGAAAAAGATGCTTTTAGTGGTTGTACAAATATGACTGCTATAACCTTAAATGAAGGTTTACTTACTATTGGAGAAACTGCTTTCTATAATAATAAAAAAGTAACTACTTTAACGATACCTTCTAGCGTTACTACAATAAGTAAATGGGCTTTTAATAACTTATATGCTTTAAAAGAATTATATTTTGCTGGAGCTGAAGATGGAACATGTAGTTTAACTACAATAGCTGAAGGTGCTTTTAAGATTAATGATGGTAATGGAGCCACTAATGCTGATGGATTTGAACTTAAAATACCTTATTCATTATTAGATACATCTAGTTCTACTTATACTACTCATATTGGTAATCAAGCTTTTAATAATTGTAAGTTTATTACAACTTTAACTTTTGTTACTGCTCCAGATGCTTTATCACCTACAAGTTCATTAACTAATATTGGTGATAGTTGTTTTAGTAGTTGTTCTAATTTAACTACTATAAATTGGGGTAATTGGATTAATGAATTATATAATAATGTATTTTCTTATTGTACCAAACTTCCATATTTATATATTCCTTTAAGAATTAAAAAGGTAAATTCTAATATTGCTATCGGTAGTAAATTATCAATCTATTTAGAAGGTACTAAAACTAATTATAGTGCCACAAATTATAAATTATCTACTAGTGCTGAAGGTAATGGTACTGGTTATAATAATGCAGGATTTAACGCTGATGTTAATGGTATATATTTTGGCATTGGTGCAGAAACTAATATCCACTCTAATACTGATCAAGGATATTATTATATTTATGATAGCGGTACGGTAGATAGTTATGATACAGGAGGACATGTCTCTGGAACTACTCATGAACCTACTACCGCTCATATTACTATTACTGGATATATTAAAAGTACTACCTATTCAAATAAAACATTAAAAGTTAATGCTACTGAAACAGTAGATGAAGGAACCTTCAATGTTACTGAAATTGGTCAAGGTGCTTTTGCAGGTAATTCTTATATGAATAAATTAGAGTTACCAAATACTATAGTAACTATCGGTTATGCTGGACTATATGCATGTAATAATTTAGCTCAAGTAGTAGGGTATAGTGGTACTACTTATAATAATAATTATGTATTTCCTACTTCTTTAGGTTATATAGGGCAAAATGGATGTATGGGAACTAAGTTAACATATGTAGTATTACCTACTACAGTAGATATATATTTCCCAAGTGGATATAAAGCAACTACTACTCCAGATAACTCACCAAATGCTCGTTTAAATGTCTTTTATAATGTTAGTGGTTGTAATGGGTATTCTTTAGGTACTATATCTAATACTGATGAAGTAGTAGGTACTTATTTATCTTCTTATAATAGTTGTTTCTATATTAATGCTGCTAGAAACGTTACAGCTGGAGGTAATGGACAAGTCTTAATGTGTGTACCTCGTACTTTAACTACTTTAAAAACTATTTCTACTTGTGACATAACAGGTATGGATATGCTTAAAGGAGATACTGCTTTAACTTCCTTAGATTTAAATTATGGACTAGAAAGTATGTATGGATGGGCATTCAATCCATGTGTTAATTTAGCTACTATAACTTTACCATCTACTATTAAATATTTAGGTAATTCTATATTTAGTGGTTGTAGTGGTATTACTAATATGAAAACTAGATATGCTAATGATGAGAATACTGGTAGCGTAGTAGATAATGCTACTATAGTTAATTTTGCTACAAATACTGATAAAACAGGTAGCATCCTTTATATAGGTGATAGTGCATTTAGTGGATGTACTTCTTTAACAGGATTTATTCTTCCTAGTGACACTACTAATTTAACAGTAAACGCTAATTCATTTGCCGCTTCTAATGCTTATATATATGTCTCTGAAAGTTATGATACATTTTATAATATGCATAAAGAAGGTGGTACCCATGCTTGGACTACTTCTTGGAATAGCGGGGCTAAAGCAACAGCATATTATTCAGCTACTAAACCAAGTGATACCTTACTTGAAAGTAGAAGATATTGGTATTATGACACTAATAATTTACCTGCTTTCTGGACAATATAATTAATAAAAATATATAAAATAGTCTTTAAAACTTTCGAAAAATGTAAAAACTAACACTTTTCGAAAATATTTGGTGTGGTTTTATATTACTTTTTAGTATTAAAAATAGAAATTTCATTGATAAAAACTACATAATTTAGTTTGAATTTTCTATATAAAAATAATCTTTAAAAGATACGATGTATACAACACAATTCACGAAATCGATTACATAAAATTTTACTTGTTTGCGAAATACTTTCGTAATATAATAACTACAAGCAAAACTAGGGAAACTTAGTGACGCAAAGCTATAGGGCCTATATAAATATGTATTGGTTGCCAGTTGCCTAAAAGAAATTTTAGCTGCTGGTATTTTTATTTTATAGGAGGATCTATATGAAGAGCGTTAAAAAACAATCTAAAATTATTGCATTAGCTTTAGTTCAAATAGGCTTTGTTTTTTTAGCTACTATAAGTTCTACCTATGCTTGGTTTACTTCTACTAATAAAGCTAGTGTTACAGTAAGTAATATTATTGCTACCTCTAATGAAATTACCTATAACTTAAAATATTATAAAAATAATTATAATAGTAGTAATGAATATCATGGTTATATTGAACCAGGGCAATATGAAGAAAATTCTACTAATATTAAAACAGTAACTGATTATGATACAGATTTTTTAAGTGCTAGTAATACTCATACAGATTTATCAAATATGGTACCAGGAGCAAGATATACTTTTGCTTTAGAAGTAACTACTACTTTTAATGATATAGATGTAGCTTTATCTTTAGCTTCTTTCTCTAATTATTTTGATAATATTACTACTAATTTAAATTATGTTCTTAGTGGTAATGATGATACTGTTACTACTCGTAGAGTAGAATTAAGTGATGCTATAAATTTATATGTTACTAGTTATGACACTAGTGATACAACTACTACAAGTACTGTAGTAGCTAATGATTTTGTTACTTATCCTAGTAGTGGTAGAACAGGAACTGGCGTTATTAATTATACTGATAAATTAGATACTGATACTAAAACTAATACTACTGATAATAAGGGTACAGTAGTAGATGGATCTACTACAGGAGAGATATTATATGATGATACAAATACTGAATTAATATCTACTACCTTTGCTACAGGAATAAAACAAATATATTTTATTAGTATAGAATTCTCTAATTTAGATGGTACTTTTTATAGTGAAAGTACTCCTACTAGTGGAGAAGTAGTAACTGGAGCATCTTACTTTAAAAAAGATACCACTGGTAATTCTAATGTATATAAATATTCTCATTTTGAAATAAATTCTTTAAAACTTTATCAAAAGTAAATATTAATTTAGTTGTAAATATTAAAATCTATCGTATATATCGATAGATTTTTATTTAGTATGTTGCATATTATATTGTTTTAAAATATGCAATTATTGCATATTCATATTAAAAATTATATTTAATTTATTAATGTGTTAGATTCTTTCATCAATATGCTTATGTTCAGCATACATCTTATCAACATCTTTTCTTTTATAGATAGCAATTCTATTAACTACGTTTATATTTTCTATTAAGTTATTCTCTTTATTAATATTTACTAATTCTCCATCTACACAGAATGGTTCATCTTTTTTAAGATTAATATTTAATTGTTCTTTAAATGGTATAAAGTTTATATATTTACTTCTATATTCTTTATTAAAACCTATAAAGAATGCTCTAAATAGTGGGAAAAATAATTTTATTTTTCCCCATACATTCTTATGTTTAGGTGCTTTAATAGTAAGTAAATATAATGTTTCATTATCTTCTCGATATAAATGATTAAATTTTAAACCAAAACATTCTTTAGATTTTAAAATCATTACTATAGCAAAAGTATCTTTAATATAAATATTAGTATTAGAAATACTTGAGATAGTGGCATCAACATGATGTACTTTATATTCTTTTAATACTTTACTAATATAGGAGAATACTTTTCTTTTCTTTTTCTTTTTATCGTTTACTACATAACCTAAAGGAGTAAAACTACCTGTAGCTGCTACATAAGAGAAGTAATAATCTGCTATACTTCCTAAATTATTTAATAATACTGGTTCTAATTTAGCTAAACTCTTATTACCTTTAGCTTTTTCATTTAAAGTGCCAAAAGGGATATAGATTATCTCTCTATTTGGATCTCTACAATCTTTAGCATTATTAAAATATTTAGAGAAGGTTCCATCTCCTCCACATATGACTACTCTATCAAATCCATTAGGAGAATACTTTTGTTTTTTAGAATATAGTTTTAATACTTCTGGTTCATAGTTAAAACAGAAGACACTTTTAATTTCTTCTAAGTTCATTCTTTTAATAGAGCCACTTAACTCATTAATGATAATTAAGCACTTCTTCATAACATTAATATTATATTCAGTTGTTCAATATTGCAAACTGTTAAGAAAAAACTAGGTGTTTATTAATGTTATCTTTATTATTTTTGTTAATGTTTAAAAATTTAAGAATACTTAAAATTAATTTTTAAGTATAAAAATAAAATAAACATGATTTAATCGAAGTTATTTAAGTTTTTAAAGACTGATAATAACAAAAGTCCCTTGAAAAAGGTGTAAAGTATATAAAAAACTCCCTTGAAAAAGGTGTAAAGTATATTGAAAACTCCCTTGAAAAAGGTGTAAATTATAAATGGAGGTAGATAAATATGTTACAAAGAAGCATCTATAAAGAGTTATTAAGTTGGTATAATGGCGACCGTAAGAAAGCTTTAATTGTAAGAGGATTAAGACAAGTAGGTAAAACTTATCTTATCGAATATTTTGTTCACCAAAAATATGAAAATGTTGTAGAAATAAATTTTAAAGAAAATGAAAATATAAAGAAAATATTTGATGGAGACTTTGATATTAATAGAATTACTTTAGAGTTATCAGCTGCTATGAGTAATATAAGATTTGTTCCAAAGAAAACTATAATCTTTTTTGATGAAATACAAGATTGTACAAGAGCAAGATCATCAATTAAGTTTTTTATTAAAGATGGAAGATATGATGTAATAGGTTCTGGTTCATTACTTGGTTTAAGAAATTATAACCGTAAACTTAATCAAGATGTTCCAGTAGGTTTTGAACATATTATCGATATGTATCCATTAAATTTTATAGAATTTTTATGGGCTAAAGGCATTAATCAAGAAGTTATAGATTCTTTAAAGGAATGTTATCAAAAAGAAAAGAAGATTCCAGATACAATTCATAATTCTATGCTTAGATATTTTAAAGAATATTTAGTAGTTGGTGGTATGCCTTCGGTAGTAGAAACATTTTTAAAAACAAATGATATGAATGCCATATTAGAAAGCCAAAGAGATTTAGTTAATGAATATAAAGATGATTTTGGTAAACATCTTGATGATAATGAAAATGAAAGAATAGATTATACTTTACTTACTAGAATTGAAGAAGTATTTACTTCTATACCTAACCAACTTGCTAAAGAAAATAAAAGATTTCAATATTCATTAGTTAAAAAAGGTGGTAAAGGAAGAGAATATTACTCTGCAATAGAATGGTTAGTAGATTATGGTTTAGTAAAGAAATGTAACAATCTACATCAATTAGAACTTCCTTTAGAAGGTAATAAAGATGAAGAATCTTTTAAATTATATTTAACTGATACAGGGTTATTTATTTCTATGTTAGAAGATGGTACAGCTTCTAGCATTCTTTCTAATAACATTCTTACGTATAAAGGTGCAATATATGAAAATATTGTAGCGGATGCATTTATTAAGAATAATGAAAAATTATATTATTTCCATAAGAATTCTGGTTTAGAAGTAGACTTTGTTAAAAGAATAAATAATGAATTAACTTTAATTGAAGTTAAATCAAATAGCGGGAATATTAAATCTACTAATACGATCTTAAAGAATAAAGATAAATATGATGTTCATAGTGCTATAAAGTTAGGTAATTATAATATTGGTAGAGACAATCAAGTTCTTACATTACCTTATTATTTAGTTTATTTACTATAGATATTATTAATATTTAGAATGTTAAAAAATCAGATTATTACTTTTAATCATGTAAAGTTAATGTTAAATTTTCACCTAAAAACATTTTTTAGAAGTCAAAAATTATGAAGCTACTGCTACAATGATTGTGTCTCCTGATGAAACTTTAGTAGGTGATTCTACTAGTGTAGATGATTATCAATATTCTTCTTATATTTCTAAAACCTATGTTACTTTTATTAGTGAAGATGTAGTTTTAGATGAAGTAAGTAATACTATTAATGAAGCTAAAGGATTAGAACTTACTAGTGATATCTTAAGAAATCATATAAGTGCAACCTTAGTTAATTCTTCTTTAGTTATTAGTGTAGGTTATACGAGTACTGATTCTAAAGAAGCTCAATATATTGTAAATATTTTGGTAAATAAAGTAGTAGAAGTAGCAAATGCTACTACTACTAATAAAGAACCTAAATATAAATTACTATATGATAATATAGCAGTTTTAAGTGAAGCTAAAGAAGGTAAAAAAGTATCTCATACTGTTAGAAATATAGGTATTGGATTTGCAATTGGCTTTGTAATTGCTATCATATATGTATGCGTTAGAGAAGCATTGAATACTAAATTTAAATCCCCAGAAGAAGTTGAAAGTATTCTTGGTGCTTCCGTTATTGGCGTTATCCCCTTTTATGATATAGATGATGTTAAAGATGAGGATGTTGGGGGTAAAGTCGATGAATAGAAAAAGCATTTTAAAAAGAGAGCATAAAAATAAAGACTATAACATTATTACCTTACAAAATCCTAATGGAAGTATTAGTGAATGTTATAGACGTATTAAGGTTGGGATTAAATTTTCTAGCATAAACCGTAAAGTACAAGTAATAGAGGTTACTTCACCAAATCAAAATGATGGTAAAACTATTACTCTACTTAATTTAGCTGCTACATTTATTGAAGATAAGAAGAAAGTATTAATAATAGATATGGATTTACGTAGACCTAAAATCCATCATGCTTTTAAAAGTAAAAATGAGAATGGATTAGATGATTATTTAGTAGGTGATATACCATTATCTAAATTAGTAAAACATTCTTCATCTCCATATATAGATTATATTGTTAGAGGTAGTAAAGTACCTTATCCTTTAACAGTACTTGATGATCCATCTATTAAAAAATTAATAGATTCATTTAGAGATCAATATGATTATATTTTACTTGATTGTCCACCAATATTAGCAGTTAGTGATGCTTTAATTATTGCTACTTATGCTGATGCAGCATTATTTATAGTATCCCAAATGTTTTGTAATAAGAATGATGCTATATTAGCAATGAAATATTTAAAAGATAATGATGTTCCTATCTTAGGAGTAGTCTTTACTAATGTTACTAAGAAAAATAGTAATTATTCTCATGATTATAACTATTATTCTTATAAGAAACGTTATTATGGAGACAAAAAATAACTTTTTTAAAATTTTAAGTAAAATATTAAGACATCAACTTTATTAGTTAATTTTTATGGTTGTAATATATAATTAATAAAGGTAAAATTAATTGAATACAAAAGGGGTTAATATGAATACAAAGAACAAAAAGGATAACTTAAACGAAGTAAATAAACCTGTATCTAGTGATACAGATATTTTAACTACCCACAATAATAGTGATGATGATAATGAAAAAGAAGGTCTAAGTTTTAAAGACATTCTTTTTATTTTAAGGAAACATTTATTAGCTATTTTATTATTTATAATAGTAGGTGGAGTAGGAGGAGAAATTTATAATTTAGTAGAACCAAATACTTATTCTTCTGATGCGACATTAATTGTTTCTCCTGAATCATCTACAAGTACAGGAGATTCTTCTACAGTAAGTGATTATCAATATTCTTCTTATATTTCTAAAACCTATGTTGCTTTTATAAAACAAGATGTAGTTTTAGATGAAGTATTATCTTTAATAGATAAAGATTCTAATTATGAAATAGATGAAAAAGAATTAAGTAAAAATTTAGGAGTATCCCTAGTAGATGCTACCCTAGTAGTTAGTGTATCTTATACTTCGACCGATAAAAATGAAACTAAATTTGTTGCTAATTTAGTAGCTAAAAAAGCAGTAGAAATTGCAAATCGAAAAAATGAAGATGATTCTCCTAAATATAAATTACTATATGATAATATAGCAATATTAAGTGATGCTAAAGTAGGAGTAGAAGTATCTCATACTTTACGTAATATTGGTATTGGTTTAGCAATAGGAGTAGTACTTGCTATTATTTATACCTGTATTAGAGAAGCTACTAATACTAAATTTAAATCTAGTGATGAAGTAGAAAAAGCTTTAGGTATTTCAGTACTTGGAGTTATTCCTTTCTATGATATTGATACTAAAAATAAAAAGGAGAACAAATAATTATGAATAAAGCTAAAGCTATTCAACAAGAAAAAGCTAATCCTAATCATGATGTTATTACGCTACTTGATCCTTCTTCTCATATAAGTGAAGCTTATAGAAGAATTAAAGTAGGTATTGAATTTTCAAGTGTAGATAATATTAATAAAGTTATACAAATTACTTCTTCTAATCAAGGAGAAGGTAAAACATTAACATTATTAAATATTGCAGTTACCTTTGCTGAAGATGATAAGAAAGTATTAATAATAGATATGGATTTACGTAGACCTGAAATACATCATGCTTTTAAAGCAGTTAATAAAGATGGATTAACAGATTATTTAGGTAATGATTTACCTTTATCTACTCTTATTAAACATTCTAAAAATAAGAATATAGATTTTATTAATAGTGGTAGTAAAGTACCATATCCATTAAAGATGTTAAATTCTACTAAATTAAAAGATTTAATGAAAGTATTAAGAGACAAATATGATTATATCTTTATTGATTGCCCACCAATACTCGTAGTAAGTGATGCATTAATAGTATCTAGATTTAGTGATAGTTGTATATTTGTAGTTTCACAAATATTCAGTGATCGTAAGAGTAGTATAGATGCTGTTAAATATTTAAAGAACAATCATGTTAATGTCTTAGGAGCAGTATTTACTAATGTTACTAGAAAGAATAGTGATTATACTTCTTACTATTATCAATATGATCATTATTATAAACATTATGATGAATCTCCTAAAAATAAAAAAAGTAGTAATACTACAAGGGAAGTAAGTAAGTAATATGATTGATATCCATACTCATATTATTCCTAATATTGATGATGGATCTAATTCTCTAACTACTTCTATTAATATGATTAAAGAAGAGATTGTTAATGGAGTAGATACTATAATACTTACACCACATTATAGATATAGACAATTTACACCTACTAAAGAAGAAATATTAACAAATTATAATCTCTTACTTAATGAAGTAAATAGATTAAAACTTAATATAAAACTATCTTTAGGAGAAGAGATATATTATACCAATGAATTAGATATTATTTCTCTATTAAAAGAAGGAAAATTACTTACACTTAATAACTCAAAATATGTTTTAATAGAGTTTAATTATCATGAACCTATAGAAGATGTTAAAGAAGTAATTTATAGTTTCCTTGATAATAACTATCTACCTATTATTGCTCATGTTGAACGTTATACATGGATGGATATTGATTTAATTACTTCTTTAAAATCAATAGGAGCATTAATACAAGTTAATAGTTCTACTATTGTAGGTAAGGATGGATTTAAACAAAAACGACTAGTAAAGAAACTACATAAATTAAAATTAATTGATGTAGTAAGTAGTGATATACATAGTTTTAGAAGTTCTACTATGTTAGAAGCTAGTAAGATGTTTAAAGATGATGAATTATTTAATTTTAAAATAAAATAGTAATTTCAATTTAGAAAGAGGGGCTAAATATGAAAGTAGAAAGTGAAGGAATGTTTGTTATGAATACTGTAAAGGAAGATAGTGATACTGATAGTAGTAAGAATACTACTAGTAACAATCTTTCTAACAGTACAAATAACGAAAATATAGTAATTAAAGGTGGTAGATGTTATGCATTCTTTAAGAGACTATTTGATATAGTTTCTTCTTTTTTAGTAATATTACTTGTTTGGTGGTTAATATTAATTTTAATGCTAATTAAATATTTAGAAGATATAGGTTCTAAATCATATAAATTAGATATAGTAGAAGATAGTAATGGTAAATATCTTTCTAAGAATGGTAAAAGATATAATTGTAAAGTTAGTAAAGATAAAGATGGTATTAAAGATAAAACTGTTAAAGGTGCTATCTATAGAAGTATAAGAGTAGGTAAGAATGGTAAAACCTTTGTATTTCATAAAATAAGAAGTATGTGTCCTGGAGCAGAAGCTATGAAAGCTACCTTATTAAAATATGGTATTAATGAAGCAGATGCACCTGCATTTAAACTTAAAGATGATCCTCGTATTACTAAATTTGGAAAATTCTTAAGAAAAACATCTTTAGATGAACTACCTCAAATATGGGATATATTCGTTGGTAATATGTCTGTAGTAGGTCCTCGTCCACCTTTAGCTAGTGAAGTAAAAGATTATAATCCTAAAGAATTACATCGTCTTGATGTAAAGGGAGGATTACTTTGTTTATGGCAAATTACTCCTCATAGAAATAAACTTACATTTGAGGAGTGGATTGATTTAGATCTTAAATATATTGAAACTAGATCAGTAGGTTTAGATTTAAAGATTATATTTAAAGGTTTTTGGTTTGTATTAACCGATAGAAGTGGGGAATAGATATGATTATTACAAAAACACCTTTTAGAATGAGTTTCTTTGGTGGTGGTACTGATTTACCATTATATTTTAAACAAGGTAGAGGTGCTGTTATCTCTACTACATTTGATAAATATGTTTATGTTACTGTGAGACATTTACCAAGGTTTTTTAATTATACTACTGAAATTACATATTCTAAGATGGAAAGAGTTAGTGCTGTAGATCAAATAGAACATCCAATGGTTAGAAACGCTATGAAGATGTTAGATATGAAAGAATTACATATTTCTTATGATGCAGATTTACCTGCGAGAACAGGTTTAGGTACATCTTCTACTTTTGCTGTAGGTTTATTAAATGCTTTTTATTGTTTAAAAGGTAAATATGCATCTAAAAAACAATTAGCAAATGATGCAATATATTTAGAAAGAACATTATGTAATGAAGCTGGAGGATGGCAAGATCAAATAGCTGCTTCTTTTGGTGGATTAAATAGAATTGATTTTGATGCCAATGGATATCATGTTAATCCTATTATTATTTCTCCTGAAAGAAAGAATCAATTAAATGATAATTTAATGTTATTCTTTACAGGATTTACTAGATTTTCAGCTGAAATACAAAAATCAACTGAATCAACATTAGAAGAAAAGAAAAAAGAATTAGATAAGATGTTAGAGTTAGTAGATAAAGCTCAATTAGTATTAGAAGATAAAACAATTGATTTAGATGATTTTGGTAGATTACTTGATGAAACATGGAAATTAAAACGTCAAACAGGTAGTGAAATTACTACTGATTCAATTGATAGTTTATATACTAAAGCTATTAAAGCAGGTGCCTTAGGAGGAAAACTTCTTGGGGCTGGTGGAGGTGGATTCCTCTTATTTTATGTAACTAAAGATAAGCAAGATAATGTAAGAAAGGCTTTAAGTAATTTAATGGAAGTTCCTTTTAAATTTGAAAGAAGTGGAACAAGAGTTATTTATTATACTCCAGAGAACTTTGATTACGATTCAAGTGTAGAAGGTTAATATAAATATGATTACAGTAATAATGGCTGGAGGAAAAGGAACTAGAATCTCTTCTATAAATAAAGATATACCAAAACCAATGATACAAATTGATGGTATGCCTGTTTTAGAAAGAGAAATATATTGTTTAAAAGAACAAGGTTTTGTTGACCTTATTATTACTGTTAACTATTTAAAAGATATTATAATTAATTATTTTGGAGATGGCAGTAAAGTATCTCCAATTACTAATAAACCTTTTGGAGTTCATATATCTTACTATGAAGAAAATGAACCATTAGGTAATGCTGGAGCATTATTTAAAATTAAAGATCAATTAAAAGAAGATTTCTTACTAATTAATGCTGATTCTATATTTGATGTAGATTTAAATAAGTTTGTAAAATTTCATCAAGAAAAGAAAGGATTAGTAACCTTATTTACTCATCCTAATTCTCATCCATTTGATAGCAGTATCATAATTACTAATAATGATGATGAAGTATTATCTTGGATTGGTAAAAATGATATACATCCTACATGGTATCAAAATAAAGTGAATGCTGGATTACATATAGTATCTCCATTAGTATTAGATAATATTAATACTACTAACCCAATAGTAGATTTAGATAAAGATATTTTAAAACCATTAGCAAACACGGATAAAATGTATGCTTATCAATCTTCTGAATACATTAAAGATATGGGTACTCCAGAAAGATATAATAGTGTTTCTAATGATTTTAGTAATGGAATAGTAAAAGATAAGAGTTTGAGAAATAAACAAAGAGCTATCTTCTTAGATAGAGATGGTACTATTAATAAATATGTAGGTTTCTTAACTAATATAGATGATTTTAATTTAATTGATGGAGTAAGTGAAGCTATCTCGAAGATTAATAGAAGTAGATATTTAGCAATAGTAGTAACTAATCAACCAGTAGTAGCTCGAGGTGAAGTAAGTTTTACTGAACTTAAAAATATCCATAACAAAATGGAAACTTTACTTGGAAATAGTGGAGCATATTTAGATAAAATATATTATTGTCCACATCATCCTGATAAAGGATTTAAAGGAGAAATACCTGAACTTAAAATTGATTGTGAATGTCGAAAACCTAAAATTGGAATGTTAATAAAAGCTCAAAATGATTTTAATATTGATTTAAAGAAATCTTGGTTTATTGGAGATGGTAATAATGATATTTTATGTGGAATTAATGGTGGATGTAATACAATATTTTTAGGTGATAAAAAAGATTGTAAAAATAAACCTACTTATTATGCTAAAGATTTAAATGAAGCAGTAGATATAATACTAAAAGGAGATAACTAATATGGAAGATGAAAACTTTATATATAATGTAGAAACTCTTATAAAAAGATATCCTGCTTTAAAGTGTTGTAAAGATGATATTAATAAAGCATTTACTATATTAGTAGATTGTTTTACTAATGGTAATAAATTATTAATAGCTGGTAATGGTGGATCTTGTAGTGATAGTGAACATATAGTAGGTGAATTAATGAAAGGCTTTAAAAAAAGAAGACCTATTGATAAGGAATTTGAAGAAGATTTAATTAAAACTAATAAGGAATTAGGTAGTGAAATAGCTACCAAATTACAAAAAGGATTCCCTGTTATAGCGTTAGATTCACATCAAGGATTAAATACTGCTTTTATTAATGATGTTAAAGATGGTGGATTATATACTTTTGCTCAACAATTAAGTATATTAGGTAATAAGAGTGATGTATTTTTAGGAATTTCAACTTCAGGAAATTCTAAAAATATTATTAATGCTGCAATAGTAGCAAAAGCTAAAGGAATGAAAGTAATAGGTTTAACTGGAGAAAAGGATAGTAAATTATCTGCTCTTTCTGATATTACTATTAAAGCTCCTAGTAGTGAAACTTTTATAGTACAAGAATATCATTTACCAATATATCATTGTTTATGTTTAATGCTTGAAGAAAGGTTCTTTTAGTTTTATGGGTAACAAGATTAAAGTATTACAAATATCTAAAAGATATCCCCCTTATATTGGTGGAATAGAAACTACATGTTGTGATATTTCATCTTTTTTAGAATCTACTAATAAATATGATGTAGAAGTAATAGCTTTTAATTCTACTAAAAAGGATGTAAAAGAAATTATTGATGGAGTTACTGTTTATAGAGTAGGTGTACAAAAAATAGTTGCTTCTCAACCTTTAGCAAAGAATTATGGGAAGATTTTAAAGAAGATATTAGTAGATTTTAATCCTGATATTATTCATTTTCATTATCCTGATCCATATGCAGCAAATTATGTTTTAAAATATTTAAAGAAATTACATTATAAGGGAAAATTTATATTACATTGGCATGCTGATATAATTAAACAAAAGTTACTAAAACAATTATTTGTTAAACAAAATAAAGATTTGTTAAATAGAGCAGATATAGTTATTGCTACTTCTCCTTCTTATTTAAAAGATACTGATTATTTACCATACTATAAAGGAAATATAGAAATATTACCTTCTTGTATTGGTAAAGAAAGAACTATATTGACTGAAGACATTATAAAGAAATCTAACGAAATAAAAGAAGAACATAAAAATAAAAAAATATGTTTCTTCTTTGGAAGACATGTTGAATATAAAGGACTTAAATATTTAATTGAATCTAATGAATATATTGATAGAGATAAAGTAGATATTATTATTGGTGGAAGTGGTCCATTAACAGATGAACTTAAAAAACAAGCTAGTAAATATAATAATATTTATTTTGTAGGTAAATTAAGTGAAGATGATATTAATTCATATTTATTAGCATGTGATATTTTTACTTTCCCTTCAATTACAAGAAATGAAGCATTTGGTATATCTTTAGCAGAAGCTATGTATTTTGCAAAACCTACCGTAACATTTACTATTTTAGGATCTGGAGTTAATTGGGTATCAATTAATAATGAAACAGGATTAGAAGCACAAAATAAAAACAGTAAACAATATGGTGAATATATAATGAAATTAGTAAATGATGAAGAGTTATATAATAAATTATCAAAGGGTGCTAAAGAAAGAAGTGAAAAACTTTTTTCTGAAAAGGAATTTAATGAAAATGTTATAAGTATTTATAACAAAATGAATGTAGTTGGAGACAAATAATTTTATGAATAATATAAAAAATATAATAATTATCTATGATTATGGTTATATTAATGGCGGAGCTGCTAAAGTTGCTATTAATAATGCTATTAGTTTATCTAAAATAGATAATTTGAATGTTTTTTATTATTGTGGTAGTGGTCCTATATGTGAAGAACTTATTAAATCCAAAGTAAATATTAAATGTTTAAATCTTAATGATATAAATCATAGAACAATGATAGATACATTCTTTTCAGGAATTTTTAATAAAAAAGTTTATAAAAATCTTAAGTTATTTTTAAAGGATTTTTCAAATAAAGATACAATGATTCATATTCAAGGATGGAGCCATTCTTTATCTTGTTCTATATTTAAAGCCATTAATGAATTAGGTTTTAAACGTGTTATTACTTTACATGATTATTTTACATGTTGTCCTAATGGTGGGTTCTTAAATTATAAGAAATATGAAATTTGTAAATATAAAGCTTTAAGTGTTAAATGTAAATTCTGTAATTGTGATAAAAGAAATTATCTACAAAAAGTATGGCGTGTAATAAGAACTAATAGGTTAAAAAAATACTTAAAAGATAATGAAAACTTTATTTATTTATCTAAACTTAGTAAGGATGTTATATCAAAATATTATCCAAATGCCAATTATTATTATTATCCTAATGAAATAGATAAATTTAAATATATATCTAATGGTATTAGTAATAAAGAATATTTTTTGTATATGGGTAGAATAACTAAAGAAAAAGGGGTAGTAGATTTTTGTGAAGCAATAACATTAGGTCGTTATAAAGGTATAGTAATTGGAGATGGAGAACAAAGACAGGAATTAGAAAAGAAATATCCTAATATTGAGTTTTTAGGGTGGTTAGAAAAAGATCAAATAGAAGAAATTTTACCAAAAGTAAAAGCTCTTGTATTTCCATCAATATGGTATGAGGTTTCTCCGTTAACAGTTCCTGAAATGTTAAGTTCTCATATTCCTTGTATAGTGTCTGATTGTTGTGCTGCTAAAGAACATATAGTTGATGGCCTTAATGGATTTGTATATAAAGCATCATCTATTAGCGAACTTTTAAAGTATTTAAAGAGTATAGATTCAATACATGATTTTGTTTTTGAAAGCAACACTTCAAATGAGACTAAGTTGATATCAATTTATATGGAGATATTTTTATGAAAAGATTCAAATTATTATTAAAGATATCATTATTTAAAACTATTAAGTTTAATGTTCATTATTTTGGATTAAAAACTTTATTTCGCCCATTGGTTTTAATTGCTAGAAATGTTAAGTTATTAAAATTAAAAGGTTCTTTTATAATTAATAACATTAATCATCACCATCTTAGTCACATTGGTTTTTCTACAAACCCACAATATTTGGGTAAAAAAATGAAAACAGTTATTTGCAATTTGGGGGGGGGTTATAGTTGATGAACATTTTGTTATTTCTGAAGGAGACTCTATTGTTGTTGATAGTGGTGCAGAGTTGAAGTTTGGTAAAAATGTACATCTATCACAAAATGTTTCTATTGAATGTCATAAGAGTATTTCATTTGGAAGCAATACAACTGTAGGTTTTGATACTATGTTTATGGATTCTGATCATCATTTTATTATTGATTTAAGAGAAGGTATAGAAACTACAAAGAATAATACATTACCAATATTAATTGGTGAGCATAATTGGATTTGTGCAAGATGTATAATAATGAAAGGATTGGAGACTTCAAAGAATTGTATTATTAGTGCTGGAACAGTAATTGGAAATAAAAAAATAAATGAAAATGTTTTAGTTGGAAATGGATTTATTAAAGAAAATAAAAATTGGAGAGTATAGTTGTTAATGAAAGCTGTTTAAGTTTTGAAAATTAATATAATTTATCTATTAATTTTCTGAAAATAATAAGTTTTAAATAAGAAATTATTATATTATTGAAAGGGGTAAAATATGGTTAGAACGGATAGAAAACATTTTATTGTTGATGTAGTTATTTATCTATTCTGTTTTGCTATGGTCTTATTATTACTTTTTTCTTTTGATTATAGTAAAAGCAAATTTGAAGTTGTCTTTTCCTTTCTTATAAATGGTATTTTATTTTCGTTTTTTATTATATATACAAAAAAGAACTTTTCTCCAATAAGAATATTTAATATATTTTCTTTCTTTTTTATGTTTATAGCTCCTTTAAGTCAATACTTATCTAATGTTGTATTGTGGAATAGTACGGGATCTATTGTTACATATACTTCTAATGATTATTTTACTACTAATATATTAGTGTTTATTTTTTCTTTAGTTGTTAATTTATTTGCATTAATAAATTATAAAGAAAATAAGAAACAATCTAAGAAAATTAACATGAATTATCCTTTGTTATACATAATATCTATTATATTCACTCTACTATTTTTCTTTTTAGAAAAGAGTGAGAGTTTTAAAGCTTTAGAAATTTCTTCAATGGTCGAAATGTTTTGTGGTTTCGTGCCTGTATCTTTATATATGGTTGATTATATTAATAATGATGCAAAAGGCTTATATATCAAGAAGCATAATTTATTATTTATTATTGAAATTATAATAATATTTTTCCCATTTTCAGGAGAAATTGGTAGATGGTTATTATTTGGTTGCTACCTTTCCTTATTTACCTTAATATTTGCAAAATCTCGTTATAAATCAATTGTTTTTCTTATCTTTATTATAGGTTTCTTTTACATATTTTCTGCATTTAATTTTTTCAAAGCAAATGATTTTTCTGATATTTTATCTTTTTCATTTAATTCAACAACTGCTTTTAATTCAGTTGATTTTGATGCATTTCAAATGATTATGATGACCATTAAATATTGTGATTTAAATGGGTTCTGTTATGGATGGAATTTATTTTCTGGTCTATTCTCATTTATACCTAGATCTATTTGGACGAGTAAAGCCATTATGTCTGGAGCTATTGTGACTTCATATTTTGGCTCATCATTTACAAATATTAGTTGCCCATTAATAGCAGAATTTTATTATGCATTCTCTTATTTTGGTGTAGCTATTGGCTCAGTACTTACTGGATTATTTTTTAGATTAATTGAAAAGAATTCTAATCATGGTATTTTTGGAAGAGGATTGTATTGTTTGATAACGGGTTTATTAATTTTTATTTTACGTGGAGCTTTCCTACCTACTGTTTCACATTCTTATTGGATAATTCTAGCTTTTATATTTGCGCTAATATGTTCGCATCTTTTTAGTTTTAATAAAAAAATAAACAATACTAAAGTTTTAACATATAAAAGGGATTATTAGTGGTGCAAAATATGAAAATTTGTTTTATTAGCAATTATATGAATCATCATCAATTAGCTTTATGTAAGGAAGTTATAAAATATGTTGGTATTAATAATTTTTGTTTTATTTGTGAAGAGGAGATTACTTTAGAAAGAATTAAATTGGGATATAAAGAACTCTTTGATGAATCTTTTTGTATTAAAGGTTACTTAGAAAAAGAAAAAAGTAAAGATATTATATTAAAAGCGGATATTATTATTAATACTGCATGTTTAGGTAGTAAATTTATAAAAGAAGCCAATAAAAAGAAAAAGATTGTTTTCTGGTATTACGAAAGATTGTATAAAGATTATAATTTATTAAAAACAATAGCTAAATTTTTTAGAGAAATATACAGATTATATTTTATATATAATAAAAACACTTATTTCTTATGTGCTTCTTCTTATGGATATAGCGATATAGAGAAATTTCATAATAAAACATTTAATAATCATTGTTTTAAATGGGGTTACTTTCCTAATGTTTTTTCTAATACTAAAAGAATACGAGACAGCAAGATTTCTTTTCTTTTTGTTGGTAGATTAATTGATTGGAAACATCCATTACAAATAATAGATATTGGGTTATATTTAGTTAAAAAAGGAATAGATTTTAGAATTGATATAGTTGGTACTGGAGAAGAAAGTGAAAAACTTAATGATTTAATTAATAATTATAACCTTAATAATAGTATTCATTTAATTGGTTCATTGCCTTTTAATAAAGTATCAGAATATTATTTAAAAGATGATTTTTTCTTATTTTTATCTGATAGAAGAGAAGGATGGGGAGCAGTATTAAATGAAAGTATGTCATATGGATGTATACCTATAGCAAATAACGAAGCAGGAAGTACTAATTTCTTAGTTGAAAATAAAGAAAATGGTTTTGTATATTCTTCAAAAAAAGAATTATTAAAAGCTATCGATTCTTGTATAGAGATTAAAAATAGTGAAAAATTTATAGAAATGTCAGATAAAGCTAAAAGGACTATTGATAATCTTTGGAATTATAAAGTAGCTGCAAATCGCTTTTGTAAGATTTGTGAGTCATTGCTTGAAAATAAAGAATTACCAATATATGTTGATGGTCCAATGACAAAAGAACAAAAAAATAAGTATTCTAAAACTTATTACAAGGAGAAAATATGAGTTTAATTACAGTTGTTATCCCAACTTTTAATAGGAGTTCTTGCATAAAGCTTTTTCTTGAAAAGTGTTTAGATGGGTATAAAGGTAATTTATTTACTTTTGAAATTCATGATAGTAGTGTTGATAATATTACAAAAGATTTAATTTCTGAATTTCAAAAAAAGAACAAGCAAGTAAAGATAAATTATTTTAAATACGACTCAGGTATTAATGGAGATATAAAAACAATAAATGCATTAAAAAAGGCTACAACAGATTTTTGTTTTTTGCTGGGCGATGGAGTGTTAGTTGATTTTAATGCTATGGAAAGAAAGTTAATTGAAAATAATTTTGATAAATATATCTTAATTAGTTTTTGTAATGATAAAATTTTTAAAAAGTATTGTGATATGAATGATGATAATTATATTACCGACGATCTTCTTGAATATTGTAAACATTTCTTTTGGAATGATACTTTATATGGTTCTACAATTATCTCAAAAAAAATTATAAGAAATATTATTGATAACAATATATGCAATAAGTATTATGATACTACTAACTTTCTTTATATATGCTCACTATTTGATTCTATTTCTTTAGAAAAAGAAAAGATGCTGTTGTGTTTATCTCAAAAAGAGATTTACAGTGTGAATCAATTTAAAGTGTTGTCTGGGTGGAAGAGAAATGGGACTACTATAGATGTTTATTGTCGTGAATATTATTTATGTGTTGAAAAAATGTATAATAGTTTTGATAGCATTAAAAAATATCTAGAGCACGAACCTTCCCTAATGTTTAGTTTTAAAGGGATTTTAGGTTTAAGAGCTACAGGTTCAATAACATTAAAAAAGATTAAAAAAAATTGGTTTTATATAAAAAAAGTTATAAGAAAACCATATCGTTTATATTTGTCTTTAATATTTCCTAAATGTTTTTTAAGACTTATTAGAAATATATATAAAAAAGGAAAATGATTTAACTTATGAAGTCAAAGAATCTAAAAGTAAATGTTCTTTTTAATTTTTTATCACAAGTTCTTACTTTGATAATTCCTTTAATTACGACCCCATATTTATCAAGGGTATTACACGAAGAAGGAAATGGGCAGATAAGTTATTCATTATCTATTATTACAATTTTTGTTTTGTTTTCTTCTCTTGGTTTTACTACCTATGGGCAAAGAGAAATTGCGAAAGTTAGAGATGATAAAACTCTTAAGAGCAAAGTTTTTTGGGAAATAGTTATTTCAAAATTCTTTACTACAATTCTTTCTGCATGTGTTTTCTTTTGCTTCTATTTTACTATTGGTTTTAAAAAGTGTGATTATCTTATTTTGATTTTTTCAATAGAAATTTTTAGTAATATATTCGATATAACTTTTCTCTTTTATGGGGAAGAGAATTTTAAATCTTTAGCTATACGCACAATATTGTTTAAACTATTGGGTTTAATTTTAATATTTTGCTTTGTAAAAACAGAAAACGATACTTGGATTTATGCATTATGCTTGTCATTGTCGTTATTGTTTTCTTATTTAATAATGTGGCCTTCATTGAAGAACAAGATATCTTTTATACCTTTTAAAGAGCTTTCTCTTAAAAGACATTTTGTGCCTGCACTAAGAATATTCTTGCCTCAACTAGCAGTTGTTATATTTTCAACTCTCGATAAATCAATGATAGGATGGTTTTCTTCAAACTCTGATTATGATAATGGGTGTTATGAACAAGCTTATAAGATTAATAGTGCTGCTCTTTTGCTTGTTACTGTTATTTCCCCAGTTTTTGCTCCACGAAACGCTTATGATTATGAGCATAAAAATATGGATCAATTAAAAAGACATTTAAATTTTTCTATTCATTATACATGGATGATTGGATTGCCATTAATTGCCGGATTTTATGTTTTAGCTGGCAATCTTTGTACTTGGTATCTTGGCAGTGGTTATGATGAAGTCCCTCTTTTATTAAAAATAATGTCAATTAGGTTTGTTTCTTCTGGGTTTTCAGAACTTTGTGGGAACCAACTATTTATTGCTATAGGAAAAGAAAAATCTGTTACAATAGCAACTTTTTTTGCAGCTTTTTTGAATTGTATTTTAAATTATTTTTTCATTACATGGTGGGGCGCAATCGGTGCAGCTATTTCTACGGCAATTTGTGAATGCGTTGTTGCTTTAATATTGATTATTTTGTCCATTAAAGAAAAGTTAATATTAAAATTTGATTTTATAAAATGTCTTTGGAAATATTTACTTTCTTCTATAATTATGTTTGTAACTATATATTTTATTCAAAAAGTGTTACCAAATGAGATTTGGAGTTTTTGTGTAATTGTTTTAATTGGTGGTATTGAATATTTTTTATGCTTAATCGTTTTAAAAGAAGAGTATTTATTAACATTTATTAAGAATGTAACAAAAAAATTTCATAAAAAAAAGGAATAGTTTATTATTAAAGGGGGTATTTTATGAAAGTAGTAATTTTAGCTGGTGGATTAGGTACAAGAATAAGTGAAGAATCACACTTAAAACCAAAACCAATGATAGAGATTGGTGGTATACCAATCTTAGTACATATTATGAAAATATATTCTTCATATGGATTTAATGATTTTATTATTTGTGCTGGATATAAACAACAAATAATAAAAGAATATTTTGCACATTACTATATTTATAATAGTGATATTACTTTTGATATGACTTCTAATAAAAAGATAATTCATAATCCATGTAAAGAGAATTGGAAAGTAACAGTAGTAGATACTGGTCTTAATACTATGACTGGTGGAAGAATCAAAAGAATTAAAAAATATATTGGTGATGAAGACTTTATGCTTACATATGGTGATGCAGTAGGTGATATAGATATTAAGAAATTAGTAGAAGAACATAAAAAATCAAATAAAATAGGAACAATATCTGTTTATAATTTTGGTCAATTAAAAGGTATAGTAGAAAAAAATAAAGATGGTTTAGTAACTTCATTTAGAGAGAAATCTGATGTTGATGGAGATTTAATAAATATTGGTTTTATGGTATTTAAACCTGAAATATTTAATTATATTAAAGATGATTCTACTGTATTTGAAAAAGAGCCTTTACATGAATTAGTTAAAAATAAAGAATTAAATTCATATACACATCGTGGTTTCTGGCAATGTATGGATACTATGAGAGAGAAAGATAAATTAGAAGATTTATGGGCTAGTGGAAAAGCACCTTGGAAGGTTTGGAAGGACTAATCTTTATGGTTGATTTATCTTTTTATAAAGGAAAAACTGTTTTAGTTACAGGGCATACTGGTTTTAAAGGAACTTGGCTTTGCAAGATTCTTTTACTTGTAGGAGCAAAAGTAATTGGTTATTCACTTAATCCACCAACTAATCCTAGTTTATATGAACTATCTAAAATAGATTCTAAAATTACTTCAGTGATTGGTGATATAAGAGATTTTGATAAACTTAAAGAAACATTTACTAAATATAAACCAGAAATTGTTTTACATTTAGCTGCTCAACCAATTGTAAGAGAATCATATAAAGAACCAAGGTATACATATGAAGTTAATGTTATGGGAACTTGTAATGTTTTAGAGTGCGTTAGATTAACTTCATCTGTAAAATCATTTTTAAATGTTACTACAGATAAGGTATATAAGAATGATGAATTAAAAGATCATGCTTTTAAAGAAGATGAACCTTTAGATGGATTTGATCCATATAGTAATTCTAAATCATGTAGTGAATTAGTTACTCATAGTTATAAGAAATCATTCTTTAGTGATAGAGATTGTTCAATATCTACTGCAAGAGCAGGTAATGTGATTGGTGGAGGAGATTTCTCTATTGATAGAATAATTCCTGATTGTGTAAGAGCAATTGAAAATAAAAAAGATATTGTAGTTAGAAATCCATATTCTACTAGGCCTTATCAATTTGTTTTAGAACCTTTATTTGTATATTTAGAGATTTGTGAAAAACAATATAACAATAAAAAGTATGAAGGATATTATAATGTTGGACCAGACAATCAAGATTGCATTAATACTGGTGATTTAGTATCACTTTTTTGCAAGGAATATGGTAACAATTTAAAATGGATTAATAAATCTGATAGTGGACCACATGAAGCTTCTTTTTTAAAACTTGATAATCAAAAAATAAAAGAAGTATTTAATTGGAAACCACATTGTCATATTAATGAAGCTATTAAATTTATTATTGATTGGACTAAAGTATATTTAAGCAATGGTGATATTTCTAATGAAATGAAAAAAGAAATTAATGTTTTTAGGGGAGCAGAATATGTCAGTAACAAAAGAGGATATTAACAAGTTAGTTAAAGAGTATTATAAAGATAACTTTAAGCAAAAAGATTATAAAGAAGGTGATTATATTCATTATGCTGGAAGAATTTTTGATGATGAAGAATTAGTTAATGGTGTTGATAGTATCCTTGATTTTTGGCTTACAAATGGAAAATATTGTGACGAATTTGAAAAAGAATTTGCTAAGTTTTTAGGTGTTAATAAAGCATTAGCTACTACTTCAGGTTCATCAGCAAATTTATTAGCTTTTATGACATTAACTTCACCTTTATTAAAGGATAGACAAATTAAAAGAGGAGATGAAGTTATTACAGTTGCATGTGGATTTCCTACTACTGTAACTCCTATTATTAATTATGGAGCTATTCCAGTATTTGTTGATGTAACTATTCCTCAATATAATATTGATGTTAGTAAATTAGAAAGTGCATTATCAAAAAAAACAAAAGCAGTAATGATTGCACATACTCTTGGTAATCCTTTTGATATTAAAAGTGTTAAAGATTTTTGTGACAAACATAATTTATGGTTAATTGAAGATAATTGTGATGCATTAGGTTCAAAATATACTTTAAATGGAAAAGAATATTATACTGGAACAATTGGTGATATAGGAACATCTTCATTTTACCCAGCTCATCATATAACGATGGGTGAGGGTGGAGCAGTTTATACAAATAATCCATTACTATATAAAATATGTAAGTCAATGAGAGATTGGGGAAGAGATTGTGTATGCTCTTCAGGTCAAGATAATTCTTGTGGTCATAGATTTACTGGTCAATATGGCGAATTACCATATGGATATGATCATAAATACGTTTATTCACATTTTGGTTACAATCTTAAAATAACAGAAATGCAAGCTGCAATTGGTTGTGCACAACTAAAGAAACTACCTTTATTCATAGAAAAAAGAATTCATAATTGGGAAAGACTTAAGAACAATTTAATAGATTTAGAAGATAAATTAATATTGCCTAAAGCAGTTGAAAATTCAAAGCCTTCATGGTTTGGATTTTTAATAACCGTTAAAGAGCCTTTTAATCGTTCAGATTTAACAAAATATCTTGAATCAAAAGGTATTCAAACTAGAAATTTATTTGCTGGTAATCTTATCAAACATCCTTGTTTTGATCAATTAAGAGAAAAGAAAATTGGGTATAGAATTGTCGGCGATTTAAAAGTCACTGATGACGTAATGAATAATTCTTTTTGGATTGGTGTGTATCCTGGAATGACTGATGAAATGATTGATTATATGAGCAATAAAATAAAAGGATTTTTTGGTAAAGTATGACAAAAGAAAATATTTTAGTAAGCGATGCAATTGTTGAATTTCTAATTTCAAGAGGAATTACGGATGTTTTTGGTTATCCAGGAGGAATGGTAGTTTTGCTGCTCAACTCTTTAAAAAAATATCAATCTAAGATAAGTTTTCATTTGTCATTTAATGAACAAGGCGCTGCTTTTGAAGCTTGTTCTTGGGCTCAAGTAACAGGTAAAGTTGGAGTTGCTATTGCTACGAGTGGCCCTGGTGCAACAAACTTAATTACAGGCATTGCAAATGCTTATTATGATTCTGTTCCAATGTTATTAATAACTGGACAAGTAAACACTAATGAGTCTTCTAATGAAACAAATTTAAGGCAAATTGGATTTCAAGAGACTCCTATTAGTGAAATTGTTAAAAAAATTACAAAATCTGCTATTTATGTTAAAAATAAAGAGTCCCTTATTGATAATTTAAAGAAAACTTTTTTAATGGCAATTAGCGGAAGAAAAGGTCCTGTTCTTATTGACATTCCAATGGATATACAAAAGGCAAGTATTGGCATTAATGAATTTGAACTAAAAATTAAAAAAACTTCTTTTGATATAGATAAATTTACAAAATTGAATTTAATGCTTAGCAAAGCTAAAAGACCTGTAATTATTTTAGGTAATGGAATTAAAAAGAGCTCTAATTATTCCATTAATGAAGTGAGATATTTTTTTAATGATAGCATACCTGTTGTTTTAACCTTACCTGCAATTGATTTATTACCTACCGAAGAAAAAAATAATTTTGGTTTAATTGGTGCCTATGGAAATAGAATTGGTAATATTATTTTATCAAAAGCCGATCTTGTTATTTCTATTGGTTCAAGGCTGGATGTTAGGCAAGTGGGGGGAGAAAGAAATAAGTTTGCTCCTAATGCGAAGATAATTAGAATTGATATTGATAACAATGAGTTTGATTATCATATACATAACGATGATTTATGCATTAATTTTGATGCTTTTGAATCTATTAGATATATAAATAAAAACTTATTTAACAAAAAAGAATGGTTAAGTACTTGCTTTAAAATTAAAAAAATAATTGAAGAAAATAGTGATGACTGTTTGCCAACAAATAAAATAGTTAAGGATATTAGTTTACTCATTCCAGAGAACTCAGTCATTACAACTGATGTAGGGCAAAATCAAATTTGGGTTGCTCAATCATTTAATTTTAGAAACAATGTTTTTCTTACTTCTTCTGGCTTTGGTTCAATGGGATATTCTTTGCCTGCTGCTATAGGTGCTTATTATGGGTGTTGTGGTAAAAAGAAGATTATTTGTTTTAATGGTGATGGTGGAATACAAATGAATATACAAGAGTTAGGCATGATTGCAAGAGATCAATTGCCAATCGTTGTTATTGTTTTTAATAATGAAGCGTTGGGCATGATAAGAGTATTTCAAGAAATTTATTTCAAAAGTTCTTATATGACTACAAAAGATAGTGGTTTTTCAAACCCAAATTTTGAAAAAATTGCTGAAGCATATAATATGCAATATTTTTATAAAGAATCTTTTACATCTTTAGATAAATCTTTATTTGAGATAAGTAAACCTGTTTTGATTGAAATTGGTATAAAATATCCTACATATATAAATCCAAAATTAAAATTTAAAGAAAGTAATGATAATCAAATACCATATTTAGAAAGTGATGTTCTTTCAAAGATTCGAAAGATGTAATGTATGAGTAAGATACTTATATTTGGTGCAACAAGTTTTATTGGAATTAATCTTGTCAAAAAACTATACATAAATAATCAAATAATTGCCGTTTTAAGAAAAAATTCAGAAAACGACAACAAATTAGATTCATTTAAAAACATTCAAAAAATATATTGTGATATGGATGAATATTATAGATTTGATTCTTTTTATAAAGATAAGGCTGATATTGCGTATTTATTATCTTGGAGAGGAGTTCATGGTAGTCTTTGTAATGACGAGAACGTGCAAAGAGAAAATTTTGAAAATAACTTAGCATTATTTAAAATTCTTTGCAAAATGAATATTAAAACAATTATGACTATTGGCTCACAAGCTGAATTTGGGGATTTTAATGAGCCAGCAAATTATTTATTAAAACCAAAACCTACAAATGCTTATGGAATTTATAAATTAAAACTATTTGAACAATTATGTGAGGAAAGCAAAAAATACAAAGTCAATTATAAACATGGAAGAATTTTTTCTTGTTATGGAATAGGTGACAATCCTAATACTCTTATTATGACTATAATTAACTCTTTCAAAAAAAATGAGAAAGTAAACTTAACTAAATGTGAACAGGTTTGGGATTATATCTATATTGATGATTGTATTGATGCAATAGTAGATATTTGTGATAAAGGGAAATGTTGCCATCCTTATTCAATTGGTTCTGGAGAAGCACATAAATTAGAGTATTATGTAGAAATTATTCGTTCCTCATTTAAAGAAGCTAATGTTGAATACGGTTATTACCAATATAATAAAGGGCAACCTATGTTTGTTGTTGCAAACATTCAGGATTTAATTAAAGACACAGGATTTAAAAAGAAAACTTGCTTTCTTGATGGTATTAAAAGGATCATTAAAGGAAATTAATTTTGCTGTTTTTAAAATGGAACTATGGCTAATTATTAGAGATTAAATTTCTCTTTATTAAAAGTAAAACAAAGTTTAAAATAAAAATGATATTTATCTCATATTGGGGGGGAGATTTATGAAAAACAATAATATAATATATGAAGGCAGTCTAGTCAGCAAATATTTTTCTTTTAAGTGCACATGCAAGGGGATAGTTGATATAAATCCTTTAAATGTTGCTTTAGCGGAATCGATGATTATACATAATAGTTCATATAAAAAATCAACAAATACAAAAGCGTATCCTAAAGGTGATTATTATGGTTCATCTTCTTATTGGGCAGGTTTATTCTTTTCTTTGGCTGCATCAAAATCTAAATTAACAACGTTTGATGCGGATAATGTAAACAGTGTTTTTGAAAAAATGGATATTCACTTATTTAAAACAGATCTTGAAAATATAACATATTTATTGGTTTCAGCAATAGATAGAGAAAACTCAACACATTTAAATGCTAAAAACGGAAGGATAGAGATAACAATTAAAATAATTAATATTATAAAAAGTGGTAGTTTTTTTATTGATTTAGAAAATAAAAAAGGAACTTTTTCTTTAGTTACTGAACTTTCTAGGAAAATCAATGAACGTAGTAATTATGCATTTGCTACAAAGTTTTGCCATTATCTTTGTTTATATTCTAAAAATATTGATTCGGATACATATGTAATCTTTGATAGTATTACTAGTGATAATTTAGGGAAATATGATAAATTATATAGAAAAAGCAAGGATTTTAATTATTACAAAAATTACTATGATAGCATGAAAGCTCTAGCTACAAAAAACGGTGTGAGTTTACAAGGGCTAGATCATTTATTGTGGTATTACTATAAATAGTTTTTGTATATATTAGAGTTTTGTAAGATACATAAATAAAACCGTAAGTGGGATTGAATAGTATTTACTCTTAATATTTATAAGAACTTGTATAAATTGATAATAAGATAAATTATGAATAATAAATCAATTATTAATTATATTGAAAAAAACAAAAATTATTTTTATTACATTTTAAAAAATAATACTAATTTTAATGAAGCATTTGATAAATATAAAAATGGTATTAATAACAATGTATGTTTTTGTATTGGAAAATATGAAGAAATAGAATTTGAGCTTGGTTTTAAAGAAATTGTTGAAATGATGAAATTTGCAAAAAGCAGTGCATTAAAAAATGGCATTATAATTTCGAAAAACAGTTTTATATTCGGTATTGATATTCACGATGAATATAAATTTTATCCTGATGATGATTCATTGGAGTATTTTAATAAATATGCTCCAGAATTTAAGTTCGGAATAAATATATGTAGGTCATATATAACGACAAATTCAATTGAACTTCTTTTTTGTTTGGATTATTATGGGAGTTCGATTTATTTGCTTGGATATTATTGGAAAAGACTTGTTTTAATTGCTGTGACAAATGTTATAAAGTTATCGTATAAGACTGTTTTAAAAATAATAGATTACATAATATGCCAATATAGCATAGAAAATAAGCATTCTTTTAGCACATATAAAATTCTGACAAATTATAATGAAATCAAAAAAGGTTCTAATGTAGAAAATTTTTATGAAATTATTTCTACATGTTATAGTTTATACGCAAGATCTCAAAACGATTATTTTGATGATGACTATCGTTTCTTAGAACTTTATAAAATATTGGAACATCTTCAATCATTTTATAAAAAAGGTAAAGATTCTTTTAAAAGCTTGCTTCTTAAAACAACTTATAAAGAATGGATTAATTTAATTCCAATAAAGATGAAAGGAAAAAAGGAATATATTGAATTAAAGAAAGAATTTGATGAAAACAAAATTCTTAAAGAATCCAGTAGAGACAAACTTTTTAATTTTGTTTTTAATATTTTTTTTCAATCAAGAAATGGCATTTGTCATAATTCTGTTAATTATAAAAAAAAGGAATTTGAATGTACAAATTATAAAGAACTTGTTATTTTAGCTGATTGTATTGTAAAGCAAATTCTATTTTTGAATAAAGAAAAATTCGAGGTATATAAAAAATGAATTATTTGCTTGATACCAATATTCTAATAGGAATGAAAAACAAAAAAACAAAGAAAAATAATGATAATTATTTTATTTCCTTATTTACTATATATGAAATATTAAAAGGAAATGCTGATTTAATTATAAAAAATTATAATGATTATAAATTAATAATTAATAAATTTTCAATTGAAATTGAAACAATAAAAGGTTTTGATAAATATAATAACGCTTGGTTTAACGGACTTTCTACATATAGTTCAAGCAAACAACTTTATGAAATAAATCATTTTAAAAGAAAAGTTGCCGATTCTATAAGTAAAGTTATTTATGATTTTTATTCTAAATTTACTTATACTGTGATTATTATTGTGCTTTTAAGTGATTTTGATAAAATTGGCGAAGATGAAGGCAAATTAATAACAAAACTTTTTAAAACTTATACTTTAATCCACCAAGATAATAAGCAAATTTCAATAAGATATACATCAAATTCATTATTATGTGGTGATATAGATCTTAGAAAAGATTTAGATTCGGTTTCTTCTAAAATAATTAAAATGTTTGTCACAAAGTCCAGAACTTTATGCCCAGAAATAATGGATAACAAAATAATTACAACAATAGCGAATAGCGAAATTCCATCAAAAGAAGCTTTTAATTCTCTTTCTAGCTTAGTTTCTATGGAAACTGACAATCATCTTGATGAGATATTTGAACGAGCTTTGTCAAAGGGGAAATACGATTATGTTAATGAAATTACAAATGTTTACATTAAAAACCAGATATTACAAAAAGTAAAAAGAATGGAACCTAATGATGCTATTGATATTTATATAACTTACTTTGCATTTCAGTATCGTAATGACACTACTTTAGTAACAAAAGACAAAAAATTAATTCAAATTATCGGTTTATATAATGAAGCACATTTTAAAATTAATTGTATTTCTTTAATACCGTGATATTAATAATAGAGATGAAATAATATCTAATCTTACTAAAGGTATAGCAGGTTTATTTGAAGCTTATGAAGATTATAAACATATTACTAATGAACATAGATTAATGGATATATTAACATTTAGAAATAGATTAATA
>JBAYBM010000002.1:0-186127 GCA_041669265.1 Bacilli bacterium | reverse complement strand
GTTTGCTATGGGATTACAAATTTTAAGCATTTAAAGAATAGAGTTTTTTTGATATTTAATAATAATGAACCCCGTAAAAAGTTGTGATATTTAAAAAAAGACTAACCCCGTAAAATTTCGGAGGACCTATTATTAGGCTCAATTAAATGAGTCTTTTATTTTATCAAAATTGGGCACAATAACCCAGATATTAATAATATTTGAGCTAGCAAATAAGTAATCATAATATAAAAATCATCTCGTTTAAATTGCTTAATAAAATTCTTTGTCATTACCATTGAATCGCTTATCATGAAAAGCGCGTATCCAAGGGAGAACAAAATATAAAATGGTGAATATAAAACAGAGAAAGTGATTCCAGTTACTAAGTTCATTAATAAGGTAAATATATAAATACCACCGCATATACAAGTTGTTTTATCGGAAAATTTTCTAAGTAGTGGAAAGAGTCCCAAATCTACAAAGAAACAAGAACCAATAATAATAAAAATATACCACCATACAAAATTGAAATTTGTTTCTAAAATAATTGCAATCAAATAACATATATGGCCTAAAAAGAAAGATAAAGTTCCTAATAGAAAGAATATCTTTTTTTCTTCTTTTATTAATAATGCATCACCAATCAAACCAAAAATAGCGCCCATATAAATAAGTGGATAATTTGGTGCAATTATAATAATAGTAATCGAAGCAATTAAAAGCGGAATAATCTTAAATCTTTTTCTTTTTGTTTCGTCTTCAATAAAACCAAAAAAGACTTCAATTAAGAAAAATATTATAAAAAGAATAAGTCCAATTATTGCCGTAGTTATCCTTGCTTCATAACTCATATATTATATTTTACAATATTAATTTTAAGATTTCATTAACTATATATTTAATAGATTTTTAGGTGTATTATATTTATATGAAAAATAAATTTTTAATAATGATTTCACTTATTACTGCCACACTTTTGTCTAGTTGTGGTAGTAAAACATATAGTTATAAAGATTATGAAATTAACATGGATATGGATTCAGATAATTTTAAAATTATGCAATTAACTGATATACATATTGGTGTTACTACAGATTTTAAATATGCTACAAAAATTTTAAAAACAAATATTAGAGAGTGCAATCCAGATTTGATTGTTATAACTGGTGATACATTTATGGAAGCGACTTCAGGAATTGTTACATCTACCCTTGATTTCTTTAATAGTTTTAATATTCCTTTTGCTTTTACTTATGGAAATCATGATCTTCAAGGCTTATATGATCGTTATTTTATAAATGATTATTTATCAACGTTAAAGAATGCTAAATTTATTGATTATAAAGATGATGATTTAGCTGGTTTAACAAACTACTATATTAATTTAAAAAGTAATAACTCTATCATTTACCGTCTATTTATCACAGATTCAAATTCAAATAATATAATTGATGGAAGTATTGTTTATGATGGATTTCATGAAGAGCAAATTAAACAAATAGAAACAATTCAAAAAACAGATAATGTAAAAAGTCTTTTATTTTATCACATCCCTTTATATGAATATGTTGAAGCATATGAACTGTATGAAGAAGGTAAAATTGAAGGACAAGGCGAAAATAGAGAGTCAAGTTGGGATCAGCCAAAAACCGATTATTTTACAAGACTAAAAAACAGCAATGTTGTTGGTTATTTTTGTGGACATGATCATATAAATTATAGTGATTTGCTTTATGAAGATTGTGTTTTGTCTTATGGAGTAAAATCTTCTACAGAACTTTATCATGATGATGACTTAATTGGATATAAAAAGATTACTTTAACAAAAGATGGAAGTTTTTCTTTAGAAAACGTACGTAGCATTATTAAAGGGGTAAATGATTATGAATAAGAAAACCCGAACTTTTAATATTTTATTTATTATCTTATTTATATATTGTTCAATTTCTTTTTTCTTTGGTGTCTTTAGTTTGATTGGTTTTATAACGAATAAAGGTAATTTTCTTGCATTTTTACCTATGTTTATAGTTAATGTTTTGCCTATGGCATATTTATTTGGTGGTTTCAAAGAAATTTTTGTCAAAAAATTTAGCAAAACAGGATATCTTATTTTTATTTCGATTTTAACGTTGCTCTCACTTATTTGTTTAGTTTTAATTGTAATTAACGCTAACTTTTATTTTGATAATAGTGCAAATCAATTAATTAGTATTTTAACAATTATTAATATTATTTTCTTAATTGGTTTTGGTATATATTTATTTACTGCCGTTTTATTTAAAGTTAAACAATTTGCTGATAAACCAATTGAATTAGGAAACCCATATAATTTTCATAAATCAAAAATGATTTGTTTTGGAACTTACTCATTATTTGCTAGTTATTTTTTAGTAATTGGTTTAATTTCAATCTTCTTATTTAATAACTACATAATTAATCCTTTCCTTTATATAATCGGGATTTTGGTTTGTTTATTGCCAATGGTAAATCTTGTTTCTATGGTTATAGGAATTGAAGGAAAAGCTAAATATATTTTTAGTGGCATAAGTGGAATAGTCAGTTTATTAGCATTATTAGGTTTTGTTTTATTTTTCTTATTAGATTTTTATGAACTTGATGAATGCTTACAACATATTCTTTTATTAGATACTGCAACTAGTTTACCTATTTCTGTTATAATTTTTGCAATTTTATTAATTGCTCCTCAAATTTATAATGGAATTCTTTATCTTAAAAAACATTATAAAAAATAAAATATTGTTTTCTTTAAATGTTATAAATAGAATATATTTATAATTATTTTATTTGCATGCGTAGTTCAGTGGTAGAACACCAGCTTCCCAAGCTGGTTACGCGGGTTCGATTCCCGTCGCGTGCTCCAAATACAAAAACTCCCTTTCATTGAAAGGGTTTTTATTTCCAAATATTAAATAGAGACTATAATTTAAATAAGGAAGCATTTATTATGTATATTTTAAAAAATTGTAATATTGTAGATGTTATCAATGGTGAGATTATAAAAAACAAGATTATTTTGATTGATGGTGAGAATATCGTTGATATCAAAGATAATTATAATGGTTCAGGAAAAATAATTGATTTAAAAAACAAATATGTTTGCCCAGGACTTATAAATTTGCATGTCCATTTATTTGGAAGTGGGAAACCAACTAAAACTGTTGCTCAAAGTGGTGGTAAATCTCAAAAGAGAATGCTTAATTTTGTTAAGACAAAATTGGGTTTTAAAGTTTTAGTTAGTATTGTTAAAAATAGTTTAAAAGGTGAACTTTATGGTGGATGTACTACAGTTAGAAGTGTTGGTGATTTAGCATTTAGTGATATTTATGTAAGAAAGCAAATTGAAAATAAGAAATTTTGTGGACCACGACTTGTTTCTAGTGGACCCGGAATTACTGTTGAAAATGGTCATGGTGCCGGCACAATTGCTATTGTAAGCAAAACAGATGATGATTTTAAAAGACTTGTTGAAAACAATATCAACCATCACGTTGATTTAATTAAATTAATGATTACTGGTGGGGTAATGGATGCTAAAAAACGTGGAGATCCAGGAGAACTAAAAATGTCACTCGAACAAGTTAGATTGTGTTGCAATTTAGCTCATAAAAACGGTCTTTTAGTTGCTGCTCATATTGAGAGTAGTGAAGGTGTTTTAGTCGGCTTAAAAGGTGGAGTAGATACAATTGAACATGGAGCTATTTTAGATGATGAAATGATTCACTTATTTAAAGAAAATAATAAAGTTCTTATTACTACATTATCTCCTGCAATTCCTATTTCAAAATTAGATACTAAATATACAAATTTAAATGAAAAAGATAAATATAATGGAGATATTGTTTCAAATGGAATTATTGAGGCAAGTAAAGCTGCATTAAAAAATGATATTAAAGTAGGCTTAGGAACAGATGCAGGTTGCCCATATGCAATGCAATCTGATATGTGGAGAGAACTTTGTTATTTTAAAAAATATGTTGGTGTTAGTAATGAATTTGCTTTAAAAACAGCAACAATAACTAATGCTTCAATTATCGGTCTTGACGATATAACAGGCTCAATTACAAAAGGTAAAAAAGCTGATTTAATCGTTTTAAATGGTAATCCTTTTGATGATTTAAGGAATTTAAGCCGATGTGAAAAGATATTTGTTAATGGAAAATATTTAAAATATATTCATTGTAAAAAGAACAAAGATATTGAAAAACATTTAGATACATTAATTTAACTTTATTTATTTTATAAGAAATTATCATAATTTAATTCAAAACTAATTCTTATTTTAAGTAATATTATATATAATATTAATACGTGAGGTTTTTATTGTGGAAAAAAAGTATGATGTAGTAATTGTTGGTGCTGGTCCTTGTGGAATTTTCTCAGCATATGAACTTTCTTTAAAATCAAAGAAAAAATTAAAGATTTTACTTATTGATAAGGGAAGAGATATTTATCATCGTACATGCCCTGTCTTAAAAGGACAAATTAAACAATGTCCTCAAGATATATATGGAAAAAGTGGCTGCTATCCTGCTTGTTCAATGACAAGTGGTTTTGGTGGTTGTGGTGCTTATAGTGATGGTAAATTTAATATAACTAGTGAATTTGGTGGATGGATGTATGATTATTTACCAAAATCAGAAGTTTTAGATTTAATTAAATATGTTGATTCAATTAATGTTAGTCATGGCGCTCCAAAAACTTTGACTAATCCAAATACTCCAGAAGTAGAAGCAATTGAAAAAAAAGGAATTGCTGTAGGATTAAAATTACTTCGTAGCGAAGTTAGACATTTAGGTACTGAAGTTAATTTAAAAGTTCTTGAATCAATTTATGAAGAATTAAAAACAAAAATTGATATGGAATTTGGTGTTGAAGTTAAAGATGTTATTGTTGAAAATAATGAAATTAAAGGTATTACAACTTTAAAAGGGGAAACTTATTTAAGTGATTATGTTATTTTAGCTGTAGGTAGACCAGGTGCTGCTTGGCTTTCTAAAACATTACAAGCTCATAAAGTAAAGATGTTAAATAATCGTGTTGATATTGGTGTTAGAGTAGAAACAAATAATATTGTTATGTCTGATATTAATAAATATTTATACGAAGGAAAATTTATTTATAATACAAGTGTTGGAACTACCGTAAGAACATTCTGTTCAAATCCTAGTGGACACGTTGTTGTTGAAAATAGTGATGGTGTAATTACTGTTAATGGACATTCTTATACAGACCCTAAATTAGGAAGTGAGAATACAAATTTTGCTTTATTAGTTTCTCATGAATTTAGTGAGCCATTTAAAGATAGTAATGAATATGCCCGTACAATTAGTGCTTTAGCTAATAAGTTAAGTGGTGGTACGGTTATTGTGCAAAAATATGGTGATATATTATTAGGTAGAAGATCTACAGATAAGCGTATTAAAGAGGGATTTGTAACCCCAACTTTAAAAGAAGCTGTACCTGGAGATTTAGGTTTAATTTTACCTTACAAAACTATGCAATCATTAATTGAGATGATGACGGCTTTAGATCATGTCACTCCTGGAATCGCTTCTCCACATACTTTATTTTATGGAGTAGAAGCTAAATTCTATAGTGATAAAATTGAGTGCAAGAATAATTTTGAAACAGTAATTAAGAATTTATATGTTGGTGGAGATGGAGCAGGTATTACTAGAGGATTAGCCCAAGCTGGCGCTAATGGAGTATATATTGCTCGTGATATATTAAAGAAGGATTAATGTTATGGATTTAGTATTTTTTGGAAGTGACGGAGCAATTAGCATATCAGGTATTATTGATTTTATCGTAACCTGTATTGCTTTGATTGGTTTTGATTGCTTTATATGTTATTTTGCTAAAAGAAAATTCGTTTGGATTTCTTGTATTTTAATTTCTGTTCTTTATGTCTTAGCTACTATATTCTCTTTAAATTCATTAGAACTTGTTCTTATTGCATTTCTAATTGTTATTTCAATTTTATATTTGATTGTTAATATGGCAGAGACTCGACATTTATTAGCAAATAAATTCGTTCCACAAAAAGTTATTAAAACTGATAAGACTACTACTGATGTTCAAATTTATGACCATGAAGCTTTATATAGAACAATAAATGAAGCTGTTTTATATCTTGCAAAACATAAAGTTGGTGCAATAATTACTTTTGAAAGAAAAGATAAACTAAAAGATATTATTAAAAATGGAAGTATTTTAAATGCCCCAGTTTCTTATGAACTTTTAATTACTATATTTTATCCAGGAACAAGACTACATGATGGTGCAGTTGTAATTCGTGGAAATACGATTGTTGCTGCAAGTGTTTACTATACTCCAACTACAAAACCACTTGTTGGTAAATATGGAAGTAGACACCGTGCTGCTATTGGTATTAGTGAAATTTGTGATGCTGTTACAGTGGTTGTTAGCGAAGAAACAGGTAGAATTTCTATTGCTTATAATGGTGAATTAGAGAGTTATAGTCCTGACAATTTCTATAAAGCATTTGAAAATATGATGAGTGAGACCAAAGATACAGCTACAACTGGACCAGTTGATATTAATAAAAAATAGGAGATTAATATGAATAAAGAAGATGAAAAATATCAAGAATTTTATGATTATATAATCAAAGTTTTATCAATTGCTAAAATAGGTTTAGTTTTTTCAAAAGATCCATATGCATTAGATAATTATGATCAATTAGAGAAATTATCGATGAAGGAATTAGAAAATTTTGAGAGTTTGAAATTTGATAAACAAGATATTTTTGAAAGAGCAATTTATCCTACTCCAAGTGTTAGTGTTAGAGTATGTATTTTTAATGATAAAGACGAAATTTTACTCGTAAGAGAAGCAAATGAAGGCAGATATAGTGTACCTGGAGGATGGTGTGATCTTTATGATTCACCAATTGATGCTGCAAAAGCTGAATCTATGCAAGAAGCAGGTGCAAATATTAAAAATATTAAACTTGTAGGAATTATAAATCGTACACCATTCAAGAACTTTCCAAATGCTCCCGCAAGCAAAACTGTTCCTGAATATGCTATTATTTTAAAAGCTGAATTAGATGGTAAACTTGAAAGTCATCTTTATGAAACTGATGATGTTAAGTTTTTCCCTGTAAGTGAACTTCCTGATATGTCACATAAAGTTACTCTAGATGAGTGGAAAAATTTAATTAATGCTGCTAAAGAAAATAAAACTTTAATTGATTAAAAAGGAGAAAATATGTCAAATCACATTAATAATGAAGCAAAATTTGCAAAAACTGTTTTAATGCCAGGAGATCCATTAAGAGCAAAATATATTGCTGAAAATTTCTTAGTTGATCCAAAACTTGAAACTTCGGTTCGCGGAATTTTAGGCTATACTGGTAAAACCAAAACTGGAAAAGAAATTAGCGTTATGGCTAGTGGAATGGGTTGTCCATCAATTGGAATTTATTCATATGAACTTTTTTCTTGTTATGGAGTTGAAAATATTATTCGAATTGGAACTTGTGGAAGTTACCAAGAAGATTGTCATGTTGGTGATGTAATTTTAGCAACAAGTGCTTCCAGTGATTCAAATTATGGTGAATCATTTAATGTTAAAGGGAGCCACTTATCTCCATGCAGTGATTTTTATTTATTAAATAAATGTTATGAACATGCTAAAAAAATGAACCTTAATATTCATGTTGGTCCAATTTTTAGTAGTGATACTTTTTATGCTGAAGATAGCGATTCTAATGAAAAATTTTCTAAACTTGGAATATTAGGTGTCGAAATGGAATCATATGCCTTATTTTTAAATGCTATGGTTTTACATAAACATGCACTTTGTGTTCTTACAGTTAGTGATAGTTTAATTGGTAAAAAAGAAAAAGATTTAACACAACTTGAAAGACAAACAGCCTTAAAGAATATGTTTGATCTTGCTTTAACAATGGTAGATTAATTATGAGTAGAGAAGAATTAATAAAAATTATTTGGATTTGTGTTGCAGTTGTACTATGTTTATTAGTTCTTTTTTTGATATTGTTTCCAATCTTTTATAAGAAGTATGAATTTAGAAATTTTAAAAAAGTGTTTTATAAAAGAATTAATAAAATTGTATTAAATCATGATTATTTATTAATTAATGATTTAGTACTTAAAGATCATAATGGAAAAATTTGCACAATAGATCACATTGTTTTTGCTGAAAAATATATTTATGTTATTAAAGATAGGTATTATAGAGGTGCAATAAGTGGCCAAAAAGATGATAATGTTTGGTTCTTTTATGGCAAAAAGGGTGTTAAAGAAGAATTTGAAAATCCTATGAAGTTAAATGATAAAAGAATTGATAAATTATCAAGCATTACACATTTTGATCGCAGTATGTTTATATCTGTTGTTTTAATAAATAAAAACTGTATTGTGAAAAATTTATCAAGTTTAAATTCTAAAGATAGTTTAATTATCCCAACTTCTAAACTTAAAAAATTAATAAAAAATATTGAAAGTAGAGATGTTGCACCAATAGATCAAAAAGGATTAGAAAAAGCAGTTTTAGAGATTGCAAATTTAAAAGGAAAAGTCGTTGACGATGAATAAAAATGCAAAGAATTCTTTTAGAGTTTTCGCAAGAAATGCTCCATTAACACTTAGGTATAGTGCATTTATTACGTTGGTAATAGTTGTTTTATATGCTATTCTAGCTCTTATTTTAGTTAGTTTTGATTTTTCTAGTTTGAGTCTACTTGGCTATTTCTTAATTATTATTTTTATTTGTATGATTTTAGGTTTTACAACGCCTTGTGTTATTTCCTTTGCAGTTTGTAATTCAGCGCTTAATTCAGTAGTTGCTGATAAAATTAATACTCAAAGTTTTTTCCGTGGATTAAGAGTTGGTAGAACACCTCAATATAAAGGTATTTTTCAAATATATTTAAATTTTTTATATAGTTTGCTTATTTATATTGGAGCAACGATTGTTGTTTTATTAATTTCTTTTGGTATAAGTTATGTTATTGATAATGATTTTAGAACTTTTTTAGATACTTTATCTTCATATCAAAATGCAATTAGTCCTGATTATGATCAAATAAGTCAATATATTTCAGATAATATGAATTTACTTAATAATCAACTTTTATTCACTGAATTCTTTGCTTCATTAATTGCTTTTTATTATTTTTTACATCGTTACTCAGTTCACTTATTAAGATTTTATGTTTACCCACTTAAAACTAATTTAACTCGTAAAGTTTTAAATTCTATATTTAATACAACTTTACATAATCATCGTAAATTCTTTAATGAAAATTATTATGGTGTTTCATGGATTTATATTGTTATTTTAATTCTTACTTATACATCATCATATTTTTTAATTTATTATTTAAACATACAAGGTCAAATTTCACTTATTTTGGTTATGACTTCGATGGTTATTTCGCTTATTTGTATATTGCCTTTCTTGAGTATTTTGCTTAATTTATATGACCGTATTTCTCCATTTTTTATTGTTTATTTTAATGAAGAATTGATAATAAAATTTAATGAAGAGATTTCTGTTTTAAAAGCTCATTATAATGAATATTCTGCTGAAGATAAGGCAACTATTGATCAAATTATTAAAAATACTGAAAACCAAATTAGTGAAATAAATAAAAGAAGTGAAAAGGGTGAAGATATCAATGCAGATTTTAATGATAAAAATAATAAAAAGAAATAAAAAAAGTTATCCTTTCAGGATAACCATTGCATACAGTTTGGAGCAAGTGACGGGAATCGAACCCGCATAACCACCTTGGCAAGGTGGTGTTCTACCACTGAACTACACCTGCGTGCCTTATTATTGTATTAAAAGTAGTATAAGAAATCAAGGAGAAATTTATGGATTTAAGGGAAGAATTAGCAAATTTAATATTTCCAAATATAACTGGAAATATAAGTGATTTAGAAGAGAAATATAAAGAAAGAAATTTAATTGAGGGAGCCAAGGTTACTCGTTTTGCGCCTTCACCAACAGGATTCTTACATACTGGTAGTTTATTTACTGCTTTGGTTGCTAGTAAAATCGCTCATGATAGCAAGGGTGTTTTTTATACAAGATTGGAAGATACTGATACAAAACGTGAAATTGCTGGTAGTGGAGAGCAACTTATTAAGCAACTTCATGAATTTGAAATTGATCCAGATGAAGGCTATTTAGGGAATACAGAAAAAGGCAATTATGGTCCTTATATTCAATCAAAAAGGAAAGAAATCTATGAGATTGTAATTAAAGATATGCTTAAAAAAGGTCTAGCATATCCATGCTTTTTAACTGAAGAAGAATTAAATACTTTAAGAGACGAACAAACAAAAGATAAAATTATTACTGGTGTTTATGGAAAATATGCTAAATATAGAGATTTAGATGTAAGTGAAGCTATTAATTTTATTAAAGCAGGGAAGCCATATGTTATTCGTTTTAAATCCAATGGTAATCATGAAAATAAAATAAAAACTCATGATGAAATTCGTGGAGATCTTGAATTAACAGAAAATGATCAAGATATTGTCATCTTTAAAAGTGATGGTTTACCAACATATCACTTTGCCCATCTTTGTGACGATCATTTTATGCATACAAATTTAGTAACTCGTGGAGAAGAATGGTTACCAAGTTTACCAATTCACCTCGAACTATTCAAAACTATGGGATGGAAAGCTCCAAAATATGCTCATTTACCAGTTATTATGAAAATGGATAATGGAACTAGAAGAAAATTAAGCAAAAGAAAAGATCCTGAAGCAAGTGTAGATTACTTCCTTTCAAATGGTTATGAGCCACACGCTTTATTAGTTTATTTAATGACTATTGCAAATTCAAATTATGAAGACTATATTGTGCAAACAAAAGATTATAATATTGATAATTTTAAATTTTCTCTTAAGAAAATGTCTTTAGATGGTGCTCTATTTGATAATGAAAAACTTAACTTTTATAGCAAAGAAATTTTAGGGAAAATGTCTAAAGAAGAAATTGCTAAAAAAGCTTATGATTGGGCTAAAAAATATGATGTAAATTTTGTTAAATTTATTGAAAAAGATTATAAACATTTTGAGGATATTTTAAATATTGAACGTGAAAAGAAAAATCCTAGAAAAGACTATGCAAAATATAGTGATATTTACCCATTAATTAAGTTTTTTGATAATGAAGAATTTGATAAAATTTGTGTTCTTAGTAATCTTGAATTTAATAGTGGGATTTCAAAAGAAATTATCTTTTCCTTCTTAAACAATTATAAAGATAATTTTAATTTAGAATTTGATGAAAATGGTTGGTTTAACAATGTAAAAGATATTGGAAGTAAATATGGTTTTTGTGGGGATAATAAAGTCTATAAACAAGATCCAAGTAAATTTAATGGAAATATAAATGATGCTTGTGAAATAATTCGTATTTCTTTAAGTGGAAGAAAAGTAACGCCAAACCTATATTCAATTATGAAGTTATTAGGTGTTGATGAATGTAAACGTCGTTTTGAAAAAATATTATTGCTTCTAAAATAAATAGTGTATTTTGCCTTAAAACTTGTTAATATATTAAGGCAATATATGCTCTGATGGAGAAGCGGCTTAACTCATTGCCCTCTCAAGGCAACATTCATGGGTTCGAATCCCATTCAGAGTACCAATTAAAAAAATGCGTTTAATACGACTGTATTAAACGTTTTTTTATATTAATTAATAATCAACCTCAGCGACGTAATTTGTAACTCCTGAAATTGTTTCACCATCTATTTGCACGGCAGTTGGTTTATCAAAAGTTACTTCAATTTTCTTTCCTCTTAGAACCTGACACATATCTTTATGGTCAGTAAGAGTTCCTTTAAAAATATTTGGGAAAACACATAAGCAATGGAGTCTACTTTTTCCAAAGAAGACAATAGAAGTAATTTTACCATCTTTCCTATCTTGCATTGGAGCAATTTCCATTCCTCCGCCATAATATTTTCCATTCATTGCAGGTGCTAACCAAACTCTTTTATAAGTATTTGTTACCCCATCACAGTAATAGTGGCATTTACTAACTTATATTTGACTAAAAGAAGATTAATAGCAATACTTGTATAGTTAATTTTCTTTTTTCCACGAGCTTTTTGTTGATCAGCAACTTCACAAACTTGCCCATCTAGACCATAAGCTACATTATTGATAAATCGATAAACTTTTCCATTTATTGTAACTTTTGGTAATTTTTTTAAATAGTCATTTAAATAAATAAGCTTACCTTGATTTTGCTTTTCATGAATAATATCTCTAATAAAATCATTTCCAGTTCCAGCTTTATAAAGAAATAATTTATATGGCATTGGTTTACCATATAAATAATTAGCTGTTCTATTTAAAGTACCATCGCCTCCAACAAGAATCACATTATCGTTTTTGGTAAATTTTTTCATTAATTTTTCTTTATCTGAATGAATTAAATCAACTTCAATTAAATCTTTATATTCGTTTTTAATTTCTTCTATTGCTTTTATGCACATTTCTTTTCCAGTTTTATTGTTTGCAAGTGGATTATATAATATATAGTTCATATGAGACCTCTTTATTTATTATCGTTTAATTTGATTAAAAAATAAACTAAAAATATACTAAAATTTTTATTTTTGGATTTTAATTGTTATTTATATTTTTGTATTTCATAATTATTAAGAATATAGAGGAAGTTAAATTATGGAATCATTTACAAAAGAAAAAAGTTGTGGTGCGATAATTTATAAAATAGAAAAAGATAAATTATTATTTTTAATTTTACACATGAGTTTAGGACATTATTCTTTATGCAAAGGTCATGTTGAAAATGATGAAACTGAAGTAGAAACTGCATATAGAGAAATTAAAGAAGAAACTAGTTTAGATGTAATTATTGATCAAGGTTTTAGAGAAGTAATTACATATTCACCTAAACCTGGAATTATGAAAGATGTTGTGTTTTTTGCTGCAAAAACAATATCAAATAACGTACCAATTGATAAACACGATGAAGAAGTAACATCAATTGAATTTCTTTCATTTATTGATGCTTATAACAAATTAACTTATGAAGAAGATAAAAATACACTTAAAAAAGCATATATTTATTTAGGAGGAAAAGAAGATGGAAGACTTTAATTATTTGAATTGTACAAGATATATATTTGGCCATAAAAAAGAAACAGAAGTTGGTAGAATTTTAAAAGAGAATAATACTAAAAAAGTACTAGTTGTTTATGGAAAACATAGTGCAACTAAAAATGGTTTAATTGATATTGTTAAAAATTCAATTGAAACAAATAATATTAAATGCTTTTTACTTGGTGGAATTGAACCAAACCCTAAAGATAATTTAGTATATGATGGTATCAAATTAGTAAAAGAAAATGATATTGATTATTTACTTGCAGTTGGTGGAGGTAGCGTTATTGACACATGTAAAGCTATTTCATTTGGCTCTTTTATTGATGGAGATTTTTTTGATTATTATTTAAATTGGAAACCAATAAATAAAACTGTTCCAATCGGAGTAATTCTTACAATTGCTGCAAGTGGAAGTGAATCAAGTACCAATAGTGTTATTACATCGATTAAATACAATAAAAAATTAGGTTATGCTAATGAATTATTACGACCTAAATTCGCAATTTTAGATCCAGAATTAACTTTTACATTATCAGAAAAACAGACTTTTATTGGAATAGCAGATATCATTGCTCATTTACTTGAAAGGTATTTTTCTCCTTCGAAAAATGTTTATACAAGTGATTTATTAATAGAAGGATGTTTAAATTCTTTAATTTACGAATCAACACCAAAACTAAAAAAGAATTTAAATGATTATGATGCTAGAAGTAATGTAATGTGGTGCGGAACTTTAGCTCATTCTAATATTTTAGGTTGTGATAGAAAACAAGATTGGGCAACACACAAAATGTCTTATGAATTAAGTGCTACTTATGGAGTAATTCATGGTGTTGCAGTCGGAATTTTGTTTCCTAGTTGGATGAAGATTGTATATAAAAATGATGTTGAAAAATTTTATCAATTTGCCATCAAAGTTATGCATATTAAAGAGGGCAAAAATCATGATGAAATTGCTCTAGAAGGTATTAAAAAGTTTAAGAAATTTTTAAGCGAAACTTTATTAATACCCGCTACATTTAGTGAATTAAATTGTGGACCAATCGATATTAATTTACTAAATAATAATATTTGGAAAAATAACGCTTCCTTGGGCGGTTTTAAAGTTTTAACTAGAACTGATACGGTAAATATCTTGAAAAATTGTATCTAATATTGGGAAATAATTACCGAATTACAATATTTTTACTTTATTTCGTTTTTGTTACTTTTATCTCGAAATTATACATAGTATAATAAATTTTGTTTGAGGAGACAAAAATCATGTTTATTAGAAACGAGGCTGTAAAATTAGTGAAGGATATATGTAATCGTTATAAGGGCGAACCTTCACCTTTAATGCTAGTTTTAAGTGATGTCCAAAAGGAATATGGCTACATCCCACTTGAAGTTCAAGAAATTATTTCAAGTGAACTTAATATTCCTGTTAGTGAAATATATGGTGTTGTTACTTTTTATTCTTTCTTTTCTTTAACACCAAAAGGAAGATATGTAATTGGTTGTTGTATTGGAACTGCTTGCTATGTTAAAGGCGGACAAAATGTTCTTGATAAGTTTAGTGAATTATTACACATCAAAACCGGTCAAACAACAGAAGATGGTTTATTTACTCTTGATGCCTTACGTTGTATTGGTGCTTGTGGTATTGCACCAGCAATCTCTATTAATGGTAAAGTTTATCCAAAGGTAAAATTAAGTGAAGTACCTAATATTATCGATGAATATCGTAAAAAGGAGATGGAATAATTATGGCTATTGAGAAAATAAAAACTGAAGCTGAATTAACAAAGAAACTTAAATCATGTGAAGAGTGTTTAGATAAAAAATTCTCTGGAAAAGATGGAAAACGTCACATTGTTGTTTGTGGTGGTACAGGTTGTTTATCAAGTGATTCTGCTTTAATTCTTGAGAAATTTCAAAAATTAATTAAGGACAATAAGTTAACTGATAAAGTTACAGTTAACGTTGTTGGTTGCTTTGGATTCTGTTCACAAGGACCATTTGTTAAAATTTATCCTGAAGATACTTTATATCATGCTGTAAAAGTTGAAGATGTTGAAACAATTTTTAAAGATGATATTTTAGGTGGTAAAGTTTGTGAACAATTCTTATATGAAGATCCAAATACACATAAGAAGATTCAAAAACAAGATGAAATTAATTTCTATAAAAAACAAAAACGTATTGTTCTTCATGGATGTGGTCAAATTAATCCTGAAGATTTAGATGAAGCTTTTGGTAATGAATCATTTGCTGCTTTAAAGAAAGCTCTTCATATGGACCGTCAAACTTTAATTAACGAAATTTTAGATAGCGGTCTTCGTGGAAGAGGTGGAGCAGGATTCCCAACTGGAAGAAAATGGCAATTTGCTTATAACCAAGTAAATGATACAAAATATGTAGTTTGTAATGGTGATGAAGGCGATCCAGGTGCATTCATGGATAGAAGTATTCTTGAAGGAAACCCAGTTAACGTTATTGAAGGTATGATGATTGCCGGATATGCAATTGGTGCACATGATGGATATTTCTATGTTCGTGCTGAATATCCAATTGCTGTTAAGAGATTACAAAAAGCAATTAAAGAATTAGAGGAAGCTGGTTTATTAGGAGAGCATATTTTAGGAACAAATTTTTCCTTTAAAGCTCACTTAAGACTTGGTGCTGGTGCATTCGTTTGTGGTGAAGAAACTGCTTTACTTAATTCAATTGAAGGAAAACGTGGTATGCCACGTCCACGTCCACCATTCCCAGCTGTTAGTGGATTATGGGGTAAACCAACAATTATTAATAACGTTGAAACATTAGCAAATGTTCCATATATTTTAAGAGTTGGTGCTAAAACATATGCTGAAGTTGGTACTGAAAAGAGTAAAGGAACAAAGGTTTTTGCTCTTGGTGGTAAAGTAAAAAATGTTGGACTTGTTGAAGTTCCAATGGGAACTACTTTAAGAGAATTAATTTATGATATTGGTGGTGGTATTACCAATGATAAACGCTTTTTATCAATTCAAACTGGTGGTCCAAGTGGTGGTTGTTTAACTACAACTGAACTTGATACTCCAATTGATTTTGATAACCTTATTGCAAAAGGAAGTATGATGGGAAGTGGTGGCGCTATTGTTATGGATGAAGATAATTGTCCAGTAGATGTCGCTAAATTCTATTTACAATTTATATGTGATGAATCTTGTGGTAAATGTTCTCAATGTAGAATTGGTACCAAGAGATTACTCGAAATAATCACACGTATTACTGATGGAAAAGGAACAATTGAAGATATTGATAAACTTGAAACATTAGCTGGATCAATCAGAGTTGGTTCACTTTGCGGATTAGGTCAAACTGCTCCAAACCCAGTATTATCTACACTTTCTAAATTTAGAGAGGTTTATGAAAGACATATTATTGAGAAAAAATGTGATGCAGGAGTTTGTAAGAAACTTATTACTTTTGTTATTGATCCTAATAAATGTAAAAAATGTAGTATGTGTGCTAGAAACTGTCCAGCAAGTTGTATTAGTGGTGTTGTTGGAAAAGAAGCATTTAAAATTGATACTAACAAGTGCTTAAAGTGTGGTACTTGTATTACAGTTTGTAAATTTGGTGCTATTAGCAAGAAATAGAGGAAATAGTTATGAGTAAAATTACAATTTATATAGAAAATAAACCATATATAGTTGATGAAGGATTAACTATTTTGGAAGCTGCTAAAGCATGCGGTTATGATATTCCTTCATTATGTACTTGGAAAAAGGGTGAATGTAGTTTAGCTAGTTGCCGTGTTTGTCTTGTACATGTTGATGGTGAAAGAAGACTTGTTCCTTCATGTGCTTATCCAATTAGAGAAGGCATTCATATTTCAATTAGTGATCCTGCAGCAATCGAAGCTAGAAGAACTAGTGTTGAATTATTGTTAAGTAATCACTATTACAATTGCCAAGCTTGTGAAAAGAATGGTAAATGTGAATTACTTGAAGTTGCTCGTAGAGTTGGTGCTCGTCCAGACCAATATGTTGGTGATAAAACTAAAACAACTAAAGATACCCTTGCTCCAGGATTAGTAAGAGATACTTCAAAATGTATTCTTTGTGGAAGATGTGTTGAAGCTTGTAAGAATATTCAAGGTATTGGTATTTTAGGTTTTGAAAACCGTGGTTTTAAAACTATTGTTGCACCTGCTGAAAATAGAAGTTTTGCAAATGTTCCATGTATTCAATGTGGTCAATGTACACTTGTTTGCCCAACTGGTGCATTAATGGAGCATAGTGAAATTGATAAACTTGATGAAGCATTTAAAGAAGGAAAAACAGTTATTGTTCAAACTGCACCTGCAGTTAGAGCAGCAATTGGTGAAGAATTCGGTGAAAAGATTGGTACTTGTTGCACTGGAAAAATGGTTGCAGCATTGCATAGATTAGGATTCTATAGGGTATTTGATGTTAATTTCGGTGCTGATTTAACAATTATGGAAGAAGCAAATGAACTCGTTAAGAGAATTGTTTCTCATCAACCAGGACCAATGCTAACTTCATGTTCTCCAGGTTGGATTAATTATATTGAATATTATTATCCAGAATTAATTGATCATTTATCAAGTTGCAAATCTCCACATGAAATGGAAGGCGCAATTATTAAATCATATTTTGCTGAAGCACATAACATTGATAGATCAAAGATTTGTGTTGTTTCTATTATGCCATGTATTGCAAAGAAATTTGAAAAAGAAAGAGCTGCAAATAGTGTAGATGGAATTGCTGATGTTGATGTAGTTTTAACAACTAGAGAACTTGCTAAATTAATTAAGAGAAGTGGTATTGTATGGAATAAATTACCAAATGAAGAATTTGATGATGATTTAATTGGTGATTATAGTGGTGCAGGTGTCATTTTTGGTGTCACAGGCGGAGTTATGGAAGCTGCCATTCGTACTGCTTACCATATTTTAACTAATGAAGAATTAAATCCTATCGATTTTACCCCATGTAGAGGTTTAGAAGGAACTAAAGAAGCTAGTTTAAAAATTGCAGAAACTGAATATCATTTTGCAATGTGCAGTGGTATGAAAAATGCTAAAGTTATCCTTGACCAAATTAAGGCTGGGACATGTAAATATGATTTTGTAGAAATCATGGGTTGTCCAGGTGGATGTATTAATGGTGGTGGTCAACCATATGTATTCCCAATTTTCTTACCAAATGAAGCCGATAATATTCAAGATACTTATCGTGAAAAGAGAGCTCAAGTTCTCTATGATGAAGATAAAGGAAGAAAGATTCGTAGATCTCACCTTAATCCAGATATTATCAAACTTTATAAAGATTATCTTGGTGAACCTGGTGGTAAAGTTGCTCACAAGTTATTACATACTTCATATAATGCAAATCGCGAGAAATTTCCAGGAACTGAAAAATAAAAACTAAAGACCTTGAAAGAGGTCTTTTTTAGTGGTTTTATAATATTGTTGCACCTTTTATAAGTTTAATTTTGTCTACTTAAGTGAAAGGTCTTTCAAAATGTATGCTCAGCGATAAACAGTGTTTTAAATTAATTGAAAGTGGCGAAAAAACTAAAATTGAAGAAGGTTTTGCGGCTATTTATGCTAATTATTATAGATTAGTTTATTTTGTAATAAGTAAAAATATTACTGTTCCTCAAGACATAGAAGAATTAACAAATGATGTTTTTGTTAACTTTTTTAATAATTTTGATAAGTTAAATGACAAAACAAAAATTAAATCTTATTTATATACAATTAGTCATAATATCGTAATAAATTTTCTAAAAAAGAGCCATCAAGACATTAACTTAAACGAAGAAGATTTTGTTGATGTTGATGCCAATAAAAATTCTAGTTTTGTTTATAGTGATTTAATTACTACATTAAAAGAATTTCTAGATGTGAGCGAAATTAAAATTGTCATTATGTATGATATTTATGGCTATTCTCTACAAGATATTTCTAAAGAATTAAATCTAAACTATAACACAATAAAAAGTACATATCGTCGTAGCCAAAATAAACTTAAAAAAGGAGGGAAATTGTATGCTAAATATTAATAGATATATAGATGATAATATTGAAGTTCAACCAAGTTTTGCCTCAATTAAAAATAAGGTGAATATTGATAAATTTGTGAACAATAATAATAGACACAAGACATTAAAGATTGTTTTAGGTTCTGCCGGTGGTGCCGTTTTAAGTTGTGGTCTTGTAGTTGCGATAACTATTGGAATTGCTTTAATTTCTGGTGGTAGTAATGCTGTTAGGCCAGGTTCAGAAAATAATGGATCGTTTAATGAACTATCAATAACTACAGCAAATACCGCTTCGATTAAAAAAGAAGAACATAAATTAACATTTGGAAATAATGAATATTATGATAATTTAAATCCAACTTTTGGGCTAATTAGTAGTGTTACTAGTAATTATTTAGTAGACTCTATTTCTGATGGGACAGTATATATTGATGAAGAAATATGTGGATATGAAACGAAAAAATCGAATTTTATAAATATGACAAATAATGGAAATGCCGAGTCATATAATCGTTATGTGAATCCTTTTGATTATGATGAACTTAATGATGAAATTATAGATTTCAATCTTAATAAACAAGCATCAAAATATTTTGCTGATGATACGGTAATTAATTGCTACTCATTTAAGATTGATAAACCAACTAATTCGTATGGTTGGCATTATGTTGTTAATATCGACGCTGATGATGAAGCTTATGTTTTTAGAGATGATTATTCTAATATTAATGGATATGACTTAATAAACTCTGATGAATATATATTTGCATATAAAGGATGGGGTAATAGTTTTAGTTTTTATTCGATTGGTGATATTTCGCTTGATACCCATGTTTATAATGAACAAAATATAACAAAAGATGATAATGAGGTTACTGACTTAATTTCTTATAATAAATCAACCATAGCTTTAAATGAATTTTTTACCAATGAAGCTAACAATATATCAAATTACGATGAATTAAATTCTTTACAAAAATACAACCTTTATGTATATGCATTTGATGAAGGATATAAAAATATCAAATATGATATGGGTCCAGTTATTAGTCCATACTTTGGTGAAAAGTATTACTTATCTTTTCCAATCTATAAAGGAGAAAACAACCTTGAATTTAACTATTATTTCTTTACAAGTATGAACGAAACAAGCACTTATGAAGCAGATTATTATTTTGAATATAAAAAGAATAATAAGTGGATTAGTTCAAATGATGCTACTTTTAATTTAGATTTAGATAGTTTAAATAGTGAAACTGATGGTACTGATTATTTTGGGACAGAAAGTTATTCTATTACTAATTCGAATGATAATGGAACGATTATTTTAAAAGATAATGAGAAGATTACTATTCATTCTAATTCAAATAAAAAAGAAACATTATTTGATAAAATTCGTTTTTGTTTATAAGTTTTAATATTAATAAAGAATAACTACCCTTTCTAGGGTAGTTTTTACATATAAAATATGTCATGAATAAGAAAAATGTGCTTTAATAAAGATAGTATTGTTTTTATAAAAATAACATTAGGAGATATATTTATGCCAAGTAGCCTAACACATTATGAATTCATGAAACATTTAGGTATTGAATATACTGATATTTCAATAATTGGAACACAAGGACCTGATCCATTTTTCTTTTATGGATTATCATTAATTCCTCATTTACATGCTAAGAAAATTAATTCATTCGGACATTTTTTACATAATATTGATTCATACATTACTTTTAGATATTTTGTTGAATATATACAAGGTGCTTTAGATAGTGAAAAACCAGTATTGATTGATTATTTAAAAGGTATGTATGCTCATTATGTTTTAGATAAACATTGTCATCCATATATATTTTATATTTCTGGATTTACTGTAGATGCAAAAGATAAAACTAATTATTTTTTGCCTCATGCTGCAATTGAAACTTCAATTGATGTTTTATTATTACAAAAACTTGGTGATTCTTCCTTAAAATCTCAAGATGCTTTGATTTGTAATAATAAAAAAATAAAAATTGTTTCTAAAATGATTTGTTCGCTTGCAAATGATCGATTCAAAAAAAGAGAAATTAAAGAAAACAGTTTTTATAAAGCTGTTAAACAAATGAGATTTGTAGAAAAAGTTTTATATAGTAAATCTGGCAGAAAGAAAAAATTCTTTAATCATTTTATGCATGATTCGGCAATAAATGTTATGGCTAGACCAAAAACTGTAATGCCTTTAGATTTTTTAAATTTAAAACATAAAACATTTTATAATTGTGTAACAAATAAAGATCCACAAAATAAAGATTTTTATGAATTAATGGATGACGCAAAAAAGGAATTTTTTGTTAAATATCCAATTATAGTAGATGTTATTAATAAGAAAAAAACAATGAATTCGATGGATAATTTATTTAATAGTATTGATCACAATGGATTTGAAGTTGGAACTACAAAAAAGTATTTTGATTTGATATTTAAATAAGGAGATTGTATGGAAAAAGAATATAAAAAAAGAATAATTTATCAGATTTACCCTGCATCTTTTTGTGATTCTAATGATGATGGGTGGGGCGATATAAATGGAATTACTTCTAAACTTGATTATCTTAAATCTTTAGGTGTAGGCATTATTTGGTTATCACCAATTTATGCTTCTCCTATGGCTGATATGGGTTACGATATAAGTGATTACAAAAAGATTAATCCATTATTTGGGACGATGGAAGATTTTGATAACATGCTACATGAATGTTCGTTAAGAGATATTAAAGTTGTAATGGATTTAGTTATGAATCATACATCTGATGAGCATTATTGGTTTAAAAATGCTATTAGCGATTCAACAAGTAAATATAGGGATTATTATTATATTAGAAAAGGGAAGGGTAAAAACTGCAAAAAGCCACCTAACAATTGGACAAGTATTTTTACTGGTCCAGCTTGGGAAAGGATTGAAAATGATCCTGAATACTATTATTTGCATCTTTTTTCTACTAAACAACCTGATTTAAATTATCATTGCGAAGCTCTTGTTAAAGATATGGAATCGATAATGAAATTCTATTTAGATAAAGGTGTTTATGGATTTAGATGTGATGTATTGCATGCTTTTTGGAAAACAACTTTAGAAGATGGCAAATTTCATTTCTCAAATATTGGTCGTGAACATTATGAAGATCAACCAGGTGCCCATGCTTTATTACAAAGATATCGCAAAGATGTTTTAAATAACTATGATTGCTTTTTAGTTGCTGAACTTGCAAGTGCAACGGTAGAAAAAGCAAAACCTTATATGGATAATAAAGAAGTTGAAATGTTCTTTACATTTGAGCATCAAAATGTTGATAAAAATCAAGTTCTTCAAATTTCTGGGAAGAAATATAAACCAAAAAATTTATTAAAAGTGTTATATCGTTACCAAAATGCTTTTAAATATAATTGTAATTATTTAGAAAATCATGATCAAAAAAGAAGTATTAGTCGTTTTGGTAGTAAGAAATATAATAAAGAAAGTGCTAAAGCTTTAGCAACATTATTAGTTACTTTAAAAGGAACGCCATTTATTTATCAAGGCGAAGAAATTGGTATGTCAAATTTAACATACAAAGTTAAGGGCAACGATAGTAAAGATGTTGTTGGTAACAATGTTTATAATTTAGCTCGTAAATATCATTTACCAAAAGGTATTGCAAATAAAATTGCTTCATCTGTATCTAGAGATGATGAGCGCTGCCCAATGCAATGGAATTCTAAAGTAAATGCAGGATTTAATAATGGTACAAAACCTTGGACTTTTCTTAATACAACATATAAAAATGGAGTTAATGTTGATGACGAAACAAAAGATGAAAATTCTATTTTAAATTATTATAAAAAGTTAATTCACTTGAGAAATGATATAGATATTTTACAATTTGGTGAATTTGTTGAATTAAAATCTAACAAAAATATTGCTAAATATATTCGTAATTATAAGAACAAAAAGATATTAATAATAATTAATTTATCTTCAAAGTATATTAAAGATATTGATTCATATAATAAGAAATTATTATTAAGCAACTATAATGAAAAACCAAGTGAAAAGCTTCCACCTTTTTATGCAGCTATTTATGAAATCGAATAGTTTATTCTAATTCAGTTTTACCATTATATAAGGAATAATATAAACCTTTTTGAGCGAGTAATTCTTCATGACTTCCTCGCTCTTTTATTACGCCATTTTCTAAAACTAATATTGCATCGCTATTTCTAACAGTTGATAAACGATGTGCAATAACAAGAACGGTTCTACCGTACATTAATTTATCCATTGCTTCTTGTACTAACTTTTCAGTAAGTGTATCAATATTACTTGTAGCTTCATCTAAAATAAGGACTGGTGGCTTACAAATTGCAGCCCTTGTTAAACCAATTAATTGTCTTTGTCCTTCACTTAAATTCTTGCCATCATCATAAAGTATTGTTTCATAACCATTTGGTAGACGACTTATAAAACTATCCGCTCCAGTTAATTTAGCAGCATCAATTATTTCTTGGCCTGTTGAATGCCTTCTTCCATATCTAATATTATCTTTAATAGTTCCAGTAAATAAATGTGTATCTTGAGTAACAACAGAAATACTTCTTCTTAATGAACTTAATTGGATATCTTTTATTTTTATTCCATCATATGTTATTTGACCATTTTCTATTTCATAGAATCGAGAAAGAAGTGATATTATGGTTGTTTTTCCAGCTCCAGTTGATCCAACAAATGCAATCTTTTCTTCTGGTTTTGCATAGAAGGAAATACCATTTAAAACTACTTTATTTTCAACATAAGAGAATTTAACATCTTTAAAACGAATATCACCACGAAGTTTAATAGTGCGATATGAATTATTTTCTAACGGAATTTTCCATGCATATCTATCTTCATATTTATTTTTATTGTCATTAATTTTAACAAGTTTGACTTTTCCATCTTGTGGTTCTATTTCAGTATCAAGGAAATCAAAAATTCTTTCTGCGCCACTAAGTGCAGTTAATATTGTATTCATATGCATTGTAAAGAAATTAAATGGATGTGCACTTTGTCTAACATAAACTAAAAAGCTACATAAAGCAGAAAATGACAATAAACCATTAACCAGGAATAGACATCCAATTATTGACATAACAGCAAAATTTAAATACGATAAACTAACAATGAAAGGAACATTTAATTGAGTGTGATAGAAAGATTTTGTAGTGACTCTTCTTAAATCTTCGTTTGCATCATTGAACTTTAGAAAACTGCTTTCTTCATGATTGAATGCCTTTATAACTTTGATTCCATCGATATCCTCTTCAGAAATAGCATTAATATTACTTAATGATTTTTGAGTTTGTCTATAATACTTTTGGCATTTTTTACTATTCAAAAATATAAAAACAAAACTAATTATTATAAAAATAAGTGAAAATAGTGCAAGATAAACATTACATAAAAACATTCCTAATATGGTTCCTATAATGTTTGCAAAAGAGAAAAATACGTTGGCAATTGAATTATTTAATGCATTATATAATGTATTTACATCATTTGTGAAATAAGTCATTATTTCCCCATGTTTATGAGCATCAAAGTAACTTATTTTTAATTGTTCAGTATGTTTAATTAGATCATTACGTATTTTATAAATAGTTTTTTGAGCAAGAATTACAGTAGTTTGTGTGTAAGTAAGGCAAGCTAATATTCCGATTCCATAAACAATTAACATAATTGATAAATTTTTATAAAACTCTGTCCAATTAGAACTAATGTTCTCTTTAACAATATTTTCAATTGAATTAATAACGTATTGGAGCATATATGTGCCAAAAATATTAGCAAACGATGAGAATGCAATTAATATAAAAACTAAAGCAAATATAAAGCCACTTCCTTTATAATATTTTAATAAACGAATAGATGTCTTAAAGAAATTTTGAGGTTTTTTCATGTTATTTGTTCCCTCCAATTTCGTTTTGTAATGTAGCTAATTCTTTATATATATTATCTTTACTAAGAAGATCTTCATGTTTACCAATACTTGTTATTTTTCCTTCATCTAAAACAATGATTTTATCAGCATCTTTTATTGCGCTAATTTTTTGTGAAACAACAATTTTTGTAATATTTTTTAATGAATTTAAGTTCTTTTTAACTTCAATTTCAGTTAAATGATCAATGGCGCTAAAAGAATCATCTAATATTAATATTTTTGGGTTTACTATTAGAGCTCTTGCAAGACAAATTCTTTGTCTTTGACCGCCGCTAATATCCGTTCCACCTTCACTAATAATAGTATCAAAACCATTTGCAAGTTTAGTTGTAATGAAATCATAACAACATGTTAATTTGCATGCTTTTATAACATCATCCATACTTGCATTTTTGTTTCCAAATTTTAAATTATCAATAACTGAGCCTTTAAAAAGTAATGGACTTTGGAATGATAAACTAATTTTCGAATGTAATTCTTCCATTGAAAAATCTTTAATATCAATATTATCAATTAGTAGTTTTCCAGTAGATATATCATAAAATCTATCTATTAAATTTATAAGAGTTGTTTTACCTGAACCAGTCTTTCCAACAATTCCAATAAATTGTCCCTTTTTAATATTTAGATTAATATTTTCAAGAGTATTTTTGTTAGCGGATTGGTTATATTTAAAGCAAACATTTTTAAAAGAAATGTTTCCATCTTCAATTTTTAGTTTTGAATCTTTATTTATTACATAGTTTATATCGGTTGTTAATACTTCTTTAGTTCTATCGATACTTGCTTCCATCCTATTAAAAATCATAAATACATTTGACATCATTGTAAGAGAAGCTAATATTTGTTGAACATAGGTTAAAAATGATGAGATGTTAACAGTTGTAACTCCATATTGCTCGTTTATTACGAATATCCCACCAAAATATAAAATACAAACAATAGTGGCATACATAATCAAATTTACAGTAGGCATATTGAGTGCAGTAAAACCAAAAGATTTTCTAGCGATATGTTTAAAATTCTTATTAACTTCATCAAATTTTTCTATTTCGTAATCTTCTTTAACAAACGACTTAATAGTTTTTATATTTGTAATATTTTCGTTTGTAACTCTATTGATATCATCCATTGCCATTTGCATTTTTTTATAGTTTGGTTTTACTTTAAATAAAATTATTAATAGCAGTACAGCAAGAACTGGCAAAGAAACACAAAATATTAAGGCTAAAATTGGTGAAATAATAAAGGCAAAAACTAAACTAAATATAAGAGTTAATGGTGCTCTTATAATTGGTCTCATGCATTCACAAAAACCATCTTGAATAACGGTAATATCATCTGTTAATCTTGTTATTAAACTCGATGTTCTTAAAGTATCTATATTATTAAAACTAAATTTTTGTATTTTTAAATATTCGTTTTTTCTTAATTCTGCACCGAATCCTCTCCCTGCTAATGCAGTATATTTTGCTCCATTAACTCCAAGGAAAAATGCCAAAACAGCGCACACAACCATTATTAAACTAATAATTGTAAGATTTTGAACATTTATGGCATATTTATTTGTAACATTATCGATATAAACACCTTTTGATAATAATTCATTCATTAAAAAAGGAATTGAAATCTCTAATAGAGTTTCAAATGCAAAACAACAAATTGCTATAATAAAATCTTTCTTATAGGGTCCAATATATTTAAAAATTTTGTACTTTTTCATACTTATATATTCTAACCATTATTTGATAAAAATTAAACAAAAAAGGTCTTATAAATTAAGTTAATTTTTTATAACAATAATGCTTTAAGATAAGCTCAAAAAAATATACAATAATAATTGTATTAAAAAGGAGACTTTTATGAGTAAATATCAATTAGTATTAATTCGTCATGGTGAGTCTGCATGGAATAAATTAAATTTATTCACAGGATGGACTGATGTAGAATTAACAAAAACAGGTGAAGAAGAAGCTGACAATGCTGGCAAATTATTAGCAAAAGATGGTTATCATTTTGATGTCGCTTATACTTCATATTTAAGAAGAGCAATTCATACTTTAAATAGGGTATTAGAAGGTATGCAAGAAGAATTTATCCCTGTTGTTAAAACATGGAAATTAAATGAAAGACATTACGGAGCTTTACAAGGATTAAATAAAGCTGATACTGCCGCCAAATATGGTGAAGCTCAAGTTAAAATTTGGAGAAGAAGTTACGATGTTCAACCACCAGCACTTGATCCAAAAGATGAAAGAAATCCTGCTTTACAAGCACCTTATAGAGATGTTGATAAAAAAGATCTTCCATTAACTGAATGTTTAAAAGATACTGTTGCAAGAGTTGTTCCATATTTTGAAAACGTTATTAAAAAAGATATTGTTGATGGGAAAAGAGTTGTAGTTGTTGCTCATGGTAATTCTTTAAGAGCTTTAATTAAATATCTTGAAAATATTAGTGATGATGATATTGTTGCAGTCAATGTTCCAACTGGAGTCCCTCTAGTTTATGATCTTGATGAAAACTTTAAAGTCGTTGGTAAAAAGTATTTAGGTGATCAAGAAAAAATTGCTGCTGCTATGAATGCTGTTGCTAATCAAGGCAAAAAGAAATAGTTAGTAGTAAATTAGTATAAATAATTGTTGACATACTATTTTATAGTCCATAAAATAATCATTGCTCACACGGAGGGCGAATCATTCTATTGAAATGATGAACTGGATAAGGTGGCAGGTGAAATACCCGCAATCAAATCCAGTTTTTTAATTGGTAGAAAGAGGAACTTATGAATATATTAAATTATAATACAAAGAAACTTTATTTTAGATTTTTAGCATTTTCATTTGGAAGCGCTCTTATATCTTCACTTTATAGTGTAGTTGATATGGCAATGGTTGGCCAATATCATGGAGCAAATGGTAGTGCAGCTATGGCAGTTGTAGCTCCTTTATGGAATATTATTTATAGTTTAGGCCTTTTAACAGGAATGGGTGGGGCTATTTTATGGGCTAAAGCTAAAGGCGAAGGGAAAACAGAACATGAAAGAAATGAGATATTTTCTGTTTCAATGATGTTAACTGGGATTATTTCTTTAATTTTATGGATTATTGTTTTATGTTTTGAAAGACAAATTTTAGTATTGTTTGGTGCTACAGAATCATTAATTGATTTAGCTGAAAGCTATCTAATTTCTGTTAAATATACGATTCCAATTTTCTTATTTAATCAGGCTCTCGCTGCTTTTTTAAGGAATGATAATGATCCAGGATTAGCTACTGTTGGAATAGTATTAGGTGGTATATTTAATGTTGCTGGAGATTATTTATTGGTATTTACTGCAAATATGGGAATCGAAGGTGCAGGTATTGCAACAGTTGGCTGCAATGTTGTTTCTTTATTAATTATGCTTACCCATTTTTTAAAGAAGAAAAACACTTTAAAAATTGTTAAAGCAAAAAATATAGGTTATAAATCTACTAGAATTCTACTAAATGGTTTCTCTAGTTTCTTTACAGATACTTCAATGGGTATTTTTACAATTATATTTAATAGACAAATACTTAATTATTTTAATGAAGATGCTTTGTCTGTATATGGAGTAATAATTAATATAAATACGTTCGTCCAATGCTGTTCATATGGAGTGGGGCAAGCGTCTCAACCATTATTATCTGAAAACTATGGCGCTAAACAATATAATAGAGTTAAACAAATTTTGAAATATAGTTTATTAACTATTTTAGTAATTAGTATTGTTTGGCTTATTCCAACTATGACAGCACCTAATGGGTTTATAAATTTATTTATGAAACCAAATGATAATGTCTTAAAGATTGCTCCAAGTATAATGAGAGCTTATTGTTTAGCATTTATATTCTTGCCATATAATGTATTTTCTACTTATTTCTTCCAATCATTAACTCATCCAAAATTTTCGTTATTAGTTTCGGCATTAAGAGGATTAATAATAAGTGTTCCTTTGCTATTCATTTTGCCTTCTATTAATCCATCATTCATATGGTATACAATGTTTATATCTGAAGGAATAATCAGTATAATTGTATTAATTTATATGATAAAAATTGTTAAAGAACTTAGTCAAAATAATGTTTATCTACAAAAAAAGACTTCCTAATCGGAAGCCTTTTTCTTTATATAAAAATTTATGAAAAATTAGTTAACCTTGTAATTCTTTGGATCTACAAGTAATGTTTTTTCTTCAACTTCTTTACTTAATAATTTTATAAATTCATCAATTGAAACAGAGATTTGCTTTTCATCATTGAATCTACGATAAGTAACGCTATTATTTTCAACTTCTTTATCTCCAATAACAAGAGTATAAGGAATCTTTTTCATTTGAGCATTTCTCATTCTATAACCTAATTTTTCATCTGAATCATCAAGCTCTACTCTAAATTTATGTTCTTTTAAAGTAGCAACGAGTTTTTTAGCAAATTCATCATGAATGTTATTGTTAACAGGTAAGACTTTTACTTGAACTGGAGCACACCAACATGGGAAGGCACCAGCAAAATTTTCAGTTATAATACCGATAAATCTTTCGAAACTACCAAGCATTGCTCTATGAAGCATAATTGGTCTCTTCTTTGTTCCATCTTTATCAATATAAGTACAATTAAATCTTTCTGGTAAGTTCATATCAAGTTGAATAGTGCCACATTGCCAGACTCTACCCATGCAATCTTTTAATTTGAAGTCGAGTTTTGGTCCATAGAATGCTCCATCCCCTGGATTAATTTTAAATTCATGGCCAGAATCTTGACATGCTTTTGTTAAGATTGCTTCGGATTTATTCCAAATATCAATTGAACCAATATATCCAGTTTCTGGGCGTGTTGATAATACAATTGAGTAATCAAGACCAAATAAAGTATATGTTAAATTATATAATTTTAATAATGTGACTATTTCATCTTCAAGTTGATCTTCTCTACAATAAATATGTGCATCATCTTGAGTAAAGCAACGAACTCTAAATAATCCATTTAAAGCGCCACTTGCTTCATGTCTATGAACTAATCCAAGTTCTGCTAAACGAAGTGGTAAATCTCTATAACTTCTAAGTTCACTATTGTAAACCAAAATACTACCTGGACAGTTCATTGGCTTAATAGCAAAATCTCTGCCATCAATTTTAGTAGTATACATATTTTCTTTATAGTGATCCCAATGTCCGCTAGTAATCCATAATTCCTTACTTAAAATAATAGGAGTATTTATTACTTTATATCCATATTTATCTGAAATATCATACCACCAAGATTCGATATTTCTTCTTAATGTCCAACCATTTGGTAACCAGAATGGGAAACCTGGACCATATTCACTTATCATGAATAATCCTAAATCTTTTCCAATCTTACGGTGGTCTCTCTTTTTAGCTTCTTCTTTTAAAGCTTCTTTGCTTTCAAGATCTTCTTTTGAAAAACAAGAAATGCCATAAATTCTAGTTAATTGCTTATTTTTAGAGTCACCTCTCCAATAAGCACCAGCTAAAGTTTCTAATTTAAAATGCTTGATATAACCAGTTGAAGGAACATGAACTCCTAAACAAAGATCAAACCAATCACCTTGTTTATAAATTGTAATTTCACCATCAAGATCATTAATTAATTCAACTTTATAAGGATTATCTTTAAATAATTCTAAAGCTTTTTCCTTGGAGACAACTTCTCTAATAATGTATTCGTTTTTCTTAGAGAATTCTTTCATCTTGTCTTCAATCTTTTTTAAATCTTCTTCTTTTAATACATAATCACCAAAATCAATATCGTAATAAAAACCATCTTCAATAGCAGGTCCAATTGCAAATAAAGCATTTGGAAATAATGCATGAACTGCTTGAGCAAGTAAATGGGAAGTGGAATGATTTAAAATATGAAAAGCCTCTGGGCTATCCTTATTAATAAATTCTAATTTTCCCTCTTTTTCAATAGGATGAAATAAATCAAATTCTTGGCCATCAAGTTTATATGCAAGAACATCTTTTTTTGCTGCTTCATTAACTAATAATAAAGCATCCATCCCATTTTTTCCTTTTTCAAGTTCAATACTTTTTCCATCAACAACAAATTTCATAAATATTTTCTCCTTCTCTAAGGATTAAAAAAGTCCTTAGAAATAATATCTAAGGACGTATAATTTGTTACGCGGTACCACCTTAGTTACAAGAGAATTCCCTTGTCACTTAATTAATTGTACAAGCTCCAAAGTAGTAACTTAAGTTTCTTTTTAAGAATAATTTCACCAAGATATTCTCTCTCTAATAAAAGAAGAAATAAGTCGTGTCTTTTTCAACGCTTGATATTATTTTATAACTTCATAAAAGTTTTTCAAGAAGTAATGTTATAAACCTTTATCTTCTGGTAAAGTAATAATCTTCATAAAGTTAGTTTTGCCAGCCCCTGTAGGAGTGCCACTTGCTAAAACAACGACATCTTTACTAGTTAAACCAAAGTCTTTTGCATAAATAATAGCTAAAACTTCCATTTCTTCGATAAAATCAGGCATTTTTGTAGGAATATAAATTGAATTAATTCCCCAATAAAGTGAATTTTGTCTTACTGTTTCAATATTATTTGAAATTGCTAAAACAGGACAAATAGGACGAGCTTTTGAAATACGTCTACTAGATCTTCCAGTTTCTGTAAAATTAACAATTAATTTAGCATTTATTAATTTTGCAGTATTTGCAATAGAGTTAGCAATTGCATCGTTATTGTCTTTATTTGAAGTATCATAAGCTTCTTGAGCTAGTTTTTCATAATTTAAATCTTGTTCCATAACATGAGAAATCTTAGCTTGTGTTTCAACAGCTTCAACTGGATATTCTCCCGAAGCACTTTCTGCACTTAACATTACACAATCGCTTGACTCACTAATAGCAGTAGCAACATCACTAACTTCAGCTCTTGTTGGTACTGGAGAATGACACATACTATCTAACATTTGAGTCGCTGTAATAACTGGTTTTCCAGCTTTTCTACATAAAGCTATCAATTTCTTTTGAATTAATGGAACTTCTTCAGCAGGAATTTCTACTCCTAAATCTCCTCTAGCAACCATTATTCCATCGCTAGCATCAACGATATCTTCTATTAAAGATAAGGCTTCATAGTTTTCAATTTTAGAAATAATTTTTATATTTTCACTATGTTGTTCTATTAAAATATTTCTAATATCTTTAACATCTTTTTCGTTTCTAACAAACGAAGCACTTATAAAATCAACGCCATGTTTACAACCCCAAATTAAATCTTGCTTATCTTTATCACTAATAAAAGGCATTGATAAACGAGCGCCAGTACAATTAACACCTTTTTTTGAACATAATAAATGTTCATTTAAAGCGGTGCAAACAATTTCACCTTTTTCATAATCAATACTTTCTATTAATAAATCTAATTTTCCATCATCAATTTTTATATGATTTCCTAGATTAACATCATTAATTAAACCTGGGAAATTGACACTGAATTTTTTAGGTGTTCCTAAAACTTCTTTCATAGAAACACGAACTGAACTACCTTTTTTAATTTCAACAGCATCATTTTCCATATTGTGACAGCGAATTTCAGGTCCTTTCGTGTCAAGCATTATAGCAATATAGATACCTTCTTTTTCTAGTGATCTAATTTTTTCTATCTTTGCCAAATGCTCTTCGTAAGAACCATGTGAAAAATTAAGTCTTGCAACATTCATTCCAGCATTAACTAGTTTTTTAAGCATTTCTAAAGAATCACTAGCTGGTCCAATAGTACAGACGATTTTTGTTTTTTTAAAAAGGTTTATGTTCATAATTACCTCTATTTAATTAAATCAAAAGAGTGATATAAGTTTTCGTGTTTATCTCTTGGTTTCTTTAAGGCTTCATAAATTTCTTGATAATGTAATTGGTTATTTACGATACCAACACAAACACCACCAATTCCTTTATCTAATAATTCAACGGCATAAACGCCCATTCTTGTAGAATTAAATCTTTCCATTGCAGATGGACGACCACCTCTTTGAATATAACCTAAAACATCTCCACGAGTACTGATTCCAGTACCATCTTGGATTGTTTGAACAAGAGTATTTAAATCCATAATCTTTTCACTAATTAAAATAATGATATGATCTGGCTTTGTTTTCTTTAATTCATTTAATTCTTTTACTAATTCTTGTGGATCATATTGTCTATCATTAGTAATAATAAAGTCTGCATGAGTTGCAATACCAGAGAATATAGTTAAATCACCACATCTATTCCCCATTATTTCAACTACGCAACATCTATGTAAAGATGACATTGTATCTCTAATTGCATCAATTGAATTAACAATTGTATTTAAAGCAGTATCAAAACCAATAGTGTAGTCAGTTGAAGCAATATCATTATCAATTGTTCCTGGTAGACCAACACAATTAATTCCTAATTCAGTTAATTTCTTAGCACCGATATAGCTACCATCTCCACCTATAACAATTAAAGCATCAATTCCTACTTTTTTAAGGTTTTCGACAGCTTTCTTTTGAACACTTAATTCTTTAAATTCTGGTAAACGTGCAGTTTTTATAATAGTGCCACCCATTGAAGCATAGAATTTTGCAAAATCTTTACCAACTTTTTGTATATTACCTTCAACAAGTCCTTTATATCCATCATAAATGACATACATTTCTTTTCCTAAATTGTAACCTGCTCTTATTGCACCAATAATAGCACTGTTCATGCCAGGTGAATCACCACCTGAAGTTAAAATACCTATCTTTTTAATCATATCAAGCCTCCTACGCCTTACGATTACTCATATATTATATGAAAAATATAATATATATTAAAGATAAAATTTATATGTTTATCACAACGTTATTTATATTTTACCATTAAAATTACAAATATATTTTAATTACAAAAGAGTTGAGATATTGTATAATTCTATTTATGTTTACGATTGAGAGTAATTATACAATAAAAAGTAAAGGAATTTTGTCTTTTGATAACACCAATTTCTTATATAATTTATATCTACCAATTATTGGATATAAAAGTACTTTTGTTTATATGCTTTTAATGAATGAGTATAAGTCTAAAAATAGAAAAAATTCTATATCTTATTTATTAAATAAATCAAATTTGACAACAAGTGATTTTTTATTGTCTAGAAAAACTTTAGAAAGCATTGGATTATTAAATACATATGAGAAAAATGACGATTATATCTTCATTTTAAGTAGTGTACTTTTACCAAACGATTTCTTTTCTAATACAATTTTAAAAGGTTTATTTGTTAATAAAGTCGGTCAAAAGAGAGCTTTAGAAATTATGGAGTCATATGAAGTTGATGATGACTACAAAGATTTTAAGGATGTTAGCGCTACAGTTAATGAATCTTTTGTTGTTGATGAAAAAGATAAAACTGATCTAAATTGTGGTGAATTAATTACAAATAATATTAACGATATTAAAGATAATTTTGATGAAGAAAATTTACTTAAATATGTAGAAGAAAAAAGTGCTATCGATTTAACTTGTTTAACTAATGATGAAATTGTTGCTATACATAAACTTGGTTCCTTATATGGCTTTAATGAAAAGATTATGGGTCAAATTTTAATCGATTCATATCGTGATGAAAAACCAATTGGTTCTAAAATAGATTTAACATATTGTAAAAATAGATGTAAAAAAGAGGTTAGATACTTTAAACCAAAAGCTAAAAAGAAGGATATATTCACAATTTCATCGACAACAGATGAAGCTTCTTTGATTAATTATTATGAGACTAATTCTCCAAGAGATTTCTTAAAAGAAAAACAAAATGGTGTTGAACCTGTTTCCAGTGATTTAGATATTATTTTATTTTTATCAGAGAACATGAATCTTTCAAATGGTGTAATTAATGTTATTTTAGAATATACAATTAAAAACCTAAATGGACAAATTAACAGGAAGTATATTGAAAAAATTGCTGCTACTTTAACAAGAAAGGGTGTTAAAAGTGCACTTGATGCATATGATTTATTGTTTAATTCACATAATAAAAGTAGTGAGAAAACAGAAAAAAATGATGAAGATGATGATGTTATAGGTTATGATTTAGATAAGGTAGATATTTAATGCAAAAGATTAATTTAATTAAAGTTGAAAATTCAGATTTGGATCAATATTCAGATGAATTGTTTAAGTCTATAAAACAAGATAAAGAAGTTTATAGTTTGTTACTTAAACAAGGTTTTTATGATGACATTATTAAGAAAAACGTTTCAAAATTTAATGATTTTCGTGATGATTATTATGCTTCTAAACAAATAAAAACCTATAGTGATTGCATTGAAAAAAACAAATTTTATTCATTAAAATTAGTTAATGATAATGGGATAATTGAAAGGCAGTATGATGCTCTAGAACCATACAAAGATTTTATGCTATATATGTCAAAATTTATTTATAAAGATTTTGATGATAAATTTAATAATATTTCTTGGAAAGACGTTGAAGAAAAAAGTAGCGGATTCAAAGCAAAAATCAGTAAGATAGCAAAAGAAAAAGATGAATGGATTTATATCTATGGTGCCAATCGTACTGGTAAGACTTTTGCTGCAATAGCTGTCACAAATAGGTTTGCTAAAAACCATGAAGATATTTGCTTTTTAAAGATGTCAAAAAGAATTTCAGAATTGAATGATTATATTTTTCATGACAAAGAAAAGTTTAATAAGATAATAGAACAGTATATAAATAGTAGTTTATTAGTACTAGATGGATTTGGTGAAGAATTTATGACTGATTATTCAAGAGACAATATTATTGTCCCAATTTTACGTGCGAGAGCTGAAAATGGTTTGTTTACAATTATTACTTCAACTTTTACTATTGATGAAATTGCTAAATTATATACATCTAAAAATATTGATAGTTCTATAAGAGTTAAACAGTTAACTGGTATATTAAATAGCAAAGTTAAAAAACTAATTTTAACTTCTAATAAACCATTATATTAATTTAAAAAATTTGATCTAATTTTTCATATAATTCTTTAATAGTTTTATTATTGTTTATAGTAATTATTTTCCCGTTGTTTTTATCGTATTTAAAGTCCGAATTAAGACCTTTAGCTGATGTTACGTTTTCTCGTCTTTCGTTAAGATGTTTTACTTGTTCTTCTTGATTAACTAATAGAACAATTATTTTTTTAAACATATATTCGAAATGAGCTTTAAATAGTAATGGAACTTCAATAACTACATTGTCATTTTCTTGGATTATTTTTAATAATTTATTTTCTAAAATTGGATAAATATAATTTTCTACTTCTTCTTTTTTGTCCTTATATTTAATCATTTCTTCGCGTGCTTTTTGTGTAATTATTTTATTATTAATATCGAAAGGTATATTAAGAATTTTTGAGATTTTATTTTTATGCATAGGAATTTCATACAATTTATGTATTTCTTCATCGCAAGAGATTGTTAGATAGTTTTTATCTTTAAAATATTCTAAAACTGTTGTTTTGCCTGAACCAATTGGGCCAGTAATTCCAATTGCTTTCTCATAATTTTTATTGATTTGGCAATTTGGACAAAAAGTAGTGCCTCTGCCACCTAAGAATATTTTATGAAACTTTGTTCCACAATTAGGGCATATTTGTCCTTCTCTTCCATAACATTTAAGTTCTATTTGAAACTTACCATCAACTCCTTCACTTGGATGAAACGAATGAATAGTGCTACCACCAAGTTCGATAGCATGATTTAAGATTTTATTCGATGAAATGCATATATTTTTAATATCTTGTTGTGATAAATCTTTGCATTGTGTTAATGGATTTATTTTAACATCATAAAGAATTTCATCAGCATAAATATTTCCGATGCCACATAAAACTGATTGATCTGTAATAACCTCTTTTATAGGTTTTTTATTATTAAATTTTTCGTATAATTCAGGTAAATCGCTTTCTTTTATATTATTAGCAATAACGCCAAGTTTTTTAATGAATTTTAATTCCTTATATTCATTTTCTTTTGATAGATACATGATGCCAAACTTTCTTGTATCATCAAAACCTAAACTTGAACCATCATTAAAATAAAAAAGTGCAGTAGTGTATTTATTTCTTAAATAAGTTGATGAAGAATATCTAAATTTACCTTCCATTCTAAGATGAGTAATTAAGACAAAATCATTACTTAAGTGAATAAAAATGTACTTCCCATATTGGCTTACATTTAATATTGTTTTTCCAATTAAATCTTTTTTAAAAGAGGTTAAATCACTTTGAACTAAACGATCAAAAAACACATCAACTGATGTTATTATTTTATTTGTTATTAAAGGTTTAATAATCTTAATAACTGTGGCTACTTCAGGTAATTCTGGCATATTTACTTAGCATCGAACCATGTCTTTGCATAACCTCCATCTACTTTTAATTTTACTTTTAATTTGACTATATTTTCCATAATATCTTTTACAAGTTTATAAACTTTATCTTTTTCATCTTCGAATGTTTTAAGTATTATTTCATCATGAATTTGAGAAATTATTTTTGATTTATAATGGTTAATAGTCAATTCATTATCTACTTTAATCATTGCAAGTTTAATTAGATCAGCAGCGCTTCCTTGGATAGGAGCGTTCATAGCAGCTCTTTTAGCAAATTCTCTGACTTGATAATTTGAATCGTTTAATTCATCTAGGTAACGTCTTCTATTAAACATTGTTGAAGCAAAGCCTTTAATTGAAGCAGTTTTAATTAAAGAATTTAAGTATTCTTTTATTTCGGGGAATTCTTCATAAAATGAAGAAATTATTTCACGAGATTCACTTACAGGAATCTCAAGTTGTTCACTTAAACCCCAATCAGAAATTCCGTATACGATTCCAAAATTTACAGCTTTGGCCTTTCTACGTTGTAAAGCAGTTGGAACTGTGTTTATATGAAATACTTTTTGAGCAGTAGCAGTGTGTATATCTTCATCTTTATTAAAGACATCAATCATTGTTTTTGAATTGGATAGATGTGCAAGAACTCTTAATTCAATTTGAGAATAATCTAAAGACATAATATAAGCGTCTTTTTCTTTATAGAAGAAAGCTTTTCTAATTTGCTTTCCTTCTTCATCTCTTACACTAATATTTTGTAAATTTGGTTCACTAGAAGATAATCTTCCTGTTGTTGTTACAGCTTGATTAAAAGTGGCGTGAATTTTCCCATCAGCTTTGATAAAAGGCACTAGCCCATCGACATAAGTTGAGACTAGCTTGCTATATTTTCTATATTCTAAAATTAAAGGAACAATAGGATGTTCATCTATTAAATTTTTTAAAGCAGAAAGAGAAGTAGAGCCTTTTTTAGTATCTTTTAATTTAAGTTTAGTATATAAAATATCTCCAACTTGTTTTGGTGAAGAAATATTAAATTCAACGCCAGCAAGGCGATAAATTTCTTGTTCTAAACTATTAATTTTTTTGGAATATTCATCTTTAAAAGATAGTAGAATTTCTTTATCAATTGGGAAGCCTTCTATTTCCATTTTTGCTAAAACTATTGTAAGAGGCTGTTCCATGGAAATTAATAAATCATATTGTTCCTTTCTTTTGAGCTTTTGTGTTACTTCTTCATTTAAAAATAACGAATAATAACTTTCTGAATCCGATAATTTCTTGTTCCCTTGATTAAATAAGGAATTATCTTCATAAACATAGGAAACATCGATATTATTAAATTTCATTATGTAATCATATTTATCTTGTATTGATGAATCTAATAAATAATTTGCTAATAATAAATCAAAAAACAAACCATCAATATCTATTGAATATCGTGATAAAACTACCATTATTGATTTAAAATCATAGCAATATTTTTTAATTTCTTTATTGTTTAGAGAATCTATAAACTTTTTATCTTTTTTTGCATCTTCATAATCTAAATAATATGTTGTACTACCAATTGTAATTGAAAATCCATAAAGTTCAGCATCATGATAATTATCATTAGAAACATTAATTCCTAAACCATAACCATTTTTGAGATCTAATTTTGTAGTATCTTTTATTTGAGTAGATTCGATAATTTTTTTAACATTTTCATCTTGGATCAATAAATCTTTTGGAAGTCTTTGTGTTAATCTTTTTAGCTCATATTTAATAGCAAAATCATTTACTTTATTGAATTGATATCCGTTATAAATAACATCTTTAACTTCAAAAGGAATTTCTTGATTAGTTCGAATAATCGCTAAGTCTTTGCACATTTCGCCTAGTTTATAGTTTGTTACAATCGATTCTCCAACCTTAGATTTCATGTTTGGGGCTTCTTTAATTATGTTTTCTAAAGAACCAAATTTTTTAATAAGTTCTAAGGCTGTTTTGTCTCCAACTTTAGGTATTCCAGGTAAATTATCACTAGAATCACCTCTTAAACCTTTATAATCAGTTATTTGGATTGGTTCAATTCCATATTCTTGTTTAAATGAATCATAATTCATAATATGAATATCACTTAAACCCTTTTTAATTAAATTAATATGAATTTTATCATCGATTAATTGAAGATAATCTTTATCACTAGTGTAAATTTCTACATCATAATTGAGTTTACTTGCTTTTTTAGCCATAATACCTGCGATATCATCTGCTTCAATTTCTTCGTTTTCATAATAAGGAATATTTAAAGAAGATAAAAGTTCTCTCGCAATAGGCATTTGAGTGAGTAGTTCAGGTGGAGTAGGTTTTCTATTAGCTTTATATTTATCGTATTCTTTATGCCTAAATGTATGTTTACCAGCATCAAAAGCCACAAAAATACCATCATCTTTATTCATTGTTTTTAAAATATTCATTAGCATATTAGAAAAAGCAACTATAGCATTTGTTGGAATATTTGTAGATGTTTGTAATAGTGGTCCATCACCAAAACTAGTAGCAAAAAATGCTCTAAATAATAATGAATTTCCATCAATAATAATAATTCTTGCCATAACTAACCCTCAAACTTTTCTAATTTATCTAATACAAATGAATAATTTCCACTTTTTTTATTCTCTTCTAATCTACCTGTAACAATTATTATATCTTTTCTTTTTAAAGCATTTATTAAAGGAGCATAGAATTCGTATTTATCAGAGAATAATGTAATATCAATATCATTTAGTTCGTCATAACCTGTTATAAAGCACATTGATTTATTGTTTTTAGTATTAATCTTTTTTACCGATCTAAAAATTAAAGCAATAGTTGATGTTTTACCTATAACAAGATTGTTTATTTTTGATAATTTCTTATATTTTTCATTGTTATAAACTTTTTTAAGTGGAGTATCGCTTAACATAACACCTAATGCATCAAATTCATTTTCTAAACGTTCATCTGGATCATCATAAACTTCAGTGTATTTAAAATTAACACCAAAATCATCAGTAAAAAGTTGCTCTTCGTTATAGTGAACTAATTTAGCATATTCAATTGCAAGTTGTGTAGATAGTTTCAATGATTTTCTATTGTTATTTAATGTGTCAAAAGCTCCCGAATCAATAAGTTTAGAAACTTGATTGTCTGTAATCTTTTCTTGAGTATGTGACATACGAATAATAAAATCTAAGAAATCTTTAAATTTCCCATGATTGTTTCTTTCTTCAATTATGTTATCAACAATTCTTCCTTGAAAATTATTAATAGCAGTTAAAGGAATTAATAATTTATTGTTTATAACATCAAATGTTTTAGTGGATTCATTAATATTAGGCAATAATATATCAACTCCAGCATTTTTTATTTCACTTACATATTTTGCAAACTTAGCATCTTTTTTTGAATATTGAGCTTCTAAAATTGAAGCATAGAATTCAGGTGCATAATAAGCTTTTAAATAACCTGTTTGGGCAGTAATCATTGCATATGCAACTGAATGTGATTTATTAAAGCCATAATTAGCAAATCGTTCAATAGCATCATAGACACTGTTTGTTAAAGTTAAATTATGTCTTTTTTTTAAACTCCCTTTAACAAATTTATCTTTTAATTTTGCCATTTCATCTTTTTTCTTCTTTGAACATGCACGACGCAATAAATCTGCTTCTGCAAAACTAAAACCAGCAAAAACACGTGCTACAAGCATAATTTGTTCTTGATATATCATTATTCCATAAGTTTCTTTTAATACACTTTCAAGTTCAGGACATAGATATGTTGTTTTTTCTATTCCTTTTAATCGCCTTGAGTATGATGGCAAATATATTCTTGGTCCAGGTCTATCAAGAGCAATAAAGGCGGTTAATTCTTTAAAATTGCTTGGTTTAAACATTGAAAGGGCATTACTTGCAGCTCCAGTATCAAGCTGAAACAAACCCATTGTTATATTATTTTGTATTAATTTATAAATGTTTTTATCATCTAAATCTATATTATGTAAATCTAAATCAATATTTCTTTTGCTTTTTACCAAATTTACACATTTTTCTATTGTGCTTAAATTTATAAGACCTAAAAGATCCATTTTAAGGAAACCTTGATCTTCAAGATAATCTTTTTCATATTGAGTAATATACCCGATTGTGTCGTTTATTAATGGAATATCATTACAAAGTGGTTCATCATTAAATACCATACCGGCAGCATTAATACCTGGTTGTCTACCTAATCCTTCAATTAAAAGTGCATTTTTAAACACAAATGAGAATTTTTCGTCTCCATCAATTTCTCTTTTAAAATTAGGGAATTTCTTATAAGCATCTTCTAAAGTTAGTTTATCTGTTCCCTTTTCTATAATAAATTTGCTTAATAACGAAATATCACTTTGACTCAAACCAAATATTCTTCCAACATCTCTTAATGCTTGGCGAGCACCAAAAGTCTGAACTGTAACAATATTTGCAACTTTATCCGAACCATATTTATTTTTTAAATAATCGATTACTAATTCACGTTTTTGATCACTAAAATCAATATCAATATCAGGCATACTTTGTCTTTCAGGATTTAAAAATCTTTCGAAAAGGAGCCCATATTTAAGTGGATCAACTTCAGTAATATTGAGTATATATGAAACAAGACTACCGCAAGCGCTTCCTCTTCCAGGGCCTACTGGAATGTTATTATTCTTAGCATAGTTTACGTAATCTTGAACAATTAAAAAATAATCACAATAACCCATTTTTTTAATAACACTATATTCATAATTTAATCTATTTCTATATTCATTATTTTTAATATCAACATGTTTTTTATTTGCTCCATCCTTAATTAATCGAATTAAACATTCCTCACTTGTTTCATTATTTTCTAATGGATAGTGGAGCATTTTTCCTCTTTTTAAATCAAAATTAAAGGAAATAGAATTGACCATATTTTCTGTTTCATTAATTTCTTTATTACTGTATAATTTTGTAATATCTTCATTAGTTTTAAAATATTCTTGAGTTGAAGAAGGAGCAATATTTAAATCTGGAAAGACTGAGTTATTTTGAATTTGAGATAATAAATCCAATACAATAGCATCTTTCTTTTCAATATATTTTATTGATGGAAAAGCTAAAACTTTATAAGAATAATTTTCTGCAAAATCACGAATTAGGTTGTATTTTGTAGCGTTCTCTTTTGAAGAAATATTTAGACCAATATAAAAATCAGTAAAATTTTTAGATAATTTAAATAAATTATTTGTTGTATCTTTATTTATCTCATTAAATATTAAAGAATCCGTATTAATTACAGTAATTAATCCATTAAAGGAAGTTTTATTAATTTCAAAGTTATCATCATTTATTTTTAATGCTAACTTACATAGATTATGATAGCCTTCTTCGTTTTTAACATATAAGGAATAATGATTTTCTTCACAATAAAAATCAAAACCAAAAATAGGTTTTATACAATATTTTTTGCACAATTTATTAAATAGTGGAAAAGCCATCATATTTTGGTAATCGCTTATTCCTATTGTTTTGTAACCTAATTCAGTTGATTTTTTTAAAAGTTTGTCGATTCTTACACCACTTTTTAAAAAACTATATTCTGTATAAATGTGAAGAGGTATGAACATTATTATCCTTTCTTTACAACGTCATCTAAAGCATCAATAAGTTTTGGAAGTTCAGTTAAATCTTTAATTTGACAACCAGCAGCTTGATCATGACCGCCACCTTCAAATTTCTTTGCAACTTCGCTAACTACCAAATTTCTACTTCTTAAAGATATTCTAAAACATGGTTCAGTTACATCTTCAGTAATTGAACACCAAATATTTATCCCATCATAATTTGAGAAAAAGTTAACTAATTCTTTTCCTTGGTCACTTGTTAATCCTAAATTTATCAAATCCATATTTGTTAAAACATAGTAACAAACGCCATATTTACTAATTTTATAATTATCTAAAACGAATTTTACAAAATTTAAATCTTTTATATCTTTGCGATACATTTTTTCATATATTTTAGTGAGATTTAAACCTTTATTTTCAAGTTCAGCAGCAATTTCAAAAGTTCCAGGAGTAGTGGAGTTATATAAGAATCTTCCAGAATCTCCAACTAAACCAATAAATAGATATTCACTAGCTTTGTTAGATAAAATATATCCTTGGGTTTCGAAATATAAAAGCATTGAAGTAACTATTTCACTTGCAGCCGCTTTATCTGTTTCAATAATTTCATAACTTGAAACATTATCGCTTTTTGGATGATGATCAATTACAATAACATCTTTTGTTCTATTGAATCTTGGATCAGCAATTCTTTTTTTATCGCTTACATCAACAATTATTGATAAAAATTTTTCGTTAAAAAAGTCATCTTTTAATTTTGATGTTGGTGGAAATAAAGTATTGGTGAATGAAGGGCTATTATCGCCCATTTCATAAATCTCTTTATCTTTAAAATTGTCTTTTAAGAATGTTGATAAACCAAATTGAGTTCCTAAAGCATCGTAATCAGGAACGATATGTCTAAAGACACATATTTTTTTATATTCTTTAATTTTACTTAAAATATAATCGTATTTTTCTTTATTTTTTGTTATTTCCTCTAATAAAAAATTCATAATAAACCTATTTCTTTAAAAGCATATTATATGCATCACGAGCAATCATTACTTCTTCATCAGTAGGAATAACAGCAACTTTAATAGCGGATTTTTCGGTTGAAATCAAGCCTTCTTTTCCTCTAACCATTACTTCATTTAATTTTGAATCATATTCAATATGTAAGGCTTCCTTAATATTTTCTAAAACATTTTTTCTATATAAAGCGCTATTTTCGCCGATTCCAGCAGAGAAAATAATTAAATCACAGCCACCTAATCTAACATAGTATTGACCAATAAAATCAGCAACTCTTCTTGCCCATAATTTATTAGTTAATATAGCTTGTTTATCGCCTTTTAAAGCTGCAGCTTCTAAATCTCTAGAATCATCACTAATCATAGAAACACCCTTTAATCCAGATTGTTTATTAAATTCTTGATAAATTTCTTCACTAGTTTTTCCAGTTCTTTGAACTACATAATTGAAAACAGAAGGATCTAGATCTCCGGTTCTTGTTCCCATCATAATTCCTCCACATGGAGTTAAACCCATGGAAGTTGCAACACATTTGCCATCTCTAACAGCACTTAAAGAAGCTCCGCTTCCTAAATGGCAAATAATCATTCTTGCATGTTTATCATTATTGACATACTTTAATCCTTCAATTGATAAATACTTATGAGAAGTGCCATGAGCACCATATCTATAAATCATATATTTTGTTGTATATTCATATGGAATAGGGAAGATTTTATCTTGATCTTCTTGAGTTTGATGGAATGCAGTATCAAAGGCACAAATACCAGGAGTATTTGGTAATACTTTCATAAAAGCTCTAATTCCAACTAATTCAGCAGCATTATGTAAAGGTGATAGTGGAATCAACGACTCAACTTTATCTAAAGTATCTTTATTAATTACAGCACTTTGAGAAAAATATGGTCCACCTTGAACTATACGGTGACCAGTTGCTTTGATTTCATCGTAACTTTTAATAATATTTTTATTAACTAAAGCATTTAATAATAATTTAACTGCTTCACCATGATCTTTTACTGGTTGAACAGTTTTTTCACTGTTTCCATTATATTTAATGCCAAAGATTGCATCTTCGTGACCAATTCTTTCAACATTTCCAGAACAAATAACTTTTTCTTCAGGCATTTCATAAAGTTTAAATTTTAAACTAGAACTTCCTGCATTAACAGCCATAACTTTTGACATAATAAAATATCCTCCAACGATAACGTTTATAATTATATAAAATAATTATACATTTTGAAACCTTCCATTTATAAAAATATGCTTTTTTTTATTAACTTTTCTAAAATAATTCTTATTATGATATATAATTAAAAAGAGGATAAATGAAAAGCATCAATAATGGTTTTAAAAGACATATAAAAACTAATAATCCGTTTGAGGGATTTTTAGGCGGATTAGGATTGTTTTTCGGGCATATGTTTTTGGAGTCCTTATTTGAAGGATTGTTCCATTAAAAATCTTTAATACTAGAACTTAAAAAACATTTGATATAAACTTATAAATATGAGAGAAAGTGCAGTATTTTTACATATATCATCTTTACCTGGTAAATATGGTATTGGTGGTTTAGGTAAGGAAGCCTATCGTTTTGTGGATTTTTTAAAAAAATCTGGTTTTTCAAGATGGGAATTGTTGCCTTTAAATCCATGTGGTCCTGCAAACAGTCCATATCAAACAAATAGTGCATTTGGTTTAAATCCTCTTCTAATAGACCTTGATCTTTTGCTAGATGAAGGGTTATTAAAAAGAAGCGATTTTAGTGGCGTTAAATTTGGAAAATATGCTCGTACGGTTGATTTTGGATTGGTATATAAATCTCATAAAGAATTATTACATAAAGCTTTTAAACGTTTTGATAAAAACTCAAGAGAATTTAAAAATTTTTCTGAAGAAATAATGTATAAAGAATATGCAATGTATATGACAATTAAAGGGCTTAATGATGATAAAGGTTGGTATGATTGGAAACTTGAATATCGTACATATAACTCAATGATTGAAAGTTTTATTTTAAAGAATTATAAAAAAGAATATGATTATCAGTTATTTACTCAGTTTATTTTTCTTAAGCAATGGCGTATTTTAAAAAAATATGCAAATAGTAATGGTATTAAAATTGTTGGTGATATTCCATATTATTTGTCTTTAGATAGTGTAGAATTTTATTTTCATCCTGAATTATTCTTGGTCGGAAAAAATAATACAATAGAATATATATCTGGTTATCCAAAAGACGCTTTTAATAAAGAAGGACAACGATGGGGAAATCCATTATATGATTGGTCTTATATGAAGATTAATAATTATAAATGGTGGGATAACAGAATAAGAAAAGCGTTAGATCTTTATGATTTTGTTAGGCTTAATCACTTTAGTGGTTTTTATAATTTTTATGCAATGCCTTTTTCTTTTATGAGCAAAGAAAAAGGGTTTTTTATGCCTGGCCCAAGGCTTGATTTCTTTAAAGACAAACAGAATTATCCATTAATTGCTGCTGGTGTTGGCTTAAAGGATGAAAAAGTAACTCGTTTCATGAAAGATTGCGGATATCCAGACATTAGAATATTAGAACTTGGTTTTTTAAATGATGATGCCGATTTATGTAGTGCGCATAATCCTTCAAATTATAGCGATAATTGTGTGGCTTATATTTCCAATCATGATTCAATTCCATTAAGGCCTTTTATTGAAGAAAAACTACAAAGTAATAAAGATAAAACAGTTGAAAATATTATGGAATATTGTAAAAAATATAATATTCATTTTGACATTAAAGAAATTTGTGAAAATTATTTGTGTAAAAAGGTTATAGAAATATTGTTTTATAGTAAAGCAGAGTGTGCTGTATTGACAACACAAGATTTGTTCCTACAAGAAAAGAACAGTAGAATGAATACTCCTGGAACTGTAAATCTTTCTAATTGGACTTATAGAACTACAGAAAGAGATTTCAATGATGTCAATTTAATAAATTACTTTAAAGAACTAAATTCAAAAACAAGAAGACTTTAGTAATTATTTAGTATATTTTTAGTTAATTTTTTTTAAAAATAAAGGAAAGTGAAAAGCAATTTTATTATCATTTATAACAAATTCTTTATTGGAAATTAAGTCAATATAATTGCCATTTTCTATTTCATTATTTTGAATAATAATTTCTTTTTCTGAAAAATTAAATAAACCTAAAACGAAAGAATTATCCTTATATAAATTTTTTACTACAATGTTTGCTCCAAATGTTTTTAAAAAATGAGACGAAATTAAGTCAATATTTTTAGGGTCTTTCTTTATTTTAATAAGAGTTTTTACGAAATTAAAATATTCTTGATCTTTGATTTCCATATTTATTTGTTCTTTTTCAAAAAGAGAAGGAGTAATTGTATCTTTACATTCTTCTCCACAATATATAAATGCAGGACCTTTTAAAAAGAATGAGTATGATAATAAGTTCTTTGTAAGAAATAAAGAATTAGAAAAACTTGCTATCCTCTTATTATCGTGATTTTCGATTGTCCCTATTCTTAAAGCATCAAAAGGTAACAAGGATTCTTCATTTGACATAATACCCTTGTATCTATCGAGGCTTTCTAAATTTTTGGTTTCTAAGAAGTCTCTGAATTCAGGCCATGAATTATAGCGATATAATAAGTTAAATCCGCAACTATATAATAATGGATCAGTTAAGGTTTCAAAACCTTTATATCTTAAATAATCTAAAAAACTCCCTTCAATTGCTTCACCCAAAAGAATTATATTTTTATTCATTTTATATAATTTTGGGAATGCATATCGATAAAATTTCTCTGGAATCATACTTGCAACATCAAATCTAAAGCCATCAATCCCAATTGAAACATAATATTCTAAAACTTTTGTAAGATATTCAATTAATTCATTATTTGAATAATCCAAATCATAAACATCACTCCAATCAGGACATTTATTTATAATTTCATCATTTTCATCTCTTAAAAACCAACCTGGATGTTCTTTTAGAATGATAGAATCTCTTGAAGTATGGTTATAAACTATATCAATAATTATTTCCATTCCTAGATTATGAGTTTCATTAATCAATAGTTTTAAATCATCATTAGAACCTATATTATGATCAATTTTATAATAATCTTTTATAGAGTAGGGGCAACCTAGAGAACCTTTTTTATCTTTGACACCTATCTCAAAAACTGGCATTAAATATATTATGTCAATTCCCAAGGACTTTATATATGGTAGTTTTTTAATTAAAGCTTTAATTGTCCCTTCTTTTGTGAAATTTCGTACATATATTTGATATATTATTTTATTTTTAAAAGTTTCAAACATAAATATAACCTCTATTCTTTCTTTATTTAATATTCTAAATTATTTATTATAAAAAGTCTCTAATGAATGATTGATTTACAAAGTATATTAATTATGAAATCGTTTTCGAGAATAAATAATTTAATAAATTCGTCAATAAATTTGATTTAATCGTTTTTATTTTAAAAAATATTTAAGAATAAAATAATATTGATAAAATCGGATAAAATTATAAAAGATAAAAAAACATTATAAAAAAATATAAAAAAAATATTTTTTGATTGTTTTTTTCGATTATGACGACTGAATTTTAAAATGCAAAAAATAATGTATGTAAAATTATTGACTACTCGTTTTTTGTTCCATATAATGGAAGCGCTTACAGATGGGAAGTACTTATGAGAAAAAAAGAAGCCGGGATTTTGTTACATGTGTCATCTTTACCAAATAAATATGGTATTGGTACGTTTGGAAAAGATGCTTTTGATTTTATTGATTTTTTGAATAAATCAAATCTAAGAGTTTGGCAAATTCTTCCATTAACATTAACTAGTTTTGGTGATTCACCTTATCAGTCTCCGTCTAGTAAAGGCCTTAATCCTTATTTTATAGATTTTGAAATATTGGAAGAAGAAGGTTTGTTGTTAAAAAAAGAGTATGAAAACATTGATTGGGGAGATAATCCTCGAAAAGTTAATTACTCATCGATCTTTGAAAATAAAATGAAGGTTTTACAAATTGCATTTAAAAGATTTAATCGTTCTGATAAAGATTTTGAAAAATTTGTAGAGTCAAAAGATTATTTAGATTTTTCTGTATTTATGTCAGCCAAAGAAATTAATGATTTAAAGCCTTGGTATGAATGGAAGGAAGAATTCAAAGTATTTTCTGAAAAAGTGGAAAAAAACATTATAAATAATTATAAAGATAAGGTTTTGTTCTACGAATGGACACAATATGAATTTTTAAAACAATATAATTCATTACGTAATTATGCAAAAAGTAAAAACGTTAAAATTATGGGAGATATCCCAATCTATGTTGCTTATGACAGCGTGGAAGTATGGAAGAATCCAGAATTATTTCAATTAAATGATAATCATATTCCAACTAAAGTAGCTGGGTGTCCACCTGATTGTTTTACAACTGATGGGCAGTTGTGGGGAAATCCATTATATAATTGGGATTTTATGAAAACGAATAATTATGAATGGTGGAGCAAAAGAATAGATTACTCTTTGAAATTATATGATTACTTAAGAATTGATCACTTTAGAGGTTTTAGCGGATATTACGCAATTCCATACGGAGACAAAACAGCTAGAAATGGTAAATGGATTAAAGGGCCTGGATTTGATTTATTTAAAGATAAATTAGATTATCCAATAGTTGCAGAAGATTTAGGACAATTAGATGATGATTTCTACGAAATGATGAATAAAGTTAGCTATCCTGGTATGAAGGTTGCAATTCAAGGATTTGATGGAGATCCAAATAGTATATGGAAACCATCAAATTATACCTATAATTTCTTCTCTTATACTGGAACTCATGATAGTCAAACAACGAGACAGTTTATTGATGAGTTAACTCCTTCACAAAAAGCAATATTTATAAGTGATTTAAAGAAAGAATGTATTCACTTCAATATTAACTTTAATGAAAAAGGACAAAATGATTATCTAACGATGAAATTATGTGAAATTAATTATTTAAGTGCTTCAAGATGTGCAATCTGCCCAATGCAAGATTTATTAGCAATTGGTGAAGAAGGAAGAATGAACTTCCCATCAACAATATCTGATAAAAATTGGAGTTGGAGAAGTGTTAAAGAAGACTATTCAAATTCATTAAGTGAATTTATCTCAAACTTAATGGATAAATCAAATAGAGATATTGATTAGGTATTAAGCCCCGTCGGTGGGCAAAATATAAATTCATAAATAGGAGGTTACTAATTAGATTTATGAAAAACAAAATTAAGTTAATGGCTTTAGCTTCAGCAGGAATTATTGCTTTAAGTTTAACTGCTTCATTAACATCATGTGGAGATTCCACATTTAAAGGAGTCATGATTTGGGGTCCTGCCGAACATGAAGAACTTTATCTTAATGCAGTTGAGCAATTTAAAAAGGACAACCCAACATTTACAGCTGATGTAAAATACGGTTCAAATGGTGATGCTGGTGCTTATGGTAATTTATCAGTAGATCCACAATCTGGTGGTTCAATTTTTACATTCCCAAATGACCAATTAGTTAATATTAAAAGAATTGGTGCTATTGCAAAATTAGGAAGTGAAGATACTGCTTGGATTAAAGCAAATCATGTTAATAGTGCATGTGAAGCTGGAAAAATTGGAGATAATTACTATGCTTATCCTGTAAGTGCTGATAACGGATTTGTCTTTGTTTATAATAAAGATGCTTTCGTTGGTACTGATATTTGGGATAGCGATGCAGATAATTTAAAAGAAGGATATACGTTTAGAGATTTATATGCTGCTCTTGATCAAAGAGGTACTCAATCAGGACATGAAAAATGGGCTGATGGGTTAGCAATTTGGCCATCAGGTTCAGCATGGTATGAATCTGGTTGTTTCTTTGCTGCTGGTGGTGATTACTCTGTTAAATATAACGAAAAAGGCGAACAAGAAGGTGCCACATGTAATTTCTGAATATAAAGAATTTGATAAAGATAATAATTCAACAGGATCTTTGTTAATTGATTTTAATTTTGAAAAAGATGATAAGAACAAGTGCTATTATTTTCATTCGATTTATACATATACAGGAAATAAAATTGATGATGATATTGTTTCTTTGGAAACTACTATAACCACTAAAGATGATTCGAATCTATATCAAAAAGATATTTCAACTAATGGAAGTGAAGTTGTTACAACTTTTGTAAATTACGAAACTGTTTATTCTACTTCAGTATCAGTTTTTTATACAAACGACAACACATATAAAAATGGCGGTTTATTTTATGGAGATTACTTTTCAGCTAATGCTAGTAAATATTCATATTATTATAAAATTGATAACGAAGATTTAACTTTCAAATGCGAAGATGAACTTAATTATTATAAGGGTGCATCATTAGATCAAGAATTAACTATTGATAATAAAGGTATGCTTATATATTGTGATGAAACTATGACTATTATTGATAGTAAAGATTATGCTACACAAAAAATAGAAGCAAATTATAATGTTGATTAATTTAATTTCTAAAAGTTGATAAATCTTCTGTGCCCATTGTTATTGTATATAAGAATGTATAAAAAACATTAATAAATGCAAATAAAAATATATATAATAAAACTTCTAAATCAGCATTAACTATTGTTTCAGGTTGAAATGGAATTACTTTTACTAAAGTAAGAAAAAACCAAATTGAACCTAAAAAGAATAATATAGAACATATTAAAGAAACTATCATTACTGGTCTGTTTTTTTCCCTATTTTTATTGAAGCATAATAGGTTAAGAATTTGTGTGCCTTTTTTAAATGATTTTATAATCCAATAAATTTCAAAAATAGAAATTCCAATACCAACAATTATTCCAGCAATATCAAGTAAAATATTAAGTTTACTTCCTTCGATTGTGCCCATATAATTGAATATATCAACACAAAAATAAACGCCAAGAACAATGGATAATATAACTAAGAAAATTAAACTTACTCTATACCAATAAATCTTCATAATAAAATTGTATAATATTACTGAAAAAAAAGATATATATTTGGTATAATAATTATATAAAAAATGCGAGGTTATTATGAACAAATATGCTATTGAACATTTAAGCGATTCCAACTATTGTTTCCCTATATCTGAACATACATTGAAAGTTAGATTAAGAACACAAAAAAAATGATGATATTAAAGAAGTAATTTGTTTGTGGAACGTTCTTCAAGATATGTATAAGAAACAATATCCAATTAAAATGAAAATTAAATATGAAGATAATTTATATTCCTACTATGAAACTTCTATTTATAGTAAGGATCCACGTTTTGCTTATGTTTTTTTAATAACTTTAAATTCTGGGGAAAGTTTCTTTTATAGTGAATTAGGATTAAGCAAAGAATATGATTTTAGGTTATTTTATTTAACTAGTTTCCGTTTACCATATATAAATAAGAACGATATTGTTTTTGACAATAAATCTTTTATTGGCTCTGTATTTTATCAGATTTTTCCTGAAAGATTTTATAATGGCACAGGCAAAAAAGATTATATTAATAGAGAGTGGAACAGTTTAGATTTAAAGGGCTCCATGAAAAACAGAAGACAAGATGTTTTTCTTGGTGGGGATTTAAAAGGAGTAATCTCAAAATTAGATTATTTAAAGAAAATTGGCATTGATGTTGTATATCTTACTCCAATTTGTACTTCACAAAGTAATCATAAATATGATGTAGAAAATTATTTTGAGATAGATAAAATGTTTGGAAAAGATGAAGATTTATTTAATTTAACAGATGAAATTCATAAAAGGGGGATGAAAATTGTTCTTGATTTAGTTTTCAATCATTCTTCTTCAAAAAATGAAATGTTTTTAGATGTAATTAAAAATGGTAAAAAATCTAAATATTATGATTTTTATAATATTCATGGTAATAAACCAACAGAATTTCCTTTAAATTATGATACTTTCGGTACTGTACCTGAAATGCCAAAGTTAAATAGTAATAATTTCAATGAAAACGATTATTTTGTTGATGTTGGAAAATATTTTATTACTAAATTTGATATTGATGGATATCGTTTGGATGTTGCGAATGAAGTTTCACATACATTTTGGCAAAGATTTAAATATGAATTAAGGCGTATTAAACCAAATATTATTTTAATTGGTGAAAATTGGAATAATGCTAGCAGTTATTTACATGCTAATGAATTTGAAAGTGTAATGAATTACCCATTTATGCTTTCTTGTAAGGACTATTATGTAAATAATACGATTGATTCAAAACAATTTGCCGATAGATTAAATGGCTTATTAACTCGTTATCCTGATGGAAATGATAGAATGATGCTTAATTTACTTGATTCCCATGATACTGAACGTTTTTATAACTATATAAAACCTAATAAAGACCTTTATTTATTAGCTGTTTTAACTTTAATATCGTATATAGGCTGGCCAATGATTTATTATGGAGATGAAATATTTATGGAAGGCGGCATAGATCCTGATAATAGAAGAGGAATGAATTGGGATTCTCAGGAATTTAAAAAAAAGTATTTTGATTTGTTTTCTAAAATTGTTAATTTAAGAAAAAATAATTTATTTAAAGAAGGTGATATTTCTATTCATTCAACTAATGGATTATTTTATATAGAGCGTTTTATTGGAAATAATAAAATTACGGTTGTTATTAAAAATAGCAAAAACAATTTGAAATATATCGTAAGTAAAGATATTATTCTCTCGAATAACTATGAAAATAATACTTTAAAAGGTTATTCATTTATTGTTTATTAAAGGAGAAAAATATGAATGATTTTGAAAATTTAGTTAATGAGTTTAGTAAAAACGAAGAAGTGCAAGCAATTACTCTTGGTGGATCACGTGCCAAAAGCGATAGTGATACATTAAGTGACTATGATATTTATATTTATTTAAATAAAAACTTTGATATTTCAAAAAGAAATAATATTTTAAAAAAGTATTGTAAATACTTTGAAATTGATAATAATTATTGGGAAACTGAAGATGATTGTATTTTAAATAGTGGAGAACCAGTCGACATTATTTATAGAGATTTAAAAGTTATTGATTCTAAAATAGAGATGGTTGTTAATAAAGGCATTGTTGGGGAAGGGTATTCAACAACTTTTTTAGATAATTTTATTAATTCTAAAATACTCTATTCAAAGGACGGAAAAATTGAGGAAACTCGAAGCAAATATAAGGCTAAATACCCACAAATGTTAAAATATAACATTATTAAGAAGAATATGAATTTATTAACTGGATTCTTACCAAGTTATGATAAGCAAATTAAAAAAGCTATTGAAAGAGACGATTATGTAAATATTATCAATAGAGTTGATAAATTCTTAGAATCTTATTTTGATATTATATTTGCTTATAATGAAGTTCTGAATCCTGGAGAAAAACGTTTAATTCAATATGCTACTAAGAATTGTATGTTTTTACCAAAAGATTTTGAGAAAAATCTTAATGTTTTGTTTAAGAATCTTTCAAAAAAAGAGAATATTGGTTCAATAATTGATCTTATTGTTAAGAATATTAAAGATTTAATTAAATATTAGCTAAAATGTAAACACTTTCATTACAAAAAAGGTGCTACGAAAAAGTTAAGTAAATATCAATATTATTTCTTTGTAAGCGTTTACTGAAAGCGCTTTAAACGTCGATTCCATCGACGTTTTTTCATTGATTAATATCATAAATAATATATGATTATGGCTGTAAGGAGGAAAATTGAATATGTCTTACAACTATGATGATGTTGGTTTATATGAAGTAGCAGATAGTAACGATGGTGAAATTATGTGTATTGCTAATTTCAACAACAATGCATTTGCTGGTCAATTTGCCCCAGCTACACCTTTTATCAAAGTTAATAAAGATGACTATGATAATAGTGAAGATAATGCAAATTTTGAATTTTAATCTATTTCATATACTAATTAAAAGGCCATCGTAAAGATGGCTTTTTTAATGGAAAGAAATTTTTATTACAATTGCCATTATAAATTGAACATATTATTTATAGTTAATTAATAGTTAAATATTAGTATAAAATAAGTATTTAAAAATTATTTGTTAATTAAGTAACATAATGCTGAAAATATATATATAATTATAAGTATGGAAAAGTTGATTTATAATTTACACACACACACTTCTAGATGTGGTCATGCATACGGAACAGATGAAGAATATGTCAAATCTGCAATTAAAAATGGGATAAAATTATTAGGTTTTAGTGATCATATATTTTTCCCCAATATTATTCATAAAGGAATGAGGGGAAATTACGAATTATTAGATGATTATATTTCTTCAATTCTCTTTTTAAAAAAGAAATATTCAAAAAAAGTTGATATTAAATTAGGGTTTGAGGCTGAATATCAAGAGAGTTTTTATGGATACTACAAGTATTTGCTAAATGATAAGCATTTTGATTATTTAATTCTTGGTCAGCATTTGACATACAATATAAAAGGAAAACCAATATATTATTGGGGAAAAGAATTGAATAATAAAAAAGAAATATATAGATATCGTGATGACTTAATTAGTGGTATGAAGACAGGTTTTTTCTTATATGTTGCTCATCCAGATTTGTTTATGCGTAATGTTTCTATTGTTGACGATGACATTATTAAGGTTTGTGAAGATATTTGCGCTGCATCCAAAGAATATGATGTTCCATTAGAAATTAATTTAGGTGGTTTTGGTTATTCAAATATGATGGCTCAAATTGAAGGCGGAAGTCCTTATCCAAATCATTTCTTTTGGAAAATGGCAAGGAAATATAAATGCAAATGTGTAATTGGAGTTGATGCTCATAATCCTAAGAATTTTGATAGTATAGATTATTATTTTTTAGATAGTTTCATTAATTATCACGAACTTAAAATAATGACATTAGATGAAATTTTACATAAATTTAATTGATGTAGACTAATCTATTTCTATTTTCTGAAAATATTTTCATAAAATGAAAAAAAATATTATAAAATAGTGTATTTTGCTACTTTTTATAGGGCTGTTTTGGTAAAATAATATTAACGAGGTTATACAAAATGGCATTTGGTGTTTTATATGATTATTTATTGGGTCAATCCATTGAGGCCTATAAATATTTTGGTGCACATTTCGAGACAAAAGATATGGAAGTTTTTGTAGATGTTCCATTAAAAAAGGATCCTACAAAGAAACGCAAAATAACAGAAATAAAACCTGTTAATGGTGTTACTTTTAGACTTTATGCTCCATGTGCAAGCGATGTTAGTGTAATTGGTGATTTCAATAATTGGGATCCAATTATTAATAAAATGGAAAAAGTCGACGATTCAGGAGTATGGGAAGTTTTTATTCCTGGTTTACACAACTATGGTTTTTATAAATTTCATTTTAAAAATGCAAATGGTAATTATGTTGATAAAGCTGATCCATTTGCATTTTTTAGTGAATATAGACCAGGAAGTTGCTCAAGATTATTTAATATCGAAGGTTTTATTTGGCATGATAGGCCATATTTAAACAATAGAAATAGAAATTTTGATCAACCAATGTCAATCTATGAAATGCATTTAGGTTCTTGGAAGGGCAAAGTAAATAATCGTTATCTATCATATGAAGAGATTGCTGATTACTTAATTCCTTATTTAAAAGAGCTTGGTTATACTCATATCGAAGTTATGCCAATTACTCAATATCCATTTGAAGGTAGTTGGGGTTACCAAGCAACTGGTTTCTTTTCTGTAGATTCTACCTATGGAAATCCAATGCAATTAATGTCTTTTATAGATAGAATGCATCAAGCAGGAATCGGTGTTATTTTAGATTTTGCTCCTGTTCATTTTGCTGTTGATGATTGGTCTTTATCGAAGTTTGATGGCACAGCCTTATATGAATATAATAATGAACATATGTATTCACCATGGGGAAGTTTACAATTTGATTTAGGAAAAGATCCTGTTCGTTCTTTCTTAATGTCAGCAATGAATTATTTTATTGATTATTTCCATTTTGATGGAATTAGAGTTGATGCAGTTAGTAATATTGTCTATTGGGAAGGCAATAAGAATAATGGTGAAAATACCGGAGCTACCGAATTTATTAAGAGATTAAATGGGAAAATCCATTTAAAACACCCTGATGTTATGATGATAGCTGAAGATAGTACAGATTTCCCAGGTGTTACAAAACCAACTGAAAACAATGGTTTAGGATTTGATTATAAATGGGATTTAGGTTGGATGAATGATACATTAGAATACTATGGTTTCGATCCAGTTTATAAAAAATATCATCATAATGAAATTACTTTCTCAATGGCTTATTTCTTTAGTGAGAATTTCTTATTACCTTTATCACATGATGAAGTTGTTCATGGAAAAGGCACAATTATTAATAAAATGTGGGGCAACTATGATCAAATGTTTGCTCTTGTTAGAAATTTATACACCTATCAATATGCTCATCCAGGCAAGAAATTATCATTTATGGGTAATGAACTTGCAAGTTTTGATGAATGGAACGAGAAAAAGAGTCTTCCATGGGAACTTAAGAGATTTCCAAAGCATGATAGTGTTTCAAGATTAATTAGAGATTTAAATATGATTTATCGTGCTGAACCAGCAATGCATTTTGAAGAATATAATCCAGCACATTTTAATTGGTTAATGGTTGATAATTCTCGAGATAGTGTATTTGCATTTGAACGTAGAGTTGGCGATTCTCATTTAGTATTTATATTTAATATGACCCCTAATTATTATGAATATTATGATATAGGTTTAACTAGAGAAGGAACCTATGAAGAAATATTCAATAGCGATAAAGATGTTTATGGTGGAAGCAATGCTTTTAATGGAGAACCATTAATGAGCTACTATTATGGTCCAGAGGGCAGACCTCATAAAATAAGTCCAAAATTAGCTCCATTTGCTGCTATGATTTTTAAATATTCACACAAGAATCCAACAAAAGAATAAGGAAGGTATGATATATGTTTTCAAATAAAGAAGAATTTAAAAAAGAATTTGTCGAAAGATTACACAATAAATATGGTAAAGAAGTTAGTGAAGCTCATTATCTAGAACAATACGATATTTTAGGTGAAATGGTTAGAGATTATGCTGGTAGTGACTGGCGTAATACTAGAGAATATGTTTTAAAACACGATGAAAAGCAATTAATTTATTTTTCAATGGAATTTCTTATTGGTAGATTAATGACTTCAAATCTTATGAATATGGGTATTTATAATATTTGTAAAGATGGTTTGAATGACTTAGGTATTGATATTGGAAAATTAGAAGATTGCGAAGCTGATGCAGGTTTAGGGAATGGTGGTTTAGGAAGATTAGCAGCTTGTTTCTTAGATAGTATTGCAAGTTTAAATTATGTTGGTCATGGTAATTGCATTCGTTATGAATTTGGTTTCTTTAAACAAAGAATTGAAAACGAAAAACAAATTGAGCTACCTGATCAATGGTTAACTAATGGTTATGTTTGGGAAATTAGAAAACCAAAACATGCTGTTGAAGTTTCTTTTTATGGCAATAGTGAAACTTATTTAAAACCAAATGGTGATTATTCAATTAGAACTGTTGGAGCAACAAAAGTATTAGCTATGCCATATGATGTTTCTGTAGTTGGTTATCATAATAATTTAGCTAATTCTTTGAGACTTTGGAGTGCTCAACCTTCAACTTCAGCCTTACCAGATGATGTTACTTTTGAAGAATATTTAACTACTCTTAAAGAATTATGTCATGGTTTATATCCTGATGATTCAACTGAACATGGTAAAGTATTAAGATTAAGACAACAATATTTCTTCGTAAGTGCTGGTTTACAATCACTTATGAGGGGGCATCTTAGAAGACATGGTACTCTTGATAATTTTTATGAAAAACATGTTTTTCAATTAAATGATACACATCCAATTTTAGCTATTCCTGAAATGATGAGACTTTTAATGGATGAATACGGATATGGTTGGGATGAGGCATGGAATCAAGTTACTCATTGTTTTGCATATACAAATCATACAATTATGCCTGAAGCACTTGAAAAATGGCCAGTTCAATACATTCAAAAGTTAATTCCACGTTGTTTTATGATTATTGAAGAAATTAATAGAAGAGAATTAATGTGGTTCAATGAAATTAAAGCTACTGAAGGTGAACGAAACAATATGATGATTATCAAAGAAGGTTTTGTTCATATGACAAGTTTAGCTATTTATGTTTGTTATAGTGTAAATGGTGTAGCAGAATTACATACAAAGATTTTAAAAGAAGTTACATTTAAAGATTTCTTTAAGTATTTACCAAATAAATTTAATAATAAAACTAATGGTGTAACTCATAGAAGATGGTTAATGTATGCAAATCCTGAATTAAGTAATTTAATAACTTCAAAGATTGGTGATTCATGGATTACCAATCCTGAAAAATGTATGGAAGAACTTTCTAAACATGATGATGAAGAAACACTTAATGAATTAATGGCTATTAAAAAGAAGAATAAAGTTAGTTTTGCTAAATTTATTAAAGAAAATTATGGTGTTGAAGTTGATCCAGATTCTATCTTTGATACACAAATTAAGAGATTGCATGCTTATAAACGTCAATTAATGAATGTATTTAGAATTATTGATAACTATTATGAAATTAAGAATAATCAAGATTTTAAAATGTATCCACATACATATATTTTTGGTGCTAAAGCTGCTCCAAGTTATGTTTTTGCAAAAGAAATCATTGAATTAATTAATGCAGTTGCTAAGGTTGTAAATAATGACCCTGAAGTAAATAAATATATGAAAATTGTATTTATTGAGAATTATGGCGTTAGTCTTGCTGAAAAAATTATACCTGCAACTGATATTAGTGAACAAATTTCTACAGCTGGTAAAGAAGCTAGTGGAACATCAAATATGAAATTTATGATGAATGGTGCCTTAACTTTAGGTACTCTTGATGGTGCAAATGTCGAAATTGCCGAGAGGGTTGGACCAAAGAATGTATTCATTTTTGGTAAAAAAGTTAAAGAGATTGAAGATCTTAAGAATAGTGGTACATATGATCCATGGGATAAATACAATTCTAATCAAAGAATAAGAAGAATATTAGATAGCTTATATAATGGGCCATGGTGCGAAAATATCAACGAGAGATTTAAAGGTATCTTTAATGAAATTATGAATCATAATGATGAATATTTTATTCTTGAAGATTTTGATAGCTATTTAAAAGCTTCGAAGGATATTGAAGAATATTACTTAAATAAGAAAAAATGGGCAAAATCTTGTTTAGTTAATATTGCTCAATCAGGTTATTTCTCAAGTGATAGAACTATTGAGCAATACAATAAAGATATTTGGCATCTTAATAAGATTAAGTTTGAAAAGTAGAAATTTAGTATATTATTAGTAAATTAAAAGGCAACTTAGTTGTTGCCTTTTTTTAATTTATTTGGGATATTTTTGAATATTAAAAGTAAAATTATTGATACAATAGAACCACAAACACCTTGTATTAAATCAAATAAAGAAGAGGCATAAGCATAATTAATATCAAATAATATAATGTATGAAATAAAATAAGTTAAAACCATAAAAAGAGGAGCGATTATCAAAGAAAGGTATTTTATATGTTTTGTTTTATTAAGCATTATTGAAAGAACAAAACAAACAATAACTTCAATAACTTTAGCAAGCAGAGTAAATGGTGCGAATAGTGCATAGCCTGAAACCAAATCTGCAATTACTGATCCAATAGTTGAAATACAGGCAATTAATGGACCAAAATAGATTGTCGTAAACAATAAAATGCCATCACTTAAATTAAAATATCCTGCTCCTCCACCATATGGTATTGCAATGAAATATGTTCCAATAAAAACAATCGCCATCATCATTGATGAATAGGCGATATAGTATAAAGTTTTTCTTTTATTAGTCATTTTTGTGTAAATATTCTTCGAAACGAGCTTGTCTTTCAGCATCTATTTCTTTTAATGTTTTATCAATAATTCCATCTAAATTATCTATTGTAAATAACATAACTCCATTTTTTTCTAATTCACGAGCTGTAATTCCCTGGCCTTTAATTTTGACATTATTAAAATTACCATTATGGATCTCATTAATTCCACAAGAAGGGGAACCATCAACTAAAACAGCTTTTTTAATATGAAGATATTTTACAATATTAATTACTTGTTTTGCGCCTTCTTCAAAATATCTTGTTACGTCTCTCCCGTTTTTATCAATAACAGAACCATTTTTAATTTCTGAAGGATAACGAGGTGTTGATAAACCACCCATAACTTCAGGGCAAATAGGAACAATATTAAAATGTTCTTTTAAAAATTCAACCTTTTCATTGTAGTTATCTTTTCCATCATATCTTGTTTTATCTCCTAAGAGACATGCACTTACTAATATAGTTTCCATAAAAAATCCTTATCTTCTTTAATTATTATAATTATACTTTTATAATATTTCTATATGAAAAAGGAAACGAACATAATAATAAACGAAAAAGTATATACAATGATTATTTCTTTTAAGTATACAAATTATATTAGAATCCGTGTTAATAATGGTCAATTCATTATTTCTTGTCCTTTCGGGACAGATGAAAGTTATCTTAAAACATTACTATTAAAATCAAAGTCACTAATAAAATCTGCAGATAAGATCAAACCTTTTAGCAGTTCATATTGTTATATTTATGGTGAAAAACAGCCAATTGAAGATTGTTTTATTAAAATTGATAACCATTTTATTTTATTTAATGAAGAAACAATATACAAAGATGTAGAAAAATATTTTAACAAATATATCACTGAAAGAGTTCTTTTGTATGAAAAAATAATGGGAGTAAACTCAAAATACAAAGTAACTAGTAAATTTGTTAAAACTCGTTATGGATCTAACTCTAAAAGAACCAAAACTTTATCATTTAATACTTATTTATTTCATTTTAATAAAGATATAATAGATGCAATAGTGGTTCATGAATTAGCACATGAATTTTATTTTAATCATTCAAAAGAATTTTATGATTTGATTTATAAATATTGCCCAAACTATAAAAAACTACATAAAGCATTAACGGAAGGAGATTATTCATATGGTAATCAATATTAACAGTAAAGATAATAAAGTAATAAAATATGTTAATAGTTTAAGAAACAACAATACTATGTATGAAAAAAGACAATTTATTACAGAAGGCGAACATTTATTTTTGATGGCTTTAGAATCAAAAAGTATAGCTTTTGTCGTTACTTTATCAAAAAAAGATCTTCCTGATTCTATAACTCAATATATTGTAACAGAAGATATAATGAAGAAAATCAGTATAAATAAATCTATACCAAACGTTATAACTATCTGTAATTTTATAAACTCAAAAACAAATGATGATAGAATTTTGTTTTATTTAGATAATGTTCAAGACCCTGGTAATTTTGGAACGATTATTAGAAGTGCCATTGCTTTTAATTTTAAAAACATACTAGTTAGTGAAAATACTGTTAATAAATATAATGAAAAATGTATTCAAGCATCTCAAGGAGGAATTTTCTCAATTAATATTGAAAGAATTGATTGCAAAATATTAAAAAAATATAAGGATGATGGATATAAAATTGTTGTTTCGCTACTTGATAAAACTGCTTTAAAATTAACTGATTTTATAGATAACAAAAAAGAAAAATATATATTTGTTTTTGGAAATGAAGGGCAAGGAGTTTCAAAAGAAGTTATTTCTTTAGCAGATTTCAAACTTTATATACCTATATCAAATATTGATTCATTAAATGTTGGAATAGCAACAAGCATTGTTATGTATGAGTTATCTCAAAAATAATTTAATTTTATAATAAATATGCTAAAATAATATTGCGTTGAAGAGGAGTAGTACTTATATTTATTAATTATTAGTGATAGATGGGCAGTGAAAACATCTAAATTAAGATATAAGGAATTCACCTTGGAGCAGGTTTGATGAACCTCTAACTATGGATTAAATAGTATTAATTAAGTGCTCAATAGAATTAGGATGGTACCGCGGAGAAATTCGTTCCTATCTTGATTCTTTTTTATTTTTAAGGAGATTTTATGGAAAATAAGGAAATTGATGAATTAGTTGATGAAACATTAAAGCAAGTTGAAAAAGAAGACAAAATTGAAAACATTGTTGAAATAAAAAACAATCTTTTATCAAAAAAAGGTAAATTTGCTTCTTTTATGATTAAAATGAAAGAACTAAAAGTTGAGGAAAAGAAAGAATTTGGTCAGATTGTTAATAGTGCAAAAGCAAAAGTAGAGAAAGCAATTAACGATAAAATGGCTGATTTAGAGGCTAAAAAATTAGCTAAAGAACTTGAAAAAGAAGCTATTGATATTACTTTACCAGGATATGATCATTCATATGGAACTAACAACCCTTTTTACGATATTATCAAAGAAATGGAAGACATATTCATTGGAATGGGCTATACAGTTGAAGATGGACCTGAAATTGAATCCGATAAATATAACTTTGAATTATTAAATATTCCAAAAGACCATCCTGCTCGTGATATGCAAGATTCATTCTTCATTAATGAAAATACTTTATTAAGAACTCAAACAAGTGCAGTTCAAGTACACACAATGGAGAAATCAAATGGTAAACCAATTAAAATTATTTGCCCAGGGAAGTGTTATAGAAGAGATGACGATGATATGACCCATTCACATCAGTTTGCTCAAATTGAAGGCCTTGTTATTGATAAGAACATTAATATGGGTAATCTTAAAGGAACGCTTGAATTATTTGCTAAGAAAATGTTCTCCAAAGACTCTAAAATAAGGTTTAGATCATCTTATTTTCCATTTACTGAACCATCAGTTGAAGTTGATATAAGTTGTTTTAAATGTAATGGCAAAGGTTGCCCAACATGTAAAAATAGTGGTTGGATTGAGGTACTTGGAGCTGGAATGGTTCATCCAAATGTTTTAAAAATGTCTGGATATGACCCCGAAATTTATAGTGGCTTTGCCTTTGGAATTGGCATTGATAGAGTAGCAATGCTTCGTTATGGCATAGATGACATAAGAAGAATTTATACAAATGATATACGTTTCTTAAAATGTTTTAGTAAGAAAGTAGAGGATTAGTTATGTTAGTATCTTTAAAAGAAATTGGTAAATATGTTGATTTAAGTGGATTATCAGCTGAAAAAATTGCAGATAAACTTACTTCTTCTGGAATTGAAGTAGAGGAAATAAAACATAGTGCTTCAGCAACTAATTTAATCATTGGTAAAATTATTAAATGTGATGCTCATCCATCAAGTGATCATTTACATGTATGTAAAGTTGATATTGGAACAGATATTTTACAAATTGTATGTGGAGCGCCAAATGCTAGAGAAGGAATTAAAGTTATTGTTGCTTTAGATGGAGCTGAACTTCCTGAAAAAACAATTAAAAATAGTGAAATTCGTGGTGTAATTAGTTATGGTATGCTTTGTGCTTTAAATGAATTAGGAGTTGATCCAAAATATTTAAGAGAAGAGCAAATAAAAGGAATTGAGGAATTACCAAATGATGCGCCTATAGGAAATACTAAGGTTTTGGAGTATTTAGGTTTAGATGATTCAATTTTAGATTTAAAACTTTTAGCTAATAGAAGTGATTGCTATGCCTTATATAATGTTGCAAAAGAGATTGCTGCTTTATTTAATAGAAAAGTAAACATTCCAAATTACAAAAATGAAAATTTAGTTGATAATAAGTATAAAGTTAGTAGTAATTCATTGAATTGTAAACAATTTGGATTAAGGATATTTTGCAATGTTAAAACTAAAGAATCTCCAAAATGGCTCAAAGATGTTTTAAGAAATGAAGGTATAAGATCAATTGATAATATTGTTGATATAGGTAATTATGTAATGCTTCTTACTGGTCAGCCAATTAATATGTATGATGCAGATAAATTGCCAAAAAAAGAACTTATTGTTAATGATGACTATGAAGGTGATGTTTTAGCTTTGGATGATAAGAAATATAAAATCAAAAAAGGTGATTTAGTTGTATCAAGTGATAATATTCCTATGTGCATTGCTGGTATTATGACATTAAAAAATTGCGAAGTTACAAAAGATACAAAAAATATTGCAGTCGAAGTTGCTAATTTTTATGGCCCTCAAATAAGAAGAACTGCTGTTAGAATTGGTTTATCTAGCGATTCTTCACAACGATTCGTTAAAGGAATTAATCCTAATCAAGTAGAAGAAGTGATGAACATTTGTGCCTACTTTATCAGAGAATTAGGTGAATGTGATACTTCATCAAAGACTTGTAATTATGATGTAATAAATCACGATAAAAAAGAAATTTCTTGTTCGGTCGAATATATAAATAAAAGATTGGGAACTTGCTTTTCAGAAAAAGAAATTATTGATAGTTTAGCAAAGCTTTATTTCAAGATAGAGAAAAAAGATTCTAACAATTTTGTTGCTGTGGTCCCAGATTCTCGTATAGATATTGATGGAAAGGCTGATTTATCTGAAGAAGTTTTAAGATATATTGGTTTTGATACTATTGAGAGTAAATTGCCTTTAATGGAAACCACTGTTGGTGGAAAATCAATGTGTATGGAAAAAGAAGATGCTATTGCTTATTATTTACAAAACAATGGTCTTTATCGTGTTATTAATTATACTTTATTAAATGATGCTGACTCAAAATGTTTTAATTTATTGAATAAAAATAATGCTCAATATGTTGTAATCAATCCTATTACTGAAGATAGAAAAATTGTTAGATCAAATCTTCTTGAAAGCATGGTAAGATGTGCAGAATATAATTCAAATCATCAAAATAAAGATTTCGGTATTTTTGAAATTTCAAAAGTTCAAGATACTAAATCTTTAGAACATCACCTTGCTATATTGCTTTATGGGAATCATTATAGACAAGATAAAATGGGTTGTGAAGCTTACAATTTCTATGATATGAAAGGTTATTTCGAAGAAATTTTAAGATTATTTAATATTAATGAAACTAGAGTTAAATATAACAAAATTAAAGATTCGAAAGAACTACACCCAACAAGAAGTTGCGAAGTTACAATGGGTGGAAAGGTTCTTGCCGTTTTTGGTGAAATTTATCCTTCTTTAAAAGATAAATATAATTTCAAAAAAGATGCTGTTGTTATGCTAGAAATGAATCTTTTGCTTTTATTTGATGCTAAATCTTCTAATAATAAATTCATTATTCCAAATAAATTCCCAGCTGTTGTAAGAGACTACGCATTTATAATCGATGAAAATACTGAATATGCTTTTATTAAAAATGAGATTCGTAGATCTTCTCCATTAATTATTGATGTTAATGTTTTTGATATTTATAAAGGTGAACACTTGGATTTAAATAAAAAGAGTGTAGCAATAAAAGTTTATATAGAATCAAAAGAGCATACATTAACAGATTTAGAGATTTCAACAGTTGATAGCAAAGTTAGAGATGCTTTGAAGAAAATTAATGCAAATATAAGGAGCTAAAATGAATTTACTATATTCACAAATTTCAAAAAGGGAAATAATTGATTATAATTCAACTCTTTCTCAATTTAATCTGAATGACAATTCTATTTTAAAAAAAATAAATGGTATTTATGGAACTTTAAATATTGATAAAGTTTCTGATATTGTAACTATTACATGTAATTTAACTTGTGATGTAGAAATTGTTTCTTCATATACTATGAAGGAATTTAGACAAAAAATTCATTTAGATGATTCTTTATATTTTTCAAATAATGAAGAATTTGAAAGTGATGATGTGATGTATGTTAAGGAAGAAATTGATATTGATCAATATATTTATTCGTTATTGATAACTTCTATTCCTATAAATGCTCACAAAAAAGGCGAAAAATTAATTACACATGGCAAAAACTTTGAAGTTATTAAGGAAGAAAACTTAAAAAGAGATGAATCAGAAAATATATTTGACTCCTTAAAAGATATTGATTTTGATAAGTAAAAATAAAACAAATAAAAAAATCTCCCACTTTATGTAACAATGCTATAAAACGTCGATAAATGCTTATTTAATTAAGCTAATAAAAACGTTAAATAACACTTGCATAAAGTGTTTTTTTATATTAATATAAAGATACAAGTGGAAGAAAGTGGGAGAAAGTGTAAAATATGTTCCTTGGAAGTTACGATTATTCTATCGATGACAAAGGACGTTTAGTCATTCCTAGTAAATTCAGAAACGAAATCGGCGAAAAGCTTTATTTGTTAAAGGGATTTGACGGTTGCCTTTCGATTTATAAAGAAGTGGATTTCCAAAGATATATCTCCAAACTCCAAAATCTACCATTTGAGAAGAGCAAGACTCGTTTGCACTTAAGAATTCTTCTTAACACAATTGTAGAATTAAATGTTGATAATTCAGGAAGAATTCAAATTCCAACAAAGACTCTTCAGCAGTATTCTATTGGCAAAAGCGTGAAAATCATTGGTCTTATTGATCATTTCGAAGTTTGGGACGTTGATTCATGGATGAAATATCGTGAAGACAATGAAAAAAACTTTGAGAAAGATGCAGAAGATCTGCTAAAAAATGAAGAGTAATGAACATAAGCCAGTATTACTGAATGAAGCAGTTGAAGGTTTAAATATTAAACCTAATGGAATATACGTTGATTTAACACTTGGAAGAGCTGGTCATAGTAGTGAAATCCTTAAAAGACTATCTAATAAAGGACTACTGATTGGCATTGATCAAGACGATGAGGCTATTGAATATTCTAGAAATAAACTATCAACATTTTCTAAAAATTTCAAAGTCATAAAATCAAACTTCGTTGACATCAGAAAAGTATTAAACTCATTAAGTATTAATAGTGTAGATGGATTCCTATTTGACTTAGGTGTTTCTTCTCCACAATTTGATGAAGACTTTAGAGGATTTAGTTATAGGTTTGATGGGCCACTCGATATGAGAATGGATACATCAAAATCATTAACAGCAAAAATAATTGTTAATGAGTACTCCTTAGTAGATTTAACGAATATATTAAGGAACTATGGTGAAGAAAAAGATGCATATAAAATTGCAAAAAACATCATCAAAGCTAGAGAAACTAAAGAAATAAATACTACATTTGATTTAGTTGAAATTATTAAAAGTAGTAAATCAAAAAAAGAGTTAGAAATAAAAGGGCATCCAGCAAAGCAAACGTTTCAAGCACTAAGAATTGCTGTTAATGATGAGTTGAATGTATTAAGAATCGCTTTAGACGATGTTATTAAAAGTTTAAATATCGGTGGAAGAGTCGTGGTAATTACGTTCCAATCTCTTGAAGACAGAATAGTAAAAGAAGAATTTAGAAGATATTCAGTAATCGAGGGAAATAGAAATAATGACTTTGTGACTCCAGATAAGATTAAAACTCCAGATTATATTATGGTTAATAAAAAAGTAATTATTCCTTCGGAAGAAGAAATAGAAGAAAACCATAGATCGAAGAGTGCTAAATTAAGGATTCTTGAAAGGATAAAATAAAGGAGAAAATTATGAAAGATAAATTAGTAAGATATCATCATAAAACTATGTATTATATCGTAAAGAAAGCTGGAATTGGCTTATCTTGTATCGTTGGATCATGTGTTCTCTTAGCTTTACCATTAAGTATTGGCTTAAATGCTGTTAAAGAAAATGAAAAATCTCAAAGCATTTCAGAACAAAAAAATGATACTAATGTAGATATAAAAGTATTATCTTTTTAGAATTAAGAATCGATATTCCTTTTAAAAAAGCGCAAAAACGCTTTTTTATTTGCTTTATTAATACTAAATATATACTAAATAATTACTAAACATATCATATAAAAAATATTTTTATTCGTTGTATTTATATATTTTTAATAATATAATTATTAAGTATGGAAAAAGATATAGCTGCTCTTGAAATAAGGTCAAAATCGTTAAATCTTGTTGTTGGCAATGCTTTAGATAATAAGGTGAATGTTGTCTCTAGAATTGTTCGACCATTATCTGTGCCTTTACAAAATGGCATGGTTATTGATAGTGTTTCTTTGAGTAACGATATTAAAAATATTTTAAAAATAGAAGACAAAATACATAATTTGCAAATCAACATTAATGAGGTTTCATTAGTTTTACCTGCTTTTGGACTAGAGGTCTATAATTCACAAAAATCTACTAATACAATTTCTAATACATCAAAAGTTTATAGAATCGATATAAGTAATGCATTGTCATTGGTTAGAAAAGAAAAAATTCCTAATCCAAATAATTTTATTGCTGATATTATTCCAAATTATTTTGTAATAGATGGAGATAAAAATTTTACTGAGCCACCTTTAGGAGAAACATCATCGTCTTTATCTATTGATGCAAATATTTACACATTACCAATTGGTATTGTTTCTGAATTAACAAAAGCAGTCGAAAATGCTGGAGTCGATATTAGAAGATCAATAATTGCTCCAATTGGTGCTAGTCAGTTGTTTAGTGCATATAATTTTAATTATTCGACATATATTCTTGTTGATTGTGGAAGAAAAAATACTACTTTAAGTTTTGTTGGCAATAATACTGTTTATAGTTCGGTATATTTTACTTTTGGTGTTGATGATTTAGTAGATAGAGTTGTTAATGTATTTAATATTTTACGCTCTGATGCTGAACAATTAGTTAATTTATATGGATATGATGAGAGAAAATCTACTTTAAATCCTGCTATTGGCCATTATAAATATAATGGTGAAAGTAAACCAATTTTTATGGAAGATTTAAATAAAATTGTTGCTGGTTACTTTAAGGATTGGCTTGATTATTTTAAAGTTTCTTATGCAGATTTAATGAAACCATATAATGATATTGCAAACGATAAAAAGATTGTTTTTATTGGTGAAGCAACAAAAACAAATCATTTTAAAAAGTATATAAACAATTTTTATGGTGATCGTGCTGAATTCCCAATTATTCCAAGTATTGGAATTCAAGATAGCGAATTTATTAATTGTGCTGGTGCAATACTAATTTCTTCTATTTATAGAGGAACTCTTGAAGATGACATTCATGGAAAAATCAACGAAGTTACTAGAGAAGAAGAAAAAGAATATAAAGAAACAAAAGATGAATTATAGGAGAAACTATTATGAACGAAGATTTAGATAATTTTGAACCCGTTGCTAAAATTGTTGTTGTAGGTGTTGGTGGCGCTGGAAACAATGCTGTTAATCGTATGATTGATGAAAATATTTCAAACGTTGAATTTTATGTTGCTAATACTGATAAACAAGCTCTTTCGTTAAGTAAGGCTCCTAATAGATTAATTCTTGGTGAGAATTTAACTAATGGATTAGGCGCAGGTGGAGATCCAGCTGTGGGAAAAAGTGCCGCTGAAGCTAGTGAAGCAGATATTCGTTCAATTGTTAAAGGTGCAAATATGGTTTTTATTGCTGCTGGTATGGGCGGTGGAACTGGTACTGGTGGAGCTCCTGTTATTGCAAAAATTGCAAAAGATGAGGGTGCTTTAACTGTTGCTATTGTAACTAGACCTTTTACTTTTGAAGGCAATAAAAAAATCGCTATTTCAGTTGAAGGACTTAATAATTTAAAAACAAATTGTGATGCATTAATTGTTGTTAGTAATGATAAATTACTTATAAATGCAGGAAATCTTCCTGCCGGACAAGCTTTTTCTGAATCTGATAAAGTATTGGCCCAATCAGTTAAAACAGTTACAGACTTAATTTTAATGCCTGCCATTATAAATCTTGATTTTGCTGATGTTAAGAGTACTTTAAAAGATAGTGGAATAGCTTTAATTGGTTTTGGAACTGGCGAAGGCGAAAGAAGAAGTGAAGATGCAGCTTTAAGTGCTTTAAATTGTCCATTAATTGAGCAATCTATTAAAGGTGCTAGAAAAGCTATTTGCCATATTACATGTGGCCCTCAAGTTTCTTTATTTGAATGCCAAGATTGTGTTGAAAAAATTATTGAACAAAGTGGCGGAACTATCGATCTTAAATTTGGTATTTCTATTAATGATCAATTAACCGATCAAATAATGGTTTCTATAATTGCTGGATGTTTTGATACGGATGTAGATTTTGCAAAAGTTAGTAAACTTGATTTAGGTAGTTTATTACGTAGTCATAATAAAGCAGCAACTACTCCAATTGAAGAAGAAACTGAATCTGATGAAGATACTTCTAATAAAGATGAAGAAGTTAAAGATGAAAAACCTTCTAATGATGATAAAAATGAGAGTAATGATGAGGATGATGTTGATGAAGAAGATATTATTCCTAACTTTCTTTCAGGAAAATAGTTGATTATTTTATACTATTTTATTAGTATAAAGAATTGAAGACAAGCTTATTAGTTATTTATTTTTAGAAAGAGTAGGTTGTGATGAAAATACTCAATAAAATCTAATATAGTATCACTTCAGTGTTAATTAAGAATAAATAGAGTGACATATATATTATGTATATATGTAACTAAGGTGGTACCACGTAAAAAGCGTCCTTAGATAATATCTAAGGATTTTTTATATTTAAAGGAGATTTATATGGAATTAAAAGACACATTACTTATGCCAAAAACTGGATTTGAAATGAGGGGTAATCTTTGCAATAAAGAACCTATTTTAGTAGAAAAATGGCAAAAAGATGATGTTTATCATCATATGAATGAAAATCGTGATTTAGGAGAATACATGCTTCATGATGGTCCTCCTTATGCAAATGGCAATATACATTGTGGTCATATGCTAAATCGTATTTTAAAGGATTTTGTTATTCGTTTTAAAAATATGTCTGGTTATAAGACTGATTTTATTTTTGGTTGGGACACACATGGTTTACCAATTGAAAATATGGTTACTAAGAGTGGAGTTAATAGAAAAACTACTCCTATTATTGATTTTAGAAAAATTTGTGAAGATTATGCAAAAAAACAGGTTCAAAATCAAAAAACACAAATTCAAAGACTTGGAGTTTTGGGAGATTTTGAAAATCCTTATTTAACTCTTAACAAAGAATTTGAAGCTAGTGAAATTCATTGTTTTGCTCAGATGGCTTTAAAAGGTCTGATATATAAAGGTTTGAAACCAGTTTATTGGTCTCCATCAAGTGAATCCGCTCTTGCAGAAGCAGAAATTGAATATGCTGATGTAAAAGCTTATACAATTTTTGTTGCTTTTAAAGTTAAGGATGGAAAGAATATAATTCCAAATGATGCACGTTTTGTTATTTGGACTACAACTCCATGGACAATTCCAGCAAACTTAGCAATATGTGCAAATCCTAAGTTTGTTTACGGTTTATTTGATACTAATATTGGTAAATTGGTTTTCTTAAGTGAATTAAAAGAAAGCTTAAAAGAAAAATTAGGACTAACAAAGTGTGAATTGATTAAAGAAATTAAGGGTAAAGATTTAGAAAATATCGAATGTATTCATCCTTTGTATAATCGTGTTTCTAGAGTGATTTTAGGAGATTATGTTACTAATGACAGTGGAACTGGATTAGTCCATATAGCTCCTGGTCATGGTGAAGATGATTATAATGTATGCTTAAAATATGGTATTAAACCTTATTGTCCAGTTGATGAACACGGTTATTTAACAGAAGACACAGGCGATAGACTTAAAGGCTTATTTTATGAAGATGCTAATGCCGTTGTCATAAAAATGTTAGATGAAAATGGTTGCCTTTTGAAAGAAGAAGATATTGTACACTCTTATCCTCATGATTGGAGAACACATAAACCAGTTATTTTTAGAGCAACTCCTCAATGGTTTTGTTCTATCTCACCTATAAGAGAAGATTTAATAAATTCTATTAAAAAGGTTAAATGGAATCCATCTTGGGGTGAAACAAGAATGGTCAATATGATTAAAGATAGAAATGATTGGTGTATTTCACGTCAAAGAGCTTGGGGAGTTCCAATTCCAATTATTTATTGCGAAGATAAAACTCCAATTATTGAAAAGGAAGTGTTCGATAGAATCGAAGATTTATTTAGAAAAAACGGAAGTAATATATGGTACAAACTTTCTGAAAAAGAATTATTGCCAGATGGATATAAAAATTCACATTCACCAAATGGTATTTTTAAAAAAGAAAAAGATATTATGGATGTTTGGTTTGATAGTGGATCTAGTTTTAGTGGTGTTCTTTTAGAAAGAAAGTTGAAATTTCCTGCTGATTTATATTTAGAAGGTTCAGATCAATATAGAGGATGGTTCAATTCATCTTTAATAGTTTCTCAAGCAACTCAAGGTTGTGCCCCTTATAAAGAGGTCGTTTCACATGGATTTGTTATGACTGAAAATTGGGAAAAAATGTCAAAATCTAAAGGAAATGGTATTGATCCACTAAAGATTGCTAATATTTATGGTGCTGATATTTTAAGACTTTGGGCAGCATTGATTGATTATTCTCAAGATGTTAGGATATCTGAAAACATCGTTAAACAAAATATAGAAATTTATAGAAAAATTCGTAATACTTTTAAGTTTTTATTAAGCAATTTGTCAAATGGTTCTTTAGATGATACATTTAAATCAACTGATAGAGTCGATACTTTTGAAAAAGTAGATACATTTATTCTTGCTAGATTGGAATATGTTACTAATTATTTTATTAAATCATTGAATGATTTTAATTTTTTAAGTGCAATGAGTGAGTTACTTAAATTTGTTAGCGATGATTTATCAAGTTTCTATTTAGATATAGCTAAAGATATATTGTATTGTGAAAATAAGAAGTCTTTAAGAAGAAGACAAGTGCAAACTGTATTAGATAAAGTTACTTTTACATTAATGAGATTACTTAATCCAATTTTGCCTTTTACTATGGATGAAGTTAATAACAATTATCCATTAAAATTTAAAGATAATGTTCAATATTATGATTATCCAAAAGTTGAACATAAATATGGTGAAAAAGTGCTTTCAGAATATAAGTTATTTCAAAAATTAAGAGATGACACTCTAAAAGCTCTTCAAGAAGAAAGAAACAAAGGGATTATTCATTCTCCACAAGAAGCTTTTATTTCAATTAAGGTTAATGACGATAAATTGAAAGATATTTTAAAAGATATACCTAATGATGAGCTTTCAAGATTACTCATTGTAAGTGGTGTTAAAATAGTTGATAATTTAGATAATGGTTTAGATGGTGATGTTTGTAAGTGTTATGTAATTAAGCATCCTGGTGAAAGGTGTGATAGATGCTGGAATTATTATAATTCTGATGAACTTTCTGAGATAGATGGAGCAAAATTATGCAAGAGATGCCAAGAAGCGATAAAAAAATGAATAGTACAAATTTAGTTGAAAATAAGTCTAATAATAGTATATTTAAAAAGATTTTATTTTCATTTGTTTGGTTAGGTGTGCTATTGTTTTTGCTTGATATACTTACAAAAGTATTAGCTGTAAACAATCTTGTGCAAGGGGAAAGAAATTCTTATATTATTCCTTGGCTATCATGGTTATTTGTTTTTACTCTAACGTTTAATAAGGGTGCTGCATTTGGAATAGGTGATGGTGATTTAGCTGCTCAAATTGTTTTTGTTGTTATATCTTATGTAGTTGCCGCTGCAATTATTGTTTATTTATGTAAAAAATACAAAACAACAAGCAATTTTTTAAGAGCAACAATAATGGTTATTCTTGCTGGTGATTTAGGGAATGCTGTAGATAGATTATTTGCAATTCTTCCAATTAATACGATTTATTCTAATGGTGTCATTGATTTTGTTGATATTACCGGTTGGTGGAAGAACTTTGGAATATTTAATTTTGCTGATGCTTGTTTAACTGTTGGTATTTTAATGCTTGCTGTATATTTGATTGTCTCAAGTATAAAAGAAGAAAATAATAAGAAAACAACTGAAGTTAAAAAATGAAAAAAGAATTATTAGTTAACGATAAAGAATGCGATTTAAGAATTGACAAATATTTGGCTTTAAAAGAACCAAAATTTTCTCGTGTTTTCTTTGCAAATTTAATAAAAGAAGGTAATGTAACTATTAATGGAAAAATTGTGTCTCCATCATATAAAATTTGTCCTAACGATTCTATTATTTATGATATTAAACATAAAGAATTTGATACAGATATAACTCCAACAAAAATGAATATAGATATAATTTACGAAGATGATGATATTTTAATTATTAATAAACCTCAAGGACTCGTTGTTCATCCTGGAGATGGTCATCATGATGATACTCTAGTAAATGGTCTTATTTATTTAAATAAGGAATTATCTGATGTTAATGGGCTAGAAAGAGTAGGAATAGTACATAGAATCGATAAAGACACAAGTGGTTTACTTCTTGTCTGCAAAAATGATTTTGCTCATAATTTTATTGCTGATCAATTAAAGAATCATACAATGCATAGAGAGTATATTGCCTTGGTTTGTGGAAACATTCAAGAAGATAATGGAAAAATTATTGCTCCTTTAGCTAGAAGTAAAACAAATAGATTAAAGTTTTGTGTTGATCCTGTAAATGGTAAGAGTGCAATAACTCATTTTAAAGTGCTAAAAAGATTTTCTAAATATACTCTTTTGGAGTGCAAATTGGAAACTGGAAGAACTCATCAAATTAGAGTTCATATGGAATACATCAATCATCCTGTTGTTGGTGATCCTTTATATGGCGAAAACAACTGTTTTCTTTATAATAAGGGTCAATTATTACATGCATATAAACTTACTTTTATTCATCCAACTACAAAAAAAGAGGTATCATTTGAATGTCCTCTTCCAAAATACTTTAAAGATATAATTGATAATCTTAATTAAGCATTTAATTTAGATGAAATATTTTTATAATTAGCGAAATTCTTTTTACAAATTTTAAGTAAAGCGTCTAACCCAAATTCTTTTGCATATTCTAAAGCAAATTCATCGACCTTTTCTCCAGCGCCATATGGAATCTTTTTATTAAGTTTTTTGCCATAAAAATCCATTTCAATTAAAAAGAAATATCTTGCAATGCAACTTGCTAAAGCTACACTAGGAAAATAAGATTCGCCTTTCTCTTTAAAAACAACGCCATCAGTTATATGATCTATTTTTCCTAAAGCCTCATAATATTTATTTTCGGGTGTAAACTGATCAATATAAACGTTTTTAACATAAGGAAATCTATCGTGTAGTTTAGTAAGAACAAAATTATGTAAGATACATTTAATTTGGTTAATATTAAAACCCTTTTCATAAGCGCTATTATATTTTTCATTTGTAAGAATCTTGTATTCAAAAAATACCTTTTTAAGTAATAGTGGAACAATTTCTCTTATTTTTTCATCATTAATTTTTTTGCTATCTTGAATTTTATATTCATTTACCAATTTCATTGTTTCGTTGTCACAATAGGCTGCACAAACAACGATTGGACCAAGAAAATCACCTGTTCCAACTTCATCACTGCCAATTTGTTGATCAACGTCAATATAAAAAGGCGACTCTTTATTTTCCTTCATTTTTTTTGGTAAAATATCATCAACTTTTGAATATTTTTTTGCTATATCAAGATAATCTTCGCCTTGAATAGTGACTTTAAAAGTATTGGCTTTTTTATTATTGTAAGCAGTAATAATATTATTTTTTGTTTTTGCAACAAAAAGAATATAACCTATATCTTTATCTGTAATATAATCTTTATAATCGTTTTCGATTTTCTCTAATGTTTTTTCATCTACTTTAATCGTGACCATTATTCAAGTATACCACTTAACCCGATTTTATGCTATCATTTAAAACATGGGATCAGTAAGAGAAATTCTTGAAATTGATAAGATATTAAGCAATGTTTCAAAGTATTCTAAAACAATAAATGGTAAGAGTTTTATTGAGTCTTTAGATGTCTTTTCTAACGAAGATGATTGCAGTAAAGAATTAGCTATATTTAATGAAAGCTATAATGCTTATCTAGAGTTTGGTTCATTTCCAATTTCTTCAAAATTAGATTTATATGAAGAGATTAAAAATATTAAAAAGGGTGGCGTATTAGATCCTTTAAAATTAAATCTTTTAAAAGATGAGATATTTTCCATAAAAGAGTTGATTAAGTTCTTTAACAAAATTGATGGAAATAAATTCCCTTTGCTGAAAGATCTTTCTTCAAATCTTTTCTTTTGTGAAGATATTTACAATAAAATTATAAGAACAGTTTCTGTTGATAATACAATTTATGATAATGCTTCACCAAAATTAAAGGATTTGAGAAGAAAATCTCTACTAGTAGATAGAGAAATACATACTGCTGTTAATAAATTAATGGTTTCATATAAAGATAAACTATCGGGTGATTCTTATGTTTTACGTGATGGTAGATTTGTTTTACCTATAAGTACTAATTTAAAAGCTTCTGTCGATGGAATTATTCATGATGTAAGTGATAGTGGACAAACAACTTTTATTGAACCGACATCTATTGTTAATTTAGAAAATGAAAAAATGGTTTACGTTATTCAAGAAAAAGAAGAAATTACTAGAATATTAAAAGAAATATCATTTGATGTAGTTAATAACGAAACTGTTTTACTTAAAAACGATGCCATAATAATAAAACTTGATGTTTTATCTTCAAAAATTAATTATTTGAATGAAATACAAGGGGTTGTTCCTATTTTATTGAAAAATAAAGAAATTAGATTGTATGGTGCAAGACATCCTTTATTGGATAAAGAAACTGTTGTTCCTAATGATTTTTTTCTTGGCGATGATAAAACAATGCTTTTAATTAGTGGTCCTAATGCAGGTGGAAAAACTATTGCACTAAAAACAGTGGCTATTTGTGCATACATGATAAAACTAGGATTGCCAATTCCTTGTAATGAAGGCAGTGGTACGTCTTTCTTTAGGAAGGTTTATATTGATATTGGCGATAGTCAATCAATTGAAAATAATCTTTCTACTTTTAGCGGTCACATGTCAATTCTTTCCACCATTTTAAAGTATATTTCTAGTAATGATTTAGTAGTTATTGATGAATTAGGTAATGGAACAGACCCAAAAGAAGGCGAATCTCTAAGTATGTCTGTAGCTGAATTTTTGGTTCAAAGAAAATGTCTTACACTTATAACATCGCATTATCAGTTGTTAAAACAATATGGTTTAGCAAACAAAAATGTACTAAGTGCGTCCTTTATTTTCGATGAAAAAAAGATAGAACCTACTTTTAAAATGCTTTTAAACGTTAGTGGTAAAAGTTATGGTTTTTTAATTGCTGAAAAATATGGTTTAAATCAAACTGTTATTAATAGAGCTAGAGAAATATACGAGAAGAATTTCGTTGATGTTAACGACAAAAAAATTGAAATTTTAGAAGAAAAAGAAAGAATTATTCATCAAAAAGAAGAAGATTTAAATAAAAAAAGAAATGATATAAATCTTTTAAATAATGAATTAAAGAAAAAGAGCGATAAACTTGATGAAAAAGAGAAAAAGTTAAAAGAAGGAAAGATTGATCAATTTGATGAATATGTTGATAAAAAAATTGATGAACTTGATGATATAGTAGATGAATTTAAAAAACACAAAAACCTTGATGATTCTAGTTTTGTTAAACGAATAAAGGATATTTCATTAATTGATAAAGAAAAAGAAGTCATTAATTGTGGTGATTATGTACTTATAAAAAGTTTAAATTTGCAGGGGAAAGTTACAAAAATTGATAAAAATAGAGTTAATCTTATTTCTACTTCTGGATTTTCTGTTAAAGCAAGTTTAGATGATTGTATTAGAATTAGTGGTCCAAAAAGAGAACCACAAAAGATTAGAAATATTGATAATGAAATTTTGAATCAAAAACAGGTTTCTTCCAGTCTAAATTTAATCGGTTATCATGTCGATGAAGCTTTAGATAGTTTAGATAAATATCTTGATGATTGCCGTATTCGTAAATTAAAAGTAGTAAAAATTATTCATGGATATGGTACAGGAAAATTAAGAAATGGTATTCATACACATTTAAAAACATTACCATTTGTCGAATCTTTTAGACTTGGAACTGATATTGATGGTGGTACAGGAGCAACGATAGTTACTTTAAAATGAACAAAGTATTAGAAAACGAAATTAATCTTTTACCAGATAAACCTGGCTGTTATCTTATGCATAATATAAAAGATAAGATTATTTATATTGGAAAAGCTAAAAATTTAAAGAAAAGAGTTTCACAATATTTTTTAAGACCACATAATGGTAAAACTGCTTGTATGGTTGCAAATGTAGATCATTTTGAAATAATGATTACAAAAAGTGAGAAAGAATCACTGATTTTAGAAATGAATTTAATTAAAAAATATAGACCAAGATATAACATTATGTTAAAAGATAATTCTCATTACCCATATATTGCTATACATAATGTAAAAGATCCATATGTCTCTATTTCTAGAAATACTAGAGATAGTAGATGTGATTATTTTGGCCCCTATCCATTGTCGAGTAATGCTTATGAAGCTTTAGATATAATCAATAAAATATTTCCTTTAAGAAAATGTAATAATGTTCAGAAAGAATCATGCTTATATTATCATTTAGGTCAGTGCCTTGCTCCTTGTATTAATAATATTTCTGATGAAAAATATAAAGACGTAATAAAGAATATTAAAAAATTTTTAAACGGAGATAATCGTGATGTTATCGATGAAATAAAAAAACAAATTACTTTTTATTCTGATAAATTTAATTATGAAACTGCTGAAGAATATAAAAAAATGCTGGATGCTATTAATCAAATAAATGATAAACAAAACGTTGAACTTAAAAGTAAAAAAGATTTTGATGTTTTTGGTTATTATATCAATCAAGAATATATTTCTATTGTTGTTTTTATTTATCGTAAAGGAATACTTATTGGAAGAAAAAGTTTTATTTATGAATTAATTGGTGAAATTCAGGAGTTTGTTACAAACATTATTCTTCAGTATTATGAAGAAAATAAAGTTCCTAACTCTATTTATGTTGGAAACAAAGAAGTCTGTGATACATTATCGGAATTTTTCTGCAAAAAAGTTTTGAATCCAACAAGAGGAAAAATAAAAGAAATTTTATCTTTAACTCAAATAAATGCAAAAGAAGCATTGGAAGAACATTTTTTAAGTGCTCGTTTAGATGATGATAAGATAAGAATATTACAAGATTTAGGAAACAAACTTCATATTGAAACTCCTTATAGAATTGAATTATTCGATAATTCTCATTTACAAGGAACAGATGCTGTAGGTGCAATGGTATGTTTTATTAATGGCGAACCAGTAAAACAAATGTATAGAAAATTTAACATTGAAGGTGATAATAAACGTGATGATATAGCAAGTATGAAAGAAGTTGTTTATAGGAGATATAGCCGTCTTTTAAAAGATAAACAAGAACTTCCTGATTTAATTATTGCTGATGGTGGTATAGAGCAAATTAATGCCATATGTGAGGTTCTTAAAGAATTAAAATGCGACATTAATGTTTGCGGTTTAGCTAAAAATGATAAGCATAGAACGAATCTTTTAATTGATACACATGGTAACGAAATTTACATAGATGATAATAAGCCATTATTTTTCTTTTTGACAAGAGCTCAAGATGAAGTCCATAGATTTGCCATCAAATCTCATATAAATAAACGTAGTTCATCTATGTTTAAGAGTATTTATGATGATATTGCAGGATTAGGTAGCATTCGTATTGAACAGCTTAATAAAACATATCCTACAATTGTTGATTTAAAAAATGCATCTCTTGAAGAATTCGAACAAATTATTCCGAAAAAACAAGCGAATTTGTTATACAATAAATTAAAAGGGTATAAAAATGAGCATAAAGATTAAAAACTTAATGATTTCAGGAGATTATTACAAAGTATTGCAACTTACAAACGGTACTACAGATCCCGAAGATTTAATTTATCGAATTTCTTCACTTAGAATTCTAGGAAATTATCAAGAAGCAATTAAAGAATATTATAATAGTAGAAATATAGTAGAAAATTATGATTTAATTAGTAGTGCAAAGAACTTACTTTTTTGTTTGATTTACATTTCTGATGAACCAAATTTATATAAGGAAATTGAATATTTTAAATCTTACAAATATATAAACCAGGAGACAGAAGAATTTGTAAGAGGGATTGATAATTTTGTATCAAAATGCAAAAAATTTAGAGAAGATCACGAGACAAATGATGACGTAATGTCTTACGAAACTTTAAAAAACTTATTAATTTCAAATAGTGAAGTTGATGAATCATATGGTATAAAAAAGCTTATTGAAATGAATAAAAAAGGCATTATTTATGAAAAATGTTATTTTGATTATTTTTCAAAAAAAACTGATTTTACCTTGAATTTTAGCATGATGCTTTATTTATCATCATTAGCAAAGTATGATGGAAATATTACTTTTAAAAAAGATGGTAAATATTTTACGATTAAACCAATAGATTTAAACGAATATATAGAAAAAATATTTCCAGTTGTTATTATGAAAATTAAAGAAATGAATAGCGAGGAGAAAAACATTAGTTTGGCTCAATATTCTTCTATTCTAATAAATCCTTTATTTTTCTATCTTTTGCCAGAAAAAATAGCTGATAATGATGTAGATAATTTGGTTGCTGCATCATTAATTATTGGAGCCTCAATCTTTAAAATTAATCTTGAAAACGATTCTTTTTTTAAAAAATTAAAAGTAAACGAAACATATGTCGATAAATTCTTGAAAATATATGAAAAAATAAAGTACTCATTATAGTAAAAAAGTAGAGCAATTTTATTGTATTAGATTTAAATCTAATATATAATTTTCTTCGTACGCATTTTATATAAGGAGATTTTATTTTATGGCTACAAAATTAATAGATAAGGGCAATGCAATTTACCAAGTTACTACTGAAGTAAATGGAAAAGCATGGAAAGATGCCCAAGACAAAGCTACTAAGAAACTTTGTGAGAATGTTGAAATTAAAGGTTTTAGAAAAGGAAAAGCACCTCTTGAAATGGCAAAACAACGCTTATCAAATGGACAAATTTATGAAGAAGCTATGAATATTGTTCTTCCTGATATGTTTAGTGATGTTGTTAAGGAGCATAACTTAAAACCATTCTATAGACCAGATGTTAAACCTACAAAGGTTTCAAATGATTTATTAGAAGTTGAATTTACAGTTATTTGTTATCCAGAAGTTACTTTAGGAAACTATAAAGATATTAAGATTCCTTTAGGAACATTTGATGTTAAAAAAGATGAAATTGATGCTGCTATTGATCATTTAAAAAATGACAACGCTGAATGGGTTATGAAAGATGGTGCTGCTGAAAAAGGCGATACTGTTGTTTTAGACTTCAAAGGCTATGTTGATGGAAAAGAATTTGAAGGTGGAAGTGCTGAGAATTATTCATTAGTTCTTGGTTCAAATCAATTTATTCCAGGATTCGAAGAACAATTAATTGGTTCTAAAACTGATGAAAAGATTGATGTTAACGTTACTTTCCCTGAACAATATGTAAAGGAACTTGCTGGAAAGAAAGCAAAATTTGCATGTAAGATTCATGAAATTAAAAATAAAAAATTTCCTGAAATCAACGATGAATTTGCAAAATCTTTAAATTATCCAGGTGTTACAACAGTTGTTGAATTAAACAAATATGAAAAAGATCAATTAATGAGACAAAAAGAGTCTCAAGCTCGTGATGAACAATTTAATAAACTTATTGAAAAAATTACTGAAGGATCAAAAGTTGTTGTTGCTCCACAAGTTATTGAGTCAGAAGCTAAATCAATGAAAGAAGATATGATTAAACAAATTTCTCAAAATGGTTTAACTTATGAGCAATATAAAGAAATTACTGGAATGGATGATGAAAAGATTGACGCTCAATATAAAGTTAATGCTGAAAAGAGATTATCTTCATATTTAGTTTTAAATAAGATTGGTGAAGTTGAACATTTAGTTGTTACTGAAGATGATATCAATGATTATTATGGCCAAATGGCAAAACAATATAATATGAAGATTGAAGATATTAAAAAATATCTTGAACCACAAAGAAATCAACTCGCTTCACAACTTGAACAAGGTAAGATTGAAAAGTTCTTAATTGCAAACAATCTTGAAGTTGCAGTTAAAAAACCTGAAACCGTTAAAAAAGAAAAAGTTGAAAAAAAGCCTACAACCAAAAAAGTTGCTAAAAAAGAAACAAAATAGTTTGAAAGGAGGTATTTAGATGAAGTTTGAAAAAAACATTCCATTTGATATCCCTGTTTTGCCTACGATTGACTTAGTTGTTTTTCCAGGGCAGAATGAAAATTTATATGTTGCTAGACCAAAATCAGTTGCTTCACTTTTATTGAGTGTTGCAACTGATGATTCATATGTTGTTATTTCTTGCCAAAAAGAAATACAAAACAAAGAAATTTCATCTTTTGATGAAATTTTTGACGTTGGAACTTTATGTAGAGTTTCAACATCGGCAAAATATGATAAGGGGTTTAAGATTACTATTTCAGGTATTGAAAGAGTCAAACTAAGTTCCCTTAAAATAGATAATAATGCATATATTGGAAATTGTACTTTATTTGAAGATGAACTTGGTGACCAAAAGCAAGAAGGAATATTAATTAAAGATTTGTTCACAAATTTTGAAGTCAACAAAGAAACTTTTTTTGAAAATTGTAAAAATTGCGATTCTGTTCTTGGAAAAGTTTCTAAAGGCCTAAGTGCTCTAGATATTTCATATGCTCTAAGTTCAAATTTTAATTTAAATTATTTAGAAAAAATTAAGTTACTTGAAGCAGCAAATGTTAACGATCGTTTAGTTTTATTAACTAGTTTCTTCAATAGTATGATTGAAAACAATGAAATTGAGAACAAGTTACAAAAAGAAGTTCGAGATAGTGCTGAAAAATCTCAAAAAGAATATTTCTTAAGAGAAAAAATGAAAGCTATTAAAAAAGAACTTGGTGAAGATGATGGCGATCAAGACCCAGATTTAATTTTGGATAAAGTTGATAAATGAAATTATCCACAAAATATTAAAAACAAAGTTCATGATGAAATGAAAAAATACAACTTAATGCCACAAGGTTCACTTGAGGGCAGTTTAATTAGAAGTTATATTGATATTCTTTTGTCTTTGCCTTGGACTGAAAAAACAAATGATAATGATGATTTAAAGAATGTTCAAAAAATATTAGATGAAGATCATTATGGTTTAGACAAACCTAAAAAAAGAATTATTGAATATCTTGCAGTTAAAAAGTTAACTGGTAATTTAAAGGCTCCTATCCTTTGTTTTTATGGCCCACCAGGAACTGGTAAGACTTCTTTAGCAAAATCAATTGCTCGTGCACTTGATAGAAAGTTTATTAAAGCAAGTTTAGGTGGAATAACTGATGAGTCTGAAATTAGAGGTCATAGAAGAACATATGTTGGTTCTATGCCTGGAAGAATTATTCAAGGAATGAGAAAAGCAAAAACAGTTAATCCTGTTTTCTTACTAGATGAAATTGATAAACTTGGAAATTCATATAAAGGTGATCCTTCTAGTGCTTTATTAGAAGTTCTTGACCCTGAACAAAACAATGCTTTTGCTGATAACTTTATTGAGGAGCCATATGATTTAAGTAATGTACTATTTATTTGTACTGCAAATTACTTAGAAAATATTCCTAGTCCTTTATTAGATAGACTCGAATTAATCGAATTAAATAGTTATACTGCAATTGAAAAGATGCATATAGCTAAAGAACATTTAATTAAAAAGTGTTTAGTTGCTAATGGATTAAGTAGCGATCAAATTGAATTTGATGATCATGCAATAGATTTTATTATTGAACGATATACTAGAGAAGCTGGTGTTCGTGAATTAGAAAGACTTATATCATCAATTTGTAGAAAAGTGTGTGTTGAATTAGTTAATGATTCAAAACTTAAAAAAGTTGTTGTTCATCCACATGAAGTTAAAAAATATCTTGGTATAGAGATTTTTGAATCTACACAAAAAGAAAAAGGCGAACAAGTAGGAGTAGTTACTGGTTTGGCTTACACTGAATATGGTGGAGATATATTGCCTATAGAAGTAAATTATTTCCCTGGAAAAGGCTCATTAATTCTTACAGGAAAATTGGGTGATGTTATGAAAGAATCATGTTCAATCGCTTTAGATTATGTTAGAGCTAATGCTAAGAAATATGGCATTGATTCAAACTTATTCGATAAAAACGATATTCATGTTCATGTTCCTGAAGGTGCAGTTCCTAAAGATGGACCTTCTGCAGGAGTTGCAATCACAACTGCCATAATTTCTAGTTTATCTAATAAACCTGTTAGTGGAGATATTGCGATGACTGGTGAAGTAACTTTACGTGGAAACGCTTTACCAATTGGTGGGCTTAGAGAAAAATCTTTAGCTGCTTTAAGGAGTGGAATAAAAGAAATTATTGTTCCAGCAAAGAATAAAAACAATGTAGAAGAACTTCCTAAAGAAGTTAAAGATAATTTAAAGATTGTTTATATGAATAATGTAGATGATGCTTTAAAAGAATGTTTTAAATAAAATGAATATTTTTAAAAATGCTAAATTTATAAAATCTTGTAATTCAAATGAAACACTTCCTGAAAATAGACTTCAGGAAGTTGTTTTTGTTGGAAAATCAAATGTTGGTAAATCAAGCATACTAAATGCTTTAACAAATCAAAAACAATTGGCATTTACAAGTTCTAAACCAGGTCATACTCGTTTATTAAACTATTTTCTTATAGAAAATCGCTTTTATTTTGTTGATTGTCCTGGATATGGTTTTTCTTCTAAAAAAGGCGAAGATTATAATTTTTATGGTAATATGCTTGAAAATTATTTTAATAATAATGAATATTTGTCTTTAATTATATTTTTACTTGATAGTAGAAGAATTCCAAATGATGATGATGTAACATTGTATAAATTTATAAAATCAACAAAATATAAATTTGTGATTGTTGCAACTAAATGTGATAAATTAAATCAATCTGAAAGAAGCAAGGTTGTGAACAACTTCAAAACTAAGTTTCTTGGTATTAATGAAAAGAGTATAATATTTACATCAATTAGAGATGAGAGATCAATTGGTAAATTAAAAGATTACATCGAAGAAAATTTAAAGTGAGGATATGTTATGGGTCTAGATAAACATTATGATTTTAAAATTGTAGAAGAAGGTAAATATGAGAATTGGAAGAATAAAGGATATTTTCGTGCTGGTGATATTTCAAAACAAAAATTTTCAATGGTTATTCCTCCTCCAAATGTTACTGGTAAATTGCATATTGGTCACTCTTTAGATACAACAATCCAAGATATTACTTGTAGATATAAAAAAGCAAAAGGGTTTGATGTTTTATATTTACCTGGTTGTGATCATGCTGGTATAGCAACACAAGCTAAAGTTGATAAAAGATTAAAAGAAGAAGGCATTTCTAGATTTGATATTGGTAGAGAAGCTTTCTTAAAAAAAGCTTTTGAATGGAAAGATGAATATAGCGATATAATACATAAACAATGGGCAAAAATGGGATTAATGCTTGATTATTCTCGTGAAAGATTTACTCTTGATGAAGGTTTTTCAAAAGCGGTTTATTATGTTTTTAAAAAATTATATGATGAAAAACTTATTTATAGAGGTGAAAGAATTGTTAATTATGATCCTGTAATGAGAACAGCACTAAGCAATATTGAAGTTATATATAAAGAAGACAAAGGTAAATTTTATTATTTTAAATATGTTTTTACTGATAATAAAAACAAATTTTTAACGATTGCTACTACAAGACCAGAAACTATGTTTGGCGATACTTGTATTGTAGTTAATCCTAAAGATAAAAGATATAAAGATATTGTTGGAAAAAAAGTTATTAATCCAGCAAACAATGAAGAAATACCTGTTATAACTGATGAATATGTAGATATGAAGTTTGGAACAGGAGCTATGAAATGTACACCTGCTCATGACCCAAATGATTTTAATATAGGCAAAAAATATAACCAATCTTTCAAGATTATTATGAATATTGATGGAACAATGGCTGATAATACTGGTAAATATGCAGGAATGGATCGTTATGAGTGCAGAGATTTGCTTGTAAAAAATATTGATAAAGATGGTAATTTAATAAAAATCGAAGAAATAGTGCACCAAGTCGGGCATTCTGAAAGAAGTGATGCTGTTGTAGAGCCATTATTAAGTAAACAATGGTTTGTAAAAATGAAGCCTTTATCTGAAAGTGTATTAAAACAACAAGAGTCAAAAGACAAAACAGTGTTTTTCCCAAAACGTTTTGAAAAAGTATTGATTCGTTGGATGTCAAACTGTGATGATTGGTGTATTTCTCGTCAATTATGGTGGGGTCATAGAATACCAGTTTATTACTCAAAAACTACTGATAAAATACTAATTTCATATGAAACTCCAAAAGATAGCGAGAATTGGGTTCAAGATGAAGATGTTTTGGATACTTGGTTTTCAAGTGCATTATGGCCATTTGCTACATTAGGTTGGCCAGAAAATACTGATGATTTTAAACGTTATTATCCTCTTGATTGTATGTCAACAGGATATGATATTATTTTCTTTTGGGTTGCTAGAATGTATTTTCAAGGATTACATTTCACAAAAGAAACTCCATTTAAAAATGTAATTATTCATGGTCTTGTTAGAGATTCAAAAGGAAGAAAAATGTCGAAATCTTTGGGCAACGGAATAGATCCTTTTGATGTTATTAATAGCTATGGCGTTGATACATTAAGATATTTTTTAGCAACTACTGCATCTCCCGGCATGGACATGAGATATTCAGAAGAAAAATTAAAATCTGTACAAAGTTATCTTAATAAAATATGGAATAGTGCAAGATATATTTTAGGCATATTACCAGAAGACTTTAAACCATCTGATATTGAAAAGAATAAGTTAAATAGTATTGATAAATTCATACTTTCTAAGCTAGAAACTACAATTAACAAAGTAACAAAAGCTATGGATAAATATGAATATGGAATAGCTTCAACAATTTTATATAATTTCGTTTATGATGATTTTTGTAGTTTTTATATTGAAATGACTAAGGTTTCTTTAAATGATAAAAATAATTATAATTATGGAACATATTTTACTTTGATAAAAGTATTGCAATCAGTTTTAATGATGATTTATCCATTTTCACCATTTATTACTGAAGAAATTTACCAATCTTTGCCAGTTCATAAAGAATCAATTATGCTTGAATCATATCCAAATTATGATAAAACATTCATCAATAAAAATGTCGAAAAAAAGGTGACTTTATTACAACAAGTAATAGAAAACATTAGAAGTTATAAAGTTAATAATAAATTTGCTCCAAATTATAAAGTTGATTTAAGAATAAAATCTATAATTGATTTTAATGAATTTTATCCATATGTTAGTCGTTTTTCGTTTGCAACATCAATAGAAAAAGTTGATTCAGACGTTAAAAATTCCACAAGTATTGTTTTAAATGATATGACAATATTTATTCTTGATAATGTAAACAAAGAAGAAATGAAAGAAAAACTTCAAAAGGATTATAATAACGTCTTACAAGAAATCAAGCGTAGTGAAGGTCTATTAAACAATCCAAATTTTGTTAATAAAGCACCAAAAGCAAAACTTGATCTTGAGAAAAGCAAATATTCAAATTATTTAAAACTGAAAGATGAAATAGAAAATAAATTAAAAACTTTATAAAAATTATTTTTACTCCCTTCTTGTTTAGTATAGGAGGAAAAATAATGAAATTAGTTGTTCTAACTGAAGAAGAGCTTTCATTGATTAAACCGGGTGAAGTAATAACAATTACAGCTGTAATGGCAATTTTAGTTATTTCAATTGTAGTCGTTGTTGTTTACAGGTTATTTCAAAGTCAAAATGGGAGTGTAAAGATTCCTGGTGGCTGGCAATTTACATGGAAGTAATATAGTCTATTTTGTATAGTATCAATCTACTAAAAAGTTATTTTATTTGTTTGACACATATATATAATATATGTTAATATAACTCCGTTGTAACTCTATTTAGCTACAACCGCATAGAAAAGGTCACAAGTAATTTTTAAAAATTCACCTTCATAGCGAGTAATTTTTTAAACAGGAGGAAACATATGTACGCAATAATTTTAACTGGCGGTAAACAAGTCAAGGTTGAAGTTGGACAAAAAATCTATGTTGAAAAACTAGATGTAAAAGTTGGTTCTACTTATAATTTTGATAAAGTTTTACTTGTTGGCGATAAGACTATTACTTGTGGTAATCCATATATTAATGGTGCTATCGTTTCAGCAAAAGTTGAAAAGCAAGGTTTAGGCAAGAAGATTAAAGTTTATAAGTATAAATCTAAAGCAAATTATCACAAGACAATTGGCCATCGTCAACCTTATACTTGCTTAGTAATCGAAAACATTAAAGCTTAATGATTAAAGTAACTTATTTAGAAAAAAATAATGATGTTCTTGAGTTTTCATCAATTGGTCATGCTAATTCTTCAAAAGGAGATGAACTTGATCTAATATGTGGCTCAGTTAGCTGTGTAATTATCGGTGGCCTAAATGCCTTAGAGAATGAGTCTTGTTATGATATAGATGTTAAAGAAGGTAGTGTTATTTTAAAAGCTAATTCTAAACCATCAAATCATGATAATATTGTTCTCCAAACGATTATTACTCAATTAAAAACGATAGAGAATAAATATAGTAAGTATATCTCTATAAGAAAATTATAAAGAAAGGTTGGTACAAATATGAAATTTAGATTTGAACTTAATATACAACTCTTTGCTTCACATAAAGGTGTTGGTAGTACTAAAAACGGTCGTGATAGTGCCGGACGTAGATTAGGTAGCAAATTGGCTGATGGTCAACATTGCAACTCAGGTGCTATTATTTATCGTCAACGTGGAACAAAAGTATATCCTGGCGTTAATACAAAGAAAGGTAGCGATGATACAATTTTTGCTACTAAAGAAGGTTTTGTTAAATTCGAAAGAGTTGGCAAGGATAAAAAAAGAGTTTCTGTATACGAAACAAAGTAAATTGAAAGCTGCCTGTTTGGGTGGCTTTTTTTGAAGGCAAATTATGTACACATTTATAGATAGAGCAATTATTGAATGCAGAAGTGGAAAAGGTGGCGATGGAGCCATTGCTTTTATTCACGAAAAATGTAGGCCATTTGGTGGACCAAGTGGAGGAAACGGTGGAAAAGGCGGAAGCATTTATTTGAAATGCAGCAAAACTACTTCTACTTTAGTCAATTATAGACATTCAAAAACTTTTATAGCTGATCCTGGTGAAGATGGCGATATAAAAAATATGTATGGTAGAAAATCTAAAGATATTTATATAGACGTTCCTCTTGGAACTGTTGTATTTTTAGAAGAAAATCATCAATTTTTAGTTGATATGAACGAGATTGGGAAAGAATATTTAATATGTAAAGGTGGAAGAGGCGGTCGTGGTAATGCTTGTTTTAAAAATAGTAGAAATAAAGCACCAAAGATTGCTGAAAACGGACTTCCAGGTGAGATTAAACGTATTATTCTTGAACTCAAGCTATTAGCTGATGTAGGAATTGTTGGATTTCCAAGTGTTGGAAAATCTACATTCATTAGTTGTGTTACTAATTCAAAAGCAGAAATTGGTGACTATGATTTTACTACTCTTGTTCCTAACCTTGGCGTTGCTACAACAAAAGATGGAAGGAGTTTTGTTTTAGCTGATATGCCAGGTCTTATTGAGGGAGCACATTTGGGTAAAGGTTTAGGACTTATGTTTCTTAGGCATATTGAAAGAACACGTGTTCTTATACATATGGTTGATATGAGCGGTGTTAGAGATCCTTACGAAGATTATAAAATTTTAAATAACGAATTAAAGAGTTATGGAATGCACCTTTTAGATAGACCAACTGTAATTGTTGCAAGTAAAATGGATGAAGATGGTGCAGAAGAAAGGTTTGAGAAGTTTAAAAAGCAAGTTAAAAAGGAAGTTATTCCAATTTGCTGTCTAACTGATCAAAATCTTGATTTAGTATTATATAAATGCGCAGATTTATTAAAAGATGCAAAAACTTGGCCTATTTATGAAGAAATGAATAAAGAAAAAGTATACGATGCAACTAAGGAAGAACCTATATTTACAATAAATATGATTAATGATAATACTTATGAAATTGTTGGTGAAAGAGTTCTTAGAACATACGATTTAATCAATCTTTCAACTGATGAAGGAATGATGCGATTAATTTCTTATCTTAATAAAATTGGCGTTAATGAGGCTCTTGAGAAAATTGGCGCAAAAGATGGTGACACTATAAAAATAAAAGATTTTGAATTTGAATATTTTGAATAAACTAATTTCATTAGATTTAATTTAATGTTTAGTTACATAATAGGGAAAGTTGTAGATGTTAAAAAAGATTCTATTGATTTGCTAATTAATAGTATTTGTTTTGAAGTGGTTGTAACACATTTAGATCAATATTATATTAATGATGAAAAAAAAGTATTTATTTATGATGTTATGAAGGAAGAAGTCCTTACTTTATATGGCTTTAAAGATATTGATGAACTTTTGTTATTTAAAAAGATTATTTCAGTTAGTGGTGTGGGGTATAAAACTGCATTTTCACTTTTAAATAATCTTTCAACAAGTGAAATTATAAACTATATTATTACTAAAAATATACTAATATTATCTAAAATACCTGGTGTTTCATCTAAAGCAGAAAAAATTGTTGTTGGCTTGCAAAATAAATTTAAGACAAAAGATTACCCATTATTTGAGTATGAAAATGTATTTTTAGCACTGAAAAAAATTGGATATGACTCTAAAGTCATCACAATAGCTTTAAATAAAATACCAAAAAACTTGTGTGATGAAGAAGCAATTTCAATGACTATTAAGGAAATCGCAAATAATGGAAAATAATTTATTTAGGCCTGTAAAATTAAGCGAGTTTTTTGGGCAATCAAATATTACAGAAAATTTAAAAATATTCATTTATAGTGCAAAAAAACGTAAAACAGTCTTAGATCATATGATTTTTTATGGACCACCAGGTTTAGGAAAAACAAGTTTGGCTTATATAATCGCTGAAGAAATGTCATCTAAAATAATGGTAATAAACGCAAGTTCATTAGAGAAAATAAGCGATTTAGTCAGTATTTTATCTATTTTAGAAGAAGGTTCTATCTTATTTATAGATGAAATACATAGGATGAATAAAGAAATTGAAGAAACTCTTTATAGTGTAATGGAAGATTTTGTTCTAAATATTGCCTATAAAAATGACGAGAATACAAAAGCTTTATCTGTAAAGATTTCTCCTTTTACTTTAATAGGTGCGACAACAATGCAAAATTTAATTTCAACTCCATTAATGAATAGATTTGGTATTGCATTTAAGTTTAATTATTATTCAATTTCATCACTAAAAGAAATTATTATTAATAATGCCAGCAAAATTAACCTAAATATTACAAAAAAGGCATGTAATTTAATTGCAGAAAGATCAAGATATACACCAAGAATTTCAAATAATATATTAAAAAGAGTTTTTGATTATAAAATATATAAAAACATTGACATAATCGACGAAAATAATATTATTGATGCATTTAATGTTTTAAATATTTTTGAATATGGTCTAAATGAGTTTGATATAAGAATATTAAAAATTATGTATAAAAAATTTAGATATACTCCAGTTTCTATTGAAGTAATAAGTTCTATACTAAATGAAGATGCAAACAATATAAAATTTGTTAATGAACCTTTTTTAGTAAACAGCAATTTTATAGAAAGGACAAAAAGAGGAAGGGTGCTAACAAAAAAGAGCATTCTTTTTCTAGAAAAAAATCAAATAAATGAGTATTAAATAATTGTAATAATTGATAAAAAATTGTATATTATCAAAGTATACATTGTTTTATAAATTTATTTATAAAAGACGGAGGATTGTTGTGAAACGTTTTGTTGCTTACATCTTATTATGTTTTAGTGTAATACTAAGTGCATTTATAGGATTTTTACCTACTAGTTTAGGAATTAATGCTAGTGCCGATTATGATAACGGCCAAAATTTTGTCTATAAAATTGATACAAAAAGTGATGGTACTTCTAGTGAAGAAGATTTAACAACTGGAAAAGCTATTGAAGAAATCACTGACGAATTCAAATATAGATTAGATAAAATTAATATTTCTACTTATAAACTCGAAACTGAGGGAACTGATACAATTAAGTTATCTTTTAAAGCAGATCCTGCAATTGCTACTGCTGCATCTAAATATTTGATGTGGGATTGGGGCTTTGAAGCTATGAACTATAAAGGCGATATCATGATTGAAAGTAGCGAATTCTTTGAACAAGGAGACGCCTATATAAATTATGATAGTAATTATCCTGTTATTGTTCTCCCATTAAAAAATCCTGAAGATTTTAAAACAAAACTTTATGATAACGTAAAATCTGCCGATTCTACCGATGATTCTACCGATGAAGACACAACTGATGATACAACAGCCAACGAAAATTATATTTATATTGTTAATAATTGGAATTCTACAGAATATTCTCTTGAAGATATTATTGCTGATGATGGTGCTAACGCTGATACAGTTGAAAGCAATTCTTATTTATCAAGGTTAGATGCAACAAAAGAATCTGAATTATATTTTGACTACGATTCAACTGATACTAGCGGAAAAGCTTTTACTGAATTAAAATATACTGACTTTTTAAATAATGCTGGAAGTGATTTGGCTTTAGCTAACAAATTAGCTAATATTGCTGTAAATCAATTTAATTGTACAGAGTTTGATTATGATTTAACTTTAATTAACAAAGATGTTATTAATGATTCAACTAATTATTCTGATCCATTTATTGAATCTTTAATTTCTCATGTTGGTGGTTATGGTAGTTTAAAACAAATTACATTATCAACTTTGATGATTTCTTTAATTATTGCTCTTGTAATTGTAATTTTATTCCTTATTTTAAACTATGGAATTGCTTCATTAACTACAATTTCATTAACTTCTTCAATATTAGTCATAGTGCTTGCGATATTCAATTCGTTTGGTGCTGAATTTAACATTGGTACAATAATTGCTTTAATTGCTACAGCAATTGTTTCATTGTTTGCTAGTATTCCTTATTTAAAAAGAATAAAGGAAGAACTATATAAAGGAAAATCTTTAAAGAAAGCAAATCAAGAAGCTTCAAGATTATCCTTACCTATTCAAATTGATAGTTCAATAATAACAATTTTATTAGGCATCGTTGCTTACTTAATTCCTAATACAATATTATTATCTGCTGGTGCTACATTAATTTTAGGCGGTTTATTTAGTGCTTTAATTAATATCTTTGGTTTAAGAATTTTAATGTATTTCTTAACAAATTCATCTTTTGCTCAAACTCATTTAGGTTTGTTAATGGTTGATAAAAAGCTTATTCCTGATTTGTCAAAAGATCAAAAACCTTTATATTTTGATGGCTTTAAGAAAAAAGATAATAAAAATTCCTTTAAACTTGCTTCTATTATAAGTGGCGTATTGCTTATTGCTTCAATTATTGGTTTAATTACTTTCCAATCTATAAATGGAAACATTTATAATACTGAAAGTAATTCTATAAGTGGCTCAAGAGCGTATATTACCTTAGATTATTATGAAAATAGTGATATTAAATCAACTTCTGATCTTGAAACAAAGGTTTTAAATTACTTATATACCTATAATTCAACAACTTCAGAAACTTCAACAAAAAATGTTGCTTATAATGATGTAACAACATATTCCTATACTTATAAAGAAAATTATAAAGTTAATAAAGAGGAACAAACCCTTGTTTATTATATTATTGATTTCTCTGCTAATTACGATAGCGACACCAAGATAAGCGCTTATGTAGATGAAAATAACAAACGTGAAGGTGTAACTTTAAATGATGGCATCGAATACTTATTGACTAAATATAACAGTATGTCTAATGTTAATGAAGTTTCAATTAAATCAGTTGTTAACGTTAATAATGACTCAAATAATTATTATGGAATGTTATTCTGTTTAATTGGTACTGCTGTTGTTGGAATATATTTTATTTTAAGATTTGCTCCATCAAAAGGTTTGACAGCAATAATTATTGTAAGTGGTGCAATCACAATTACCTTTGGTGTATTCTCTTTAATTAGAGGCAACTTCTCTTCACAAATTTCATTAGCTGCAATATTATTAATGATTTTTGGATATTTAGTTTTAGATGGTTTCCTTGTTAAAGAAAGAAATTGCTACAAGGAAAAACATAATGAAATTACAACTTTTGAAGAGAGAAAAGATAATGCGATTTATTCTAGAAATTTAAGCTATTCTTCAATTGCTACAACATCTTTATTAAGCTCATTTATCTTAATTAGTTTCTTCTTCAATGACGGATTTACTACATATTTCATTATTTTTGGTCTTGTTGGAATGGCTATCATTCTCTTACTTTGCAAATACCTTTATATTGATATTGAATTCTTATTTATGGGAATTAATAAGAAAATGCTTTTACGTATTAATAATCGTAGAGAACAAAGAAAGAAAAATTCTGATAAAAATAACAAGAACAAAAAAGGACCAAAAGATGACGGTCCTGAAGAAGCTATATTTATTGGAATTAATGATTAATTATAATGAAAAACTTTTTGAGTCGTTTATTAGAATATTATAATCTAACAGAAGATCAATTTTTTGATTTAGTTAAAAAACCTAATATTGATGAATTACCTAATATTTCTTCTTTTAAAGAAGTAAGTAATGCTATAGATTTTATTAAAGAAGAAATTTCAATAAATAATAAGATATTGATTTATGGTGATTATGATTGTGACGGTATTTTAAGCACAACAATTCTATATTTAACATTAAAAAACGAAAAATTTACTCCTGGTTTTTATATTCCGTTTAGAGAAACTGATGGATACGGTTTAACAAAAGAAAATATAGATCGCTTCGCAGATTTAGGCTATAAAGACATTATAACTGTGGATAATGGAATAACACTTGTTGATGAAATTGGTTACGCAAGAAGCAAAAATATAAATGTTATTATCATCGACCATCACAGTCTTGATGTTAACTTACCTAATGCAAATTTTATTATTCATCCTAATATTCAAAAAATATCTGAATATAATATTTCTGCTGGATTTTTGAGTTTTTTGTTTAGTTATGCTTTTTTGGGTTATGTTAATGAGTATTTATTAACATTAGGAATGATTACAACAATTAGTGATTTAATGCCTTTAAAAGGAATTAATAGGAATATAGTGCAATTAGGCCTAGAGATATTGAATAAAAACGAATATCCTAATATTTTAGAATTAATCGGAAAAAATTCAACCTTACCAATAACAGAAATTGACATTTCTATGAGTTTGGTTCCTAAAATTAATGCTGTTGGAAGATTAGTAAGCGATAAAAAACTTTATGATATTGTTAAATACTTTGTTGCATTTGATGACTCAATTGTTGTTTCAAAACGTTCTGAATGGATTGAAGAAATTAACATGTATCGTAGAGAACTTGTTGTTGAACTTACTAACAAGCTTAAGAACGAAACTTTTGATGATCCTGCAATAATTCTTGTAACAGAAACAAAAGAGGGTTTAATTGGACTACTTGCGAATAGATTAATGGATTTATATAACAAGCCAGTTATAGTTTTTGTTCCTGAAAAAGAAGATCCTTCAATTTTAAAAGGTTCAATTAGAAGCAAAAATGGTTTTGATGTTAATATCATTCAAAATGATTTGAAAGATATTTTGCTATCATATGGCGGACACAAGAACGCAGGTGGCTTGACTCTTAAAAAAGAAGATTTAGAAGAATTTAAAAAGAAATTTAATGATGCCGCAAGAAAACATCCTTTCGTATTAGAAGACAAAAAGTATATTGAAATTAATACCAGTGATATTAGTAAAGAAAATTACGATTTATACCGTTTATTTTCACCATTTGGATATGAAAATGAAGCTCCAACTTTTGTTATAAAAAGTTTTCCAACAAAATCTTTTGAATTTTCTAAGGATGGGAAACATATTATAACTCACCTAAATTTTCAGTCTTCACTAATATGCTTTAATTATGATAAAAAAATATTAAACAAACAATTAGCGGATTTATATGGAAAGTTCTCAATTAATTCATTTAATAATGCAATTACTACACAGTTCATTGTAACTAACTTTATTTAAATTTTTTTTATAGTAAAATATAAATATGGAAAATCAAAAGATTATTCGCCAAAACGGTGGTTATCCAATGCATACATTCGAAAATGTAAAAGAGCTTTACTATCCTTATATTCACGATAAAAAGGATAGAACAAAGATTCAAGAAGCTTATGATTTAGTTTGCAAGAAACATGCTGGAATATTTAGAAAGAGCGGAGAACCATATATTCAACATCTTATCGAAGTTTGTTATATATGTGCTCAATTGCAATCTGGGCCTGTAACTTTAGAAGCTGCATTATTACACGATGTTGTTGAAGATACTGATGAAACAATTGAGCAAATTAACGAATTATTTGGAAGTGATTGTGCTAAAATTGTTGACTCTTTAACTAAAATTCAAAGATTAAAACTTTCTCATAGAACTCAGGAAGAGTTTGTAGCTGAAGATCATCGAAAAATATTTTTAGGAATGGCAAAGGATGTTCGTGTCATTATTATTAAATTAGCTGATCGTCTTCATAATATGAGAACAATCGAAGCATTGTCTCAAGATAGACAAAATGCATTAAGTAACGAAACGTTAGAGGTTTTTGCTCCAATAGCTCATCGATTAGGTATGTATAGAATTGAAAGTGAACTTGAAGATCTTTCATTAAAAGTTTTAAAACCAGATAAATACGATGAAATTTTAAAACTTTTGAACGAAAAGATTCGTTCTAGATCTAAATCACTTGATCAATTTAAAAAGAAACTTGCTGATATAGTATTTAAAGCAAAAATTCCTTTTGAAATTGAAGCAAGAGTTAAATCAATTTATTCTATTTATCATAAAATGTATGATAAAGGCAAAACTTTTAATGAAATTTATGATGTTTTAGCATTAAGAATAATAACTGAAACTGAAATTAACTGTTATGAAATACTTGGATTGATTCACCAAGAATATAAACCTATTCCAGGTAGATTTAAAGATTATATAGCTGTCCCAAAATCTAATTTATACCAATCATTGCATACAACTATTATGGCGGGTGATGGTAATATTTATGAAGTTCAAATTAGAACAAAACAAATGGATGATATTGCTGAAACAGGTGTCGCTGCACACTGGAGATATAAAGAAGGCGGGCATTATAATCCAAAAAATGAGCAAAAAGAAATCGAAGAAAAGTTGCATTGGTTCAGGGATTTTGTCTCTGTTTCTAGTGAAAACAAAGATGCAAGTGCACAAGAATATATGGAAAATCTTTCAAAGGATATTTTTGATGCCAGTGTATTCGTATTTACTCCTAAAGGTAAAGTTATAGATTTGCCTAATGGATCTACTCCTTTGGATATGGCATATAAAATTCATACTAAAGTTGGTGATAGTGCAGTTGGGGCAATTGTTAATAATATTCTCGTCCCATTAGGAACTGTTTTAAAAACTGGAGATGTTGTTGAGATTAAAACAAGTAAAACCTCCCAAGGACCAAATGAAGGTTGGTTAAATCTTGTTAAAACTAGTTCTGCTAAAAACCATATTAAGAAATTTCTTCAAAAGAGAGATAACGAACTATTAAGAGATGATAAAATACAAAAAGGCAGACAATTATGTATTGATGCTTTTAAAGAAAGAGGCATTGATGAAAAAGAAATGAATACATATATTTCAACTGATAATGTACTAAATAACTACTATTGTAAGAATATCGAAGATTTATTTGTTGCAATATGTTCTAGAAATCCAAACCCAAGTGCAATTTGTGATTTTCTAAATTTAAAAAGAAAAGATGAACAAGAAATTCCATTAGTAAAGAAAAGTCAGATAGATAGTTCTGATTGTCCTGTTTATTTAGAAGGCGCAAGTGGTGTAAAAATTACTTTAGGTAATTGCTGCACACCAATTCCTGGTGACGATATTGTTGGTTATATTACAAAAGGAATGGGTGTAACAGTTCATAGAAAAGAATGCCCAAATATTAAAGGACAACAATCTAGACTAATAGACGTTTATTGGAAAGATAATATTACATCTATCTATCCAGTTGATATTGAAATTGATTGCAATGATCGTAACAATTTAATCGTTGACTTAATGAATACTTTAACAGCTAATAAGGTGAAGGTTACCGAATTATCTGCAAAAATTCATGATAATAATACATGTACAATTTCATGTCAAATTTATGTTAATAATCTCGAAATGTTAAATCATACTTTTCAAATACTAAAAAATATAAGTGATGTTTATACTATAAAAAGAATTATTCATTAATAATCGTTGTTTTATCGTATTATTCGCTTTAATTGTAAAGCTTAATTATTTATAATAATTAATATGAGGTTTTTATTATGTATACATTAGTTAAAGGAACACACGATATAATTTTAAAGGAAGCTAGTAAATATTCTTATGTTGAGGGCTTATTACAAAAAATTGCAGAATCATTTGGTTATAAAGAGTTTAGAACTCCTATTATAGAAAATACCGAATTATTCGCACGTTCTAGTGGTGAAAGTAGTGATATTGTTCGTAAAGAAATGTACACCTTTATGGATAAAGGTGATCGTTCAATTTCATTAAGACCAGAAGGAACTGCTGGCGTAATAAGATGTATGGTTAACGAAAAAGTTTTTATTAACCAAGATTATCCAGTTAAAGCTTTTTATTGTGGTCCAAATTTTCGTTATGAAAGGCCACAAAAAGGTAGATTTAGACAATTTAATCAATTTGGTGTTGAGTGCTGTGGTGTCACATCACCTTATAGGGACGCAGAAACAATTATTTTAGGATATGATTCGTTAATGTTTTTGGGTTTTAAAAATTTAACACTTAAAATTAATTCTTTAGGTGATGATGAAACAAGGACAAATTATTGCAATGCTTTACGTGAATATTTCAAAAAATATGTTGATAATATGTGCGATGATTGCAAAGAAAGATATAAAACTAATGTTTTAAGAATATTAGATTGCAAAGTTGATGAAGATAGAAAAATAATTGAAAATGCTCCAAAAATTCAAGATTTTTATAGTGATGCAACTAAAGATTCATTTAATAAAATTCAAGAGTTTCTAAAACTTCAAAATATTCCTTTTGAAATTGATGACACATTAGTTAGGGGACTTGATTATTATAGTGGAGTTGTATTCGAGTATCATTACACAACAAAATCAGGACTAAATGTTGGTGCAATTGGTGCTGGTGGACACTATGGTAAATTAATTCCTGAATTAGGTGGACCTAATATTGAAGGCGTTGGTTTTGCTATTGGAATTGAAAGGGTTGTAAGTGTTTTAGAAGATGATAATCTATTAGATAATCATGACGATCCACTTGATACATATATTATGCCAATTGGAGAGAATAACTTTTCAAAGGCTTTAGAAATAGCAAATTATCTTCGTGTTAATGGCTATAGTTCCGATGTTTGCCTTGAAAATAAAGGTGTAGGGCAAATGTTTAAAAAAGCCGAAAGAAGAGATGCTTTATATGCTCTAATACTTGGTGATGATGAAGTTAAAAACAATACAATCAATCTTAAAAATTTAACTTCACAAGAACAGAAAAATATTAAACTTGATGATTTATTAAAAACTTTAGATCATTTATTTGGTGAAGATGATGATTGCGATGATGATTGTTGTAAACATGAATAGAGGAGAAATATATGAAGGAAAAGATTAAAAATGTTGATCAATTAGCTGTTGCTGCTATTAGGTCTATATCAATAGATGTTATCAATAAGGCAAATAGTGGACACCCAGGTACAGCATTAAGCGCTGCTCCAGCATTATTTGAATTATACAAAGATTTTATTGTCTCAAATCCTGAAGAACCAAATTGGATTAATAGAGATAGATTAGTACTTAGTTGCGGTCATGCTTCAGCTCTTTTGTATACAATGCTTCATATGTGCGGATTTAAAGTTACACTTGATGATTTAAAAAACTTTAGACAATTAAATAGCATTACTCCTGGGCATCCTGAAGTTGGTCTAACTCCTGGTGTTGACGCTAGTTCTGGTCCTTTAGGACAAGGAATTGCGGAAGCAGTAGGAATGGCTATGGCCGAAACAATTTTAGCAAGTAAATATGATCAAAAATTATATAACCACTATACCTATTGTATTTGTGGTGATGGCTGTCTTGAAGAAGGTATCTCTCAAGAAGCAATTCAATATGCTGGTTTTCAAAAATTAAATAAACTTATTTTAATTTATGATAAGAATAATGTTACATTGGATGGTGATTTAGCTCAATCATCAGTGGAAAACACTAAAGCTAGATTTATTGCGGATGATTGGAATGTTATTGAAGTTGATGATGGAAATAATTTAAATAAAATAAAACAAGCAATCTTGAAAGCCCATGATTGTATTAATAAGCCATCATTAATTATTACAAAAACAATTATCGGTTATGGAAGTGCTTTTGAAGGAACAAGTAAAGTTCATGGTGCTCCTTTAGGTGAAGAAGATGGGAAATACGCAAAAAAAATGTATGGTTATAATTATCCAGAATTCACTATTCCACAAGAGGTTTATAATTTGTTTAAAGACACTTTTATTAAAAGAGGCAAGAAAGCCTATAATGATTATCAAGTCTCACTTAATGAAATGCGAAAGTTAGATCCACATACTTATAAAAAATTGATGGATTTTTCAACAAATAATTTAGATGGGTATTTAAATGAACAGCATCTTGCGATGGATGAAGTAGCAAAAGAAGCTACTAGAGTTTCTAGTCAAAAAGTACTAAATTACTACCATAATTTACTTCCAAATCTTGTTGGAGGAAGTGCAGATGTTGCAGGAAGTGTTAAAACTTCATTAAAAGATGGAGTTACATATACACCAAATACAAGATATGGTACAAATATTAATTGGGGAATTAGAGAGTTTTTGATGGTTGCAGCATCAAATGGAATGCTTTTACATGGTGGATTACGTACATATTGTGGATGCTTTCTAATATTTTCAGATTATGCAAAAAGTGCAATTAGAATGTCAGCATTAATGAAAATACCTCAAATATATTTATTTTCGCATGATTCTATCGCTGTTGGCGAAGATGGACCAACCCATCAGCCAATAGAACAACTTGCTGCATTAAGATCTATACCAAATTTATACGTTTTTAGACCATGTGATGCTAAAGAAACCTATGCTTCATATAGATTAGCATTAGAATCTACAAAAACGCCAAGTGCGATTATACTTTCTAGACAAGGTTTGCCACTTCTTAAAAATAGCAGTAATTATGATGATGTTAAAAAAGGTGGCTATATAGTTTCAAAAGAAGATGGCAAAAAACTTGATTTGACTATTATTGCAACAGGGAGCGAAGTAAGTTTAGCTATTGATGTAAAGAATGTTTTAAAAGAAAAAGGCTTATTTGTTAGAGTTGTTTCGATGCCATGCCAAGAATTGTTTAATTTACAAGATGAAAAATATCAAGAATCTGTACTTGGAAAAGATTATAATAAACGTGTATCAATTGAAATGGAATCTAGTTTTGGTTGGTATAGATATGCTAAAACATGTATTGGCATTGATAAATATGGGGCAAGTGGCAAAGCCGATGAAGTTATAAATGATTATGGTTTTACTAAAGAAAAAATTGCCGAAAGAATAATAAATAGTATAAAATAAAAGAATAAAGGAGATTAGGAAAATGGTTAATTATGTTTATTTAGAACACTACACCAAAGATGGCGATTTAGGGATTTCAAGAAATGTTTTCCTTTCTCTTGCTCAACGTGTTTTATCAAATATTAAAGATATTATTAAATCTAACGATAAAAAAGTCTTTAAAATTAATGATTATGTTTCTGTAATTATTCGTAATAATAAAGTCTTTTATAAATTTAATTTATTCGTAAAAGATAATATTAATACTGATTACATTAAAAGTAGCATTACAGACTATATAAGCAACAATTTATTGATGATGTGTGAAGTTGTTCCTTTTGATATTACTGTAAAAGTAACTGTTGAAAAACCTGAGAATAATTAAATATGGAAAATATATCTAATTCTAGAAATAGGCAACAAGAAGTTGCTATGGAAATCATGTATAGTTTTTTAATGAAAGAAGATGCTGGAACAACAATTGATGTTGAAAATTCTATAAGTGATATTTGTGAAAAGCCATATTCTGAATGCGACTTATTTTTAAAGGAAGTTCTTATTAAATCTTTAAAAAATGAAAAAGAGATTATTGATTATATATCGCTATATTTAAAAAAATGGAAATTTGAAAGATTAAACGCTTGTGTTCAATCTATATTAATTATTTCTGTTTGTAACTATAAATATGTAAAAGAAACAGATAAAGCAGTAATTATTGATGTTGCAGTTAAGCTAGCTAAAAAGTACGGATCAAAAGATGATTATAAATTCGTAAATGCTGTTTTGGATAATTGCCTAAATGATAAATTATTTAAATAATAATTCTAGCATAGAAAACTATTTAAGTGTTAGTGGTCTTAATAATTATATCAAAGCTTTATTTGATAATACTTTAACTTTACATAATATTTATTTAAGAGGTGAAGTTAGTAATTGTAATGGTATAAATAGATCTGGTCATCTATATTTTTCATTAAAAGATGAACAATGCTTAATAAAAGCTGTTATTTTTAAATATGATATTGATTCATTAGATTTCATTCCAAAAGATGGCGATGATATCATTGTTTTAGGCAATGTTTCTGTATATCCAGCAAATGGAACTTATCAAATAATAATTAAAAAGGTCTTTCTTTTTGGCAAAGGCGATATTTTATTAAAGAAAGAATTACTTAAAAAGAAATTGGATAAAGAAGGTCTTTTTTCGCCATTGCATAAAAAACCTATTCCTAAATATCCAAATAAAATAGCTATTATTACAGGCAAAAACAGTGCTGCGTGTGCAGATATTATTGCAAACATAAAAAGAAGATTTCCAATTGTTGATATAGATATTTTTTATAGTTTGGTTCAAGGAACAAGTGCTTCATTAGATATAATTAAAACGATTGAAAAAGTTGAAAAAACAAATCCTTCATTACTTATCTTAGCAAGAGGAGGGGGAAGTGTTGAAGATTTAAGTGCTTTTGATGATGAAAACTTAGTAAGGCGTTTATTTAAATGTAAAATACCAACAATCAGTGCTATTGGCCATCAAATTAATTTATCATTATGTGATTTGGTTTGTGATAAATATGCATCAACTCCTACCGGAGCAGCAGAGTTTGCTGTTCCAAATAAAGATGACATAATATTTGATTTAGAACAAACAAAGCAATTAATTTCTTCTAATATATCCTCCAAAATAAGTTCTATACAGGCAAAAATATATTCGATTAAATCAAGCAAATTTATTAAAAATGTTGAGCTTATTTACGAAGACAGAAAAAACTTTATTTTAAATAATAAAACCAAGATTACTAACTTAATGTTAAATCGTTTGAAAGAAGATAATTTATCTATTAATGCATATAAACAATTATTGGAGACACTAAATCCAAAAAACATTTTGAATAAAGGGTATTCTATAATATATGATAGTGATGGTAAACTAATAAATAGTGTAAATAATCTTAAAATTAATCAAGATATAAAAATACAGTTCAATGAAGGTTATGCTAAAGCAAAAATAACAAGTAAAGAGGGCAAATAAAATGAGTGAAAAGAAAACAAATTTAACATTTGAGCAAAAAACTACTAAACTTGATAAAATAGTTGAAGAGCTAAGTAATTCTACATTAGGTTTAAATGAGAGTTTAAAACTTTATGAAGAAGCTCAATTATTAATTAAGGATTTGGAAAGAGATTTAAAAGATGCTAAGGAAAAAATTGAAAAATTCAATAATTAGTATATTTTAAGTATAAAATTAGTATAAATATGAGCAAAATTATATTACATATTGACCTTAATCAGTTTTTTGTTAGATGTGAAGAAATTAAAAATCCTTCACTTATTGGGAAAGCAGTAATTATTGGTGGTGAAGGAAGATGTGGAATAGTTTCTACTTGTTCGTATAAAGCAAGAGAATATGGCATACATAGTGGAATGCCAACTTTCCAAGCAAAAATGCTTTGCAAAAATGTAATAATATTACCTGTTGATTATAAGTTTTATGGCTTGTTATCAAAAGAATTTATAAATTACATAAAACAATATTCTAAAAATATAGAGCAAATGTCAATTGATGAATGCTTTGTTGATTTAACTGAAACCTATAAAAAAAACAAAATAACAAATATAAATAAGTTCCTTACAGATTTACAGCAAGGATTATTTAAAAAAACTCAATTAAAATGTTCAATTGGTGTCGCTCCAACAAAATTTTTAGCAAAAATGGGTAGCGATATTAAGAAACCAATGGGCATTACAATCATAAGAAAACGAGATATTCCTAATATAATTTTCCCTTTAAAGATTAGTAGCTTTTTTGGCATAGGAAAAAAAACATATCCTCGGTTAGAAGAAATTGGTATAAATACTATTGGAGATTTATATAATGCAATTTTATCTAATAATAACGATGTAAAAGACATAATTGGTAATTTTTCCGATAGCATTAAAGACGAACTAGATGGAAATTCAAATGACATTGTTGAGTCACAAAGAAGTGATCCAAAATCAATTGGTGTTAGTAGAACATTCGATCATGACACACAAAATACAGTTGAAATTAAAGATTATTTGCTATTTCTTGCAAAAGGAGTAATAGAATCAATGATTCTAGAAGATAAAATGTGTCAAACAATTACCATTATATATAAAAATGCAGAGTATATTGATGACCGTTTTTCTTCCAAATCTTATTCAAAATCCTTTAAAAATCCTACAAATAATAAAGATACAATTTTATTGGCTGCATCAGATTTATTCGATAAAACTTATAAAGGACAAATTATTAGGCTTATTGGCTTTACAGTCAAAAACTTTAAAAATATGAATAATGCTGTTGTTCAAATGACTTTTGATAACTATAAATTGAATGAAAAAGAAAATGAAATTGGTTTATTAATAAATCAATTAAATAGAGAAATTAATAAAGATACATTTTTACGTTTAAGTGATTTGGATTCAGAGAAGGTAAAAAAGTGAAAATATTAGAATCAATGGATAGTTTTTTGCAATACGCAATGATAGAAAGAGGCCTACAAAAAGAAACTATTTTGGATTACAAAGAGGATTTTAAATCGTTCCTTAAGTATTTTCCAAATGTTGAAACCACAGACGATTTAACTTCAGACGACCTTCAAGAATTTGCATATAAACAAGGTCTAGATGAGTTAAAAGCCTCATCAATATCAAGGCGTTTATCAACAATGAAGACATTCTTTTTATTTTTAGATAGCGAAGGAATTAAAAAGAATTTAGTTGGCGAAGTATATTTACCAAAAAAAGAACAACACATTCCAACGTTTTTAACTCTTGAAGAAGTTGATAGATTATTAAATGCTCCTGATTTAGCTTCTTTATCAGGAATTAGAGACAAAGCGATGTTAGAATTAATGTATTCGTGTGGATTAAGAGTAAATGAACTGGTTACAATTCAAAAGAAAAGTATTAATTATTCAGAAAAAATCGTTACTATTATCGGAAAAGGAGCAAAAGAAAGAAGCGTTCCTATATCTGATGAAGCATTATATTATTTAGATAAATATATTATTGAAGTAAGGCTTAAACAAAAAAATATAAAAGATAAAGAATTCATATTTTTGAATATTCGTGGAACAAGAATTTCTAGACAATACTTTTTTGAGCAAATTAAGAAATATTCTAAAATTGCTAATATTTCAAAAAATATTTCACCCCATTCATTACGACATTCTTTTGCAACGCATTTGTTGGAGAATGGTGCAGATTTAAGATCTGTTCAAATGATGCTTGGTCATACAAATGCATCAACGACACAAATTTATACGCATTTAACTAACAATACTATTCATAATGCGTATGATTTGTTTTGGAAAAGAAAATAGATTAATCTATAATACTGAAGGAGGGTTTTATGAGTAAATTTAATAGAGTATTTATAATAGTATGTGATAGTTTAGGTATTGGTAATGCAAAAGATGCTAAAGAATTTAATGATTTTGGCTCTAACACCTATAAACATATTGCAGAAAAATTTACAAATGGACTAAATATTCCACATTTAAATTCTTTAGGAATTGCTGATTTAGATACAATTAAGGGAACAAAAGTTGTAGAACACAAAAATTGTTACACATTAAAACTAAATGAAGCAAGTAATGGAAAAGATACTATGACTGGACATTGGGAGATGATGGGAATTAAAACAATCAAACCTTTCCAGACATTTACAGATACAGGATTTCCAAAAGACTTAATTGACGAATTAGAAAAAGAGACAGGTCATAAAATAATTGGAAATTATGCAAGCAGTGGAACCGAAATTCTTAAGGTTTTAGGTGAAGAGCAAATTAGAGATAATTCATTAATTGTTTATACATCTAGTGACTCAGTCCTACAAATTGCAGCAAGTGAAGAAGTTACTGGTTTAGAAGAACTTTATAGATGCTGTAAAATTGCACGTGATTTATGTATGCAAGCAAAATGGTTTGTTGGAAGAGTAATTGCTCGTCCTTTTATTGGAAAAGATAAAGATCATTTTGTTAGAACACCAAATAGACATGATTATGCAGTTTCTCCAACTGGAATTACTGCCATGGATATTTTGAAAAACAATAATTACACAGTTAGTTGTGTTGGAAAAATAAATGATATATTTAATGGAGTTGGAGTTAGTGAAACTGTTCATACGGTGTCTAATAACGATGGTATGAATAAGACAATTGATATTTGTAATAGTGGTACATTCAAAAAAGGTCTTTGTTTTATTAATTTAGTTGAATTTGATTCTGAATACGGCCACAGAAGAAATCCTATTGGTTATGGTGAGGCAATAGAAGATTTTGATATAAAATTAGATGAATTAATAAAAAATTTAAAAGATGATGATTTATTAATGATTACTGCTGATCACGGAAATGATCCAACATATCGTGGAACAGACCATACAAGAGAACAAGTTCCGTTATTAGCTTTTTCAAAAACCATTAATGATGGAAAATATTTAGGAGAAAGAGATAGTTTTGCTGATATTGGAGAGACTATACTTAATAATTTTAATTTACAAAAAGATGATTCAATGATTGGTAAACCAATTAAAGAATTATTGAAATAGAAAGAGGATTTTATTTATGAATAAAAAAATGCTTATTTTAATGTTGCCTTTATTATGTTTAACAAGTTGTAATGAAAAAAAAGATGTTAGTACAATTGATTTTTCAATTTATTCTCCAGCAGGAGCTCCAGCTTTAGCTATATATCAATCAATTATTGATGGAAAAGCTACTACAACTAGCGATCCAAAAACTGTTGCTGCTCAATTACAAAATGACGATACAAACTATGATTTTTGTGTTTTTGAATCTGCAACAGCATTAAAGCTTATTAAAGCAGGTAAGTCTAATTTTACATTTGCTAAACTTTTAACAAGTGGAAACTTGCATTTAGCCGGAATAAATAAAACTTCTACTGATTTACCAAAAGTAGGGGATAAAATTGTATATTTTGGAAGCGGAGTTACAACAGATACAATAAAGTATTGTTTTCCAGAAATATTTGCTGACTCAAATAAAGATAATGTTTTTGAACCATTGGCAAGTGCAGCATTAACTGCAGCTGTAATGCAAACAGGAATGTATAATAATGTGAACGTTGATTATGTTTTTACTGCTGAGCCTGTATTATTTGCTTCTCAAAAAGCAAATGAAAATATTATTGACTTAGGTAACATAAATGCATTTGTTAGTGAAAAATCTAGTGGTAAATTTGATTTTGTACCACAGGCAGCATTATTCGTTAAAAATTCGTTTTTAGAAGAAAACAAAGAAAATTATGATGCAATTATCGATAACATTGAAGAACAAATGAATGATGCTATAAATGATCCTTCAAAAGTAAAAGATGCGATTAATACTTATTTATTAGATGAAACAGACCAAAAAGAAAAATTCGGCTTCTCTTCAACAGTTGCATATAATATTCAAAAAGATAATAAAAATCTTTTTGGTGTTGCTGATAGTGAAAATGATATAAACGTTGCTACAATAAAGGATTATTTATCAACAATAAATTCAACTATTGTCTTATAAATGATAGAATAATTCAGTGGATAAAAGTGCAAAAAAAGTTCTAAAAAAGACAATCTACGTTTCTTTAGGAATCTTGATATTACTTGTAATATGGGAAATATCTTCTTTAATATTGAATAATTATAATGTTTATCCTGATATTATAAGAACTTTTACAAAATTATTTTATATATTATCATTAAAAGAAACATATAGTGCAATCTTTACAAGTTTAGGAGTTTGTTTACTTTGCCTATTAGTTTCGACAATTTGTGGTATTATTTTTGGTGTTATTGCTGGTTTATTCGAACCTTTTAAAGATATTTTTTCTCCTTTTATAGCAATCATGAAGGTTATCCCAACTGCAGTAATTGTTATTCTTTTATTAGTTTTTGTTAAATCATTCTATTCAACAATAATTGTAGTTTTTATCGTTGTTTTTCCAATTATTTATGAATCAGTAATTAATGGTATTCAAAATATTGATGTGGCAATAAAAGATGAACTTTCTTTAGATGGAACAAGAAATTCAGAATCAATTTTTAAAATTATTATTCCTGAAATGGCACCTTATCTATATGTTGGCCTAGTTTCTTCTTTTGGCTTTGCAATAAAAGTGGAGATAATGTCTGAAATATTGATTGGTTCTAATTCAATTCATGGTTTAGGAAGGCTTATTTTTGTCTCTTATGCTGTAAATTTTGATTATGTTGAACTATTTTCTTTATCATTTTTAACATTAATTTGTTTTGCTGTAGTCGATACAATTTTATATTTTATAAAAAATAAAATAAAAAAATTGTAAAAATATTTTTTTAAAAACTTTTTTTACTTACGTCTTGTTTAGTGAAGGAGTTTTTTTATGAAAGAAAAAGACAAAAAAAGAGCTGGATGCATTTATTCTATTAAACCCAATTTTGAAGGTTTAGAGGGATTTAAACAATATGCATTTGAAGCTATGAAAGCAATTAGATCAAATGATTTTAATGGATTGATTAATGCTTCTTTAAAATGTGGAGAAATATATCAGTATAGAAAAACGAAGTATAAAAATGAATTCTGCATTATTCTTAAATCAAGTAATGAATTTCATTCTTTAGCGTTAATTTGTCCAATACATACTTATGATTCTAATTTAGAAGAAAAAGAAGGCTATAACATTGGTTATATTAAGGAATTATCTATTTCAAATGTTTTTGTAGCATACCCTCAAGATGTTAGATTCATTAATAAAAAGAGATTTTTATTTGATATTGATCCAGGAAGTTTTATACCAAAATCTATTACTAAAATTCAAAAAAACATAGTTTTTGAGCTATTAGATATATACAAATCTTTAATAGAAAATATAAGCGAAAAATATATTGAACCTGGAGTGTTATACACATGTTAGTTGATAAGTATGTACATAAATAGTAGTTTTCTAGTATATATTTAGACACTAAAATGTGGATAACTCGTGTTTTTATGGGTTTAAAAAATTATGAATAAATTAAATTAAATCTATAATTATTTGATTAATACTTTATTTTTCGTCTTTTAGTTAACATAATGGACATTATACGAAGTAGTATATATTTAAAAAACCAACATAAATATAGAAAAACACTATAAAATTGAAAAATATATTTAAAAACCTAATTAAGATAATAATTAACACATCTGTCTGTAAGAACATTTTTTATATCACAATCACTTGCAATTAGAAATTTGATATTCTCTTTTAATACTCTAATGAAGCCTTCTTCAATATTCTTAAGGCAAAGATTAATCATTTCTGTACTGTCATAACCTCTTGATGGTTCAATTTTATCTGAGGCATAAACTATTCGTTGCATCAAATTCATCGATGAGTCCCCTGTCGCATGCGTTAAAATAGCTTTATAAACACTATCGTTTAAATTTGGAAATAATGCTTTTGCTTTATATGCTCCAGCAAATTGATGATACGAAAACGAAGGTATATTAATAAATTTTCTGTAAAAACGTTCCATAATTGATATTTTTTCTTTATTTGAAACATGTTTTCCTAAATCATGTAATAATCCTGCGATGAAATATAAATCAGGGTTATCTAGATTATTTGATAAAGCAATTTTATATGACAATTCAGCTACATTAATCGAATGAATCAACCTTTTTCCATCAAGATATTTATTAATTTTTACCATAAAATATAGATTATTTTTTACAATATACGAAATTATAGATATAGGACATTTTAAACTAATTAAATTTCTAGCTTCATATTCATAATCATTATAGCTTATTTCACTTATTGGATTTATTTGTAGTTTTATTTTATTACATACAATTTCATCAATTATTGCACTATTATCACCATCTAAAAGTAAAAAACTAACGCTTGCATCGGAATAATTGCTCTTTAATTTATTTATTATGTCTTTTGCATTAATCTTTTCTTTCAAATCATAATATTCAAAATCACTAGTTATATTATCGTATTTACTAAAACAAATGCTAATCATTTCGTTTATTTGCTTCTTTTCGGTAGCACTGTTTTCTGGATATAACAAAATTAAATCATATTGATCACTATATTTTTTAATTGTTTCAATTTCTTGATTTGTAATTGGATTAAAATGTTCAAAAAAACATAATATTTTCATATTTATTTAATTAAAATACTATTTGGAAGTTTTGGATTTTTCTTATATAAAATAGCAGTATTTCCAATAATTTGGACAATATCAGCATGTAAACTGCTAGATAAATCTAAAACCATTTCATCTTTATTTTTATCAGCTAAAGCAGCCTTTAAAAATGAAACCTTAATTAATTCATGCTTTGTTAATGCATTTGAAAGCATATCTAAAACATTTTTATCAATTGTTCCTTTTCCAACATTGAATTTTAATATATTAGTTGAGTGTGCATATTTTTTTAATGCTATTTTTTCATTATTATTTAACATTTTTAATTTTACTACGACTTGAATAGACGTAAACTCCTTTAGGAACAAATATCCTATATAATTGGCCATTACCAATAAATTTAAACCATCCAAGGCCTAAAATTCCTATATCTCTTAGCCCTTCTTCTGTTACTTTAAAATCATATGTATCAAAATCACCAAAACTATTTAATCTTGAACTTGATGGTTTACCATTTTGTTTTTGTAATAATCCGCCAAAAAACTTTTCTCCTGTTGATCTTACAAACTTAACTTCCACTCTATCACTACAATAAACTTCTGTTTCTGTTGGTTTTCCATCAATAAATTCAATCATTGCTAAACCACCAAAGCATATTGAATCGCCTTTTTTAATTTGGCCCTTCTTTGCTTCAATTTCAATGCGAGGAACTATATCGTGTTGAACACTAAATTCAACTTTATTAATTAAAGAATTATCAATACTAGTTCCAGGGACTTCATAAATAAAGCCATTTGTATTAATTGGTATTCTAAATCCTCTTAATTGAGTACCAGCAAATGTATGAGTTGTAATTAATTGGGCAGTATTATTTTTATAAAGTTTTAAAATTTCAGTAATTAAAGTAGATTTACCACTAATGCTTGCACCAATGAAATAAACATCTCTTGAGCGAGATAATTCAAGAATTTTACTAATAAGTCTCTTAATACTGTTATTATCTTTGTTTGATGTTAAAACAACGTCTACAACGCTTAATTTTGCAACTCTTAATCGATGTGCAACATAATCAATTAGAATTTGATCATCAATTGAAGATGGCAACAAATCTCTTTTATTACCAACAGCTAATACATCACATCCATTTAACATCTTATTTACTTCACCTATAAAAGAACCTTCAAACGAAAATAAATCTACAACATAGACAACCAAGGCTCTTTTAATTTTAATCTCTTCAATTATTTTTTTATAATCACTATCAAAAATTGCCTCTTTTGGCATTATATTTTCTTTTTCGTTTTCATAGCACTTTTCGCAAACAGCAAAACCTTCAGGGAATTGTTTTAGTAAATCATCACTAATATATCCTTCTTCACCTGGTCTAGCACTTTGCAAAATAGCACCGCATTTTTTACATCTTTGAACTTTATTTAATATTGGCATATACTTCACCCCATTTTTTGATTAACTTTTTATCAAATAGTTTCTTCCTATACATTTTATCAAACATTCTTGGAAAAAACGTAATAAGTTGCTCTTTTTTTGAAATTCGATTAACTAATATACTTTTTATATTCATTTTATAAGCTAATTTAATGTCTGAAAATATTTGATCGCCAATAATTATAGAATTATCTTTATTTATGTTATTTGCCTTTAAAAACTTTTTAAATTTATGAGTAAAAGGCTTGTAAGTTCTACTTAAAAATTTCACATCCAAATCTTTTGTATAAAGAAATACTCTATTATAAGTATTATTGCTTATAATTATTGGCTCAATGTTATTATTTTTGAATATTCTTATCAAATTTATGACATCAACAGATGGCATTTTTGTATGTGGTGAATCTAATGTATTATCCAAATCTAAAAAAATATAATTAATTTTATATTTTTTGTAAAATTCAATACTAATCTCTTTAACAGAATCAGCAAAAGCAAATGGAATCAATTTCAACATGTAATTATTATAATATTTTATTATATAAATTAAAAGAAATAAGAAATTATAAATATATTTATTTTTAACTATTTTTATACTAATTTTTAACTAATTTATTCTTTAATCGAATATGTTCAATTTTTTTTAAAAATTTAATAATAATAAGTAAAAATTGCATTATAATTAATAAATATGATGAATATTTCAGAACAAACAAAAGCTAAAATATCAAGATTATTAGGATTAATAGGATTGTTTTGGTCAACATTCATTCCAGCTCTCGGTATACCATTCTTCGTTGCAGGTATCTTAGTTTCATTTAAAACAAGGCATACCAATAAAGAACAATACTTTAACTTTATATTCAATATAATATGTTTATTATCAGCACTTTTGCTCTTTATTATTATGATAATAAGGGTTTATGCAAATTAATCACCCATATCATCAAAAATACTAATTTGTTCGTACCTTTCCTTATCATCATCTTTATCATTGGTATCATTTTCACCATTATTATTACCATCGTTATTGTTGCCACTATTATTAGATTTTTTTGGTTTTTCTTCTACTTTAGTAGATGAATCTATTGTAATAGCATAGTTTTTATAACAATCTTTAATTTTTCTTGGATCAGATATTTCCTCGATATTATTTTTACAATATTTATCAATTGAAGTATCATGGAAATCAGCTAGTTTATATGCAAACATAACTTCATTATCCAATACACAATCTATTTGCAATTCATCAACTTTTTCAGTCAATTTTTCACAAAATACAAGTTCATGAACATCAGATTTAAAAGATTTGAACGCATATTGTGTCTTACCTAAACGTTGTGTAAGAACAATTTGTGAATTTTCAAAAATTCTATACATTGCTTTATCAGTCATTAATAAAACTTTTGATTTTTCATCGTTTCTAAAGGTTATTACATCTTTTACTTCGGTATTTCTTAATGTTGAAATGCACTTCACACCACTCGTTTTAAGGCCAGTTAAAGTAATATCATTTTCATTAAAATATGCACAGGTCCCAGCTTTAGTTAACACTAAAATATTGCTATTACCATATAAAATATCAGCACCAACTACTTCATCACCACTTAATAACTTCATACAGCATATTGGCTTTGTATAACGATTTGCATTAAAGTCTCTTAAAGAAGATTTTTTAATTTGCCCATTTTTACTAACAATACAAATTTCAGCATCAATATTAAAATCTTTAATTATAAAGGCATTAATTATATTTTCTTCAGGAGAAAGTGTTATCAAATAATTGATATGTTTTCCTTCATCTTTATATTTAGAATCAAATATTTCATTTGCTGGAATCATCAAGAAGTTACCCTTATTAGTAATTGCAACGATATAATCGTATGTATTACATATAGAATCCATAACAATAGAATCGCCTGGTTTAACTCCTGGTAAAGAATCATTGCTAGCTTTTTTAGATTTAAGAGAGCAACGTTTAACATAACCATGTCTAGTTAAAACAACATTAACGTCTTCTTTAATAATTAAAGATCGCTTATCAATTGTAATTTCATCTTGTTTTTCTTGAATTATAGTTCTTCTTTCTCTTCCGAAGTTCTTTATAATATCTTTTAATGTATTTATTATTTCACGTTTCACATATTTTTTATCACTTAAAACTAGGTTGTGATTTGCAATCTCTTCTTCTAGTTGCTTCTTTTCGTTTAGATAAGCAGTTATATCGGCATTTGATAATTTATACAAACGCATCATAACTATTGCTTCAGCCTGGTTTTCAGTAAATTTATATCTAGCAATTAAGTTCTTTTTTGAATCTTCTTTATCCTTGCTCGATTTAATTATTTTAATAACTTCATCAGTTATCGTAGTAACTTTAATTAATCCATCAATTATCTCAAGTCTATTATAAGCTTTTTCTAAATCAAATTTATGTGTTCTAGTAACAACGTCCATCTGAAAATTAATATATTCATCAAGATAATCAATTAAAGATAATGTTTTTGGAGAATTATTACAGATAGCAATAATATTAGCATTATAGGAGATTTTTAGTTGTGTTTTATTATATAAATAGGTAAGTACAATGTTTGGATCAACCTCTTTTTTAAGGTCAATAACAATTTTAATTACATCACCAAAAGTTTCATCTATAACATCAATTATTCCATCAATTTCTCTGCTTTTTCTAATAACATCAATTGAATATACTAAATCAATTTTTACGACACCAAAAGGAATCTCACTAATAATTAGTTGATTCTCATCTTTTCCATAAACAACATCAACTTTACTAGCAACTTCAATTCTGCCTCTACCAGTGTTATAAATGTCTCTTATACCTTCACTTTTATAAATAATTCCGCCAGTAGGAAAATCAGGTCCCTTTATAATAGTTAATAAGTCATCTACATTACATTTTGGATTATTTATCCTATATATAGTAGAATTGCACATTTCAATTAAATTATGAGGAGGAATTTCTGTTGCAATAGCGACAGCAATACCTTCACTACCATTTACATATAAATTTGGAAATTTACAAGGCAAAACAACTGGTTCTAATAAAGTATCATCAAAGTTTAAAGCCATATCAACAGTATTTTTTTCAATATCTTTAACTAAATTCATTGAAAATTCATTTAATTTAGCTTCTGTATAACGATAAGCAGCAGCACTATCATTATCAATTGAGCCATTATTCCCTTGAAATTTGATTAATGGAGCAGACATCTTCCAATCTTGTGACATTCTTACTAAAGCTTCGTAAATAGAAGTGTCTCCATGAGGATGATATTTTCCCATAACATCGCCAACAATACCTGCACATTTCTTCGTTGGTTTATCAAAAGTATTACCGTTTTTATACATAGAAAAAATAATTCTACGTTGAACAGGTTTTAAACCATCTCTAACATCTGGAATAGCTCTATCTTGAATAACATATTTAGCGTAAATAGCATATTTTTCATCCATTACAGTATCAAGAGGTTCGACGCTAATATTCTCATTAAAAACAGGGACTTTTTCATTTCTTGAACTAGCCATTATTTTTTAACCTCCTTAATAAATGTATCAACTTCATTAAAATTAGCATGCTCATCAATCCATACTTTACGTTTGTCAGTATCCTTTCCCATTAAAATAGATATTTTTTTATCGCATAATAATGGATCATCAATAGAGACTCTTAATAATAAACGATGTTCTGGATTCATAGTTGTAAAGCTTAATTGATCAACATTCATTTCACCTAAACCTTTATATCTATTAATCTTATACCCTAATCCAATAGAGTTTTTAGCATCTTCTAAGCCTTTATCATCCCAAGCATACTTTTCTTCAAGTTTATCTTTTGCGCTAGTTTTATAAACTCTATATAAAGGAGGAACAGCAACATAAACCATGCCATTAGTAATTAAAGAACGCATATAATGATAGAAAAATGTTAATAATAATGTTTGAATATGAGCACCATCAGTATCAGCATCAGTCATAATAATAATTTTCCCATAGTGAGAGTCTTCAACATCAAATGATTGTCCAAATCCAGCACCAATAGTATTAATTATTGTAGATATTTCCTCATTTTTAAGCATTTTATCGATAGATAGACCATCAGTATTTAATGGCTTACCTCTTAATGGTAAAATAGCTTGAAATTTAGGAGATCTTCCTTTTTTAGCGGTTCCACCAGCAGAATCGCCTTCAACAATAAATAGTTCATTATGTTTATAATCTTTGCCATTGCAAGGAGTAAGTTTATCACTAATTAAAACAGCTTCTTTAGCTTTTTTAGTTGAACGAGCATCATCCTTAGCTTTTCTTGCAGCAACACGTGCTAGTTGTGAATCCATACATTTTTGTATTAAGTTCAAAGCAAATTCTTTATGTTCGTTTAAATAATATGTAAATTTCGTAACAACTAAATTAGAAACAGCATTTAAAGCTTGTTGCGTTCCTAATTTTTCTTTCGTTTGTCCTTCAAATTCACATATTGATTCAGGAAGTCTTAATGAAATAATAGCAGTTAAGCCTTCTCTTATATCACTTCCATCAAGTTTGGTTTTACTCTTTAAAAGTCCGTTGGAATCAGCAAAATCATTAACAGCTTTTGTAAGTCCAATTTTAAAACCAGTTTCATGAGTTCCACCTTCTCTTGTACGTACATTATTAACATAACTATAAATAGTTTCATTATAATCTTGCGAACAATATTGCATTGCTATTTCAATATTCATTTCATCAACTTCATCATCAAAATCAATTGTAGAACCTATTTTAGTTTTATCGTTATTTAAAATTTCTACAAATTCACTTATACCACGTTCATAATAGAATTCATCTTTTTTATTTGTTCTTTCATCAATCAAAATAAAACGAACTTTTCTTAATAAAAAGGCGCTTTCTTGCAAATGTGAAGCTATTGTATCGTATTTAAATTCAGTTGTAGAAAAAATAGTTGGATCAGGTTTAAAGGTAATTAAACTACCATGTTTAAAAGTATTTCCTAAAACTTCAAGATGTTGAACGATTTTACCACCATTTTCAAATCTTACATGGTAAATTTTTCCTTCTTTATAAACTACAATATCACAAAAAACTGAAAGAGCATTGGTAACAGAACTACCAACACCATGTAATCCTGCACTTGTTTTATAGGCAGCATCATTAAATTTGCCACCACTATGTAAAGTAGAGAATATAAGTTCTACAGCAGGTATTCCTGTTTGTTTATGAATATCTACTGGGATTCCTCTTCCTTCATCAAGAACACTTAGTGATCCATCTTTATGAATGGTAACAGTAATCTTGTTTCCAAATCCATTAAGAGCTTCATCAACTGCATTATCAACAATTTCCCACACCAAATGATGCAAACCTGCAGAGTTTGTACTACCTATATACATGGCTGGTCTTTTTCTAACACCTTGTAGGCCAGTTAACAATTCTATACTACTAGCATTATATACTTCATTAGATTTCATTTATAACATCCCTTTTTCAATATTAATATTATATCGTAATATTCATATTATTTCTAGAAATATATCTATAAAAAGGTTAAAATGAATACATGAAAATTTTCTATTGTATTCTTGCGATTTTTGTTGCCGGATTAGTTGGATATTTATTCGGCGCAGTCTCTAATTCTAGAATTATTGGCGAAATATTTTTTCACAAAGATGTTATGAAAGAAGGAAGCAAAAATCCAGGTGCTACTAATGCAGGCAGAATACTTGGCAAAAAAATTGCAGTGATTGTTGTAATTCTTGATATGTTAAAAATTATATTACCCTTCTTTGCAGCCTTTTATTTATTTACAAATGTTCAAATATTAAAAGAAATTACTTTTTATTCCGAAGAATATAATTCTTTTGGAAGAGGAAATACTTTAAATCAATTAGCATATTATATAGTCCCTTTATGTGGAATAATTGGACATTGTTATAGTGTATTCCTTAATTTTAAAGGTGGGAAAGCTGTTAGTAGTTTCTTTGGCTATACTGTTTCTCTCACATATATAACCTTCCCTATTGGTGGTTTTATTTTCTTCGGAATATTAAAAGGAACAAGAAAAGTAAGTTTAGGATCACTTATTTCAACTCTATGTGTTACTATTGCTATTTGGATTATTTATTTTATTTATGCTTTTGCTGGTCCACAAATAGCTCAATATTTAACATACTTTGGTTATGGTCCTGAGATGTGTATATACACTCCATTTGTTACAACTATCTCTTATTTAATACTTTTGTATAGACACAAAGCAAATATTGAAAGGCTTAGAAATAATCAAGAAAACGAAGTACACTGGTTTAAAAAATAGTAGTTATTTAGTATATATTTAGTATTGTAGAAAACTCATTTATTTTGTCCACAACATAGAATAAATATCGATTATAACCTTGTTTTTGATTGACAGTTTACAAAATAAGAAATTTAATATTAAGCAAAATAAAAGCCTCATTTCTGAGGCTTAATTCTTAGATTATTTTTGATTTTTCATGCTATTCATGACTGCCCTAATTTGAGACTCACTAGGCTTACGGCCCATTTGCATAAACATGGCACGAATCATCTTTTCATTAATTGGTGGATTCTTTTCGATTTGCTTTTTAAGAAAATATCTAGCAACAAAGAAGCCAATAATTGCACCAACCACTACTCCAACTAATATAAATACAGGAACAACCCAAGCTTCACCAAAATCTGTAAGTATAATCATTTTAATACCTAATTAAGCTCTTCCATCGTATTCACCAGTATCTGTTCTGACAAGTACCTTATCGCCTTGATTAACAAATAAAGGGACTCTTAATTTGATGCCGGTTTCAACAGTAACTTCTTTTGAAGCCTTATTTACAGTATCACCACGAACAGCTGGTTGACATTCAGTAATTGTTAATTCAACTTTTGCTGGAAGATTGATACCTAAAATCTCATCTTCATACATTGTTAACTCAACTTCAAGATTTTCAGTTAAAAATTTACTTTCCCATTCAAGTTTTGATTTAGCTATTTCAATTTGTTCAAAAGAAACTGGATCCATAAATACATAAAAATCTCCACTATCATATGAATAATTAACCTTCTTTTTATCAAGTTTAACTTGTTCAACTTGATAACCACTATTAGCTGACATATCAGTAATAGCTCCTGTACGAATATTCTTTACTTTTAATTTAGCAACCATCTTTCTCATAGCTGTCTTGTTTAATAAAATATCAATAACTAAAAAGATATTATTATTTTCCATAAAATAATTTCCTGGTCTTAATTCTGTAACGTTCATAATATTCTCCTTTCTTTTATTTTAAATAAATATTATTTTTTAATTCATTCTCCAATGTCGTACAATCACCATGCCCTGGATAAATTATAAGGTTTGGATCTAATTTTTTTAATTTTTCTAAAGATGACACTTGCATTGAAACTTGCGAGTGAGGCAAATCACTTCTACCAATACTGCCTTTAAATAAGGTATCACCAGTAAATAAGCAATGTTCTTTTTCACATAGAAAGCAAACGCTTCCTTTTGTATGAAAAGGAGTCTCTATAACTTTGAAACCAAGATGATTTTCAAAACGAATTTCATCTTCATCTTCTAGTCTATAAGGCTCAATATTAACTTTCCCTTTACCTTCCATTGTTTCTGAACAATTCAATCTTGAATTAATCAAACATTCAGCATCTTGTTCATCAATAAACAATGTACAATTAAAAACCTTAAAAAAATTATTTAAACCACGAATATGATCCCAATGCCCATGAGTAATAAGCACACCATTACATGTTGTAAAATTTTCCTTAATATAATCTACAATTTTGTTCGATGTAGTCCCTAAATCAATAACTATACAAGGTCCACCTTTTTCTCCAACAACATATGTATTTGAACAAAATTCATCAGCAACATTATCGAATCTAAAAGTTTTTACCATACAACACTAAAAAGTTTATTTCTTTTCTTTATGAATTGTGATCTTTTTGCACTTTGGGCAATATTTCTTAACTTCAATTCTATCAGGATTATTCTTCTTATTTTTTGTACTGATATAATTCTCTTCACCACATTCGGTGCATTTTAATGTAAAACTTTCTCTCATAATAAAAAACGTTCCTTTCCTACGAAATAAAAATATACCATAATTTCGTTCAAATATCTATAAATAAATATCAAATTAAGATATAATCTTAAATATGTTTAAGAGATATCAAACAAAACAAATAAAAATCGGAAATATTTCTCTTGGTGGAAATAATGATGTATTAATTCAAACCATGTGCGATATTAAAACTTCTCGTATTAAATCTGTGGTTAAACAAATAAAAAAATGTGAAGAACTTGGATGTAATTTAATTAGAGTTAGTGTTTTAGATATTAAAGATGCAAAAGCGATAAAGCAAATTAAAAAACAAATTTCAATTCCTTTAATTGCTGATATACATTTCAATTATAAATTAGCACTTCTATCCATAAATAATGGAGCAGATAAAATTAGAATTAATCCAGGAAATATTAAAAATAAGGCTCAACTTATCGAAATAATTGAAGCTGCAAAAAAGAACAATGTTGCAATTAGAATTGGCGTAAATCAAGGCTCAATTTTAGATAAGAAAGTTATTGATGAAAAAACATTAGTTAATTTAGCAATTAAGTATGTACATTTTTTTGAAAAACATAATTTTCATAATATTGTAATATCATTAAAAAGTAGTGATCCAATAAAAACATATAAATCTTATATGTTAATTAGTCAAAAAACTTCTTATCCATTACATATCGGAGTAACTGAATCTGGATTTGATGAAAATGGAATCATTAGATCATTAAGTGCTATTGCCCCACTTTTAATGAATGGAATTGGTAATACAATAAGAATTTCTTTATCAAAAGATCCATATAAAGAGGTTTTAACTGCAAGAAAACTTCTTAATGATCTAAATCTCAGACACGATTTACCAACAATAATATCATGTCCAACTTGTGGTAGATGTGAAGTTTCAAATACAAAAAATATTGCCAAAAAAATAGAAAAATACTTAATGGAACACAAAATTAACATTACTGTTTCAATTATGGGTTGTATAGTTAATGGAATTGGTGAAGGAAAAGAATCTGATATTGGTTTAGCAGGTGGAAAAAATTGCTATATTATTTTTAAAAAAGGAATAACTATAAAAAAGACATCTAAAAAAGATGCCTATAATGAATTAATTAAAGAAATTGAAAAATCTAATTTTTAATACTCTCTTTTAATAATTTATTTCTTAATTCGGGATCAAATATTCCGCTTTTAATCATAGCTATTTCTTCTTTATATGGAGGAATGCTACCAACATATGGGGTTTCTAATATTTTTGGAATATTAATTAATCTTTTATCAAAAACAAACTTGTTTAAAGTTTCATATCCAATCTCACCAAAACCATAGTTTTCATGTCTATCTTTATGGCTACTTCTAGGATTTTTAGAATCATTTATATGCATTACTTTTAAATTCTGTAATCCAATAATTCTATCAAATTCATTTATAACGTTATCCTCATCAAAAACATCATAACCAGCGTCGTTTATATGACATGTATCTAAACAAACACCAAGTCTATTTTGATACTTACAATTATTTAAGATATAAGCAATATTTTCAAAAGAAGAGCCAATTTCATTTCCTTTCCCGGCCATTGTCTCTATTGCAATGACAACATCTGTTGTATCAACTTTCAATACATCATTTAACCCAAGAATTAATTGATCTAAACCAGCTTTTTCACCTGCTCCTACATGAGAACCTGGATGTAAAACAAGTATTTTAGTACCAAAGGCAAATGTACGTTTCAATTCATTTTTTAGAATTTCTTCAGACGCTAAAAACTTGTTTTCATCGATACTATTTGCTAAATTGATGATATAAGGTGCATGAACAATACAATTAGTTATATCTATATTGTTCTTTTTTAAAAGTTCCAACCCTTCTTTTATTTTGCATTTTTCTAAAGGCACACGTACAGAGTTTTGTGGAGCACCGGTATAAAACATAAATGTATTTTCATTAAAACTTATAGCTTTTTCACATGTTCCAAGAAAAAAATCAGGACTTCCCATACCAATATGAGACCCAATAAGAATTTCATCATTCATATTTATTTCCTTCTTTTTTATATCTTTCATTCATTTGTCTTCGAATATCTTTTTGAATAATTTTTCTTTTATGTCTTCTTTTTGCTTTATCAACAGCTAAACGAACTTTTCTTTTATAGCCAGGCTTTACTCTTTTAGAATAAGCATTATGCTTAGCAATTTGAATTTCTTTTTCTAATTCTTGGTCTTTGTGCTTTCTTTTTGGTCCTTCCCTATCAATAGGTTTATCAGAAACAAGACCATCTTCGCTAAATTTCAAATATTCAAATTTTATACCAGAATCTATTAATTTTTTTGCTTTTTCAATGTGGTCTAAATCATAAAAAACATATGAGTTTCCTTCTTTAAAATTTCTTCCACATCTCCCAGCTCTATGAAAATAATATTCAAGATTATTTGGCAAATCAACACTCAAAACATCGCTTACATCCTCAATATCAAGCCCTCTTGAAGCAATATCAGTACATACAATAACTCTAAATTCGTCATTATTTATTCTTCTTAGCATTGATTTTCTTTCTCTAGCTTCTAATTCACCACTCAAAATTCCGCATTTGAATCCGTTGATTGATAAAAAATTATATAGCTTACGCGTAATTTCTTGAGAATTTGTAAAAACCATCGCTAAATAAGGATTCTTAATGTTAAGAAATTTTTGAACGGTTTCAAATTGATCTTTATGTTTTGTATTAATCAGAAAATGTTTTACTGTAGTCGAAGTAGAGTTTTTCTTATTTATTCTAATAACATCACTTTTAGGAATATATTTTTTTAAAAAAATTTCGACAGCTTTATTGATTGTGGCACTAAAAACCTCAATTTGTGGATGTTTAAATTTTTTAATAATGGCGTCTATATCGGATAAAAATCCATTTTCCATTAACATGTCTGCTTCATCAAGTACAATAGTTTTAACATCGCTATTTTTCTCATCTAAAAAATCAACGAGATATTTAAGTCTACCAGGAGTTGCAACAATAATTTCACTAGAATTTTTAAAAGATTCGACATCTCTTGATGTCTCTTCTCCACCAGCAAAAAGTTTTATTGTTAAATTTGGTAGGCACTTAGCCAATTTTGTTGCAAAATCATACGTTTGCCTAGCAAGTTCACGCGTAGGATCGATAATAATTGCTTGTACTTTTTTATCTAAAACGACTCTATCTATTATAGGTACCAAAAAAGCATGAGTCTTTCCACTTCCAGTCTCACTTTGAACTATAACATTCTCACCTTTTAAGGCAATTGGAATTACTTTATTTTGAACTTCAGTTGCATAAAGATAACCGTTTTGTTCCAAAGCAAACGTTGTTTTTTCTTTTAAATCATATGATGTAAATTTCATATACCAACCTTTTCTTATAGTTTGTTTCAACTATTTTTATACTAAATAATTACTAATTTATAATTATAATTAATCATAACGACATTCATCAAGTTTTTTAGACTTACAAGGGTTTTTCAATTTTTTAATAGCCTTAGCTTCGATTTGTCTAATTCTTTCACGAGTAACACCAAATTCTTTTCCAACTTCTTCAAGTGTTTTTGGTTTATTATCGTCAATACCATATCTTAATCTTAGAACTTTTTCTTCACGATCGCTTAAAGTGTTCATTGTTGATGATAGCAATTCACGAACCATCTCTCTTGTTGTGTAATCACTTGGAGATAAGCTTTCTTTATCTTCAACAAAATCACCTAAATGTGAATCATCTTCTTCACCTATTGGAGTTTCAAGTGAAACAGGTTCTTGTGCAATTTGTTGAATTTCTCTAATTTTTGCTGGAGAGACAATACCATTCATTTTTTTAGAAATCTCTTCTGCTGTTGGCTCACGCCCTAATTCTTGTACTAATTGTCTTTGAACTCTAGAAATTTTATTAATTGTTTCAACCATATGAACAGGGATTCTAATTGTCCTAGCTTGGTCAGCAATAGCTCTAGTTATTGCTTGTCTAATCCACCATGTAGCATAAGTAGAAAACTTAAATCCCTTGGTATAATCAAACTTTTCAACTGCTTTCATCAATCCTAAATTTCCTTCTTGAATTAAATCTAATAGATGCATTCCTCTACCTAAATATTTTCTAGCAATTGAAACAACCAATCTTAAATTAGATGTAATTAATAAATCTTTTGAATACTTATCACCAGCAGCGACTCTTTTTGCAATTTCAAGTTCTTCATCTGGTTTTAATAATCTAACCTTACCAATATCTTTTAGGTACATTTTTACACTATCAGTAATTTTAATGTCATCACCACTAAAATTATTAACATCAAGGTTAGAAACTTCCTTTTCATCATCATTCAAATTACTTTCATCTATTTCGTCAACATCTTCATCTTCTTCATTCATTTCATTAATTTTAGATTCATCAACATCCTCATCTTCATCATCGACTTTATCAATTATTTTATAGCCAATACTCTTAAAATATTGCAATGCTAAATCTAATTGATCATCTGATGGATCTAATTGTGTTGAATCGTCTAAAAAAGCTTCTTGGTCAAATTCTTTTTCGGTCTTTCCGTCTTTTTCATATTTTTTAACTAAATTTATAAAAGCTTGATGTTGCTCTCTATCTTCATCTTCTAAATTACTTAAATCAAATAATTCATTTATTTTGTTATCTTTCTTTGTACTCATATAATTTCCTCCTTGAAATTAACTAATTATTTCCTTTTTTTCAATTATTTCATTGATTAATAAATCTTTTTTGCCCTTAGTAATTTTATCATTATTAACCAAATCTTCCAATTTTATCAACTCATCTTTATATTTATTAATGAAATCAATCGACTTTTCTTTTAATAAAATTGGCCCATATTTAATCTGAATTTGAGAGTATTTCTTTTGCCCTTTTATAAATACTTCAATCTCATAATATTTGCCTTTTTCAAATATTATTTCTTCATCATCAATTTGAAAACCAAGATTAATTAAATATTCTCTTAGTTCTTTATTTTTAGTATGTGAATCAACAATCAATTTCTCTATATTGGATACCTTATTAATATTTCTATCTAATATTTGCTTTATTGAATCGAATCCCATACCAGCAATTACAATTGTTTCAAATGCTTTTGTATCAACATCATCTAGCCCATCTGATAAACTTATCTTAATTAATGAGTTTTTATCAATTTCATGAATATTATCACTTAATATTTTGAAAGGCCCTTTTTTATTTTCAACACCAAGTAGCCTACCATCGTGATTCATTTTATATAAGTCTATAAGCAAATACCCATGATCACTACCAATATCTGCAACATTATCATTAATATCTATAAAACTTTCAATTGCTGCAATTCTTTTTGAATTAGTCATATCGATAATCCTCTAAATGTTTTTCTATACATGGATGGCGAAGTTTTTTGATTGCCCTAAATTCTATTTGTCGAATTCTCTCTTTTGATACACCAATTAGTATTGCAGTTTCGTTTAGAGTAAGAGCTTCATTTCCATCTAATCCATATCTCAATACAATAATTAATTGCTCACGTTTTGTTAGTGTTGTTAAACAATCATATATTAATGAATGCAAAGAATTTCTAGAGCAATAAATTGTTGGCGAAACATCGGAAGAATCAGGAATTATATCAATAATTTTAGAATCATCGTTATCGGTAATATTTTGGTCTAATGAAATAGTATAATTTCTTATATCCTCAACAACTTTAAAGTCTTGAAATTCATATTCACTTTGAAATTTATTACTTACCTCGACATTAGTTGGTTTTCGGCCAAGTTCTTGTACAAGTTTTTGCTCTATAGCACTATAACGTTTAGAAATTTCATAAGTATAAACTGGATATCGAATCACATTAGATTGTAACAATAGATACCTAGAAATAGATTCTTTAATCCACCAATAGGCATAAGTAGAAAACTTGTTTTTCTTTTTATAATCGAACTTTTCAATTGCTTTTAATAATCCAATGTTCCCTTCTTGTATTAAATCTAACAAAGGGATACCATAACCAGAATATTTTTTTGCTATAACTATAACAAGCCTTAAATTTGAAACAATAATCTTATCTTTTGCTTTGCTATCATTAGAAGCTACTTTTTTAAATAATTGCTGTTCTTCTTTGAAACTTAATAAAGGTAAATTTCTAAAATCATCAAAATATCTTGTTAATAAATCTTTATATTCATTTGAAACTATAACACCATTATTTTTAATAATTGCTGAGCTCATGTTTGAAAGAGACTTTTTATTTGAATAATTTAATTTTTCCATTATTTATTTCTCTCCTTCTCTCTTTTTTCTAAAAGAGCTTTTCTTTTTTCTAAAAGAATTTTTGCTTGCTCAGCTTTATCTTTTTCATCTTTTCCAATAGTATTTTCTTCATAAGCTTGATACGACCTTCTAAATTCTTTCTTCTCATTAATTAAATAAATACAATCGACAAATGCATCTTTAGAATATGGTGGAAAATTACTGTTGTTATCAAAAGATAAATCACTAATAGTATTGATAATATCGTCCTTATTTTTAATATTATCTTCTTCACCAAGTGCATCAACAAAACCAATAATATCATTTGCAGAATAATTGTTTTCGGCGTTTTTTGAACTGTATTCTTCAATTAACGTAGCAATTTCTCTATAAGAATCAGTTGGTAAATAACCAAGTTTTTCGTTATAAAGATTAACAGCTTCTTTATTCTCAAGCATATATCTTAATATTTGTCTTTCACATAATTGCATATCATTTAATTCTTTAGGCATAGAATGTTTGCTTTTAAGAATTGTACTAACATTTTTATCAATAGTTTCGCTTTTAGTTGATTGCCTTTCGATATATCTTTTTATTTGACCGTTAATAGTATCAATTGAATAACCAGTTAGTTGAGAAACTTGCTTTATATATATTTCTTTATCAAGTTGATCCTTAACAGTAACTAAGAAAGGAATAAAATTGATTAAAACTTGTTTTTTATTAATAATTTGGGATAAATCCATATTTTTAGAATAATAATTAAGAATAAATTCTCCTTCAGAAATAAGATTATTTAGATAAGATGATAATCCTTCACTACCACTATTTTTTAATATTTCATCGCTATCTTTTCCGTTAACAACCTGTTTATTATTGACTAATCTAAATTTAATTCCTTTATCAGCAAGCAAACGAGAGTTTTTCATCATAGCATCTTGCCCCGGATTATCATTATCTAAACATAATCTAACTTCACAATTTAAGTAACGTAATAAATTGATGTGATCAGCAGTTAATGCAGTTCCCATAAGAGCAACAACATTTTTAAAACCAGCTCTATTGACAGCAATTGCATCCATAAAACCTTCAACCACATATACAAATTTTAATCTTCTAGCTTCATCCTTAGCATTTGAAAAGTTATATAAAATTTTACTTTTTTTAAAAACACCACCATTTGTTTCAGGAGAATTAACATATTTAGCAATAGATTTATCATTTGTTAAACTTCTTGCACTAAATCCTACTATATGACCTTCACCATCCTTAATAGAAAAAATAACTCTACCACAGTTGTTATCTTTGATTTTTTGATTATAAACAAGACCAATACCAGTCTTTTCTATAGTCTTTAAAGAAAAACCATCGTTTAATAATCGTTCAGGAAGCTTTTCACCATCAATTGGTGAAAAACCTAAAGAAAACTCTCTAATGATATCATCTGTCAAACCTCTATCATGAAAATATTTCAGCCCAATATTTCTTCCATCATCGCTTTGAAACAAAAATAATTCATAATAAGAATTAATTTTATCAAGACAATCATAGACATGCTGTAGATCTTCACTTATTACATTGTTCTGTTTTTTTTCTAGTCTTTCGTCTTTTATACCACCAATACTAGCAACAATTTTTAAGGCATCTAAATAAGAACAATTCTTATATCTTCTTACAAATGTAATTCCATCTCCACCTACTCCACATGTAAAGCATTTAAATATCTGCTTTTCTTGGGAGATTGTTAAAGAGGGATTTGTATCATTATGAAAAGGACAGATAGCAACGTAGTTTCTGCCTTTTTTTGTAACCTTAATAAAACTTGATATTATATCTACAATATCAACTTGTTTTAATATTTCTTTGCCAATATCAATTAAATTATCTGCCATTATTTATAAAATGTTTTCTCCATTAAATAGTCTTTTAATTCTGATATTTTAATACGTTCTTGTTTCATTGAATCTCTTTCACGTACTGTAACACAACCATCGTTAACACTATCAAAATCATAAGTAACACAGAAAGGTGTTCCAATTTCATCATTTCGTCTATATCTCTTACCAATTGATCCAGTTTCATCAAAAGTAGCAGTTAAATAAGGAACCAAGGAATTAAAGATTTCTTGCGCATTTTTTGATAATTGTTTACTTAATGGTAAAATTGCAACTTTATATGGAGCTAAGAAAGGAGCTAAATGCATAACAACTCTTGTATCACCTTTTTCTAAAACTTCTTCATCGTATGCATCAGTTACAACCATTAAAAATAATCTATCAAGTCCTAAGGATGGTTCTATAACATAAGGAGTATATTTTTCATTAGTTTCAGGATCAAGATATTCAAGACTCTCACCACTAAATTTCATATGTTTGGTTAAATCATAATCAGTTCTATCGGCAATACCCCAAATTTCTCCCCAACCAAACGGAAATAAATATTCAATATCAGTAGTTCCTTTGCTATAAAAAGCTAGTTCTTGAGGTTCGTGATCTCTGAATCTTAATTTATCATCTTTAACACCTAAAGATTTGACAAAGCTAATAGAAAAATTCTTCCAATACTTAAACCAATCTAAATCTGTTCCAGGTTTACAAAAGAATTCCATCTCCATTTGAGTAAATTCTCTCATTCTAAAAGTAAAATTCCCTGGTGTAATCTCATTTCTGAAAGCTTTTCCAACATTACAAATACCAAAAGGGATTTTTCTTCTTGTAGTTCTTTGAACATTTGCAAAATTAACAAATACTCCTTGAGCAGTTTCTGGTCTTAAATATACCAAACTCTTTGTATCTTCTGTAACACCAATATGTGTCTTAAACATCATATTAAATTGCCTAATATCAGTAAAATTACTTTTGCCACAAGTTGGGCATTTTAATGGATGTTCAGACATAAATTTATTCATATCATCCATCGTCATTCCATTAACATCAACATCAGGATATTGAGCTTCAATTAATTGATCTGCTCTAAATCTTCCATGACATTCCTTGCAATCAATTAAAGGATCATTAAATGTAGTGACATGTCCAGTAGCAACCCATACATTTGGATTCATTAAAATTGCAGCATCAATACCTACATTTGTAGGAGATTCATGAACAAACTTTTTCCACCATAAATTTTGTAAATTGTTTTTCAATTCACTTCCTAAAGGACCATAATCCCAAGTATTTGACAACCCACCATAAATTTGTGAACCTTGATATACAAATCCAGTTTTTTGTAAATGTGTTGTTATTTTATCAAAAACTCCCTTATTATCCATAATATTTCCTCTTTTCGAACGTTAATTTTAATTATTTAATAGTATGTTGTCAACCTACTATCAGTGTATTTATTTAATTTTGTCAATAAGTACTTGGCTATTTAATTTAAAGCCAAACGAACTTTCAAAAAGAATACATAAGTTATCAAAAATTTCTTTAAATTGTTCTAAAGTAATTTCCTCACATAAAACATCATCTATTTTTTGCAAAAACAAACTTTTATATAATGAAAATGATTTAATTGACATATTTGTTATATTATTATCGCATTGATAACAAATAACACCGCCATTAGAAAAATCTATTTTATTCAAATTAAGCTTTTTATGACAAACTTCACATTCATCAAAATTAATACTTATTCCATTAATTTTTAAAAGTTTTGCGAAATATAATAAAACCAAAAAATAACGATTATTGCTATATTTTAAATAATAATCTAAAAATTTTTCCAATAAAATATAATTGTATTTATTAATTTCGTTGTCAATAAGCATTTTAATAGTTATTTCTTCAATAAAATTACTTGTAACTAATCCAAAATAATCGTTTTCAAAGCAATTAAAATAATATTCATCAATATTTCCATCTTTTAATTTATAGTTTGGCGTATTTCCCTTATAGATTTCAAATGTGCCCTTAGTAAATAGCTTAATTAGAGGAAAAGTTTTACTTGTTATAGAAAATGATGATCTCCCTTGAACTGTAAGAATCCTATCTTTTGTTAATATGTTAATAATTGCATCTTTTTCACGATATTTCGTTACAGAGATGATAATTCCTTTAACTTCTTCCATTAAGAATCATAGCCAATACTTACTAAATATCTACTAGAATTACGCCAATCTTCAACTACTTTAACTACTAATGTAAGTTCACAATATTTACCAAAGTACTTCCCTATTTGCATTCTAGAAGATGTTCCTATCTTCTTTATCATTTTTCCACCGTGCCCAATAAGAATGCCTTTTTGCCCTTCTTTTTCACAAATAATCTGAGCATCAACAGACATTTCTTTTGATTTATCTATTACACTATTACAAATAACTGCGACACCATGAGGAACTTCTTTAGAAGTTAGTTTTAAGATATTTTCTCTTATAATTTCTTGAATTTGAAATGCAACACTTCTATCAGTGACAACATTGTTATCATAAAATTTAGGTCCATCAGAAATGAGATTTTTTAGTTCTTTTATAATAGTATCAATACCAAAAACATCTTTTGCACTACTTTCAACAATAATTGCATTTGGAAATTGTTTTTTATAAATATCTTTAAGCTCAGAAATAACTTCAATTTTAGTTAAATCTATTTTATTAAAAACTATAACCAAAGGCACATCAAATTTTAAATGATCAAATAAAAACTGATCGCCTTCATCGAATTTTTTGCTTCCATCAACAACAAACATTGCTGCATCAGAATCTCTAATTGTTCTATAAGCAGTTTTATCCATAATTTCACCTAATTCATTAATTGGTTTGTGGATTCCTGGAGTATCAACAAAAACAATTTGGCAATCATCATCATTATAAATGCCTCTTATGCTATCACGTGTAGTCTGACATTTTGGTGATACAATCGATATTTTTTTGCCTACAATCAAATTAATTATTGAAGATTTGCCAACATTTGTTCTTCCTATTACGGCAATAAAGCCACTCTTCATTTGTCCATATCGCTTTCATTAAATGAATATGGTAATAATTCATCAATATTGGTAACTTTTACATCACCATCTAAATTTGCAAGAATAATCTTCTTATCCTCTGGAAATAATTCGCTTAAAACTTGTCTACATTGACCGCAAGGAGATACAGGTCTTGGAGAATCAGCAACGATTGCTAAAGCTTCAATATCTTCTCTTTGAACTCCATGCATGTAAGCATTATATAAAGCATTTCTTTCTGCACACATTGAACAACCATAAGCTGCGTTTTCAACGTTAGCGCCTAAAAAAACTTTTCCATCTTTTGTTAATAATGCAGCACCAACCTTAAATTTTGAATAAGGAGCATATGACAAATTTGTCATTGCATCAATTGCATTATCAATTAAATACTGATCTTCCATATATTTACTCCTTTTTTAATATCTCTTCTTGAAGAGGGAACATAATTTCCTCATCTTCCTTCTTAATATGATTATAACCAAATAAATGCAATAATCCATGAACAAAAAGAAAAGAAAGTTCTCTATTTATTGTATTACCATATGAAATAGAATTTCTTAAGGCTACATCATAACATATATATATTTCACCTAAATCGATTGGAATATTACCTTTTATAATTTCCTTTTTGTCATCTAAGAAAGCAAAAGAAATAACATCAGTCTCTCTATCAACATCTCTAAATTTCTTATTGATCTCATGAATTTTATCGATACTAACAAAAGTTATACTAACAACATATTCGTCAGTTTTATTTAGAACTTTTAGTGTTTTATCTAATAATCTTTCATATATAGGATAATAATCATCTAGCTCAATAGCAGTTTCGTTACAAAAATCTAATTCCATGACTAAATTATATCATTAGTACTTGTTAAAATAATACAAAAATAAACACTTATAATACTTGTATTCATCATAATTTCTTGAAAAATTGAATACTTGTTCCATGTTTTCTCCTAAATATAAATAAAAGAAAAAATGAAATAGAACAAAATTTATTGATAAAGAATTTGTTATAATAGCAAACATAAGTGATAAAGCAATCATCAAAAAATACATCACATACTTTTTAAATGTAGAATAAGAAACATAATTATATGTCTCTATATTTAAAGATTGTATTTTCTTAATAAAACTCTCGTTACTTAGTGTTTTTGAAATGTTAATATCTTTTTCAATACTATTTATATAATTTCTTTTTCCTTCAATAAAATATTTTTCAAATATTTTAAAAAGAAATTCAAAAAGTATGATGGCAACGACAGAAAAAGTATTATATGAACTATTTAATAAAAGAACAACTATGCCAAATATTGTCATAACAATTATTGATAAAATTTGAGCTGGATTTGAAATTGATATTACTTTAAACCTTGTCATATTGGCATATCTTTCTTTAAAATCTTTATGATTAAATACATCAACATTAAGCATCGTACTACGATCAAAATATTTTATTGTATTAATAAGACTTTTTCTATAAAAGAACTCAAAAATAACATAAAAACCAAACATAATTAATGATATATAAAAAGGTAAAGAATCACTAACAAAATATAAAGCACCAATAAAAGAACCAAAACTCAATATTTCAAACAAGATCGTAATAAACGTATATTTAGTAGGTATTATTCTAGTTTTTGCTAATTTAAAATCACTTCCTTTTATCTTCTCAACTTTTAGAAATTCGCCATTCCATATAACTTTTAAATTTTCATTTTTTATCCAATAACAGCCTCTTTTTGGATCATAAACAAATATTTTCTTTTCTTTAACTTTTTTAACAACAACCATATGGAGCGTATCATCTTCTTTTATTGGAATTAAAAAAGGATTCTTAGCATTATTTATAACTTTATTTAAACAAGAACCATCATAATCAACACACCTATAGCCACCAAGGGTTACACCTTCTTTTTTCGCTATTGCCATAATATTTTTTAAAGATAATGATTCATCAATATTTGCATATGGATAATATAAAAAATCTTTATTCTTATATAATATTGATAAAAGTATTTTAAGCGAAGTCATTGCACAATCTTTATCACTAAGTTGATTTATAAAATATTTCATAAGCCCTCCTAATATACAAGAAGGGAGTAAATATAAAAATTTAAAAAAAAGTTGATCTTTCGACCAACTTTTATTTTTATCTGTACTTTTTACGAGCGTTTTCACTCTTAACTTTTCTTTTTAAAGTCTTTTTGAGGAAGAATTCTCTTTTTCTACATTCTTGAATAGTTCCAGCTTTATTAACAGAACGTTTAAAACGACGTAATGCTTCATCTAAAGTTTCACCATCATGAATAACTATTTTTTGCATAAATCTCACCTCCTCTTTTAACACGCTTATATATATTACTATATTTATTTTGTCATAAACAAGTATTTTTTTGCTTATTTACATCAATTTTTTGCCACTACTTGTTCCAATTCTAGTTGCACCAGCATCAATCATTTCTATCATTTCTTCATGAGTACGAATTCCACCGGCTGCTTTAACTCCAAAATTTGGCCCGACAGTTTTTCTCATAAGAGCTACATCTTCTTTTTTTGCTCCCCATTTTGAAAAACCGGTAGACGTCTTAACAAAATCGGCACCAGCCTCTTTTACTAATTTTGAAACTCTTTCAATTTCATCGTTTGTTAATAAGCAACATTCAATAATAACCTTTAAAATATGCCCTTTACTAACATTTCTAACAGCTTTAATTTCATTTAAAACGTAGCTATTATCGTTCATTTTAAGCCTAGATACATTAATAACCATATCAATCTCATCTGCACCTTTATTAATTGCATCTTTTGCTTCAAAAACCTTTGTATCAGTTGTATTGCTTCCTAATGGAAATCCTATAACTGTACAAACTTTTACATCACTGCCTTTTAAAATCTTTTTTGCAAATTCAATATAATCAGGATTAATACAAACTGACATAAAATCGTATTCTTTTGCTTCTTCACATAATTCTTTAATATCAGAATCGGAGGCATCAGCATGTAAATTTGTATCATCAATAAATTTATTATATTTCATATATTATTCTCCTTTTATAAAAAAATAAGGCATAGGCCTTATTTACTAGCTTTTTTCTCAGCTTTTTTGACTTTAATAACTTCTTTTCCATCATAATAACCACAAACTGGGCAAACAGTATGTTCTTTAATCATTGCTCCGCAATGTGAACATTCAGTTAATCCGTTAGCTGTTAATTTATAATGAGTACGTCTCATTGCTTTTGAAGTTTTGCTTGTTCTTCTAAATGGTACTGCCATAATAAATCTCCTTTTGCAAAAACTATTATATACAATCTTTAAACAAAATAAAATTAAATAAATTTATTTTTGTAATAAAAAATCAATAATAGTCGATATAAACATAACTTTTTGTTTTGACACTGACAAAAATTATTTTACGTATTCCACTTTTTTAACTTGGTTAGTCAAATTTTCATCACTTTTATAATAAATTTCTAAATAATTTGACGAATGTCCTCTATAAGACTTTTTCTTTTCATCATAATTTTCGAATAAGAAATCTATTTTTTTATCTAAAAACCTTTTTTCATATGAGTTTTCTAAATCATTTGAGAGAGTCAACAACCTTAAAACTCTAGCCTTTTTATAATATGGATCGACTTTTGGCTCAATTTTAGAAGCAATTGTTCCTCTTCTATCACTATATGGGAAAACATGAACTTTTGAAAATTTTATTTGTTTGCAAAATTTAATAGTTTCTTCAAAATCATCATCAGTTTCTCCAGGAAAACCAACAATAACATCTGTTGTAATAGCTATATCAGGTCTAATTTCTCTTATTTTTTTAATCTTTTGTTTATAACTCACCAAATCATATTTTCTATTCATCTTCTTTAAAATAGTTGCACTCCCACTTTGTAAAGGGATATGCAAATGATCTGCTACATTTGGATATTTACCTAATATATCAAGAAACTTTGTATCTATTTGACTTTCTTCAATAGAAGAAATTCTCAATCTATATAATTTAGGATTTCTAATTAAAATTTGTTCTAATAAATCACTAAAAGACATCTTTTCAGTAAAATCTTCACCATAACTACACATATCAATACCGGTTAAAACGATTTCTTTATAACCATTTTCAACTAATTTATTAATTTCTTCATAGATCTCATCTGGTTTTCTACTTCTGCTTCTTCCTCTAACATAAGGTATTAAACAATATGTACAATAATTATCGCATCCATCTTGTATTTTTACATACGCTCTAGTATTAAACAAAAAACCACTTAAATTAATTGGTTCATATTTTTTGTCTTTAATTGGATCACCTATATCAACAATTTTTTCTTTATATGTCTTAAATTGCTCAATAAAATCATAAATTTTTGATCTATTTGCTGTACCAATCAAAATATCTATTTTTAGTTCTTGAGACATATAATCTGGTTCATTTTGAGCATCACAACCCATAACAACGATGATTGCGTTATGATATTTAAAACGATAATGACGAATCATTTTCTTTGACTTTGTTGAACTTGTTTCTGTAACAGCACATGTATTAATAATAATTACATCAGGTTTTTCTTTGTTTTTAACTGGAGAATAACCTTTTTTTATTAAATCATTGCTTACACATTCGCATTCATAGTTATTAACTTTGCATCCTAAAAAATCAATTAAAAATTTCATCATAAATATTTCCCCTTACACAACTTTCTAAAAACTGTATATGAAATTAATTCATTCTTATATAACAAATAAATGAAATCGTTTAAATTATTTGAATAATAGGCTTTAATTATTGGCTGAATACGTTCAACAATCTTTGACTTATTTGGCTTCTTAAGATGCTTATCAAATAAATAAATAATATTATCCAATGATCCTTGTCTATTAATAATGATAATAACGTTAAAATCAAAATCGTAGAATGCAACACTAGTTGAATTTTCATCGATTCTAACAAGCTTTGTAAACAAAGAATCAAATAAATCGATTCCATAAGTTGTAAATGGATTTACTAAAAAAGGAGCATATTGGTCGAATAAATTTGAATATGGTTCTTTATACATTTTCATATTATCTGAAGAATAAACATAATTAGTAGCAACGTTAAAGAAAGGAATATAAATTTTAAAACCATTGTATTTTAAATAAGGCAAATCAAGAACTTTATTTACAACTAAATTTTTATCTTTTATAATACCCCTTCTTGACATATCAAAACCATATTCATCATCAATAATCCTATCAAGTTTATTTTTATTTTGAATTGCTAAAATAAGCATATTTGCACGAATAATATCGAATAAATTACTAGTTTCTAAAAATTTCTCAAAAAATGGTAATTCTTTTAATAGAAACTTATTATCCATATAAAATCTATATTCGTCAGTATTTCGAATAACATGCTTATTTTGTTCTTTTTCTAAAATTTTATAAACTTTCATAATTAATTTTCCATATAAAATGATAATAAACTTAAAATATATATACAACTTGTTTCACTGCGCAAAATTCTTTTTCCTAAACTAATCTCTTCAAAACCGTTCTTTTTTGCATAACTAACCTCATCCTCGGAAAAGCCACCTTCACTACCAACAACCACATTAACAACCTTGCCTCTAACATTATTTAATTTATTGCTTAGATTATATACGCTTTCCTTTGTGTTTTCATATGGTATTAGTTTAACATCAGCTTGATATTTTCCAATATCAGAAAAATCAATTATATCAGTTAATTTTAATACTTTTTCTCTTTTGCATTGTTCAGTTGCTTCTTTAATAATCTTATTAAAACGTACTAATTTATTACTAATATTTGACTTATCTAGCTTTCTTACACACCTACTTGAGTTTACTAGTACAATTTCATCAGCACCCAATTCAACACTTTTTTGAATTACAAAATCAAGCTTTTCTCCTTTTGGAATACAATATAAAAGCCTAATATATCCATCAACTTCATGATTTTCTTCAATCTTTTTTACTATAGAAAAATCAAATTGCTCATTGTTATTAATTTGACATAAATAAACTCCACTATTAGGAATTAAAACATCAAAATAGTCTCCTTTATGCATTCTCATTACTTTCACAATATGAAAAATATCATCTTTTTCTAAGATGATATGTTCATTTTCAATTTTACCAATATATCTTTGCATTATCTCAAAAATACTCCATTAGAATCTTTTTGATTTTTAATAAATAGCAAAACAATTCCAATAACGAAATAAATTGCAAAAATTATCAAAAATGGCAATAAAAGCATCAATACAACATTATCTTTGAATACAAAATAAAAAATGGCAACTAAGATAACATAGCAAACAGCACTCACACATAACCTAATCAAGAATCTTTTTTTAATCCCTAAATAAAGGTCATCAATACCAAAAATACCTAAAAACATACATAAAAAGCCACGAATTAAACGGCTTTTTTGCTTACATTCAATTTTCTTATCATCTTTTTGATTAATCGTATCAATAGTTTCTGTAATATCTACGGTTTGAGAATCATCTCCACCAAAAGGATTTTTTGCCCCACAAATTGGGCAAATATCTTTATCAAATTTCGTTATATTAGATCCACAATATTTACACTTTGGCATACAAAACTTCTCCTAATGTGATTATATTACAAATAACAATTGTTTAGTATTAATTAATATTATTTTTTAAATGCATTTTTAAACTTTTGAAACCAAGAATCTCCCTTTGGTGAAGCATTTTTAAATTCATTTAGGGCATCTTTTTGTTCTTTTGATAAATTAGTAGGTATTTTTACATTTAAATGTACAAATTCATCACCATAAGCATCTCTTCTAACATCTTTAACACCTTTATTTTTAATTTTAAAAACTTGAGATGGTTGTGTGCCAGCAGGTATTTTCATTTCAACATCACCATAAATAGTAGGAACTGTCAAACTTGCACCCAAACAAACATCGATCATATCAATAGGAATAGTTAAATGAATATCATTTCCTTCTCTTTCAAATGTATTATGTGGAGCAACGACCATTTCAAGATATAAATCACCATTATCACCACCATTAATTCCTCTTTCACCTTTACCAGAAACTCTAATTTGTTGTCCAGTATTTATTCCGCTTGGAATTTTAATAGCAATTGTCTTCTTAATTCTTTTGTATCCTTTACCACCACATGTAGGGCAGGATTCACGAATAATCTTACCAGTACCATGGCATCGTGGGCACATAACTTGGCTTTGCATAATACCAAATATTGTTCTTTGTTGCTGAATAACAACACCATGTCCGCCACAATCTGGGCAAACATCGAAAGCAGTACCATTTTTAGCACCTGTTCCGCCACAATCATCACATTTTTCATCATAATTAATAGGTAAATTAATGGTTGTGCCCAAACAAGCATCCATGAATGAAATCTTTACTCTCATTAAAGTATCGTTCCCACGTGAACTTCCACTTCGTGATTGTCTTCTACCGCCATTTCCGCCACCAAATCCAAATCCACCAAACATTTGTGATAAAATATCGTTTAAATCACCAAAATCGCCACCATTAAAGTTAAATCCATCAAAATTACCACCGGCAAATGGATTTGCACCACCTGCAGTTTCATCAAATGCTGCAGCACCAAATTGATCATATGTTTTTCTCTTTTTATCATCACTTAAAACACTATAAGCTTCACTAGCTTCTTTAAATTTATCTGCATCACCAGTTTCTTTATTATCAGGATGATATTTTTTTGCTAATTTTCTATAAGCACTTTTAATTTCATCAGCTGTAGCAGTTTTTTCTACACCTAATACTTCGTAATAATCTCTTTTAGCTGCCATAAATAACAACCTCCTTAAATGCATAAAGGGAAGTAATACTTCCCATTATGTACTAATAATTAACTATAAAATTACTTTTTATCAGTAAAATCAGCATCAATTACATCATCATCTTTTTTCTTTGAATTGGAATTATCAGTCTTATTACTTTCTTCAAAAGAAGAAGAATCAGAATTTGTATTTCCAGTATTTGTAGAATCAGTACCAGCATTATTTTCAGGAGTTGGGCCTTGTTGTGAAGCACCACCAGCTTGAGCTTGTTGCATATAAGCAGCAGCTTTTTCTAATTGATCAATCTTGCTTCTTAAAGTGTCCATATCATTATTCTTTAAAGCGGCATCAAGTTCATCTCTTAATTTTGTTGTTTCCTCTTTTTGCTTTGGATCGATTGAATCGCCTTTTTCTTTTAATCCTTGATCAATTGATGCAATATAACTTTCAGCTTTATTCTTTAATTCAACTTCTTCTTTACGTTTTGCATCAGTTGCTTCATTTTCTTTAGCTTCTCTCATCATTCTATCAATTTCATCTTTGCTTAAACCATTTGAACCACTGATAGTAATTTCTTGTTGTTTTTGTGAATCAAGATCTTTTGCACTAACCTTAACAATACCATTGACATCAATTGAGAATGTAACTTCAATTCTTGGAGTTCCTCTTGGTGCAGCTTTAATTCCAGTTAATTGGAAGTGACCTAATAATTTATTATCATGGGCCATTTGTCTTTCACCTTGATAAACCATAATATCAACAGCAGGTTGATTATCAGCAGCAGTTGAGAAAATTTGTGATTTTGTAGTTGGAATCGTAGTATTTCTTGTAATTAATGGAGTCATAATACCACCCATCGTTTCAATTCCGAGAGTTAATGGAGTAACATCAAGTAAAATTACGTCCTTAACATCACCAGATAAAATACCACCTTGATACGAAGCACCAATAGAAACGGCTTCATCTGGATTAACACTTAAATTTGGTTTCTTTCCAGTTATTTCAGAAACAAGTTTTTGAACAGCTGGCATACGGATAGATCCACCAATTAATAAGATTTCATCAATCTTACTATAATCAAGTTTTGCATCAGAAATAGCTTTTTCTAATGGAACTCTACATCTATCTAATAGTCCTTTTGTCATATCTTCAAATTTTGCTCTAGTTAATTTGCCTTCATAACTGATTGGGCCATTATTTCCCATTCCAATAAATGGAAGTGAAATAGTTGTCTCAAAACTACTTGAAAGTTCAATTTTTGCTTTTTCAGCAGCATCTTTATATCTTTGAAGAGCCATTTTATCGTTAATATCTTTACCAAATTGATTTTTAATTTGCTCTCTAATCCATTCAGCAACAATATTATCCCAATCATCACCACCAAGTTTGTTATCTCCACTAGTAGATACAACTTCAAATGTACCATCTCCAATATCAAGAATAGAAACATCAAGTGTTCCACCACCTAAATCGAAGACACAAATCTTTTCTTCTTTATCTTTTCCTAAACCATAAGCCAATGAAGCAGCTGTTGGTTCATTAATAATACGAACAACATCAAGACCAGCAATAGTTCCTGCATCTTTTGTTGCTTGTCTTTGTGCATCATTAAAATATGCAGGACAAGTAATAACAGCTTTCTTTAATGGTTTACCAATATTCTTTTCAGCATATTCTTTCATATAAGCAAGAATTTTTGCACTAATTTCTTGTGGGGTAAAATCCTTATTTATACAATTAACATGAACTTTTTTATCAGAACCCATCATACGTTTAATTGATGAAACAGTATCTGGATTAGTAATAGCTTGACGTTTTGCAGCATTACCAACAATAACTTCTCCATCAGATTTAAAACCAACAACAGATGGAGTAGTCATAGTTCCCTCTGGATTTGGAATGACCTTAACACGACCATCTTCTTGTAAATAACTAACAACTGAATTTGTAGTACCTAAATCGATACCAATAATAATTTCTTTTGACATAAATAAATATCCTCCTATTTATCTTCCTTTTTATCATCTTTGACATCTTTAGCATCATCTACTTTTTTAGCAGGATGCTTACTAACAACCACCATTGCTGGTCGAATGAGATGATCATATAGTTTATAACCCTTTAAAGTTACATTTTTAACTAAATTCTCTTCTCCTTCATCATCAATAGTTTCAACAGCATGCATTACTTTTTCATCAAATTTATCATTAATCTTTGGATTAATTTGTTTGACTCCTTCTTTATCTAAAATATCAAGCATTTGATTATGTACATATCTAAAACCAATTAAGTAATTTTTCATTTCATCAGTTTTAGGTTCATTTTTGAATGCCATATCGAATGCATCAAGAACATTAACTAAATCACTTGTAAAACCTTCAATACGATATTTGAAAGCCTCCTTTTGATCTTTTTCAATATCTTTTCTTAAATTTGCCATATCAGCATAAGCTTTATAATATTCGTTTTTCCATTTAGCAACTTCGCCTTTTAATTCATCGTTTTCAACTTGAAGTTTATTGCTTCCTTTATCAATGTTTTTATTATCAGTTTCAATGTTCTTATCATCTTTTTTTTCATTTTTCTTATCGTTAATCATTTTTCTTATCATCCTCCCAATTTAAATCATTAAAATGTAACATAATCTCTTTTACAACATAGTCAAGAGCATTTAGTACCCTACCATAATCCATTCTTTTTGGTCCAATAACAGCAATCTTTCCAACATCATTCTCTTGACCAGGGATTTTGATATCTTTACTAACAACGGATACATTATCAAAACTTTCAATTGACCTTCCATCTTCTTTTGCCAAGTCTTCAGCTTTTTTGTTAATCATCTTCGCTAATTCTTCAGGATCATTAAATAAATCAAATAATTTCTTTAATTCACTTGCATCATCTTTGAATTCTGGTTGATTAACAAGATTTTCAGTTCCATAGAATTCGCTTCTGCTTTCTGCAAATTCAAAGAACGTTTTTGATATTGAAGTAAATATATAACTATAATCTGCTATATAATCCTTTAATAATGGCTTTATTGTGTCTAACTTTGGCACAAGTTGATCAATTTTTGTTCCTCTTAATCTTTCATCTATAAGCGAAACACATTTTTTCATATCATTCATATTTACATTTTCATCAAATATAAATGTTTTGTTTTCAACATATCCTCTATCTGTAATAAAGATAGCTGTAGCACTATTTTTACTAAGTGGGACAAGTTGAACACTTGCTAATGCTTCTGTAGTACTTGTTGGGCCTAAATAAACACTAGCTAAATTAGTCATAGAACTCAAAATTTCACAAGATTCTCCAAGAACTTCTTCGATTGACTTACTGTTTTCAAAGACTTGTTGAATTTGACTTTTGAGTTTTGAATCAATTCCATCTGATTTGAGATATTTAACATAATATTTATATCCTTCAGTTGATGGAACTCTGCCACTACTTGTATGAGTTTTCTCTAATAATCCTTCTTTTTCAAGAGAATTCATTTCATTTCTAATGGTTGCGCTACTGTAAGGGATATTATATTTATGAATCAAATAGTCACTTCCAACAGGAGTTGCAGTCTTAATAAAATCTTCAACAATAATCTTTAATATTTTATCTTTTCTATTTAATTCCATTTAAGTCTCCCTCTCTAGCACTCTTTTTACCTAAGTGCTAATAATATTATACAAAAATAATTAGCAGTGTCAACAATTAATTGCTAAATTTTAAAAAATTCGATTTTATCGATTAATTTTAACTAAATTAAAGCTAGTAAAACGTCGTCTAAAGTAATAAGCCCATAATCTGAACACTTTACTCTATCCTTATTTATAATAAGTATTTTGTTTTTGATAAAAAAGTGTATTTCTTTTGAGTATTCTTCAAGAAAATCTTTTTTAAAAATATGCTTATATTCTTTTAAACTAAAACCATCTGATAATCTTAAATTAGTAATAAAATAGTATTCTTTTAGTATATTTAAAGATATCTTTTCCTTTTCTAATTTATTTATTCCGTTACAATATTCATTTATATTTCTAGTATTTGTATATCTTTCGTCAGCAACATAACCACTACTACCAAGACCAAGACCGACATATTCTTTGTTACGCCAATAATTTATATTATGTTTACTTTCAAAACCACGTATTGCAAAATTTGATACTTCATATCTAACAAACCCTTTATTTCTTAAAAATTTTAATATCTCATTATAATAATCCGCACTGTCATCTTCAGTTATTTGATTAATTTTTTTATTATAAAATTCAGTCCCTTTGTTTATAGATAAACTATAAGTTGAAATATGGTTAATATTTAATTTAATAAAATTATTCAAATCTTCTTTTAAAATTGAAAGATTTTCTCCTGGAAGGCCGTATATTAAATCAACATTTATATTTTTTATGTATTTTTTAACATTTTTAATGAGAGAGTTTATATCAAGACCATAATTTCTATGCAATACATCTAGCAATTTATTATTAAAAGTTTGGATTCCAATAGAGATCCTATTTATTCCATTACTTTGACATATTTCAAGAAAATCATCATTTATATCTTCAGGATTAGCTTCAATCGTAAACTCTCCACCTTTAAAAAGCATTGTTTTGCAATAACTAAGTAGTTGTTTAAGATTGTTATTCTTTAATATAGATGGAGTTCCACCACCAATATAAATTGTTTTAAACTTAAAAAATCTATCTTTAGTAACGGATAGATCTTTCATTAGTTGCTTTATATATAAGTCCTCATAATTTTCGTTATATATAATCTTACAAAAATCACAATAAGGACAAATACTTTTACAAAAAGGAATATGAATATAAAGGCTATTAATCTTTCTTTTCATTATTTTTTGTATTTTCTTCTTCTTCTTTTTTCTTTTCAAATTCATCAAATTGTTTTTGTGTTTCTTTATCATCAACATCTTCTAAATATCGATTTAAGTTTTCCTCTGCTACTTTCTTCTCATCAGGTTTTTCTTTTTTTGAAAGATGCAAAAGCTTCCTAGCAAGTAAAACCAATAATGCAATTAATGCAAAGCAACCAAGGATAATACCTAAAGTTGCACCAGTAGAAATTAAAATAATCATATAATTTATCCTTTCTTAACAGGTGTATAAATAAATTTATTTTTTAACAATTCTTTACGATAATAACCTAAATAAACGAGATGATCCATACTACTTCTAGCTGTTTCATATGCACAGCCTAAATTTTTCTTGTATTGTGAGATAGTATAATTCATTCCTAAAGTACAATGTCTAGCATAGAAATATGCTTGACCACGACTTAAATTTGGATTCATTTCAATTAAATGATTTTCTAAGTTTTCTGCATCTTCTTCATTTAATCCAGTTGGAAGATTATTAATAGCAATACTTTGTGAAAAACTTAATGAACTTGCACTGTTAGTTGTATTTGTATTAGGATTTTGAACTTTCTTAAATTCTTCAGCAACATTGTTAAAAGACTCAGCATTGCTTTGGTTTACGCTTGGAGTCTTATTTAAAATATTCTTCTCTTCAGATTGATATATTTCACCTTTAATAACAGTTCTTTGGGCTTCAGAAAGTAAATCTAATGCTTCCTCTAAATAAGGCTCAGTTAATCTAATTATATAGTTTAAAACATAGGTTAAATCAAATGTTTTTTGTGATTCAAGAATATATTTTTCCATTTCATCCTTATTAGCAAATAATTTCTCAAAATTTAATAAAGAAGCTACACCACCTAAATCACTTAAGCATAAAATCTTTTTAAATGTTAATAAAGCTAATTCTTCGGAATAACTTTCAAAAGGTTTAACGTAAATAAAGAAATAATATGCTACTGCAGCCTTAACAATCATAGAGCAATCACTAGTTTTAATAAAATTAACCAATTGATCCATATTATCTTCAATTGTGCTAGTAGGAACACCTAAATATAATTTACCGATTAATACCTTACTATAAGCATTATCTACTTCATTTTCTCTATAGAATTGAGTTAATTCATCGGTTCCAAGAAGTAAGGAGTATAATTTACCATAAAAATTATCATTAATTTCTTCATCAGGATTATTTTCAATATACACCAAACAATTGAAATATCTATTAAGAATCATTAAGTCTGGTGATAAAGAAGAAGCGTTGCCACTTACAATATTATGAATAACATCATCATCAACTTTTAAACTATATTTTTCAGCTATACTCTTAAGTATTAGCTCATAAGAACTAAATCTAAAAACGTCTTTTTCTGCTAAGTTATTCATCTTTAAATAAGTTGCCATTATTTTCATCAACTTTCTTTCGATGTTATTAACTTTATCTGAAATAGTTGGAGTTAAACAAACATTGTATTTTGTTCCATTAATATGTTTTAAATTCAACACATGCACAAAATGAGACCTATACTCAAGAATTGTATTCCAAATACCATCAATTAATGGCATTTTTAACTCTTCCATTACCTCTTTGTGTGTACAATACTTCTCATTGCTGAATTTGCTAGCTATCTCTACATTATTCATATATGATTCTCCTTCAACCTTTATTATTATAAATACCAAAACAAAGTTTTACAATTGCTTTAACTATAAAATTACTAAATATCTACTATCATTTTTTATCATCATCATCAATTGACAAGATTGACATGAAAGCTTCTTGTGGAACTTCAATCGAACCAATCGCTTTCATTCTCTTTTTTCCCTCTTTTTGCTTATCCAATAATTTTCGCTTTCTAGAAATATCTCCACCATAACATTTTGCTAAAACATCTTTTCTAACTGCTTTCAAATCTGCTCTAGCAATAACTTTACCGTTTATGGCCGCTTGGATAGGAACTTCAAATTGTTGCCTTGGTATAACTTCTTTTAGTTTACTTACTAACTTGGTACCCCTATTAAAAGCGAAAGGTTTATAAACAATAGAACTTAAGGCATCGACAATCTTTCCGTTTAAAAGAATATCCATTTTAACAAGATTAGACAATCTATAATCTAAAATTTCATAATCCAACGAAGCATACCCTTTTGTAAAGCTTTTTAAAGTATCAAAAAAGTTAAATATTATTTCGCTTAAAGGCATCTCGTATGTCAAAATCATTCTAAAATCATCAAAATAAACCAAATCTTTATAAATTCCTCTACGATCTTGGCATAACTCCATGGTTGTACCAACATATTCCTTTGGAGTCATTATTTCTATTTTAACAAAAGGCTCTTCTATTCCTTCTACTTTTGTAACATCAGGTAATTGGGATGGATTATAAATTTTAATCACTTCACCACTTGTTAACAAACACTTATAAATAACGTTGGGTGCGGTTAAAATCAAATCTAATTGATATTCTCTTTCTAATCTTTCTTGAACGACATCCATATGTAGTAATCCTAAAAAGCCACATCTAAAGCCAAAACCTAAATCTTGTGATGATTCAGGTTCATAAGTTAATGAAGCATCATTTAAAGACAACTTTTCTAAAGCTTCTTTTAAATCTTCGTATTTACGACTATCAGTAGGATATATTCCGCAATAAACCATAGGATTTATCTTTCTATATCCTGGTAATTTTTCTTTTGCTGGATTATTTTTTAAAGTTACTGTATCACCAACCATTACATCTTTAATATCACGAATTTGTGCACATAAATATCCAACTTCTCCACAAAAAAGCGCATCAGATTTAATTTCGTTAGGAGTTCTAATACCAAGTTCTGTAACGACATAATCTTGATTATTTGTCATTAAATGTATCTCATCACCAACATGAACACATCCATCTTTTACCCTAATTAAAATTACAACACCACGATAAGAATCATAGTAACTATCAAATATTAATGCCTTTAATGGATTATTATTATCACCCAATGGAGCAGGAATGTCTTTAACAATTCTTTCTAAAACATCTTTTACATTTTGTCCAGTTTTAGCACTAATTGGAATAGCTGCATCGCCATCTAATCCAATTCTATCGCTAATTTCTTTTCGGCAAAGATCAACCATAGCACTCTTTAAATCTATTTTATTAATAACAGGAATAATAGTTAAATCATTATCAACTGCTAAATACATATTTGCTAATGTTTGAGCTTCAACTCCTTGAGTTGCATCTACAACTAAAATAGCACCCTCACATGCAGCTAAAGAACGAGAAACTTCATAAGTAAAATCAACATGCCCTGGGGTATCAATCAAATTAAAAATATATGTGTTCCCATCATCTGCATTATATTCAACAGTTACAGCATTTAGTTTAATAGTTATTCCTCTTTCACGTTCCAAATCCATTGAATCTAAAACTTGATTAACCATTTCTCTTTTTGTAATTGTATTTGTTAATTCCAAAATTCTATCAGCCAAAGTTGATTTACCATGGTCAATATGAGCAATAATAGAAAAATTTCTAATTTTCTTTTTGTCGTAATTCATGTTTGTTATTATCGCATATTTTTAAAAGATTTTGCAGTATCTAAATATATTAATTTAATTATTCATTATTTGAAAAAACTTTTAATTTCCTTGCCAAAAGCATCAAGAGAAGTAATTTTCTTAAAATCTACCCAAGAACTCACAAAATATTGACTATAGGTCTTATAAAAATACCTATCATCAATTAAAAGAGCTACACCACGATCCTTTTCACTTCTTATTAGTCTGCCAACTGCTTGCATTACTTTGTTCATGCCAGGATTAGTATATGCATATAAAAACCCATCATAACCATTAGAATCAAAATATTCTTTTTGAAGATTGTTTTCAAAACAAACACAAGGCAACCCTACTCCAACTATAACTACACCGATTAATCTATCATCAACCAAATCAATCCCTTCACTAAAAGATCCACCTAAAACACAAATTCCAACCGTTGTTTTGTTTGGCTTGAATTCAAAATTAGATAAAAATTTATCTTTTTCAAAAGTAGTCATTTGATTGGTTTGATATATTGTATTAATTGTAGACAAAAATTTACTATTTTTAAGTTTTTTTAAATAGTCAAAAGATGGGACAAATACAATATAATTTCCAATTTTATTATTTGCTAAAGAAATAATATATTTTGCTACTTTAGGCAAAGTGCTGTCTCTATTTTTATACCTAATAGAAATTGAATTATTTACAATTAAATCAAAATTTTTCTTTGGAAAAGGTGATTTTAAACTTATAAATTTATAATCACTCGAATTAGTTATGAGCTTTTCATAATATTCAATCGGATTTAAAGTACCACTAAAAAACACAGCACCACTCATTTTTGACAATATTTCTTTATTAAATTGACTAGCATCTAAACAATAAATGTTAATTTCAAAGTCATCATCAATCTTTTTGAGAAATATCTTAAAAGTTTGGTTGTAAAAACTATAAATAGTTAAAAATTTAAAAACTTCTAAAGAATATTCTTTAATTGCCTCATCATTAAATTTTCTATGCCCTCTTTCATATCTTCTAACATCTTCAGTTAATGAATTTAAGTGATAAATAAAATCGTCATCCAAATCTTGAATTAAGCAATAATTAGATTCCTCTTCATATTCAAAACGTTTAAACAAGAGAAAATCTTGGTTTAGTTTTTTAATTGTTTCTTTTAATTTCTTATCATTAAGTTTATTAAGATGCAATCGGGCTTTTTTGTATTGTGAATAAGATAATGAAATGCTAAACATTTCTTTAGTACGTTGAATAAGGTTATGAGCTTCATCTACAAGTAAGAATATTTTTATTTTACTATCTGGAGCGTCCAAGAATCTTTTTAAATAACTGATTGGATTAAATATATAGTTATAATCACAAATAATTACATCGCAATATAACGATAGATCTAAAGACAATTCAAAAGCACAAACCTTATTTTTTTTAGCAATTTCTTTTATTCTATTGCTTGTAAAATCATTAAAAGAAACAATACTTTCCTCAAGTATTTTTATTCTTTTATCAAAGTATCCTTTAGCATATGGACAAGAATCTGGGTTACACTCTCTTTTAGAATTTAAGCACATTTTTTCTTTTGCATATAATTCACAAAAAGAAAACTTAATTCCAGAATCTTTTAAAATATATGCAGCTTCAGAAGCACTATCAAACCCACTATTTTTAGCACATAAGAAAAATATATGTTCCACATTACCTTTTTCCATTCCTTTTAGTGCTCCAAACAAAACAGATAAACTTTTCCCTAATCCAGTAGCTGCTTCAATAAAAGAAATATCGTTATTTTCTATAGTTTCTTTAGTAGTATCAATTATACTTTTTTGACCTTTTCTATATTCAAAAGGAAAATTAGATTTTAAAATCGATTTATTTCGAATTAGTATTTTTTTAGTTATAAATAAGTAGAAGTCTAGGTATTTAGATATTAATGAATAAACATATTCCTCTAATTCTTTAAAGGTAAAAAAGTACTCTTTCGAAAAATAATCTTTTTTAATTTGTGAAAGATAAATTAGTTTAACACCTACCTTCTTTTTTTTATATTTTTTAGCATACATATATGCATAACAAATTGCTTGACCAAGATGCCATTGTTCATTTTGATCAAAAAATTCTCTTATTTCGTCGTTTGTTGTTTTTATTTCTTCGATAATAGGCAAATTATCTATATTTAGAGAAATCGCATCAGCTCTTCCATGAAAATGGACTATATTTTTATCAATCTTAATAGTATCTACCAGGTCAACTTCACTTTGAAAATTAACTGTTTTATGACTATCTTGATATTCTTTATGTAATTTACTGCCCTCTTGCATTGTCCCGGTATTAAAATAACGGGTATCAATATCCCCAGTACGCAATAACAAATCTACAAGTTGATGGACACTTAAATCTATAAGCATATTAGTTTATATTAGATTTTCTCCAGGAACAAATAGTTTTTGATTTCCATTATAGAAATCATTTATTTTTAGAATTCTTTTACCTGGTTTTTGAAGTTCAGTAATCAACAAAGCACCATTTTTAGTTCCGATTAAAAGGCCGTTTTTATCGTATTTAATAATTTTACCAACTTCATAAACGCCATCTTCTACAATTGATTTAAAAACTTTTATTTTTTCATTATGAAAACTAAAATAAACTCCAGGATTACAAGAAAGTGCTCTAATTTTGTTATGAATTTCAAATGCACTATTATCAAAATTAATTATTTGATCTTCTTCATTTATTTTTCTTGTAAAAGTAGCATCATCTTCATTTTGTTCTATCCCTTTATTTTTACCATCAATATAATCTTGTATTCCTTCGTCAAAACAATTATATGCACAACCTTCAAGTTTTGTGACTAATGAATCATAATTATCATCGTCTATTATATCGACTTCTTTCTTAAGATACATTTTCCCTGCATCCATTTTATCAACCATTTCCATTAGTGTAATGCCTGTCTTTTTTTCGCCATTTAATAAAGCAAACTGAATTGGAGCTGCCCCCCTATATTTAGGCAATAATGAACCATGAAGATTTAAACACCCATACTTTGGTATCTCAAGCATTTCGTGTGGTATTAATTGACCATAAGCTAAGGTTAAAATTAAATCAGGATTAATATCTTTGACAAATGAAAAATCTAATCTTATTTTAACTGGCTGATATACTTTGATTCCATACTTAAAACCAACTACTTTCGTTGGAACAGCCGAAACAATTTGTTTTCTACCAATAGGTTTATCTTGCTGTGCTACAATACCAACTATGTTATATCCGTTGATAATGAGATTCTCTAAAACAACTGCACTAATTTCTGGTGTTCCTAAAAACAATATTCTTAAATCTTTTTTGTCCATACTAATAACCTCAAAAATATTATACTAGATAATAATTTGTTTTAATAATAAAATATGTACTAATCAAATATAAATTGATAAGGAAGTAGCAACATAATTAAATAAAAATTACTTATAATAAATAATACTTTTGTATTGACTTTTAGGTATATTTTTACTATTATTTTATAGCGTGTTGAAAGGATTTTATTATGGCAAACATTAAATCACAAAAGAAAAGAAACAAAACTAACGAAAAAGCTAGAGTAAGAAATATTAGTTACAAGTCTAAATTAAGATCTGCTTATAAGAAAGTTAAAGTTGCTGTTGATGCTAAAGATAAAGAACTTGCTATGAAGAGTTTAAATGCTGCATTCTCTATTATTGATAGAGCTGTTGTAAAGGGAATCGAACATTCTAAAACTGCTGCTAGACAAAAAGCTTCTTTACAAAATTTAGTTAACAGTATTAACTAAATTTTATAATTATAATTATTAAAATAAAACCTATTCATTAAGAATAGGTTTTTTAATATTCGATTATAAACTTTTCAAAAGCAAAGAACCTATCTACACTACTATGTTTGATACTTTTATCTAAATAAAACAATTTATCAAGTAGTAGTTTGATATTATTTCGATTAATACGCCCAAATTGATGTAAATTAATGAAAACTTGATATGGCGAACAACTTAAAGTAGAAGCCACTTGTACATTGCTAAATCCTTTATTATTTAAATACAAAACTTTATCTAAAAAAATTAAAGAATAAGTCATTATTGAAATTAAATTGACTGGTTCAACTTTTGAAAGTCTTAGATCTCTATAAATCTTTATTGCTTCGTTCTTTTTTCCATATAAGACACAAGATAAAATATCAAATACATTACTACTTAAAGGTTTCGTAACAATTTTATCAACATCTTCGTATTTAACATTGTTTGTTTTGTATAAAACTAATTTATTAACTTCATTATTAAAAATACTTAAGTCTCCATCACATCTTTTAACAATTTCTTTTACTGCATCTTCATCAATGGATACATTTCTTTTTTCAAAATACCTTCTAACAAATAAAGGCCAATCATTTGCCTCTAAATTTTTGCATTCTATAATCTTTCCTTTATTTTGAACACACTTCACAATCTTACTTCTTGAATCTAATTTTTTATTATAAACACAACCAAAAATTAAACAAGTTGATGGATTTTCGTTATTCAAATACTTAATCATTTCTTCAAAATCTTTTTTATCATATGGATTCTTTTTGGTTTTTGCTGCAGTCAAAAATAAAGAATTATTATAAATTATAACTTTATCAAACATTCCTAAAGAAATTTGCGAGCACTCCGTTAATAATTCGTCAAAAGTAGTATCGTTAGCATCAAAATCAATTACATCACAACTCTTCTCTTTTTTATAATCATCAACTATCTTGCTAATTTGTTTTTTAACCATTATCTGCTGTGCGCCAAATACTATATAAACCATATATTTATTATAATAGATTAAACATAAAAAATATATTCAATTGTTCCTTCAAGATCAGTTCTTCTTATCTTTATTTCATTTTTATTCAATACATCGAGTACTTCTTTATGTGGATGATGAAATTTATTATTTAAACCACAACTAATAATAGCTTCTTTAGCATTTGTTTTTGAAATAAAATCTTCTGATGAAGATGTGTTACTACCGTGATGCCCTACTTTTAAATAATCAGCTGTAATATCATAACCATTATTAATAATGTTTTTTTCTACTTCTATCGGAGCATCTCCCATAAAGAGGAAAGTAATGTTTTTAATTGTAAATCGTAAAACTAAAGATTTTTCATTTTCTTCAGCGTCTTCATTAAAATCTTGATTTAAGTTCTCTATTTTTATTCCATTAAAATAATATGGAAAATCGTCGTTTTCATCAACAATATTATTAATTTTAAAATGTTCATTTAAACTATCTAAAGCCCCATTATGATCATAATCATCATGAGTAATAAATAATGTATTTATTTCATAAATTCTTTTCTTTTTAAAATATGGGATTAAGTTGTTTATTGCTACATCGTTATATATTAAACCTCCAGTATCAATTAACATTGTGTTTTGTTGATATCTAATTAATGAAGAGTCACCTTGGCCAACGTTTATGTAATCTACTTCAAAAGTCACCATGTTTTTTATTGGAAAAGAATATAAAATTAAAGCAAAAGTTGTTATAAGAATGCCTTTTTTATAATATTTTTTATGATTAATTTCTAAAAAGTAAAAGATAAAAATTAATATAGAATAATATAATATTATTAAAATTGGGTTTAATGTAGGTACATTAATTTGTAAATAACTATTTTCCAACTTTATTATAACCTTAGAAAAGAGTATTAATAAATCTTCAAAATATTTTATGCTCAACCCTAACAAATAAAGTAATAAAAGACAAATAAATCCTTTTGTAAGTGGTAGAAGCAAAAATGTCAAAATAAACGAAACTATATTTATAGAATGATTAATTTCAATCATAAAAGGAACCAACAATAAAATATTGATTATGTTCTTAATTATTCTTAGTTTAAACCCTTTATACTTTAAATAATAAAGACCAAGAAAACAATTAATAAACATAATCAAAAAAGATATATGAAATGATTTTTGATATAATAAAAACGGATTATAGATTAAAAATAAAAGGCCTATCATCGATATTTTTTCTATTTTTTCAAAAAATGATTTATATTTGAAGGTATTTATAAAAGAAAATAAATAAAAAGCTATTACTTTAATTGTTACAAATTTATTTATATTGATAAACAAAAAAGGTAACAGAAATAAAAAAGACATAATTCTAGAATTCTTCTTTGAGAATTTTAATGATAATAATTTTGCTAAACCATATAATAAAAAATTCAAATAAATACCAGTATATGAAAACAATACAAATAAATTTAATATTTTGATTGATGAATAAATATTTGCTTCATTGTCTCCTTCTCCAAATAGTAATGAAGAAGCTAAAAATTTTGCATTTTCATTACTAAATTTATTTATTATGTTCTGCTTATATGCAAATATATCAAATGGAAAAGAAAATATATTTGTAAGTTCACTTATCTCTATTTGGTTTTGGATTCCCTTATTGTTTAAGTATTCTTCAAAATTAAACCCGCTTTCTAAAGTTACAAATGAAATGCTGGTAAAATTTCCTTTAATTTTTACTACATCATATAACTTTATGTTAAGATTTTTTGTATTAATGTAAATTCTTTCAACACCATCAAATAAAATACAATAATTTTCTTTTTTTTCAATTACAAAACCATAAAAATAGTCTGATTGTAACGTATTAAAATGGTAATTAGATCTAAAGACACCATAGCAAAATAATACTATTGAAATGATAATAATTATTTTTGATTTACGATATTTTTTAACGATAAAAAATATTGAAAGAACTAAAAATACAATTCCATAATAAAAATAATTAGTATTAAAGATTAATATTCCACTTAATATACTTAAAAAGAATAAGAAAAACTTATTCATGTAAGATTATATAATCTTTAATTAAACTGAATTTTGAGTTTCCAATTCCACTTACATTCATAACTGCTTCTAAAGTATAAAAGAGACCATTATTTGTTCTATATTCTAATAGATTTGAAGCTAAAACGCTCCCAAATCCTGTAAGTTCAAGTAAATCATCCTCTTCTGCACTATTTATATTAATCTTCGTTATTTCTTCTCCACCACATATATCAGTTGGGTCATATTTTGGTGGAATATAGTAAGATGAATCACTTGTTAAAACTGCATCTAAATAAAAACAACGATCATCAGCTTTTGAAGTTACTCCACCAGCTGCTGAAATTAAATCTTCCATTGTTGAATCAATTTCTAATAAATACTTCCCTGGATTTGAAACATTACCTGTTATCGAATAATTATTTTTATCCTCGGTTTCTTCGGTACTTTCTCCATTCACTGTTTCTGTTGTAGTAGTACCATTTAATTGTGGATCAATAAATTGCATTACCACTAACCCAATAATAGTTGCAATTGCTACACATATAATTATTTTTATTACCATATAATAAAACTCCCTCCTAATTAGCAAGAAGGGAGTAAATACAAAAGTTTTGTAAAAAAAAGACTCTTAAGAGTCATTTTTTAATTTTATTTAACTTCAAGAATTTCAATATCGTAAGGTTCAGCAGCTTTTACTGTAACTTTATCACCGATTTTCTTTCCAATTAATGCAACACCTAATTCACATTCATTAGAAATTTTTAAATTCTTTGGATCACTTATAGGATCAGCTTCAATTGAAGAAACAATTTTAACAGAGAATGTCTCATTTAAGGATAAATCTTTAAATTTAACAGTATTTGAAATATTAATTGTTTTACCTTTTTTCTCTTCAACTATTTTAGCATCAGCTAAAATTGATTCAATTTCTTTAATTCTGCCTTCGATTTCTGCTTGTTTATTTCTTGCTGCATCATAATCAGCATTTTCACTTAAATCGCCCATTGCACGAGCATTTTTTAATGCTTCAATAACTTCAGGTCTTTGAACATCAATTAAATTTCTATATTCTTTTGTAAGTTGTTCAACGCCCTCTTTAGTCAATACTAAATCTTTTGCCATATCAATTACCTCATTTACGATTAAATATTATATATTAATTTTGCTTCTAATTCTATAAAAGAATTAAGATTTTATCCCTTGAATTTTAGGATCGTCATTAAATGCATTAAGCACTTCTTCAGCCTCGCTAAGTTCTTCTTCATCAGTAACCTCAAAAAGTTCGTGTTCATCATTATATTTCATAACTATAACATCATCAGGAGAAGTTTTATCATATACAAAAACATATTCAGTCTTTCTATTTGGATTTTCATATGTGAATAGTATATTCATTAAATATTCCTTACCATCTTCATCATAAATTATGATTTCATTTTCTTTTGGTTCCATTTTCTTTGCTCCTTATAAAATCCTCTAAAATAACAACAGCGCTATACATATCGATAACTTTTTTAATTTTGTCTTCTTTGTAACCACAATCTTTGAGTCTTTCACGTGCTTCAATTGTACTATATGATTCATCGCAAAAAAAGATATTAATATTTTCACAAATATTTTTCAAATCAGAAGCAAAACGACGTACTGAAGCACATCTTTCGCCTTCTTGTCGATCAATTTGAAGAGGTAAGCCTATAACGACATTAACATAATTCCCCTCTTTTAAAAAAGAAGAAATATGTTCTAATGCTTTTTTATAATTTCCTTTTTCAAAAACAAAATTTTCTTTAGGATGCACAATTCCTAATATATCACTACTAGAAATACCTAAAGTTGTTGTTCCTAAATCTAGACCAACGTATTTATCCATTACTTTTCAAGTTCCTTTATAACAGATTCAATTTTTGTTACATCTAGGACATTGCCTTGTGACATATCTGGTCTACCGCCACCAGATCCACCTAAAATCTTAGTTGCTTTTAATAAAATATCTCTAGATTTAATTCCTTGACTAACCAAATCTTTACCAATGCCTAAAATAATAGGATGTTTTGTATCGTCATCACCTACAAGACAAATAATAAAATCAGTATATTTAACTTTTAAAATATCATAAGTTGTCATTAATAATTCTTTATTAAAATTCTTTAAATAGCTAACAATAACATGCTTATCATCGAATGAATTCAATAAAGAATTAGCTTTTGAAACAGCAATCTCTTTTAAAAGATTATGCATTTTAATTGTTAAATCATTAAACGAATTATTCAAAGCTTTTACTTTTTGTTCAGCTTCTTTATATGAGGAAGAAGACATATCAATCTTCACTTCATTAAGAATTTCTTCTCTTTGTTTTAATAATTCATATGCATTTAAACTTGTTCTACCTTGAATTCTTCTTATTCCGCTAGCAATTGATTCTTCTGTTTCGATGACAAAACAACCAATATCAGAAGTATTTTTAACATGACTTCCACCACAAAACTCTTTTGACACATTACCAAAAGTTACAACACGAACATCTTTACCATATTTTTCATCAAATTCCGCAATTGCTCCTGTTTTTTTAGCTTCTTCAATAGGTAAAACAACAGTTTCGTTTGGAATACCTTTAGCTATATTTTCATTAACAATTCTTTCAACTTTTCTTAAGTCTGATTCGCTAATTTTTTCAAAATGTGAAAAATCAAAACGTAAATATTCATCATTAACAAAACTTCCTTTTTGTTTGATTCCGTCCCCTAAAACTTCAATTAGAGCAGCTTGTAATAAGTGTGTTCCACTATGATTCTTTGTAATTGAAAAATGTCTATCTTTATTAACAGAAAGTGTGAATTTATCATTCATATTAATTGTTCCATATAAAATTTTTACTTCATGTAAATGTTGCTTATTTGGAGCTTTTGTAACATTTTCTACAATAGCACGGCAATTTTCATTTTCAATAAAGCCAGTATCAGCAACTTGACCGCCCATTTCAGCATAGAAATTAGTATTATCAAATGCTACTTCTCCATTATCTGAAATACTATCAACTTTTTTACCTTCCTTGAACAAACCAATAACTTTTCCTTCGATTGTATCAGAAGAATATGTATAAATAGATTCAATTTTAAAATCCATTAAATCTTTTGATTGCTTATTGAATGATTCTAAATTCTTTCTGGAATTACGTGCTAATTCTTTTTGTTTTTCTAAGCATTTGTTAAAACCATTTATATCGACATTAACGTTCTTATCAGAACAAATTTCAGTTGTTAGTTCAATTGGAAAACCATATGTATCATAAAGCTTAAAGGCATCTTCTCCAGATAATTCTTTTTTACCTTTTATTAAGGAATCAAGAATATCTTCACCACTATTTAATGTTTTAATAAATTTTTCTTCTTCAAACTTAACCATTTTCTTAACAAAATCTTTTTTATCAATTAAATATGGATAAAAACATTTCATATTATCAACAACATTATCGACTAATTTGTATAAAAAAGGCTCATATAGACCTAACTTTTGACCATAACGCATAGCTCTTCTTAATAATCTTCTTAAAACATAACCACGGCCTTCATTAGAAAACATCTCGCCATCTGCAAGAGCAAATGTACATGCCCTAATATGATCAGCAATAACTCTATAGGGCATTAAATATTCGCCTTCATATGGTTTTTTGCACATTTTTTGTGTTGCTAATATATAAGGATAAAACAAATCAGTTTCAAAGTTAGTTTCTGTTTCTTGTAAAACACAAGTAATTCTTTCCAGACCAGCACCAGTATCAATGTTTTTATGAGGTAATTCTTTATAATCTTTTCTATCAACACCATTTATTGCATTAAATTGTGAGAAAACAATACCCCAAATTTCAATATATCGATCATTTTCCATATCTTTCTTCAATAAATCAATTCCAATATGTTTTGGATCATATTTCTCGCCTCTATCGAAGAAAACTTCGGTATTTGGACCACATGGTCCTTCACCAATTTGCCAATAGTTGCCTTCTAAAGGAATTAAATGATCTTCTTCTATACCGTTTTTGATCCAACAAGCTCTTGTTTCTAAGTCTTCTGGATGATAAGTAAAATAAAGCTTATCTTTAGGCATCCCAAAATATTTTTCACTTGTTAAGATTTCAACAGCAAATTCTATAACTTCTTTTCTAAAATAATCACCAATCGAAAAGTTACCTAGCATTTCAAAAAAAGTATGATGTCTAGCTGTTTTTCCAACATTATCAATATCATTAGTTCTTATACATTTTTGAACATTAGTTATACGTTTGCATTCTGGTATTTCACTTCCATCAAAATACTTTTTTAAAGCAGCAACACCTGCATTAATCCATAATAAAGTTGGATCATTATGTGGAATCAAACTTGCTCCTGGTTCTACAATATGTCCTTTACTCTTAAAGAAGTTTAACCAAGTTGTGCGAACTTCTTGTGATGTCATTTTTTTCATAAAATTCTCCTTTAGATAAAAAAAGTTCCTAAACAAATTTAGGAACGAATAATTTCGCGGTACCATCCTAATTCTTTCATAGAAAGCACTTAATTTTATAATGTAATTTAACAATAAACTGGAATTGGCTTGTTACATTGATACATAAACTCTTTCATCTATTCAAGTTCTCGCTAAAATGTATAAGTTAACTTTATTTCCGAGAAAATTATACAAAATTTCTATATAAAAGTAAAGAACTAAGCAAAATTACCAATTTACTATTTTATTACTAATAATATACTATTTTAATACTATATTAAAATAAATACTGAATCATACTTATAAAAAAATGTATTTTAAAACATTTATATATAAGTTATTTTAGTTTTTTAGCACTCCTTTATAAAAAACTTGATCAATAATTCCGCCACCTAAACAAAGATCTTTTTTATAAAAAACACATCCTTGACCAGGGGTAACTGCCTTATAATTGTCATCAAAAACAAGTCTAATTGCACTATCATTATCATAATGAATGGTAACGCCTAAATCTTGTTGTCTGTATCTAAACTTAACATTCAAATGTTCCCCTTCTAGAGGTTTCTCATTAAAGAAATTAAGATTATTAATAATTGCAGAATCGCTAAACAAATGTTCATCTTCACTTCCACTTGCTACATATAAAATATTCTTTTTAACATCTTTTTTGCAAACAAACCATCCTTTTGCATCTTCTCCATGTATCCCTCCAATACCTAAGCCTCTTCTTTGACCTAAAGTATAATAAAGCACGCCGTCGTGTGTTCCAAGCACCCTATTTGTATCTATATCAACAATTTTACCCTTTTGTGCAGGCAAATAATTCTCTAAAAATTCTTTAAAATTCCTTTCACCAATAAAACAAACACCGGTAGAATCCTTTTTATCCATAACAGATTCTAAGCCAATTTTATGAGCTATTTCTCTTACCTCTTTTTTACTAATATCACCAAGCGGAAATAGACAACTCATCAATTGTTTTTGATTAATTTGACTTAAAAAGTACGATTGATCTTTACTTAGATCTTTTGCCTTATAAAGATATGCTTTATCACCAATAACCACTCTTTTAGCATAATGCCCCATTGCAATCATTTCACAACCATTTTTATGAGCAAAATTCAAAAATGCATCAAATTTTATATATTTATTACAAAAAATATCAGGATTTGGAGTTCTTCCTTTTTTATATTCATCTAAAAAATAGGAAAAAACATTATCCCAGTACTCTTTAATAAAATCAATTCGCATCATTTTTAGTCCTAATTTTTTAGCTACAAGGCATGCATCGTTATAATCTTTCTCTTGAGGACATATATTATCGTTCAATGTTGGGTTACCAAGAACATCATTATTTGCCATTGAATCCCAATTTCTCATAAAACAACATATAACATCATATCCTTGTTCTTTTAGTAAATATGCTGATACAGCACTATCAACTCCGCCTGATAAACCTAACATGACCTTCATATTAAAAAATCTCCTTACTATCCAATATAATGGTAAATGGACCATCATTAACTAAAGAAACTTTCATATCTGCTCTAAAAACACCAGTTTTTATATCAAAACCTAACTTTATAAGCTCTTTATTAAAGTCTTCATACAACAAATTAGCTTCTTCTTGTTTCATACAACTTGTAAAAGAAGGTCTATTTCCATGCCTACAATCAGCATAAAGAGTAAATTGTGAAACACTTAAAATATTACCACCAACATCTTTTATAGAAAGGTTTGTTTTCCCGTTTTCATCATCAAAAATTCTTAAAGTACTTATTTTTTGTGCCATTTTCTTACAAATTTCTATATTATCATCTATTGTAAAAGAGACTAAAAGTAAATAGCCCTTGTTTATCGAAGAATATATTTCGCCATTAATACTAACCGATGCTTTCAATACGTTTTGAATCACTATTTTCATATTAAAATATTATATAAAAATATTTACATAATTGATATAATTTTTATATATGTTAGAACCTTTAGCTTTTAGAATGAGACCAAAAACTTTAGACGAAGTAATTGGTCAGGAAGAACTTGTTGGTGAAGATGGTTTTCTTACTAATTCAGTACGTGAAAAATTACCATTGTCTTTTATTTTATATGGAAATCCAGGTACTGGTAAAACAACCATTGCCGAAGCTTATGCAAAATCATTAAAAGTTCACTATATATTATTAAATGCAGTTACGTGTAACAAAAAAGATATAGAAAATGCTATTGAAGAAGCAAGAATTTATAAGCCTACAATCGTTATTATTGATGAAGTACATCGCTTAAACAAAGATAAACAAGATATTTTATTGCCTTATATTGAAGATGGAACAATATATTTAATTGGAGCCACAACTGCTAATCCATATATCTCTATAAATAAAGCAATAAGAAGTAGATGTCATCTTTTAGAAGTTAAAAAACTTAGCATTGAAAATATTGAATTTGGGTTAAAAAAAGCTATAACATCAAAAGATGGACTAGATTCTAAACTCGATATTTCAGATTCATCTTTGCAATACATTGCAAAATCATCTAATGGTGATTTTAGATTTGCTCTAAACTATTTAGAAATTCTTTATATAACTTATAAAGAAAAGAAAGTAAGTTTAGAAGATACAAAAAAGATATTAAAAGTTCCAAATTATCAAATGGATAAAAATGATGATGATCATTATAATGCCGTCAGCGCCTTACAAAAATCAATTAGAGGAAGTGATGTTGATGCTGCACTATATTATTTATCAAAGCTATGCATAGTTAATGATTTAGAAGACATTTCTAGAAGATTATTAGTTACTGCTTATGAAGATATAGGCTTAGCAAATCCAAGTGCTTGTATGCGCTGTAAAGTAGCTATTGATGCAGCAAATCAGGTTGGATTACCTGAAGCAATTATTCCACTTTCAGTTACAGTTTGTGAACTTGCTTTATCTCCAAAATCTAAAGTAGCTGATCTTTCTGTAAATAGAGCATATGAAGTTGCAAAAACAATGCCACTCGATGTTCCAGATTATTTAAAACTTACTCCAATTAATACAGATGAAGAAGATTTATATCCATATGATAGACCTGATGTATGGCCTAAAATTCAATATTTACCTGAAATAATTAAAAAAGCTAGATTTTATATTCCAGAAGGAAATTCAAAGTTTGAAAGTCTTTTAAATGAAAACTATAAAAAATTACTAGAAGTTACACGTTCTAGTAATTTAAGAGAATTAAAGAAAAAATAAACTATTCAATTATTTTTTTGGTAAAATTTTCATCAATAACTTTTAATTGCTTTTCAATAAGAAAAGCTTTTTTTACAACTATTGAAACTTCGTTATAATTTGATTTATTTGTATATAATTTACACAAAATATCACCTTTTTTAACAGAATCGCCTATTTTTTTGTTTAAAACGATTCCAGCAGACATATCAATAACATCATCGAGTTTTTCTCTTCCACCACCTAATTCCATACTACTTTTACCAATAGCTAAAGCATCAATTCTATTAACAAAGCCGTTCGAATCGCTCACTACATCTATAATATTTTTGGCCATTGGAAATTTTTCAGGATGATCAATATATGAAATATCACCTTTTTGAGCTATAACAAATTCTCTAAATTTATTAAATGCACTGCCATCTTCTAAGCATTTTTTTAAGAGTTCACGGGCTGTTTTTTTATCTTTACATATTTTTGCTTGTAAAAGCATAATTGATCCACTTGAAAGGCATAATTCAGTCAAATCTTTTGGCCCTTTATTATGCAAAGTATCAATAACTTCTTTCACTTCAAGATTATTTCCAACCGCACAACCAAGAGGTTGGTCCATATCAGTTACTTCCGCTTTAACATCTTTATTTAATGATTTTCCTATTTCGACCATTGTTTTAGCTAATTCAACAGCTTTATCAACTGTTTTCATAAAAGCACCACTTCCATATTTAACATCAAGTAATATACTATCTGCTCCACTAGCCAGTTTTTTTGACATAATTGAACTAGAAATAAGCGGAATTGAACTTACTGTTCCAGTAACATCTCTCAATGCATAAAGTTTCTTATCTGCAGGATCAATTTCAGCATCTTGTCCTATAATAGCCATTCCAATCTTTGATACTTGTTCTTTAAATTCTTTTTCATTTAAATATATATTAAAACCGGGAATAGATTCGAGTTTATCGAGTGTTCCACCAGTATGTCCTAGACCTCTACCACTCATTTTAGCTAATTTTGCCCCTTGAGAAGCAACCATTGGTCCCAAAACTAATGATACTTTGTCACCAACACCACCAGTAGAATGTTTATCAACCTTTATCCCAGGAATATCACTTAAATCCCAGACATGACCGCTGTCTCTCATTTCTTCAGTTAAATCAGCGATCTCTTTAGTATTCATTCCATTCAAATAAATAGCCATTAATAAAGCGCTCATTTGATAATCTGGAATAACATTATTAACATAATTAGAAATAAAATAATTAATTTCTTCTCTTGATAAGACCTTCTTATCTCTTTTGTGTTCGATTATATCAACAATATTCATATTTCACACCTCTATTTTAATTATATAAAAATAAGATAGAAAATTAAATAGTCTTATTCTATCATTATGATATGACATACGAAGAACATTTAAGAAAGTATTTAAATAAAGATTTTATTGAAGATCTCATTAAAGCTCAACAAGAAGAAAGAACCAATAGTCTTATTCTAAATACAAATAAAATATCTTCCGAAGAATTTTTAAAACAATTTCCTAAGGTTATAAAACACCCTTTTATTAATAATGCTTTTTATTATTCACCAAAAGATTATGAATTTGGAAAGTCATATTTATTCGATAATGGCGCTTTTTATATAATGGATGCAAGCAGTATGTTAGTACCATATTTGTTAGAAGTAAACAACAATGAAAAAATTCTTGATGTATGTGCTGCTCCTGGAGGAAAATCAATTTTTTTATCACTTAAAAATCCAAAAACAAATATAATTTCAAATGATTTAAGTTATTCTAGAGCACTGATTTTATCAAGCAATATAGAAAAAATGGGGATTGGAAATATTACAGTAACAAGCTGTGATTTCTCAAAATTTGCTGATAGATTTATTAACACTTTCGATAAAATAATTTTAGATGCCCCTTGTTCTGGTAGTTCCATGTTTAGAAAAGAAGAAAAAATGGAAAATGATTGGTCATATGCAAAAGTTCTAAAATGCCAAGAAATACAAAAAAACTTAATTAAATATTGTATTACAATGCTAAAAGAAGGCGGAATTTTATCGTATTCAACATGTTCTTTTAGTTATGAAGAAGATGAAGAAGTTATACTTAATGCATTAAAAGAAAATGCAAACATTTCACTAATTAATATAGAAGATAATTCTTCTTTTTATAGAACAATAGAATTACCTGAAGCAATTCATTTATTTCCAAATTTATATAAAGGGGAAGGCCAATTTATATGCCTATTAAAAAAGAATGGAATTTTATCAACCAATAATGCAACTATTGATTCAAATAAAATAATAAAAAAATATGGCTTAAAATACGCAAATGAATATGTTGTTAATGATCATATATACCTCTCAAATCTAGATTTAAACCTTAAAAATATACCAATAATTCGCAATCAACTTTTTGTTAGACAAATTAAAGGAAAAATCGAAATACCAACTTTTCATTTATCCCATTATTTATCAAGCAAAGATAGCATAAAACTAAATGTAGAAGACTTCAAAAAATATCTATCTGGCAATGTTATCATATCAAAAGAAAACATAACAAATGGCTTTCATATAGTATCATACAACAATATCAATCTTGGTTACATAAAATCAACTAATAATACACTAAAAAACTACTATCCTAAAGGATTAAGAAAAACAATTATTTAATAGAAATTTGATTTTTATCCAATTTTCTATCGTTATTAATAGCTTCTTTAATAAGTTTTGAAGACAAATCTGCAAGTTGATATGTAGTGTAGTTTTTGTATCTATCGTAATAAAAAGTATCAATATAATTAATTTCAATTTCATTAATATGTTTTTTAGATTTGAATGATAAAATATCATTCGTTCCATAAAGGGCAAAAACACTTATTGGTGCCATTGCTTTTACAGCAGGATGAAACGCACCATTTTTAAATTCTAAAAGATTAATAATATCGGGATTCTTGTTTCTTGTTCCTTCTGGAAAAATAACAAAATCAAGCCCTTTATAATATGTCAATTTATCCTTGATACTTTCCATTACTTTGAATTGTTGTTTTATATTAGATCTATCAAGAAATTCTCCATCAAGAATTTTAACAATTTTTCCAACAAATAAGAATTTTTTGCTTTCAATCTTTGCAACAAAAGAAATTGGTCTTTTACTATATGCCATAAAAATTATAGGATCAGCATCACTAAGATGATTTGAAACAATCAAATGGCTTTCTTTTGAATTTATGAATAAATCATTATATTTATTCATTGTTTCTAAATTCACTTTGACTCTAAAAAACTTAAGAACTTGTTTAGCTAATTTTTGAACCTTTGCAAAACGTACCTCTATTGGATACTTTTTAGGATGAAGTGAATATCGTAATATCCAAGCAAAATAATCAAAAAATAAAATCGGCACAACAGTAAAAATTGCAATAATATATTTAATCATTTGTTATTTCTCCACAAATAAATTAACACTATTAGCATCAATATGAGGAAGCATAGTAAATACAGAACTATTTTTTAAGTATCCTGCTGGTGAAATCAAAATTAAGTAATAATCAATCATTTCATAATTAAAATCCTCATCATCGGGATTAAAAATCAAGTTAAAATGTTTAAATTTACTATTTATACCAACAATTTCCACCATCAAACTACCATCTTCTAAATTAGTAAAAGTATTAACATCACCAATTTGTTTAGCATCACTAATTTTTGGACAAACATATCTTCTAAAATATAATATAGATCTTAAATAAATGACCATATTGTAATTTTTATCAAATAAATTCCAATCAAACTTATTATATAAATCACCTTTATTATATGAATTATCTACACCATATTTTGTGCATCCAATCTCTTGACCAGCATGAAAGAAAGGAACACCAAAAGAAAGCGCCACAGTTGCATTTATTGAATTTATAATATGTAATATCCTTTTTTCAGTTAAATCGCTTCTACAGCCCTTAATTTTATCATATAAGGTTGTATTGTCGTGACATTCAACATAATTAATAGATTGATTAGCACTAGCAAAACGAGGTTTAAAGCAATAATCCACGCAACTTCCTAATATTGCAAACTTAAAACCTTCTAAATAATCTGTATTACCCATCATATATCCAGGTTCTTTTGAGCGATCAAAACCATTTGGTCCCCTGACAATATCTCTAAATGAATCATTAAAGAATCCAATTTCTGGAGTTTTGAAAGCATTATTAATTGAAGTTTTTAAAGAATCATCAAGAGCAGTATTCATGTTCCAACCTTCTCCATAAATCATTGCGTCTTTTTTTCTTTTTCTACATTCTTCAACAATAATATTCATTGTTTCAATATCAATAATACCCATTAAATCAAATCTATAGCCATCAATGTCATATTCATCCATCCAAAACTTACAAGCATCAACTATAAGGTTTCTAACCATTGGACGTTGAGAATCTAAATCATTGCCACAACCACTACCATTTGATATAGAACCATTTCTTCTTCTTCTAAAATAGTAATTTGGTACTATTCTTTCAAGCGTACTTCTTTCGTATTCATAAACATGGTTAAAAACAACATCCATATTTACTTTGATTCCAGCCTTATGAAAAGAAGCAATCATTTTCTTACATTCAATAATACGAGCATATGGGTCATCAGGATTTGAACAATAACTTCCTTCAGGACAAAAATATTGTTGAGGATCATATCCCCAGTTATAGGATTTATTAGGATTATATTCATCAATTGTTTTGAAATCATAAATAGGCATTATTTGAACATGTGTTATATTTAAGCTCTTAAGATAATCAATACCACATTCGTGTCCACCATTTGTTTTTTTATTTGTTTCTGTAAAAGCAAGATATTTGCCTTTGTTTTCAATATTAGTATGTTCATCAATTGTAAAATCACGAACACTTAATTCATATATTATTGTATCAACATAGTTTTTATAGACTGGTAAATTATCATCATGCATATCAATATTACATTTACTTAAATCAACAACAATACTATCTTTACCGTTTCCAGTTGAACTAATTGCATATGGATCAGTGGTAATAAAAGTTAAACCACTATTTGTTATTTGATAACGATATAAATATCCTTCATAATCACCATCTAAAACTTGAGTATAAACACCCTTATCAGCACGATTCATTTTAAAAGTATCAAATTGACCACCTTTTTGTTTAATCATTAATACTACTTTACTAGCTAATGGAGCCCATAATTTGAATATTGTTTTATCTTTTGAATATGTAATTCCTAAATCATCATTATTATAAGTATATTCCTTATCAAAATCAGAAAAAGAGGTTACATCAGTTAACATTAATGGCATAATACCAAAAGATTCTATTGAAATATAATATTCGTTACCTAAAATAATTTTTTCTTTACATTTACATTCATATATTTCAATTCCACTCATAAATTTACGTGAAACAATATTTAAGGCTTTACCCTCTTCATCATTTTTAATTAATTTTATTGGAGTATTATCTGGTTTTGGTATGTCACTAAAAATCAAAACACGAATAGTATCATAATCAATAAGTTTCGCATTAAAATATGAATTTAACATAAAATCACCTAATTGTTTAAATCTTTCTTTGACCTATCAAGGGTAGTTTGTTCGATACTACCAGAATTACCATGAGTAGATAAATTACTAACTAATACTTTATTTCCTCGATTTGGACCATCAGATTCAGGAGCAACAATTCCCTCAAGTATTAATCTTTTTACAATTTTTCCAGCTTTATTAAATCCAACAGAAAATTCTCGTTGAACAGCAGAAAATGAACAATGTTCCCAAGACATAACTACTTGTTTAATATTTTGATATTGAACTTCATCATTTTTATCTTTCATTGTCATAACTGAATCATCAACCATGGCATTTTGAATCTCGGTATGATCTTCTAAATCCATGAAATCATCAACATAAACAGGTTCATAATTCTCTCTTAAATAATCACAAACATTTTTAATTTCAATTGAAGAAATAAACATTCCTTGAATACGAACAAAATCTGTTTTAGAAAATAATGGTGATTTTAAAAGCATATCGCCATTACCACATAAGTGCTCTGCTCCACCTTTACCTAAAATAGTAATAGAATCGTTAACATTTGCACATAATAATGCAACAGCAGTTGGAATATTTCCTTTAATTACACCAGTAATAACATCGGTAGAAGGTCTTTGAGTTGCAATAACCATATGAATACCAGATGCTCTTGCTTTTTGTGCAATACGAACAACATATTCACTAATCTTCTTATTAGAATTAACTAAATCAGCGTATTCATCAATTAAAACAACAAGATAAGGAATCTTTTCTTTCCCTTGTTTTTCCATTGCTGCATTATAACCTTTAACATCTTCAAAGCCCGCTTCTACAAGAAGGTCATAACGCTTATCCATTTCAATAACAAGCTTTTCAAAAAACTTAACTGCTTGATTACTCTCATTTATTGGAGGACAAGCCAAGAATGGAATATCTTTATATTTATTAAATTCAACTTTCTTTGGATCAATTAAAATAATTTTTAATTCATCAGGTTTATTACGCATTAATAAAGTCATAATAAAACAATGCATGAAAATAGATTTTCCACTACCAGTAGTTCCACTGACTAATAAGTGTGGGAATTTTCTTAAATCTCCATAAACAAATTCTCCACTAACATTCTTACCAAATGGAATATCAAGTGGACCAGCACCAACTTTATTTAGATATTTAATAGCATCTTTAAAATTAACTAATGAAGATTTTGCATTTGGAATTTCAAACCCAGATGTATCTTTTCCAGGAACAACAGGGACAAATCTAATAGGTTGTCCACCAATTCTCGATGACATATCATCAACATATTTATCAACGCCTTTAAGTGAAAATCCCTCATTCATTTTTAAATCATATTGAGTAACTGAAGGACCAATTGTATATGAAACAATTTGACCTCCAACGTTAAATTCTTCTAAAACTTTATTTAATAATTTTGTTCTAGCTTCAGCAACAGCAGTATTAGCTGGTAGACTAGTTGCATCTTCATGATCAGCTAATAATTCTACTCTAATATTAGTAAATTTCTTTGATTTAACTGGTTTTGGTTTTTCTCCGTTTTTAACAATTTTTACTTCTGATCCTTCAATATTTTCATGAGGAGTTTTAGCAATAGCTTCTTGAACTGGGGTAATTATTTGACCCAAATCTAATTGTTGCTGATCTACTCTATTATTAGAAACTTGTTTAGTAAAAGATGGAGTAGCAGCCTCTTTTTCTAAAACTTTCTTTTCATTATCTTCTTTAACTTCTTCATCTTCTTTTTGAATCAATATCTCAGTTGTAGTAAATCCTTTAGTAGGATCGTTTGTGTCTTGAATATAAATTGGGGTAGTAACATTTTCAGCCTTACTTCTTAAGGAAGGTTTAACTACGTTTTCAGGATCAAAATGTGCAACACTTAATTTAGAATTACTGTTTTTAAAAACAGAATTATTTTCATTACTTATTTTAGAATTTTGATCACCGTTACGAGCATTTTGAACAGCAATACTTTGTGTAGATGTTTTTTCTAAATTTGCCTGTATTTCTTCAGTAGGAATTTCAACTGAAGTATGAGTAAGATTAATCATATCACTAGTTTCATAAGGTTTTTGACTATTAGCAGATTGAAATTCGGATTCAACTTTCTTAATTTTGCTATTTTTGTAATCTACAGCAAGTTTAATTAAACGAATAACAAGCTTTATAAGCGAGAAAATAATGCCAACACATAAAAGAACAGATCCAACAATTTTGCTTCCTAAATTAGTCATTCCACTATTTAAAATTGCGACAAATAAAAATCCTAATAGACCACCACTAATTTGGTTTGTATTAACACTTGGAAACATACTAGTATCAATACTAGCATTAAATTTATCAGCAAAATTTTGAAAATTTAAATATGTCGTAGTTCCATCAGTAGTTATTGTAGTCATTGATTCGGTAGCTAATATTAAAGCCCCAACAAGCAAAATGATTAAACCACAAATTGTAATATCAAATTTGATGTGCAATTTTTTGTATGACAAAATTAAATTTAATCCGATTAAAAACGTAACAAAATAGAAAACATAGAAAAACCAACCAAAGAAAAACGAAATAATCCAAGTAAGAAATTCCGAAACTGGACCTGTTCTTAAGGCTCCAATTAAGGAAATTAAACATATCATTACACCAAATACTGCTTTTACACCGTAACTATCGCTAGTTATTCTATCTAACCATTTTTTGAATTTCATAACTTTTATTATATAAAAGTTGTACCTTTTTTACTAGATACAACTAAATTATTTATTTTTTATTAATACTACTAAATATTTACTAGAAAACAACTAAATATTAATCGAGAACAATTAAAGTAGGTTTAATAACAGGATTCCTTCCAGTTATTGAGAAAATATATTTTGTAATTTTTTCTGTAATCTTACCAGTTATTTGTTCTATTGAAAAATCTTTTGTTGTTTCAAGCCATGCTTGAATATCTTCAATATACATCTTTGTTACTGCCTTAATCATCAAATCAGCTTCTTTATCTTTTAAGAATAAGAAGCCTCTCATTTGAACATCTGGCCCACAAACCATCTTTCTTAAAGATTTACTAACACCTGAACCAAGAACAACTACACCATCATCACTTAATCTTGTTCTATCTGTAATAATGTCATTAACAACATCACCAACTCCGATTCCATCAATCATAACATCACCAACAATTATTTTACCATCGCTATTGAAATTAACAGATGCACCATTATTATCAATACATAATTGTTGGCCATTATCCAACAAGAATATATTGTTATGTGATAAACCAATACCCATATCAAAAGCCATTTTTGCATTTTGTAATTGATTTACGTAATATCCTTCAATAGGGAAATAATATTTTGGTTTTAATAGACTTAATAACATTTTTAAATCTTCTTCATAAGCATGCATTTTTGCTAATGTTTTCTTTGTAACATAAAGCACATTGCATCCAGTTTTATATAATTCATCAATTGTAGAAGTTGCAATAACCTCATTATTATCAGTTGGAGAAATTCCAAGAACGAAAGTATCATTAGAATTAATCCTAATTTGCTTTGATTCATTTTCTTGGTTAGCAAGTAATGAAATTTTATCATATATACTATCGTCTTCTTCAGTCATTAAAATAACTAAATCTTTTTCTTTAATTCTTAATATATCATCTAAAGGAACAATTTCAGTTTTTGGATAATATTGATCACCGCCATAAAACCTTAAATTATAAATATCTAACGAATTCTTATCATAAAAGCAAATCTTTTTCTTTTGATCATAACAAGCTCTAAAGAACTCATCAATGTGATATAAATTATCACTTGCTAAAGCAACAAAACAACGTCCAGGTGCTTCTTTAAAAGCTTTTGTAAAGAAAGGTAATAAACGATGATTTGGAGAACAATATCCTTTTTTATCAGCATTTACTGACTCACTTAATAAAGCAATTGTAGGAACTTCTGCAATCTTACCTAATGTATTTAAATCTAATGTAAAGAAACGTTCATTACTATATTCAACAATAAAATCACCACTATATACAATATTGCCTAAAGAAGTTTCTACAGAGAAGCCAAATGTTAAAGGCATACTTGCGCAAGTTGAGAAAAAAGTAAATTTCCTTCCAGCAATAGTTATTGTTGAAGGCAATGTGATGTTTCTAAAATCAAAATTACAATCTTGTTGATAAGTACGAGCAAAATTCTCAAATAATAGTTGAGTTAATTTGCAACTATATATAGGTGCTGGGCATTCTTTAAATATATATGGTAAAGCTCCAAAACTATTCTTCTTATTTTTAGGTAAAATATAAGCTTTAATGCGTTCTTTATTCTCTTTTAAATAAGAAAAATCAGCTATTATAAAATCAATACCTGGAGTAAGTTTTGTAGGATATTTAAAACCCGCACAAAACACAAATATATCATTATTGATCTCTATTACATAAAGATCTTTGCCATCTTCGTCTAGGCCTCCTAAGGCCATTATTTTTATTTTATCCATTACTATGTCCACCCATCTTTATTTATTATATGAAACAAACCTCTAAATTTAAAGAGATTTAATTTTTTTATCGTTTATATCATATAAGGAAAATACACCATCTTCATATATTATATATGTTTTAGGATTATTTTCCTTAGGAAGTGATAAACTTCCTGGATTTATAAAATAGTGATTGTTGTGCTTTTCTAGTTTATAAACATGAGTATGACCATAAATAAAAGCATCACCATCTTTATATTCAAAATTATCTTCAAAATATAAATCACCATGGGTTAAAAACCAATGATGACCATCTACAATAACACATTTTTTATTAGCAAACTTCTTATTAAATACAAATTCATCAACTCTTGAATCACAATTACCACGTATAAAAACTATCTTTTTAATAATTTTATTTAAATTCTTTGTAACATTAATTGGAAAATAATCTTCTGGTGGCACATTTCTAGCACCACTATAATTAACATCACCTAATAATATTATTTTTTTAAAATGAAAAACTTCATCTAATGAGATGATTTTCTCACTAGATGAAGTTGACCCATGTAAATCACTTACAATAAGTATTTTCATGATTATTTTTTAAATCTATCAAAGAAACTATGCTTTTTCTTAGAATCTTCAGTTTCTTCCTTGTTTTCTTCAACATTGGTTGGAGCAACAGGTTTCTTATATTCTTTGAAATCAGCATTGTTATTATCATGCTCACGATGTGAATTATATTCGTGGTGTTCATGACTATTTGAACCATTTGAACGTGGTTCTCTCTTTTTCTCAACAAAATCTTTTGGTTTTTCAATATATTCACGATGTGATAATTTAACTTTGCCTTTTTCATCAAGATCAATTACTTTAACTTTTAAAGTATCACCAACCTTAACAACATCATGAGCGTTCTTAACAAAACCCCAACCTAATCTTGAAACATGGCAAAGTCCTTCAGTACTGCCAAATAATGAAACGAATGCACCATAATCTTCGACTCTGGTTACTTTTCCTTCGTATTCATCACCAATTTCAGCAACACGAGTAATATCAAGAATCATATTCTTTGCTTTTTCAACCATAGCTTTATTCATATGATAAATGACAACATGTCCAGTTTCATCGATATCAATCTTACATGTATCGCATTTAGCAATAATATCGTTAATAACTTTTCCACCACTACCAATGACATCTTTAATTTGATCTTTATTAATGTCAAATTGTGTAAATTTAGGAGTAAATTCACCTAATTCTTTACGTGGTTCACTAATAGCTTTACTCATAGCAGTTCTAATTTCAGCACGTGCTTTATTAGCTTGTAATAATGCATCATGTAAAATATCACGAGTAACACCTTTAATTTTAATATCCATTTGTAAAGCTGTAACACCTTTTTCAGTACCAGCAACTTTAAAGTCCATATCACCAAAGTGATCTTCTAAACCTTGAATATCAGTTAAAATAGTATAAGGATGTTTACCATCTAAAGGTCCACTTGTAATTAAACCCATAGCAATACCACTAACCATTCTCTTAATTGGAACGCCAGCTGCCATAAGTGACATACAAGAAGCACAAATAGAAGCTTGTGAACTACTTCCATTACTTTCTAATACTTCGGCAACACAACGAATTGTATATGGGAATTCTTTTTCACTTGGAATAACATAACTTAAAGCTCTTTCACCTAAAGCTCCATGTCCAATTTCTCTTCTGCCTGGAGTGCCCATTCTACCAATTTCACCAACAGAATAAGGTGGGAAATTATAGTGATGAATCCAACGTTTATTATCATCAGAAGTTAAACCTTCTAATAATTGTTCATCATCTTTACCACCTAAAGTACAAATTGAAAGTACTTGAGTTTGTCCTCTTGTAAATAATGCACTACCATGAACCCTTGGAATAATGTCAACTTGTGCATCAAGTGGACGAATTTCATCAACTTTTCTTCCATCAGGTCTAATTTTTTCTTCTGTAATTAATCTACGAACTTCATCAGCAACCATGTTTTCAAGAATGTTATCAACCATTAACATTGTATTGAAATGTTCTTTTTCGTTTTTATAATCTCTATTATCATAATCGTCTTTAATTTCTTTCTTTAAAGAATCGATTGCGCCTTGTCTTTCTAATTTATCAAAAATAGAAATAGCTTTAACCATACGGTCATAAATACGACCATAGATTTCCTTTTTCATTTCAGGATCAGCTTTAAATAAATCAACTTCTTTCTTCTTCTTTCCAAGTTCTTTAATGATAGTTTCTTGGAATTCACAAAGTTTTACAATTGCTTCATGACCAAACATGATAGCATCAAGCATTTCATCTTCACTTAATTCATTTGCGCCAGCTTCAACCATGTTAATGGCTTCTTTTGTGCCAGCAACAGATAAATTTAAGTCACTTTCTTCTTTTTCTTTAACTGATGGATCAATAATTAATTTTCCACCAACTCTTCCAACATTAACTCCAGCAATAGGACCATCAAATGGAATATCACTGATACTTAATGCTAATGAACTACCAAACATAGCAGTCATTTCTGGAGTGCAATCAAGATTAACGCTTAAAACAGTATTAACAACTTGAACTTCATTTCTAAAACCTTCTGGGAACATTGGTCTTAATGGACGATCAATTAAACGTGCGGTTAAAGTTCCATGTTCTCCTGGTCTACCTTCTCTTCTTAAGAATCCACCTGGAATTCTTCCTAAGGCATATTGCTTTTCTTCATAACCAACTGTTAATGGGAAGAAATCACCTTCCTTAGCTTCATCACTACAACAAACTGTTGATAAAACGGTTGTGTCGTTGAGTCTTACTAATACAGCACCATCAGCTTGTTTAGCTAACTCACCAATCTCTACTTTGAGTTTTTTTCCATAAAACTCAGTTTCATAAACTTTTTTCATTTTCTCTTTCCTTTTTATATACGTTAAAATAATATCACTTTTGATTTGCATTTACTATAAAAAGAAATGGCTTTTATTATTAATAAACAATAAATAACTTTCAATAACATTTTAAGAAGTTTATCATTAAAAAAGAGGTTAATTTATGAGCTATATTATATTGATTGGTGGCGGTTCAGCGAGTGGAAAAACTTATGTTATTTCTCAAGTTGAACAAATTTTAGGAAAAGAAAATATTACACATATTTCATTAGATGATTACTATAAAAGAATTGATTCATTATCTTTTGAGGAAAGAAAACTTGTAAACTACGACCATCCAAAATCATTCGATTGGAAGCTAATTCGTGAACAATTACATGATTTAAAAGAAGGAAAAACCATCGAAAAACCATTATATGATTTTGTAATTCATAATAGAAAACAAGAAACCGAAAAAGTTTCTCCTAAAAAAATCGTTATTGTTGAAGGAATTATGGCTCTTGTTGATAAAGAAGTTAGAAATGTTGGTGATTTAAAAATATTTATTAATGCAAGTAGAGAAAGAAGATTATTACGAAGAATTAATCGAGATCAAAAAGAAAGAGGAAGAGATTTCGATGGAATTGTTAAACAATATTTAACAACAGTTCAACCAATGTATGAAGAAATTATTGGGCCTTCCCAAGTTTATGCAGATATTATAATTAACAACGATGGTATCGAAAACAAGTCTGTTAAGTCATTAGTAAGTATTATTCGTGAATATTTAGAACATTAATTCTCAAATTGAGAAGAATATAAATCATAGTAAAAGCCTTTTTTAGCTAATAATTCATTATGGGTACCGATATCATCGATATGCCCATTTTTCATTACAATTATTTTATCTGAATTTATAATAGTTGATAACCTATGAGCAATAATTATTGATGTTCTATTTTTCATTAGTTTATTAAAACCATCAATAATTTTTAATTCACTTCTTGTGTCAATATTACTTGTAGCTTCATCTAATATTACAATTTCAGGCTTTACAAGCATCATTCTTGCAATACAAATAAGTTGTTTTTCCCCTTGTGATAAACCTGATTCATCACTAACAATCGTATCAAAACCTTTAGGTAATCTCATAATAAAATCATAAGCATTTGCTTCTTTACTAGCTAAAATTACTTCGTTTCTATCGACATTATCTCTACCATAAATTATGTTTTGATATATTGTACCATTAAAAATCCAAGTATCTTGCAAGACCATTCCAAAATGGTTTCTAAGACTTTCTTTACTAATCGTTTTGCTTTCAATATCATTTAAATTGATTGTGCCGCTATTAGGATCATAAAAGCGTAAAAGTAAGTTAACAATCGTTGTTTTCCCACATCCTGTTGGTCCAACAATAGCAATCTTTTCGCCATGATTAATAGTAAAATTAAAGTCTTCAATAAGTTTCATATTTTTATCATAAGAAAAATATACTTTGTTAAAACTTATACATTTAATATCAGAATCAATAGTCTTTTTACCATCATCGATATCATTACTTGAAAGAAGTATTTCATTTACTCTTTTTAAAGAAGTATAACCGAGAGAAATCTCATTAACACAAGAAGAAATCTCATTGAATGGTTTAGCAAATTGAGTTGAATATTGTAAAAAAGCTGTCAAACCACCTATAGTTAAAGTCACTTCCCATCCCCAAAAATCATTGAAATATCCAATAATTAATAGAGCACCAATTAATCCAACAATTCCATAAGTAGTATTATTTATTAATCTTGTAGAAGGATTAGTCCAACTACTAGCAAATTGTGCTTTTTGACCAACACAATATAATTTATCATTTTTTTCTTTAAATTTATTAAAAGAAATTTCTTCATAATTATTTGATTTAATTAATTCAATATTTGATACATTTTCTAATGTTAAAGAACCAATTTCTCCTTGAAGTTTGCCTTGCTTTTGATACAAATTATGTGATTTCTTTGCAACAAAATAAGATAATAAAAATCCTAATGGAGTCAATATTAAAACAACAGTAGCTAATACATAATTATATAAGTACATAATAATTAATGTAGTAATAATCATAATAATTCCCTCAAAAGCTTGCTGGAAAGAAGATATTAAAGCATTGGCAATATTATCGATATCATTAATTGAGCGAGATAATAAATCACCATGACCATGAGTATCGATAAAAGAAATTGGAACATTATTTAGTTTTTGATAAACATCATCTTTTAATTGCTTCATTACTTTTTCAACAAAAATATTGATCAAAGAAATAAAGAAATATTGTGCAATTACAACGACAATTACTATAATTCCACTTATTAAATATACTTTATAATCAAAATAGAAATTATTTGTATTAATCATGATATTAATATCATCAATAATTTTTGCACTAAATAAAGGAATTAGTAAGTTACCAATTACATAAACAAGTGCTAAAAATAAACTTGAAATAAGAAGAATTTTTTTGTTTTTAAAATATTTAAATAAAGTTTTTATATCTTTCATATTATTTATTTTTCACCTGTGAAGAATATATTTCTTTATATATTTTAGAATTCTCTAATAAATATTTATTAGTACCAATCGAATCAATTTGACCATTATGCATTACAATTATTTTATTACAATTAGCTAAAGAGCTTACTCTTTGCGAAACAACAATAATGGTTTTATTTTTATTTTTATAAATATTTTGTCTTAGTTTTTTTTCAGTTAAAAAATCAAGTGCGCTCATTGTATCATCTAAAATTAGTGTCTCACTATCTTTTATTAAACCTCTTGCAATACAAATCCTTTGTTTTTGCCCACCTGAAAAGTTCTTTCCATTCTCTTCAACCTTATGATTAATTCCATCTTTGTACTCATTAACAAAATCATAGGCTACAGCACTATTTAACGATTCAATAATTTCTTCATTTGTTGCATTATTTTTTCCAACTTCTAAGTTACTTTTAATAGTACCAATAAATAAATTATTTTTTTGTGAAATATATGAAATCTCCTCATGTAAAGAATCAACATCATAATCTTTAATATCGTTTCCTTTATAAAAAAGTTTTCCCTTGTTTGTATCATAGAATCTTTCCAATAACCTTATAAGCGTAGTTTTACCAGATCCAGTTCCACCAATGATTCCAACTTTATCACCTTTGTTGATTACTAAGTTAATATCCTTAAGTACTAGATTATCACCAGAATTGTAGCAAAAATCTACATTTTTTAATTTAAATAATTCTTCACCTTTTCCAATATCATGTTTTGAAACTATTGGATTATTCTTAATGGAACTATTTAAAGTAAGAAAATAATCACATCTTTTCTTGCTAACAAGTCCTTTATTAAAAATAATTAAAATATTACAAAGCGCAATTAAAGCCAATAGTATTTGATTAAGATATTGTAAAATCGCAACAATATCTCCTCTTGATAATGTAGAAAAACTATTCATTAATTGGCCATTCCAAAAAGAAATAATTAGAAATATCGCACTATTAATAATTAAATATGTTAGTGGATTAATTAATGCATTTATAAAACTCACTTTTTTGCTATCTTTAAAATAATCTTGTGTCTCTTTTTTGCATCTATTTTCTTCATATTTTTGATCGTTAAAAGAGCGAATTACTCGAGCACCATTTAATCCATCTTTTATAGTAGTAGCAATCTCATCATTCTTTTTTTGTAATATAGCAACCTTTTTATTATTTGTTTTTAACACAAAAAACAAGATTAAAGAAATTAATACAATTACAATTAAAAGAATCAAACCAACCTTATAATCGATTAGAAATGCACAAACAAGTGAACCAAGCACCATTGCAGGAGCCCTAATCGCTAATCTAATAAGCATTGCTACACTTTGTTGTAATCTATTACTATCATTATTTATTAAATTGATTAAATTACCATCTCCAATAATTTTTAATTCTTTCAAAGACAATTCATCAATCTTTTTAATTATTCTATTACGTAAATCTGTTCCAAATCCTTGTGAAGCTATAGAAGCAAAATATTGACAAACCATTGTTGAGCAAAAACCTATTACACACAATAAAATAATAAGTCCACTACGCCATAAAATATCGTTATTACCAAGTCCTTGATTATAGTTTGTAATGCCTACATCAATAATTCCTTTCATTAAAAAAGGGATAAGTAATTCAAATATTACTTCTAAAGTTTTAAATATAGGTCCTAAAATTACTTCTTTTTTGTAATTTCTTAATGAATAAATGCTCTTATGCATAAGAAATATTATACAATAAAAAACTCCCTTATTTAAGGGAGCTTATTTATTAATTGTAACTACTTTCTTAATCCAAGTGCTGCAAGTAATTTAATGTAAGAATCACGATCGGTTCTTTCTAAGTAAGCAAGTAACGATTTTCTCTTACCAACTTTGACTAATAAACCTCTACGAGCAATTGAATCTTTATCATTTGCTTTTAAGTGATCGGTTAATCCTTTAATTTCTTCAGTAAGGATGGCGACTTGAACTTCGATACTACCTGTATCCTTTTCATTCTTTCCATACTTCTTAACTAACTCTACTTTTTCTGATTTTACTAACATAAAATGTCTCCCTTCATAATAGAATATGCTTTTAACTTGGATAAACGTACGGGAATATCGTTAATCTATGCCAAAAGTACTTTAATATTCTATAGAAATTATCTAAAGAATTCAATAGCTTCTAGTGTATTTTTATTAAGTTCTTCAATTAAAGCATCTTTTGAATCAAACTTAATCTCGTCCCTTAATCTCTTATAGAAATATAATTTCATTTCTTTTCCATATAAATCACCATTAAAATCTAAAACATATGTTTCAATAGTAACAGGTAATTTATCGGCTATTGTAGGATTATTTCCTACGTTTGTAATGCTAGTATAACGAACTCCATCAATAACTGATCTAGTAATATAAACACCAATTTTAGGCATAACATAGCCAACAAATGGCTTTAAATTGGCTGTTGGAAATCCTATTGTATTTCCAATTGAATTGCCATGAAAAATTGTTCCAGTAATTGAATAAGGCCTGCCAAGTAGCTTACTGGCCTCTTCGACTTCACCTTCTTTAATTAAGTTTTTAATATCACTTGAAGAAATCTTGTGATGATTATAATCATTAACAAAATTAATAACTTCAACATTATTAAATCTTGCTTTTAAATCATTAACATTTCCTTTAGCTTCATAACCGAATTTAAAATCTGGACCACAATATAATCTTATTGGATTAAATCTTTTTAATACTTTTTCACAAAAATCAATATAAGAAAGTTCTTTAAAATTATCATCACAATTGATAATAAAAACATAGTCTACACCAATTCTTTTAAAAATATCTATTCTATCTTCAACCATTGATAAATTGCCTTCAATTGATTTTAATGGTTTATCGAAAGTTAAAACTCCTAAAGGTCCAGGTGCATTATATTTTGCAAAAGAAATTAATTGCACATGACCAACATGAACTCCATCAAAATACACTAAAACCAAAGATAAATTTTTAATATCAATATTAATATTTAAATAATCATCTATTCTATAAACTTTCATACTTTTTACCAACCAAAAAATATTATAAAGATAATAAAAGTAAAAATAAAGAATTACTTTATTGGCATTTTAAGCCTAAATAACTATAATCTATAAATATGAAAGCAATTAGAATTATTTTAGCCTCTATTAGAAGAGCAGATAAAGATTTCAACTTAATTAATAATAACGATAAAATTTGTGTTGGGGTAAGCGGCGGAAAAGATAGCATGTCACTATTATATTCGCTATCTTTATACAAAAAATTCTCAAAAACAAAATTTGAGATTTATCCTTGCATTATTGACTTAGGTTTCCCAAATTTTGATTCAACAAAATTAAAGGAATATTGTTTAAGTTTAGGTTTAGATTTATATGTTGCTGATGGAAAAGACGTTTATAAAATATTGAAAATTCAAGAAGAAAGACAAAAAACTCCCTATTTACCATGCTCAATTTGCAGCAAAATGAAGAAAGCAATTATAAATAAAGCTGCCCACAAATTACATTGTAATAAAGTAAGCTTTGCTCACCATAAAGACGATGCAGTTGAAACTTTATTCTTAAATGAAATATATGGAGGAAGAATTGCGACTTTTTCTCCAAAAATGTTTTTAACAAATGAAAAAATAACTTTTATTCGTCCTCTTATTTATTCAAATGAAAATGATTTAAAAAGATTAGTTAAAGAAGAAAATATACCTGTATTTTCATCAAATTGCCCTAACGATAAGATGACAAAACGTGAAGATATTAAACTTATCTTACAAAACATTTATAAGAATTTTCCTTCTTCAAAAGATAATTTTCTTACAATGATGTCAAATGATGAAAAAGAAGATATTTTTTATATGCATAAAGAAAATAAAATTGAAGGAACTGATTTATTTTATAAAAAGATTAATAATTATAAAGATTATATTGATGAAATATTATATTTAAAAAAGAGTAGTTTTTCTAAAAAAGATAAAAATGGAAAACACTTAGCAATTTACAATAAAAACACGATTGTAGGCTTATTTATTTTAGAAAATATTAAAAACTCTAGAGATTTTATAATTAAAACTTACAAAGTTGATTCTACTAAATATCTACTAGATTTTTTAAAGACTATTATCAATAATATTTATGATTCTTATAACCCTTGTAAATTATTCATTAAAGCAAAGAAAAAAGATGTCATTTCTTTAAAAGAATTTGGTTTTAATTCTAATAAAGAGATAGGCACCTCTTTGTTAACATATTTAATCTCTAAAAAGATTGAAAATTAATTCTTTTTATTTAATAAATCATCGATATGCTTTTCTTTTTCATATCCATCATCAAGAATAAATTCAACTTCAGGAACACGTCTAAGATCTAAACGATGAGCAAGTTCACTACGAACAAATCCTTTAACTTTGTTTAGTTTCTCAACATTTTCTTTTGGATGTGTAAAGAAAGAAACAAATACACGACAATAAGAATGATCAGTGCTTAGCCAAACATCAGTAATAGTATAAAAATCTACATCAACTTGAAGTTCATATTGGCAAATTTCACGAATATTCTTATTAATAATAGCAACTAACTTTTTTTGTTTATTATCCATTATTCTTTTTCAACCATTTCATATCCTTCAATAATATCATTTTCTTTTAAATCATTAAAATTCTCAATTTTGATACCGCATTCAAAGCCTTGAGCAACACTCTTGGCATCATCCTTAAATCTCTTTAATGATTCAATTTTTCCTTCATAAAGAATTGCGCCATCTCTTAAAATTCTGCATAAGCTGTTTCTATTAATTACACCATCAGTAACATAGCAACCAGCTACAGTTCCTACTTTTGAGACTTTAAACATATTTCTAACTTCTGCTTGACCAGTAACTTTTTCAACAACTTCCTTCTTAAGCATACCTTTAATAGCATCTTGCATTTCATTAATTAAATCATAAATAATTCGATAAGTTCTAATTTCGATACCAAGTTCATCAGCCTTTTTCTTAATCATGGCACTTGGCCTAATATTAAAGCCATAAACAATAGCTTTTGAAGCATCAGCAAGTAAAATATCACTTCCACTAATTGCTCCTGGAGCAGCTCTTAAAATATTGATCTTCACTTTATCACTATTAAGCTTTTCAAGACTTGCTTTAATAGCTTCACTACTACCATCAGTATCTGTTTTTAAAACGATATTAATAGAAGTCATATTACCTTCACTAATTTTATTATATAAATCATTCAAAGATGTGACTCCGCCCGATTTATTTCTATCATCAAGTTCTTTCTTTGTAGCACGTTTTTCAGCAATATCACGAGCTTGTTTTTCAGTTGGAAAAGCCATAAAATGGTCGCCAGCTTCAGGAACATCACTTAAGCCAATTACACTAACAGGGGTAGAAGGTCCAGCGACTTTAATAACTTGTTTGAATTCATTAGTCATTCTTCTTACTTTTCCATATATTGTACCAACGACAATATAATCATTAGAAGTAAGAGTACCATTTTGAACAAGTAATGTTGCTTTAGGTCCTTCACCTTTATCAAGTGTTGCTTCAAGAACGGTTCCAATAGCATATCTTTTTGGATTTGCTTTTAATTCAAGCATTTCTGCTTGTAATAAAACACATTCAAGTAAATCATCAATTCCAAGTTTTTTCTTTGCACTAATGTTACAAACTTGAACATTACCACCATATTTTTCAGCAATAATATCATGTTGCATTAATTGTTCAAGAACTCTATCAGGATTAAAGCCTGGTAAATCCATTTTATTAACGGCAACAATAATAGGAACTTTAGCAGCTTTAGCGTGATCAATAGCTTCAATTGTTTGAGGCATAACTCCATCATCACCAGCAACAACTAAAATAACAATATCAGTTACACTAGCTCCACGACTTCTCATAGCACTAAAAGCTTCATGCCCTGGAGTATCAATAAATGTAATCTTTCTATTCTTAAATGTTTTTTGATAAGCACCAATCTCTTGAGAGATTCCACCATATTCATTGGCAGTTAAATTTGAATTTCTAATTGCATCAATAAGTGTTGTTTTACCATGGTCAACGTGACCCATAACTGTAACTACTGGGGATCTTTCAACTAAATCTTCAGCTTTATCTTCTAAACTGATCTTTTCAAAATCTTCTTCATTAACAATTTCTTCTTTTTTGAAATCATAGCCGAATTCTAGACAAAGTTCGCCAATGGTCTCATCATCAAGAGTTTGATTTATAGTAACCAATTTCTTTTGTAAGAATAATTTTTTAATAATGTCAGAAGGTTGAATCTTTAATTCTTTAGCTAATTCAGCAACTGTTAGATTTTTTGTGTAAACAAAAACCCCGTGTTCAATTGAACCTTTATCGTTTTTTCTTTTTGTGTTTGTTGCAGGAATATTTGCTTCCCTGCTTGTGTGATTAAAATGTTTTTTGTTGTTATTCTTCATCAGCCCACCTCCTACTTTAAAAAATAAATCATTTTTTCATAAACTTTATCATCAATTTTGCAACCAAGTGCTTTTTCTAAGCATTTGCTCTTTTTAGCACTTTCAATCGTAGTTTCATCTTTATGAACATAAGCACCACGACCATTCATTTTACCAGTAATATCTAAAACACCTTTT
>JBAYBM010000001.1:0-216330 GCA_041669265.1 Bacilli bacterium | reverse complement strand
GGAACAGTCACACATGCAAGAAGAAAAAGAGTTTTAAAGCAAGCTAAAGGTTACTTCGGAAGTAAACATTTATTATTTAAAACTGCAAAAGAACAAGTAATGCATTCTAATCGTTATGCTTATATCGCACGTAGAGATAAGAAGAACGATTTCCGTAAATTATGGATTAAAAGAGTCAATGCAGCCTGCAGAATGAATGATATTTCTTATAGTAAATTTATGCACGGTTTAAAAGTTGCACATATTGACATCAATAGAAAGATGTTAAGTGAAATTGCTATTCATGATCCAGAAGGATTTAAGACTTTAGTAAAGACTGCTAAAGAAGCTAAATAGTAATTTATAATTCTATAAAAATAAAACCAATGCTTAGATGCATTGGTTTTTTGTTATTCTTTTGGTTTTTCTATTATTTTAATTTCTATATTTTTAATCGCTTCATCAATTAAAGGATCAAAATCAAATAGAGATTCAATGCGTTGACATTCATCTAAATGAGGCATTGTTTTTGGATTTTTTGGAGCAAATATTGTACAACAATCTTCATAAGGCCTGATAGAAATATCATAAGTATTAATTTCTTTAGATATTTTAATAATATCTGTTTTGTCAAATGTTGCTAATGGCCTAATAACAGGTATAGAAGTAACTTCATTAATTACATTCATACTTTCAAGTGTTTGACTAGCTACTTGCCCTATTGATTCTCCAGTACAAATTACAGGAATATGTTTTAAAGTAGCAACTTTACTAGCAATTCGATACATCATTCTTCTCATAATTGTAATAGGATAACCTTCACTACTAATTTCATATATCTTTTCTTGAATTTTAGTAAAAGGAACGATATATAATCTAATCTTATCTTGATATTCATTAAGAGTAGAAAATAAATCATTCAATTTTTCAATGACTCCACTATTAGTATATGGAGGAGAGGCATAATGTATAAAACTTAATTCAACACCTCTACGTAATAATAAATAACTAGCAACAGGAGAATCTATTCCTCCACTAATCATCATTAATCCTTTACCAATAGAACCTTTTGGATATCCACCCATTCCTTTAATAGTAGTCGTAAATAAATAGAATCCATCATCTCTAATTTCAATTGAGAAGAGAATATCTGGATGATGTACATCCACTTTTAATAAAGTATTTTTTAAAATATAGCCAGCAATATCGCGATTAATTTCATCACTTAAATAAGGATAAGATTTATCAATACGGTGTGTATACATTTTAAAAGTTTTACCTTTATCCATATTTATTTCTTTTAAAACAATAGGCTTAATGTCTTCAAGTTCCACTACATCACTTACTTTTAAGGCTAATGAAAAAGAATACATTCCAGATATTTCTTTTAATTCTTTAATGCAATCCAAGTTATCTTCTTTTAAATTTAAATAGATATGATCATGTTTAATTATCATTTCATATTTATCTTTAAATGGCATCATACTTGATTTTATTGAACGTGCTAAACGAACTATAAAATCTTTTTTATTTTTACCTTTAGTATTCATTTCTCCAAATCGAACAATTATACAATTATAATCCATAACTAACCTCTTATATTATTTAATATATCATTTAACGTATTAAAAAATATATCAATTTCTTCAATAGTATTATACCAACCAAAACTAATACGAATAGAATTATGAGCTTCATTACTAGATTTACCTAAAGCTAATAAAACATAGCTAATAGGCTCACTTTTGGAGTTACAAGCACTTACACTACTTACATATATTTCTTTATTTGATAAAGCTTCTACTACTACACTTGCTTTCTTTGTTGCTAAAGAAATATTTAATATGTAGGGATTATTATTTTTATAATCATGGATAATGATTTCAGGATTATCTTTTAATTTATTAATCAAATACATTCTTAAAGTTAAAGCGTGTTTATAGTATTTATCAAAGTTTTTAGAAACCATATTAATAGCGACATTAAAACTAGAAATCCCTGGATAATCTAAGGTGCCACTTCTTAAATTATATTCTTGTCCACCACCATAAATAATAGGCTCGATATTGGTTCCTTTTTTCATAATCAAAGCCCCAATACCCTTTAATCCATAAATTTTATGTTCAGAAATTGTAAACATATTAAACAGATTATAGTCAACTTTTTCTTTTAAAAATGTTTGGGCACAATCGGAATGAAAAACACATCCTTTTGGTAAGGCATTTTTAAGTTTTTCCATATCATTTACCGTACCAATTTCATTATTTACTGTCATAAACGAGGCAAATAATACATCACTATAAATAGGTTTTTTAAGTTCCTCATAATCAATTTGACCATCGCTATTTACACCAATATAGTCAACTTTAAAACCTTGAGTTTCTAAATATCTAAAAACTTCTAAAACAGAAGAATGTTCTATTTGACTAGTTAAAATATGATGAACTCTTTTTTTATTTTTCAAGCAATAACCAAGAATTGCAAGGTTATTAGATTCAGTTGCTCCACTAGTAAAAATAACTTCGTATTTATTACTATCTAAATTTATTTTTTTTAGAATATTGTTTCTAATTCGATTAATTTCCGCATTATTTTCAACACCTAAATGATGAATCGAGCTGGGATTTGCATAAGAATTTAAAGATTTTTGCGCATAATCATCAATCACTTCTTTTAAAGGAAGAGTCGTTGCAGCATTATCAAAATAAATCATATTTTTATTCTAAAGAACCTTTTGATTCTAATCTTTTTTCTATTTCTAAAGATAACTTATAGGCATCAGCATAATTGCAATCAAGGAATAATTGTTCACATTGATAGAGTTGACTATTTACATCACTAAATTTGACTCTTTCTCTATTCATAAACTCAATTTCTTGAGCAGCTAATTTCTTGTTCTTGTTTGCTAAACTAACTTCATTAATAACAGCATTACCAGTATTAATAAGTTCACTAATATCAGCATTAACTAAATCTACATTAATAGGAACAGAATTTAATAATACACATACTTCATCTTCAATCTTATAAGTTCTATCAATTCTATCTTTGTAGGAAGCAACAAAATCATCATTATAGAAGCCTCTTAAAATAGATTCTACATTTTTCATCTTAAAGAAGGTGTCATTAATAATACCAAATGCACTTTCACAATCAGTCTTTAATGATCTTAAATAAGCTTTAAAATCATTGAAACGATTAATAATATCATGGGTACCAGCATCTAAATCTCTCATCTTTTCAATAAGAATTGAGTATGGAGTTTTTTCTAATGAATGAACATACATATCGAGTCTACGTTTATCTTTACTAACGTCATCTAGTTCACGTTGAATATCAATTAAAATATCAGAATGTTCTTTATTAATAATATAAATCTTTCCATATTTAAACATGTTGTTTCTTACTTTAATAAATTCTTTTTCAAGATTATTGAATTCACTATAAACACGAGGAGAATTTTCTTTAAATTCCTTACATGCATCTTCTTCAGCTTGGAATTGATTCTTAATCTTTTCTAAACGATCTTTAATTTCATTTAAATCATCTTGGACTTTCTTAAGTTTTAATTGTTTAATACTTTCACTTATTGTTTCTAAATCAGTTTCTATATCACTACTAGCTTGTTCAAAATTTAATTGCTTTAATGGATAGTCATCTCTAACTAATTCATTATAGTGTTCTTTAATTGCACCTAATTCACTTGGAATATCATCATTACAAGTCTTAATTAAACCTGGTAAATCATCAATATATCCATCAAGTACATTTAAAACATTAGTAATTTCAGGAAGAAGATTATTAGCATCATCATAATCTGCAGTTTCTACATATCCTTCAAATTTAGTAAATCTTCATCAACCATTTCAAATATCTTTGAAAATGTTTCACTTACAAATACAAGTTCAGATTCATGAGAATTATATTTTGATTTGATAGCTCTAAATTTATCTTTTAATACTAAAGAATTTTGACGTGCATCTTCTTCTGGTTTAATAACTTTAATTAAATCATTATTTAAAGAATTAACACTTGTTTCATACGCACTTATAGTGGCTAATGATTCCTTATAATATTTCTTAAAACCCTTAACATCGCTCTTATTAACTAATTGAGCGAGTTTATTTAATACTTCTTGATAAGATACTTCTTGGTGATCACGAATGTCTTTATAACGCTTAAAATAAACACTATAAATATCGCTATATAGTAAATTGGTACGGCTAATAATTTCAATTCTTTGAACATATTGGAAATCTTGTCCAGTTAATAAAGCATGTAAATATTCATATTTTCTATCTAAAGCTTTAAGTTGTCTTTTGCACTTCTTCTTAGAAAAGAAAAACTTATCTAACAAGAAAAATAATACAACAATTAAAACGACACCTAAAACACAAGCACAAACAATAAGAATAGTTGTACCGGTTTCATCATTACCTAATACTATATTTGCCATATAACCACCTCATTTAGTATTTTATACTAAAATAAGGTTTAATACTATTCTAAATAGATAAATAATAATGAAAAAAATATAGTTTTTTTATGATTTAATATTGAATAATTAGTAAATAATTAGTATTATATACAAGCATATTAAGTGCAGCATTTAAATACTTCTCGTCTTTATGAAGTAAGCGGTAGTTTAGTAAGTAAGCTTAGCTACAAGCTGAAAGCTCTAATTGCTTCATCCGGAGAAAGGAATTTAGACCTTACTTAATTATGTTTAGGAAAGGAGACAAATATGAAAAATACAAAACCAACCTGGAAACGTTCTAGAAGATTACATTATTCACTTCTTGAAACCGGTGTTGAAACCAAAAAGAGAGATTATGCTCCAGGACAACACGGACAAGATAAGAAGAAGATGTCAGAATATGGTAAGCAATTAGCTGAAAAGCAAAAACTTAGAGATATGTATGGTGTCAATGAACGTCAATTCCGTAGATTATTCATTCTCGCTAGTAAATCATCTGGCGTTACTGGTCTTGAATTCATGAGAATTCTTGAATCACGTTTAGATAATCTCGTATATCGTATGGGTTTTGCTCCAACTAGAAAATGTGCTCGTCAATTAGTAAACCATGGACATTTCACTGTAAATGGTAAGAAAGTTGATATTCCAAGTTACACCTGTGCTGTCAACGATGTCATCGCTGTCGCAGAGAATTCTAAAGATCTTAAGATTATTAAAGGTAGTTTAGAGAGTAATGGAAAAGTCATCGCATATGTTGAAGTAAATAAAGAAAAGCTCAGTGGCAAATTAACAAGATTACCAGAGCGTAATGAATTACCACAAGATATCGAAGAAGCTCAAATCGTTGAATACTATAACAGATTATTATAGTTTCATAACTAAAATCAAAATTAAAGCATTGGTGCAAACCAATGCTTTTTTAATTACTAAAAAAGTAACGATTGTATCGTTACTTTAAGGTTTAAAATTCAACTAAATAGTAATTCTTTTTACCACGTCTAACAATTAAATATTTACCAAATAACGTATCAGATTTAGTAAATACTTTGCTGTTGTCATTTACTTTTTTACCATTTATTGATACTGCATTATTTTTAATAAATTCACGAGCTTCTCTTTTACTAGAAGCAGCTTTAATAGCAATTAAAATATCTTCTAAAGGTAAATTTTGTTCTAACTTAATTTTCATCGAACCAAATAATTCATTAATTTCTTCTTCGCTTAATTTATCAAATTCTTCAGTAAATAAAACATTTGACATAGTAACAGCTTCATCAGCTTTTTCTTTGCCATGGACAGTTTTTACTACTTCATAAGCAAGTTCTTTTTGAGCAACTCTTTGACCTAAATTTGCAAAGTGCTCTTTTTCAATAGCAGTGATTTGATCTTTACTTAAGAAGGTAAACACTTTTAAATATTTAACACTATCTTCATCGCTTTGATTAATAAAGAATTGATAGAGTTTATATGGACTAGTTAATTTTGGATCTAAAAATAATGCTCCATCTTCAGATTTACCAAATTTCTTGCCATCACTACGAGTAATTAAGTGGGCAGTCATAACTTCACACTTTTCATCAACTCCATCAAGTTTACGAATTAATTCTAAACCTGCAGTTAAATTACCCCACTGATCACTTCCACCAATTTGAATATTACAACCATATTTATGGTGTAAAGAATAAAAATCAATAGATTGTAGTGTCATATAAGTAAATTCAGTTAGGGAGATACCAGCATCTAATCTCGAAGCTACAATATCTTTACTTAACATATAGTTAACATTAAAATATTTAGCGTAATCTCTTAAATAATCAATTAAAGATAATTTACTTAACCAATCATAGTTATTTAAAACAATTCCTTTTTTAGGATCACTAAAATCTAAGAAACGTTCTAATTGTTTTTTAATATCTTCAGTATTTTCTTTTACTTTATCAGCAGTTAATAAATTTCTTTCTTTACTCTTGCCAGATGGATCGCCTATCATTCCAGTTCCTCCACCAACAACCGCGATAATACGGTGTCCTGCTCTTTGTAATCTCATTAATATAGAGATCATAACAAAGTTACCAATATGCATACTAGAAGCGCTAGGATCAAATCCACAATAAATAGTTTGTGGAGTTGATAATAACTCTCTCATCTTTACTTCATCACTATAATCTTTAATTAAACCTCTATAATTTAAATCATCAATAATATTTTCCATAATAACATCACTCCTTAATATTAATCTCTATAACGGATATAGGTTAATCTTCCATCACTATCTTTTTGTACAATAGAAACAATTTGCTTCTTATTAATTAAAATTTCTTTACCATCTTTATCTTTGCAATTTAGTTCTTCATCACTTACTTTACTAACAAAAGTAACTAAATTACCATTGTTATTATCAATCTCAAGAAGATCTCCTATATGAAGTCCATAACTTACTATAGCTTTGGTTGGTAAACCTACTTTTTTATAACCTTGTAATGAACGAAGTTCAATTAAGAATAAAGCCATAATAGGAGTACCACCAGCTTTTCTAACTAGATCAGCCATTGCTTTAGCACTTCCTCCAGTAGCAATTAAGTCATCAATTAAAACAACTCTATCTCCTGGTACAATAGCTCCTTCTGGAATTTCGATAGTAGCTTCTCCATATTCAAGTTTATAACTTTCTTTATAACCTACTAAAGGTAATTTACCTGGTTTACGAGCAAGTACTAAACCTTTATTATTATAACTTGCTAATGGCGCACCAAAGACAAATCCTCTACTTTCAACGCAGATAATTTTATCGTATTTATCATAACTTGGTAATTCCTTATTTAAATCGTTAATAACTTGATGAAATGCATCTCCATTAGCGAGTAATGGGGTGATATCTCTAAAGTTAATACCTTTAATAGGGAAATCATAAATAGAACGAATGAAAGAATCATAAATATCCATAAAAAATAAACCTCTTTTCAACTAATATTATTATATCTAAAGTTACGCCAAATTGCTTTAGAAATATCACATTAGTTGTTAAGAGGCTTATTAAACAAATTTTTAAATACTAGGTTTAACGCTATTATCAATATTAAGCTTGAAACATAAACTAAAGTCTACACCATAATTAAGATTAGCTAAAGTAGCAAAACCATTTAAGACATTCTCCTTATCAAGAGCAGGTCCAACATATACATTAGATAACTTATTAGCATATTCTTTATAAGTTTCATCTAATGAAGATAAGAATGAATCTATATTTTCTTGATATACTAAGTAATAATTGATTAAATCATCAGTTTTACCTTTAATATCAACATCAGTATCAGCCATTTTAAATGTTTCAAAATAATCTACATTCTCTTGTGAGAAGAAGGTAGTTAATCCGCTACCATCAAAACTAGTTTTGGAAGTACCAGCAGATAATATATTTTGCCCTGCAATTGAATAATCATAAGTAGTAAGATTTATTGTATTACTAGCAAATATAGCATCTACTACTAAACTAGATCCACTATATATCTTGCATAAATATTTATAAGAATCATTATTAATATTAGTACCTTGCAAAGTACCAGTTAAACTAGCACTTATAAAACCCCAACTAATATCAAGACTTAAAGTAGCATTAATATATAATTCATTATCAGCATTATAATTCATATTATTTAAATAAGTATCAACACTATTTGACGTAGAACTACTTGAATTCATCGAAGTAGTACTTGAAAACATCTTTACAGATTGTAAAGCTGTAACAACTTCAGCTTTCTTAGTTTCATCCTTAATAGAAGAAAAACCATAATCATTTCCACAGCTGGTTAATAACAAAGATAGACCAACAACAGGTATTAAAAGTAATTTCTTTTTCATAATTTATTCCTCTTTGCTGTTATTATAGCAAAATAATTAAAATATATACTATCTTTTTTCTTATTAGATAAAAAATAACAATGTTTTAATATATAATTATATTTATGAAACCATTAAGTAATAGATTTAATAAAATATTAGAAACTAAAGATATTAATATTGAACTTGATAAACGTATTAATGATTATTTGCTTAATCAAGATAATAATATTAATACTGATATAGTTAAAGAATTCTTAGCTTATATTAATATAGATGATAAAGAATTAATTAAAGATTATTCTTTAAATAAAATAGATAAATTAGATATAAATACTTATATTGAGAATGAATATTATAAGAATATTAAAATAGATAAAGATATTATCTATAAAAAATGGACTATTAAATATTCTTATTATTCTCCATATCAAGTATTTATCTATAAAGATATAACTATTAATAAAGATAATTATTATAGTGAAACTAATTATTTAGGTTATTTCTCTACTTCTTTTAAATATTTAGAAGTATTAGAAGGTGATACTACTTGGATGTCTATTACTCCTCATGAGATTAATACTATGGAAGATAGTATTAATGTTGCTACAGGTAATATCTTAGTATTAGGTTTAGGTTTAGGATATTATCCATATATGATATCTAATAAAGATTCAGTAAAAGATGTTACTATAATAGAATTAGATAAAGATGTAATAGATATATTTAATAGATTTATATTACCTCAATTTAAATATAAAAATAAAATCCATATTATAAATATGGATGCTATTAAATATTTAAAAGAAACTAATTTAAATATATATAATTATATCTTTATAGATTTATATCATAATCCTATAGATGGATTACCTTTCTATTTAGAAATATCTAAATTAGAAGATATTTATAAAGATATAACTTTCTCTTATTGGATTAAAGAATCTATCTTAGCACTTAAATATAGATATTTAATATCTTTAAAAGAAGAACTTTATAATGGATCAACATATAAAGATTATATAGATGAATCTAATATAGATAATAAGATAATGAAGATCTTATATAATGAATATAAAGATATAGATATTAAATTGTAAACATAACACTTCCTTTACAGTAAATTTAAAAATTGGTGAAATTTCTCCACCTGTTTTGTTCTATGTTATATAGCGCACGTTTAAATTAACTGAACCCATATAAAAAGGCGAGAGAACTCGCCTTTTATAATCACATTTTAATTAAAGTTCAATAATCAAAAATTTAATTAAGCTGCAACATATTCTGCCAAAACAGCAGCTTTTGCATCAGTTAACCAAGTTTGTGCACCAGTAAATCCATTTGTATAATCATAAGCACCAGTACCAGTAACTTTATTACCAACTTTTGGTAACCATACTTTTTGAACAGCTAACATATCTAAAGCTGAATCTGGAGTTGCAGCAGCAATCTTAGCATTAACATATTGATTGAATACTTCAACACAAGAATTTTGGAAATCAACAATAGAAGCTTTATAAGAAGTAGTTAAACCACTTACAAATGCTGTAGCATCAGCTTCAGTTTTTGTTCCTGCAGCAATAGCTTTTTGTAATACAACATATGCATCATGAACAGTATCAGTAAGGAATCTACCATCACCAACACCGCTAGTAACGGTAATATAAACAGTATCAGCAGCAATAGCAGTAGAAGCTAACCATTTAGCATATCCAGTATCAAGAGTTTTTAAAGCAGCAACAGTATCTTCAATAGTATCAACATATGCTTTATAGGCAGTTAATGTTTGAGCACCATCTGGATTAGAATCCTTATTATATGCGGTTGAAACATTAGCCAATTTAGTATTAACTAAAGCAGCAGTACCACTTAATAAACCAGTTGTAGTATCAGCAACACAATTTGTTCCTGTTCCAGTAGCAACATCAGCAGGTCTAATACCACCTAAACTTAAACTCTTTAATCCTTCATATAAAGTTAAAGCAGCAGTATAAGCAGTAGTAATAGCAGTAATATTTGCTGTCTTCATACCCTTAATATCTTTTACAGACTCAGTGGTAGATGCAGCAGCAGTATCTAAAGCAGCCTTTTGTACATCACCAGTTATATTAACGTTAACACCAGTATTATCGTAAACATCACCTGTTTTATGTGCATTATAATGATTATCGGTTGTAGCAGCAGCAGAAATTAAACCTGAATAAACGGTGTCTCCAGCAATAATTGAAGCAATCTTTTCATCAATAGCAGCCTTATTTTCTGTAACAATCCAACCTTTTCTTTCAATATTATAAGCAGTGTAATTATCATTAGTTAAAGCTTCTTCAACAGAAGATACACAACTAGTAGGTACATCAACATCAAGGATACCGTTAATTGTAGTAGTTGAAGTTGGATCAGCAAACCAATTAGTGACAGTATTGAAAATTAATGATTTAGCAGTTGTTTTACCATTTGAATCAAGAACAGATGATTTTTCAACTTCCTTATAATAAATACTAATAATATTATCTTTTAATGAAGAAATAATACCAGCATAGCAATCTTCAACAGCTTTCTTTCCTTCTTTTCCTAAAGCAACATCAGTTGTACTATCCTTAACGAATGGTAATTCTGAAGCAGCACTAATTTTTGTAATATAAGAAGCAGCAACATCACTTGGTAATTCTGTTATACCATAATCAGCTAACACAATCCTTGTAGCAGCAATATGCTCAGCTGTGTCTAAAGCACCATCAACACCATCTTTAGTAACAACAGCAGCAAGAGCACCATTAACATCAGTAAAAGCAGCTTTACGATTGCCTTCTAATATATTAAATTTACCATCAGTATATGTATTAACAGCTGAATCTTCTTTAACTAAACTACCAATACCATAAAGAGTTGTACATGCATTGACTTCAGCAGTAGCGCTTGTTAACATAGCAGCACGATCAGCCTTAGTCATATCTTTTCTTCCAGCAGCATCTAAAGTATCTGGAGTAGCTGGAGCAGCATACATAACTTTAAGATCAGCAACAGCATCTTCTTTTGCGCTCTTAATCAATGAAGCATATTTAGTATCAATATTAGTAATCTCAGTTGCGACAGCTGTTTTAATTAAAGCTAATCTTTCAGCAACAGTTTTTGCAGGAGCATCAGCAGCAGTAATTGCAGCGAGTGAAGTACCTAATTGAGTATATAAATCATCACCAACATATGAAGCAAGCTTACCAGTTTGGTCAACACCTTCACTAGTTTTGAGATTCTTATCAGCATCAGCTAATTCATCATAGTGATCAGTAACTAAACCTTCACCATAAGCAATTAAAGTACCATATGTACAAGATGTAACTTGGAAACCCTTATCTGTGTCAACAGCAGTATAAGTGTAACTAGAATCACCAACTTCCATATCAACAGCTTCGCCATTAATCTTTAATTCAGACATAACTTCTAAAGTTGCACCAGTGCCTTTATTTTCCCAAGAAAGAGTAAATGATTCACCAACCTCGACAAAATACTTATCTTGTGAAACTGTACCAACAGCATTATTCAAAACAATAACTGGTAAATATGTTTTACCATCAGTACCATTTGTACCATTCGTTCCATCCTTACCATCGACACCATCTTTACCAGGAGCACCGGTTGCACCAGTAGCTCCAGTATCACCCTTTTCTCCTTGGGCACCTTGTGTACCACATGAGGCTAATGCTCCAACAGAAAGTGCGAGCATACTTGTAAGGGCTAAACATTTTAATAAATTTTTCTTTTTCATAAATTTTTAAAAATTCTCCTTAATGTAATAGGCTAAACCTATTCTTTTAAATTATAGACTATCAAAAATAATAAAAGCAAGAATAAAATCAAAAAAATTCAAGCAGATAGAGTTCTTGACTATCTATATATCTATATTATAAACAAAAAAAATAGTATGTAAATAGTTTTTTGAATGTTAATTACTTAAATTTATATTGATTATATCGTTATTTTTCATACATTGTGGAAATGTGGAAAACTTTTTTAATACTAAATTAACACCTATAAAGAGTCTTAAAAGACCCTTATATATAATATAAGGATAAGGTTTTACGCTCATCCTTATTATTAATTATCATCTCCTGGAGTAGATCCACCATTAGAAGTTGAACTATCATCTGTTCCATGACTTATTTCAAATTCATCTGGTTCTAATCCTTTAGATTCTTTATTTTGTTCTTTTAAAAACTTTCTTGCAGCTTCAACATCTTTTTTAGAAACTTTTATTTCATTATCTTTTCTTTCAGAGACTACAATTTGAGTAAATGGAATATTAATATTATTACGATCAAAACATAACTTTACTTCTCTATTTAAATCGATATTAACTTGAATTCTATCTTTTTCTTCTACTTGAGCAATAATTCTAATTATTACTCCACTATCTCCAAGTTGTACTACTCCTTTATAGAAAGGACCACCTACTATTCCAGGTATTACTTTCTTCATATTTGGAAATTCTTTTTCTAAACAAGCTTCTACTCTTTCTAATGATTCATCATATTCTATAGCAACATCACATACTGCATAAGAATATTCCTTGGTCATATTTAAGACTCCAGAAATAGAAGAGTTAGAGAAGATCTTAATATTTTTACCAATATCTTCAACTTTAGTAGTACGAATACCAATTTCAATAACAGTACCTCTAAAATCTCCAATAGTAATGATATCACCTACTCTAAATTCGCCTTCAAATACAATAAAGATACCAGCTAAAATATCACTAATTAATGATTGAGCACCAAAGCCTACAACTAACGTAAGTATTCCTGCTCCAGTTAAGATAGCAGTAGTATCTATTCCTATATATGGTAAGCATATAAATAAAGCTACTATAAATGCACCATACTTAACAATACTATCAATTAATCTACCTACTGTTTCTACTTTACTACCTAATGATTTAGTAAAACCTACTATAATTTTTCTAGCAATTGTAGAAATAGAAATAATAACTAAACATTCCATTACTATAGCAGTAGCACTAAAGATATTAAAGGTATGTTCCCACTTATCTGATAATATATAATAAATAATAGAATCTTTAGAGAAACTATCTTTACTAACAACTAACATAATAGTTAATATGATTGCTAATATAGATAATATTGTAGATATTATAGTACCTAACTTCATTTCTGGAGTCTTATCATCCCACTTAACATATTCCATAGTATATCTATAAGCTACACCTCTATTTTTAAGTGGTTTTTCTTTTCCTTTTTTATTAACAAAAGTAACACTATTTGGTTGTTTACTAGCTTCTTCTTTTATTTCAGCTTCACTATAATCTACTTTCTTACGAGATAATAAACTTATCGCAGTTAAACTAAAGATCATTAATAAACAAATAACTCCAGTAATAACACTAATTTGAGTTCTTCCACTTAAGAAACTACTAGTAGGTACAATAGCATATACATATTGATTAGATATTTCTTTAACATTAACAAAGCACTCAACTCCATCAATGGTAGAATATCCACTCCAACCATCAGAGAAACTAGAAGTTTTAAATCCATATAAAGTAGCATCATTACCTACATAATTACTATTAGTAAATGAAGATATTAGTTTAGTAGTTTTATCTACTGAAGCAAAATATCCATCTGCTCCAATCTTATAATTATTTAAGACATAAGTAATTTCTGTTTGAGCTAATTTATTTTCTAATACACTAGGATCTACTGCTATTTGTACTAATCCTAATATTTTCTTATTATCTTTATCTACTCTTCTAACTCCAATATATTGAATATAATTTCCACTAGAATCATCTTTAGTAGCATCTTGAATATAATATTCACTATATCCTTTAGCAACATTATAAAATGGATAAGATTGAGCAGTTGGATCAGTAATATCTAAAGTAAAATCATAATATGCTCCTGAAGTAGCTATAGTTTTAATTATTTCATTACCACTACTATCAGTATTAAAATCAAATACATATATTGCTTCTAAGCCTAAGCCATCAGCTAAAGATACTAATCCATTAGATCTATGAGACTCGCTATCAACATCTAAATAATAAGATTCATTTTGACTTACTAAAGTAGCAACACTATAACATCTTGATAGATATTCTTCATTATAAGATTCTCTTAATGTTTTAATATTATTTTGATTATCGTTAAGGGCTACTTCTACTTGATTTAAATCTAATGTTGAAGCATTAGATTGTTTAGATATCATAAATAAAGTTTGAGTATATAATGATAATAAAAACACACAAATTACGCCAAATATAGAGATTGGAAGCACCTTTTTAGATACTCCATTAGCATAATACATATTTTTACCAACTTGAGTTTGATATTCTTTTTTATGTCGCTTAAAATCTCGCTTAACAATAAGAATATATACTAAAGAATCACTTACTGCTACTAAACACATTATTAAGGCAATAACTACAATTTCTGTAGTTGATTTAGTTAAAGTAACTTGAGGTACTGCGGCAATATAAAAGATATAATCTTCTCCACTTTTACTAACACAATAATAATTAGCACTACCATTTTCTTCTTTTAAAGATAACCAACCTGCATAATTATCATTTAAGGAAGAATCATTAACTCCAATACTACTAGCACTACTACCAATATAAGAAGATATTGGATAATATAATACTTCTTTAGTTTCTTTAGAAACTGCAAAGATATATCCTCCTTCTCCTACTTCTACTGAACTTAATAAATATGTTAAAGACTTAATATTAGATAAGGATGCATTTAAACCATCAATAGATTTCTCTAATACAATATAACCATTAGTAAAACTATAAGAAAAGAATCTATTATCATCTTTAGTTAAAATAGATCCATCTTTTGTAAATAAACTTGAATATGTATCATCTTTAAAAGATATCGTAACATTATCAACTCCAGTAGCAATAATCTCTTTATTACTACTTAAAACATATAAACCATCAACCATATAATCATCTTGTAATATTTCTGCTTCTTTATCACTTCCAATTGGAGTTTCAGGAGCATCAAGATAATAACTTAATGTTTTAGCTTTATTAATATAAGAGAGGTTGAAGTCACTTTCAATACGAATAGCTTCTTCATCATTCTCTTGTTTATTAACAATAATATCTGCTAATTTATTTTCTGAATCACTCGCTTGTTTATTAGTTAAATAAGAAATCTGCATTAAAGACAATATAAGACCTAGCAATAAGAAGAAAACAACTTCAACTGCTAATACAATCCAAATTTTCTTCTTTTCGGTATTAGTTTTTTTATCCATAAAAATAATCTCCACTATAAAATACAATATTATTTAAATATTTTACTCTATTTATAGGGATTAATAAATTATTTTACTTAAAATTAATATTAGAACTTAGTAGAATCTTTCTTAATATAGATAGATTCAAATTTATATTGTTTATCAATTAAATTATCATTTATTAAATCTATTAACATATACATAGATCTTTTACCAACTTCATTATTATCAATATACATATTAGAAATAGTAGGACGAATAATATTAGAATATTTAGTACCAATAATAGATAATACTTCAATATCTCCTGGAACACTAAGACCACTATCAGTTGCAGCATTAAGTACGGCAGCAGCGATAGAATCTCTATATGCTATAACATATTCTTTTCTTTTAGATTTAAATCTTTCCATAAAATCGCGATAAGTTCTAGTATAAGAATCATCGCAGTTCATTATGTCATATTCTCTATCTTCTTCAAGATGAGTTTGAATAAATGCGTTTTCAACTCTAGTTAATAAACGACCACTATTATGAACATGTAAGAAAGTCATTTTCTTATCACCTTTTACTAAATAATCTTTAATAATTTGCTTCATTAAATGTTCATATCCAAAGGATATTGAACCAATCTTATTAGCAGTAAAATTATTATTAATTGCAATAACAGGAACATTATAAGTAGAAAATACTTCTAAATCATCTGCTCCTAATTCATCATCAAATACAATAACTCCATCAACATGACTTTTAATAACTTTCTCTAAACAATTTAAAGCATCTTCTCTACTATGAGAAGTAGTATATAAATTTAAACTAAAACCTTTATCTCTACATACTTCAGTTATTCCATTTAATAAATTAGAAATATATACATAATTAGCACTAGGAATAATAACACCTATAGTAGTTGTTTTATTAGTAGCTAAAGCTTGAGCTAAACCACTTGGTTTATAACCTAATCTTTTTATAACAGTTAAAACTTTTCTTTTTGTATCTTCTTTTACGGAATCACTATCATTAATAACTCTTGATACAGTTGCTAAACTGACTCCACTTGCTTTAGCAACCTCATATATCGTAACTCTATCTTTTAATTCAGCCATAAGAAACCTTCCTCCTTTGACATGTATATTATACTATAATAAATAAAAAAATGAAAATTTTTACATATTTTTTACATTTTCTATCATTTTTTAGAAAATAATTTTACATAATTCGATAAAATCTAGCGTTAATCGATACTTTTACTATATGAGGTTTTTGTATACAAGAAAATAGATATATTCATAATAAAAAGAAAAACAGCACAAATATGCTGTTTTCATAATCTAAAAATGCGTTATATTTTCTTAGAATTGTTTAAAAAAATCATCACCAATATTATAAGAATCATCAAGTTCTAAAAGTCCTCTTTTACCTTCATAACCTTCAAGATTTAATTCTCTACCACTACAAAGCATTCCATTACTATCAACACCTAATAATTTAGATGGTAATATTTGTTGTCCATTAGGCATAAAAGTATATAAAGTAGCTACTACTACTTTTAAACCTACTTTAGCGTTATATGCTCCACAAACTATATCAAGAGGTTTATCACTATTAATATCAACTGTTAAGATATGAAGATGTTCACTATCTGGATGTTCTTCTAAAGTTAATATTTTACCTACTTTAAATCCAGATTCTTTTTGCTCTTCTAATTCTTTAACATTATTATTTTTTAATATACTATTTATAACATTTAATACATTAATATTTAAATTAGTGATTAACCCAGTAGCTTTAATTTTCATTACTTTAGAAATATCAAATATATTAATACCAACTAAATCGTTATCTTTATATAAAGAAGTAACATTATTACTACTAATAACTTTATTAGGAATCTCATTAGGAAGATATGAAATCATTAAGACATCACCTACAGTTTTATAGTTATAATACATTCCATATTTCATAATAATTACTCACTTTCTTTAATTAATTCTTTAATAGTATCTTTAGTATTTATCGCTTCTAATCGATATATTTTCTTACCCATATTTTTATAACGAGTTTCAAATTCAGTAGAAGCATCAAAATCTACTAAATCATTATACTCTAAATTGATATTATTAAGCGACCACTTATATTTTATTAAATTTGTATAGGAATAATTGAAGAAACCTTCATTATCGGTTTTTTGATATATGATACCTTTATCTACTAAAATTTTAGAATATTCTATTAAAAATTTATCACTAGTTAACCTAAATTTAATCCATCTTTTCTTTGGCCAAGGATCACTAAAATTTAAGAAAATACCTTTGATAGAATCTGGTTTTATTAATTTAGAAAAATTATAAAAATCATCTGCTATTAAACGCACATTATTAAGTCCTGAATCATCTATTTTCTTTAGACAAATTCCTGCAATAGTTTTATTAATTTCAATAACTATAAAATTATAATGCGGATATTTACTAGCAATACTTAAAATAAATTGCCCTTTTCCAGGACCAATTTCTAAATATGTATCTTTAGCATTAATAAATTCATCTATTTTACTTTTTTCATTATCATTAACAAAGAATTCATTTTTAGTAGATTCAACTAAATAATCTACTGCCCACTTTTTAAATTTAGTCCTCATCGATAAAAGTTCCAAGAGTATAAATAGCATCCATATAAATAGGCATAGAATTAAAGAAATCTTCTAAATCAATTTTTTCATTCGCTTCATGAATATAATCTACTTTACCAGGGAATTTAGAACCAAAAGCTACGATATTTTTAGCTTCTTTAGCGTAAGTTCCTCCACCAATTGTCATTGGTTTATTTAAAGTATCTTTTGTTTCACGAACATATACATCATATAATTTTTTAATAAATGGAGTCTCTGGATCAAAATATAATACAGGTGAACTACCTAATAATTTAATTGGTAATGGAGAAATTTCATTAATTTCATCACATACTTTTTTAGCATCAACATTTTCAGGATATCTAAAATTTACTACCATCTTAAATACTTTATCTTTATAATCAACCATTCCTACATTATAAGTTGTAACACCCATATTCTTAGTAACAAAATATTCATTTAATGTTTTTCCATTATAATCACTATATTGTTTACCTAACATTTTTAAAGTTTTAATATCATAAACTTCACCTAAAACTTTAAAAGCAATAACAGCAGAATTGTTACCTAATTCTGGAGTACTTCCATGAGCTGCTTTACCAATAAAATTAATAGTTAACATATCTTTTTCTTGTTTAACTATTTCATATTTAATTTCTTTATGTTCTGCTAAATATTTAAGTAATGGTTCATAATCTTTTAAAGTTACTACCATTGAATCAATAACAATATTTGGTGCTAAACCAGCTTTCATACTTATAATATTTTTTAAAGAAGTTTTTCCACCAACAACATAATTACTGATACCTTTTTCACCAAATATAAGTGGAAAATCTCCATCAGGAGTAAATCCATAATCAACATCCTTTTTATGTAATTTATGAAAATAATATTCTAAGCAAGAAGAACCTCTTTCTTCATCTCCACCTAAAACAAGTTTAACGTTATATCCTTTAATTAATCCATTTTCTTTTAAAGCTTTCAAAGCGTAAAAACTAGCCATTGCGGGACCTTTATCATCACTAGTTCCTCTACCATACATACGATTATTTTTAATAACACCACTAAAAGGATCATCTTCCCATTTTCCAGAAATAGGAACTACATCAGTATGAGCAAAGACTCCTATAGTTCTAGTAGATGGATCCCCATATTGAATTTCAAGAGCATGTCCATCACAAAAATCTACATTAAAACCATTTTTAAGAGCTAAATCTTTCCAAAAACAAAGTGCTTTATACACACCTTCTCCATATGGTTTATTATTTTTAATATCAACAGTAGTTTCATCATAAACACTATTAATATTTATAATACCTTTTAATTCTTTTAAAGATTCATCTTTATATTTTTCCATTACTTTCTTATAATCCATAACTAAAACCTACTTTCTAACTCAAATATTTTACCATAGTTAGAGAAAGTTGTAATAAATTAATAGGTATTTAAGATATTTATAATGATTTCTTAATAATTTGTTTATCTTTACGAGTTACTCCACCAATTCCATAGGAATTATGGATAATAATATAACAAGTTGGAACAAGTATTAAACTTACTACCATTTCTGCTAAAGCTCCTAAAGAAACAAAGCTTAAAATAAATACCCAGAATGAAGAATATGAATTATTAATTGATGTAACAATATCTACTAAACCTAAAGCTTTAGAGATAGTCCAAATTCCTTCATTACTACCAAGTAAAATTCCAAAGACATATAAACTAGATAATGTTAATAAAGTATGAACAAATGTCATTATTGGACTAACGATAAAAGTTAAATAATTAAAATGTTCTTGAGAAACATGTTTTCTTAAGGCATCAAAAATTAATCCAGTAAATAAACCAAATAATGCTCTAGGAAGAACACTAATTAAAGGATCAACAAATAAATAATCAATAACTCCTGGATAATTTATTGCTTTTATTAAACTAAATATACCCATAACTGTTCCATATAATAAACCTCTCTTATATCCATATAGAGCAGCTCCTAAAATAACTAAAACATGAACAGTAGTAAAAGAAATTGGCCCTAGTGTAATATAACCAATATAAGGAACATAAGTAAATACTGCCATTAAAGCAATAAATAAAGCATCTATAACAAGTTGTTTAAGTAAAATTCTATTTTTCATAATAATTATCTCCTATTTGTTTAATAAATATATTTTATATAGACCATCGAGTACCAAATATTCTTCATAATGAAAACATACTATTTGATCTTCTATAAAAGGAGCATAACCACCAGTTACAATCCTATTTAATCCATAACCTAATTCTTTTTCCATACGACGAGCAAATTCACTAATCATATAAGCTTGTCCATATACTATTCCAGATTGAATAGCTTCTTTTGTATTTCGAGAAATTATATGTTTTGGAGCAACAATTGGTACCTCAAGTAACATTGAAGTATTTTCTACTAAAGCATGTAAACTTCCTTCCATACCTAAAGTAATAACTCCACCAATATAATTTCCATTTTTATCAATAACATAAAGTTTAGTAGCAGTACCTAAATCTGCTACAAGAAGAGGATATTTATATTTACTAATAGCGCCAACAGCTCCACAAAGTAAATCACTTCCTAATTCTCCTGGATTATCTATTTTTATAGGTAATTTAGTTTTAAGTTCTTTACCAACTACTAAAGAAACAATATTAAAAGCTTTTTTAATAGCTAAACATAAAACCCTTGTTAAAAGAGGAACAACACAAGAAATTATTGCCCCTTCAATATTAATATCTTTAAGTACATTTTTTAAATGTGCTGCATATTCATCAATACTTCTATTACGAAAGGTATTCATTACATAGTGAGATACAATTTTATCGTTCTCATAAACACCAATCTTTATGGCAGAATTGCCACAATCCATTACTAAAATCATAAATTCCTCCTACAATCCTTTTCAGGTATCGTGAATGCTATTATTATATTTACTTATATTTCTTTTTGCAAATATTTATATCTATTTTATTTCTATATTTAAATAATATTAAAAAAGTACCGAATAAATCGATACTTAATTAACAGCTTTAATAAACTAATTATTTACTTGTTTTATAGACAAACCAATTCTTTTCTTAGCTAAATCTATAGAAATTACTTTAACTTTAACTATATCATTAACACTAAATAAATCCGCAGGGTCTTTGACATAGTTTTTACTTAATTCACTAATATGAACTAACCCGTCTTGGTGAACATTAATATCAACAAATATTCCAAAATCCATAATATTTCTAACGGTTCCATTTAATACCATTCCAATTTTAAGATCTTTAATATCTTTGACTTCATTATTTAATTCTACAATTTTAATGTCATCACGAATATCTCTACCAGGTTTTTTAAGTTCATTAACTATATCATTTAACGTATCTTTTCCAACTTCATTAGCTTGTAAATAAGAAGAAGCATTAAATTTTAAAAGTTTCTCATTTCTAATTTCATTAGTATCTTTTGCTAAATCAATCTTACATTCTTTTAAAATATCTTTTGCAACTTTGTAGCTTTCTGGGTGAACACTTGTATTATCAAGCGGTTCATTTCCATCAATAATTCTTAAGAAACCTGCACACTGTTCAAATGCTTTACTACCCATTCCTTTTACTTTCATTAATTCTTTTCTATTTTTAAAAGCTTTATTGCTTACACGATATTCATATATATTTTTAGCAACAGTTTTTGACACACCAGAAATATAATTTAATAAAGAAATAGAAGCAGTATTTAAATTAATACCAACAACATTAACAGCATCTTCAACAACTCCATTTAAAGCAAAATCTAGTTTATGTTGATCCATATCATGTTGATATTGACCTACACCAATACTTTTTGGATCAATTTTAACAAGTTCAGCTAAAGGATCTTGTACTCTTCTTGCTAAAGAAATAGCACTTCTTTCTTCAACATTTAATTTAGGAAATTCAGACTCTCCTAATTTAGAAGCACTATATACAGAAGCTCCACTTTCATTAACAATAAAGATTTTAATATTTAAATTATTTTCTTTAATTATATTACTTAAGACAGTTTCGCTTTCTCTACTACCAGTTCCATTACCTAAAGCAATATAATCTATAGGATATTTTTTCAAAACTCCTGTCATTTCAGTGATGGATTTACTTTGTTCATATTTATTAAATGAAGTTATAAAAGTATGACCAATTAAACTTGGAGTTCCATTTTCATCTACAAGAGCATATTTACAGCCAGTTCTAAATCCAGGATCAAAACCTAAAATCTTTGTTCCTTTTACTGGTGGATACATTAATAATTGATATAAATTCTTCTTAAAAACTTCAATTGATTTATCTTCAGCACTAGCAAATAAATCGCTACGAATTTCGTTTTCAACTGAAGGTAAAATTAATCTAGTTAATGAATCATCAATAGTTCTTAAAAGATAATCTTTATATGTATCAGTCTTTATTATTCTCATTTTCATAACACTTTTAATATCATCAAGAGGATATTGTAAAGTTACCTTTAAACACTTCTCTTTTTCTCCACGAGAAATAGCAAGGATTCTATGAGGTGGAATTGATTTAACATTTTCTTTATAATCAGCATACATAGCATAAGTATCACGCTCATCTTTACTTACTTCTTTAGAAACTATAATTCCTGATTTATTAATTGTAGATTTTATATATTGCCTATAAAAAGCTTCATCAGCAATATTTTCACTAATAATATCAAGAGCACCATTGATAGCATCTTCTTTTGTTAATACTTTTTTCTCTTCATTAATAAAAGAAGCAACATATGTATCGAAATTTTCTTTCTTAACTTGTTTTTCAATTATTTTTGCAAGAGGCTCTAATCCTTTAGCTTTTGCTATACTTGCTCTAGTTTTCTTCTTTGGTTTATAAGGACGATAAAGATCTTCAACTTCACTTAAAGTTTTAGCATTTTCAATTGAAGCTTTTAATTCAGGAGTTAATTTGCCTTGTTCCTCAATACTTTTTAAAACTGTATTTTCTCTTTCTTCTAAATTGCGAAGATAGAGCAATCTTTCTTCTAACTTTCTTAAATCATTATCCGTTAATCCACCAGTTGCTTCTTTTCTATAACGAGCAATAAAAGGAACCGTAGAACCTTCATCTAATAATTTAACTGCACTACTTACGTTTTCTTCTTTTAAAGATAATTCTTCACTTATTCTTTTTATAATATCCATTTTAAATCACCACTATATTTACAATCCTATTTTTAACAACAATTACTTTCTTAATTGTTTTGCCTTCAATGTTCTTTTTAACGTTTTCACTAGCAAAGGCCACTTCTTTTACTTTTTCATCATCTAAATCTTTATCAACTTCAATAGTATCACGAAGTTTTCCATTTACTTGAACTGCCATTTTTATTGTAGAAAGAACTGTTTTACTTTCATCTACTGTTGGCCATTTTTCATATGTAATTAAATTTTTATGACCTAGCATATTCCACATTTCTTCACCAACAAATGGGCAAATACAATCAAACATTTTAATGAAATTTTCTATATATGGAGTATAAATTGAATCTGCTTTATATACTTCATTAATGAATATCATCATTTGACTTATTGCAGTATTAAATTGTAAATTTTCAAAATCACTTGTTACTTTTTTAACTGTTACATTATAAATATAATCTAATTTACCATCATTTTTATCTGTAAATTTCTTACGCATTTCTTCGTCTTCAATAATACGATAAACACGGTCAATAAAACGTTTACTTCCTTCTAGACCAGTAGTAGACCAAGGTAAACTTGCTTCTAATGGTCCCATAAACATTTCATATAATCTTAATGAATCTGCCCCATATTTAGCGATAATATCATCAGGATTAATAACATTACCTCTACTCTTGGACATTTTTTCACCATTAGTTCCTAATATCATCCCTTGATGGAATAATTTTTGAAATGGTTCTTTACAAGAGACAACACCTTCATCATAAAGGAATTTATGCCAAAATCTTGCATATAATAAATGTAAAACAGCATGTTCTTGTCCACCAATATATAAATCTACAGGTAGCCAATGATCAATTAACTTTTTATCTGCGATACATTTATCATTATGTGGATCAAGATAACGAATATAATACCAGCAACTACCAGCCCATTGTGGCATAGTATTTGTTTCACGAGTAGCATGCTTTCCATCAACATAAATATTTACCCAATCTTTACATCTAATTAATGGGGAATTCCCATCTCCAGATGGTTTATATTCATCCATTTGTGGTAAAACAAGTGGTAAATCACTATCTTTCACTCTTCCCATTGTTCCATCGTCAAAATCATAGATTGGAATTGGTTCACCCCAATAACGTTGTCTTGAGAATAACCAATCTCTTAATTTATAGTTAACTTTAAAATTACCAGCTTTCATTTCAATAAGTTTTTTAGTTAATACTTCTTTTGCTTCTTTAATTTTCATTCCATTAATAAAATCACTATTAATATGCTTACCATCTAAAATATATGCATTTTCACTAACATCACTTTCGATAACTTTATTAATTGGCAAATTATATTTCTTAGCAAAAGCATAATCCCTTTCATCATGAGCAGGAACTGCCATAACTGCACCAGTTCCATAACTTGCTAAAACATAATCACCAATAAAAATAGGAACTTCTTTATTGTTTATTGGATTAATAGCATAAGAACCAGTAAATACACCACTCTTATCTTTATTTAATTCTGTTCTTTCCATATCAGATTTATGTGAACATTTTTCAATATATTCATTAATTACTTTTTCTTGTTCTTTAGTAGTTATTTCTTTTACTAAAGGATTCTCAGGAGCTAAAACACAATAAGAACAACCAAATAAAGTATCAGCACGAGTAGTAAAAACAGTAAATGTTTTATCACTATCTTTAATCTTAAAGATAATTTCAGTACCTTTAGATTTACCAATCCAATTATGTTGCATTTCAAGAGTAGATTTTGGCCAATCAAGCAATGATAAATCACTATCTAATTTATCTGCATAATTTGTAATTTTTAAAATCCATTGTCTCATTGGTTTACGAATTACTGGGTAACCACCTCTTTCGCTTTTCCCATCAATAACCTCTTCGTTTGCTAAAACAGTTCCCAATTCAGGGCAGAAATTAACAGGTTTATAATCAACATAAGCTAAGCCTTTATCATACATTTTTAAGAAAATCCATTGTGTCCATTTGTAATAAGATGGATCACAAGTTGTTACTTCTCTATCATAATCATAAGAGAAACCTAGAGCTTGAATTTGTCTTCTAAAATTATTTATATTCTTTTGAGTAAAATTCCATGGATGTTCATTCATTTTCATCGCATATTGTTCAGCTGGTAAACCAAAAGCATCCCAACCTATTGGATGTAAAACATTGAAGCCTTGCATTCTTTTCATACGAGCAACAATATCTGTTGCAGTATATCCTTCAGGATGACCAACATGTAAACCTTGTCCACTTGGATAAGGAAACATATCCATTACATAATATTTTGGTTTTGAAAAATCATAAGTATCACACTTATATTCTTTTCTTTTAATCCAAATATCGCTCCACTTTTTCTCGCAATTTGTAAAATCAAAACTCATAACAATCTCCTTAAAATAAAAACATCCTTAAATAATTTAAGGACGCTATAAACGTGGTACCACCTCAATTTATCTATAAAACTATAGATACACTCAATTTAGTACTAATAATTTTAATGATGAGATTTTATTAATTAATATTAGTTTTCACCACCCACTAATTCTCTAAAAAATAATTAATAAATTAATTCATTTATTAGTGTAATAATATTAACATATTTCTCTTTTATTTTATAGACATAACAACAAAAAAAGTTATTCAAATTGCTGAATAACTTTTCTTTAGAAATAATTGTTATTTACTAGCGGGAACTATTTGATTATATAGTTCTAAATATTTATTAGCTGACTTACTCCATGTATTATCAAGTTTCATCGCATTTACAATCATTTTATTCATATCAACTTTTAATGAATTATAAACGTTAAAGCAACGGGTAACACATTTTAGTGATTCACAAATATTATAGCTATCAAAGCCAAAACCATTTGCTTTATCGCTATTATTCACTTCTAAATCATAACAAACTACAGTGTCTTTAAGTCCACCAGTACGACGTACAATAGGTAAACTACCATAACGCTGCGCAATCATTTGTCCTAATCCACAAGGTTCAAAAGCACTTGGCATAATAAAGAAATCACTAGCACTATACAAAGTATGAGCAATTGGATCATTATAACCAATATAAACATAAACATGTTTTGAATTATGAGTAATTAAATTATTAAAGTAATCTTCAGCGTATTTTTCTCCGCTTCCAAGTACCGCAAAATTTCCACCTTCATAAGCAATAAAATCAGCCATTGCAAACATTAAATCTAATCCTTTTTGATTAGATAAACGTGAAACAACTGCGAAAAGAGGTAGTTTTGGATTTAATCCATGGTCTTTACAGAATTTTTCTTTACAGGCTTTTTTACCAACTTTAAATGTTTCAGCATTATAATTCTTATAAATTAATTTATCTTTTTCAGGATTAAATTCGCCATAATCCATCCCATTTAAAATACCTATAAAATCATTTTTTCTACTACCGAGTTCAACCCATAAACCTTTGCTTCCTTCAGGAGTAGTAAGTTCATAAGCATGAGTTGGAGAAACAGTTGTAATTTTATCAGCAAAATGAATTCCTGCTTTTAAAGTAGATACTTTATTTTCAAATCGAACATCACCATTACTATAATATTTATAATCAAGGTTATATAAATCAAATAAACTTGATCCTTCAAAGAATCCTTTAAATTCAGGATTATGAATTGTTATAACTGATTTAATGTTTTTATATTGAGGTTTATCTTTATAAGTTGTTTTTAGTAAACAAGGAATCATTCCTGGTTGCCAATCATGGACATGAACGATATCAACAAAGAATGGGAATTTGGCAATTAATTCTAAGCAAGCAAGAGAGAAGAAAGCAAATCTTTCTCCATCATCATAACTTCCATAATAATAATTTCTTCCAAAATAATAATCGTTCTTTATGAAGAAATAATTAATTCCATCCACGCTTTGCATGTAAATTTCACAATTTATGTTACGCCAATTCATATGTACATTTACATTACAATATGGTTTAGCATCAATTTTATCTATCTTACCAATATGAGTATAATATGGCACTGCAATTGAAACATTATGTCCTAATTTTGCAAATTCTTTAGAAAGGGAATAGATGACATCACCTAACCCACCAGTCTTATAAAAAGGATTAGATTCACTTGCGCACATCAAAATATTCATACTAAATATGTGCTCCTTGTGGAATATATAAAGGATTGTCCTTTTCTCCACCTACATCAGTTTTATATCTAATAACGCAGTGTTTATCAATAATGGCGTTCTTTACATGAACTCCACTACAAATTTTAGTATCAGTAAAAATAATACAATCCTCAACACTAGCTCCATCTTCAACAATAACTTTACGAGCAAATATAGAATGATTTACTTTTCCATTAATAGTACATCCATTTGCAATAAAGCTATCTTTTACTTCAGCATTTACGCCATATAAGGTAGGACGAGTATCATGAGTTGTAGTATAGTAAGTCCAATCAGGAGAACATATTTCTCTTAATTTTGGATATTCCATAATTTCAAAACTATAATCATAATAATCTTGAAGTGATGAAAATCTACGTACTAAACCTTGGAAATAAATAGCATGTACTTTTTCAATATAACTTGAGATATATCTTACAAAATCATTAACGCTATACATACATGAAATAGTATCAGCTTTACTTAAAACTGCTCTTAAAAATTCAACATTAAATACATAGGTATCAAGAGATAAAGTAGCACGAGGTGATTTCATATCATTGCTTTCAAATTTTTGAATATTTCCTAATGAATCAACAATAACTTTATCAATTCCAAAGGCACATTTTTCACCTGCTTTTAAACTATCTTTAACAACAAGAGATACTAATTTGCCACTTCTAATATGTTCATCAATAATCGCATTATAATCAATCTTCATTAAATAATTACAAGGACAGACAATAACATACTTAATGTCATTATCATAAAGGAACCAATCGTTTTCTTTAATATTTGCAATATCAGTATTAAACTTAGGATTTAACATTCCTTTTTCGTTAACAAAATATGATTGAAAGCCTATTTTTGGATTACTTAAATATGTAGCACTACTAGAAATATGTTTAACAATACTTCTAAAATGATCTTTAATTAAGATTCCAACTTTATCAATTCCACTATTACTTAAATTTGATAAAGCACAATCAATAAATGCATATCTACCTAAAATAGTAGTAGAAGCAATTGGTCTATTTTTGGTAAGTAAACCTAAATCATCATTAGAGTGAAGGTCTACAAGAGCTATAACTTTATTCATACTATTCTCCTAAGCTCCTTTCATAATCAATTAATACAACATCATCTTTATCTTTATTAATTATTTCTTTTTCTTTAATAACGGTATCAGGACCTAAAATAGCATTATTTACATATGCTCCACTTAAGATTTTAACGCCTGGCATAATAACACTATTTTTAACAATAGCACCACTTTCAACAACTACTTCATTAGAAATAACAGATTGATAGACATCTCCATCAATTACAGCTCCTTGATTAACTAGAGAATCTACTACTTTAGCATTTTTACCTATATATTGAGGTAAAGAGTGCGTATCTTCACTAAAAATCTTTGGATCTTTATCAAAATCTATTGTTTCATTATTTCTTTGACTTGGTAATAATTCCATGTTTGCTTTATGTAAACTTTGTAAAGTTCCAACATCTCGCCAGTACCCATGGAATCGATAGGCATAAATATCTTTATTATCACTTAAAAAGTCTGGAATAATATTCTTTCCAAAATCATGTTCAGATTTATTATCTTTATGATCACTGACAAGTGATTTTCTTAAGTCTTTATAGGTAAAGACATAAACACCCATACTTGCTAAATTTGATTTTGGTTCTTTTGGTTTTTCAACGAATTTAGTAATTTTATCATGTTCATCAACTTCCAAAATACCAAATCTACTAGCTTCTTTCCAATCAACTTCAATTACAGAAATAGTACAGGATGCACCTGATTTTTCATGTAATTCAATCATCTCATTATAACTTGTTTTATAAATATGATCTCCACTTAAAATAAGAACATATTCAGGATTAATTGAATCAAGGAAATCAAGGTTTTGATAGATGGCATCAGCTGTTCCTTCATACCAGTTTAAACCTTCTTCAGTTTGACGAGGTGGAAGAGCTACACAAGTAGAATTAACTCCATTAAATCCCCACTTATCACCATTTCCAATATAATTATTAAGTGCAACTGATTCATATTGTGTTAAAACCCCACAATACTTAATACCACTGTTTGCTACATTAGATAAAGTAAAGTCTATAATACGATACTTACCTCCAAAGTAAACAGCTGGTTTAGCAATTTTTTTAGTTAAGGCTTGTAAACGAGTGCCTTTGCCTCCTGCTAAGATCATTGCTACAACTTTCTTTGGCATATCTGTCCCTCCCTTTTATATATAAAAGTTTATTATTATTTATCAGCCTCTTTATATAAACGAACACAACTGCTATTTTTATCATGTAACACTACAAGAGTTTCATCAACTAATTCTGTAATATCAGCGACTTTTTCACTTGGAGCACTAAGGATAACTTGTAAATTGAATTTTCTTAATAATTTAACAGCCTCTTTAATTCTGCTTCTATCCATCTTGGAGAAGGCTTCATCAAAAATTATAATTCTTAAAGTATTCGATAATTCACCTTCTTCATGAACGTGATAAAGTTGAGCAAAACTTGCAAGAACACTGATGTAGAAAGGAGTTTGAGTTTCACCACCACTCTTCTTTCTAATCATCTTATCAAGACTTTGTTCACTCTTACTATCTTCATTATAAACCTTTAAATCAAAATCTAGGTAACTTCTATAATCAGTAAACTTAGAAACGTTCTCTAAAAGCTCACTAGTTTTATCTCCATTACCACTAACATCTACGATTTGTTTAAATAAATCTTCCATTACATCTTTATATTTTTCAATAAATTTAGATTCATCTTCACCAGTCTCTAAAATTAAATCATCCTTTAGCATATCGTAATATCTACGATAAATAGTTGATGGTTTTACGGTAAATTTATATGAATCCTTACCAAATTTAGATTCTTCTAAAGCTTTATTTAAATTAGCAATTTGATCTTCAACATCTTCAATTGCTCCTCTTAATTTGAAGATGAAATCATCTTTAAACTGTTGAGTTGCTTTATTATAAGAATCTTTAATTTTCTCTTCATATTCAGGAAGCTTAACATCTCTAAATTCTACTAATTCTTCATCAAATTTCTTATTTTCAAGAGTTTCATAATCATAAGAAAGATGATAATCATTACAATAATCTTTTCTTAATTTAATAACTTGACTCTTTAAATTAGTAACTAAATATTGTAAACGAGAATGTTGAACATTATATTCAGTAAATATTTGAATTGCAGTTTTTCCTTTTGAAATTTCTTCATCATATAAAGGAGAAGCTTTTTCACTAACAAGGAATGGATCATAATTTTGTTTAATTGATTCTTCTTTAGCTTTTAAATTGTTAGTTTCATTAACAATTTTCTCTTTTTCGATAGTTTCAATTTCTTTTAATAAATTACCTTTTTCAATTAAAGCAGCATCTTTATTAGCGTTAGCTTCTTTAATATCAGCATCAACATCACTTAAACGTTTGTCGATAGAAGCAATTAGAGTAGTATCATGCTCTTTAAGTTGATTATCTAAATATTTAAGGGTGTTATTTAATCCAGCAATTTGGCTTGTTTTTTCTATCATTGTAAAGATAGTAGCAATTTCATTAGTATTAATAACTTCTAATTCATTTGCCTTATTAATGGCTTTGCTGATATTTTTATAAGCTTCTAAATTAAAGATATTTTCTTTTAATTCATTAGATTTTTCTTCATAGAAACGCTCATCTAGAGTAGCTCCAATAAATGAAGTTTGATATAAACGTGGATTAATTCTAGACATTGCAAAATTACGATATAAATCGCATTCTTTTGTAATACCATTTCCACTATTACGTGCATCTTCAATTGTGTTTGCTTTGTATAATCTTCCAACAAGGAAGTTTGTATAAGCTCTTGCTCCGGCATGTTGAGTTACAATTTCATCAGCTAAAGAACCAACTTCAGCTTGATAATTACGTTCAATAATACGTTCTTGATCTATTAAAGAGGTACCAAAGAATCTATATTCATTTAATAAATCTCTTAAAATTTTATAGGCATCAATATAATATTTAGGATCAACAAATAAATTAAATTTTTGATTATATAAGAATCCTTCAATAGCATTCGACCAACTCATATCGTTGATATCTACTAAATCAGCATAAATATCGACTGTAATTGCTTTATGAAATTTATTGAATAATCCTTGTTGTAATCTATTTTTAATATCAACTAAACGAGAGTCATATGATTTACTGCCTTTTTTAATATTAGTTTGTTCATCTCTTAAAGCAGAAATCTTCTTCTCCATATTAAATATAGTACGTGATAAAGAAACACTTAATGAAGAAACATCATTTTTAAATTCGGTTAATTTTTCTCTAAATTCATCAAGATTATCTTTTGTTAAAGATTTAATATTATCGTTATCTAAATATTTGCCTTTAAAATTAACACAAACATCATTAACAGTTTTTGCTTTATGTTCAAGTTCTACTAATTCTTTTACTTTTTCTTCTTCAATAACATCTTTATTAACTGAAGAAAGTTCATTCATTAATACACTTGTACTATTTAAATATTCATTACAATATTTTTCAAGATTTTGACGTACAACTTCACTATCATGTTCAATAACTCCAATTTTAGCTTCACAATCATGTTTTTGTTCTACAAGTTCATTTGTTAAACGCACTGTATCGTTATTACTTTTATCTTGAATTAAATGAATTCTATGTTTTTCAAGTTCAGCTAAATTAGCGTTAAATCCTGCAATATCAAGACCAATATCATTGATACGTTCTTTATTTTTAACTAATTGGTCTTTAAATAATTCTATTTGATATTTGCTATTTTCAATTTCACAGCGCTCAATAATATATTGGCTAATTAAATAGTTTTCATTATGAGTATTATAAATATCAAAGTGTGATTTGATTTCTTCAAGACGTGAAACTCTTGCTTTAATTGCAACAGCTTCATTTTCAAGTTTCTTATATTGTAAAATATTTTCTTGAAGATGCTCTAAATCAATATTTTGTTGAGGATCACAAACATATTTTGTAATAAAGTCTGTAATATCAGTAATAGGAGTAAATGAAGTAGCTTTCTTTAAAAGAGAGAAATATTTATCTTTTAAACCACCCATTTTACGTTTATAGAAATCTTGATATTGTTTATTTGTATCAAAGAAACGATATCCTTCTGGATAAGTTTCACTTAAATATTTATTTAAGGCTTTATATTCTAAAGGAACTTTATTTTCAATAAATTCATTATCTGGAATTTTATCATCAATATTAAAGAAATGATGCTCTTCACTACCATCTTCAAAAGAATCAAAAACAATTCCAAGAGTAAAATCATTGTCATGAGAATCATCATGAAATTCAAGAGCAATATAACTTGTAAATCTACCATTTCTTAAATATTTAAATCCACCATCATCGCTATCACCAAGTTCACCACGTAAATAGCCTCTTAATGTACGAGCAGATTTGTCCATAGCAGCTTTATTAAAGTACTTTCCAGTAGTATCACCAAGTAATAAAACAAGCAAAGCATCGATTAAAGTAGATTTACCACTACCATTAACACCAGTAAGGAAAACAATAGGTTTTACATCAATTGTTTCATTCCAAAAATAGTGCCAATTTATAAGTTTTACTTTAGTTAAGGTCTTCATCGGTAGTTACCTCCTTAGTATCATTTTCATCTTCAATATGTTCTAAACCATTCCCTGATTTTTCTTCATCAGTAGAATCATTATTTAATTTATCAATTGCATTACTCATCGCAACAATCTTCTCGTTATCAAGAGCATAAACTATAGAAGGTAAAATATAGAAAGATACACTTCCTTCATCATAAGAACCACTAACCTTATTTAAGATGTTATGATTAACTAAATAACGAATGGAACGAGCAATTTGTCTTCCACTTAGTTTTTTACCTGGCATAGAAATACCATGATCAAGCATAAATTTTATTAAACCAGGAGTAGTCATATAAATAGCTTCTCCAGTTTGACTTGATTCATTTTTCTCGGTTTCAAATATTAATCTTAAAGTAAATAAAATTAAACTAGTTTCACGGTCTAGACGAATTCTATTATCTTCATAATCATTTGATAAAGAAACAACGCCAAGTAAGACATCTTTATTTATAGTCCAACCACTAAATTTTAAGTAACTTTCTACAAGAGGAAAATATCGTTCAACAAAACGATAATCACTATTAGTTCTCATCATCTTTTCTTTACTATCAAAGACATCTCTTACGACATATCCTTTTAATAATAAATTATTTATAACGTGGGCGAATTCTCTTTGATCACCAACTGGAATTTTCTTAAACTCTTCTTCAAACATAATTAGTTCTCCTCCTTCTTATGAAATATTAAATTAGGAACTATAAAGTTATGGTTTCTAATTTTAGTATCATCTATATTTTCAATTGTATAAAAACAGTTCTCATCATCCTTCATAACTGTTGCTAAAATAAGACAAATAAAAGCATCATAATCAATTAATGGTATATCTTTGATTTCAAGAGTATCACTTGAACCAAAAGCTTTTTGCATAAATCCATAAATTCTCTCATCAGTGTAAATGTTATTTGTTTCTCTAAGGAAGTTATCCATAACAAATTCACTAGCGGCATCAAAATCTACGACTTCAAGAGGTGTGCTATCGTATTTAAACTTTCTTAAGATAGGTAAAGTAACGGAATCGCTATCAATATAGCCTTGTTCATAAAAATAAATACTATTTTGCATTTGAGATAAAATAGTACCTAAATTACGAGGATTATTTGTAGCTTTTACGTATAATTTAAAGATATTCTCTAAATAACCTTTAATAGAACGGTCATTATTATTTAAATATAAAATCTTGTTTGTACTTGACTTAGTATAAGAACTATTTTCTTTATCAATAGATGAAATTAATCCACCTAAATTTTCATATGTATCAGATATATAGTTAATTTTCTCAATAATATCTTGTTCAATCTTATTTTTATTTTCAACATGAGAAAGAACAGCGGCTTGCATTATCATCTTTTCTCTAACATCTTTATCTGTTAACCATTTTTCTAAAATACGAATAATTGGTCTTTTGAATTTTGCAACACTATCAAATGTTTTTAAAGGATGATAATATCTATCACTAATCTTAGTTTTATAAACATCAAAATAATCATGTAAAACATCATTAGTTTGAAACACTTTTCCTAATTTATTTTGGAAAATACGAATTGAGTGGACAAGAGTAATAAGTTCAACTTTAAGTTTTTTAGTATTTTCATAGCTTCTAAGTAAAGTTGCATATAAAAGTTCGTCTGGTTCTTCATCTTCTAATTTTAATTCACTATAAGTTGAGTGAACTAATGATAAATATGGAGCTTCTTCATCACTAATAACATCGTGAATTGCCCTTAAAAATAAAATTGAATATGCTGGTAAAACAACAGTTTCTTCAAAAGTATCTGGATCCATTGCAATATTAATCCAACCAGTTTCTTCAAGTCTACGAATAATAAAACTAGCTTTTCCACTTGGAGTAGCTACTAATATTTCTGTATCATCAGGATTATCTTCTAAATCTTCATCTATAAAATCAAATTTCTCTAAGTTTTTACTTTCTTTATCTTTTAAAGCCTTTAAAAAATCATTTTTATTAATTAAAGCTTCATCATTTTGGAGTAAATCAAAAAGAATCAAAAGACTCTCGGCGTATATATACCTATTCTTACCCCCGAATAAGGAAAAATAATTACTTGGAACAATATCAAACAAATTCATTTAAACACTCTACCTAAACTATAAAAATTATATCATATAATGATATAAATAAAAATTGAAAATTGGCATATTTCCATTATTTTTTTATTAAAATAAAATTGAATATTTCTTGTGTTTTTACATCATTTAAGTTATATTTTTAACAAGTATCGATTAGATTAAACACTTATTAAATATTTAGTTGAAATACTTGTTTAATTTGTGATATTATTAATAACGCTGATTTAAAGGAGGTAAACGATATGTCAAGAGTATGTCCATTAACTGGTAAAGGACCACTAACTGGAAATAATAGAAGTCACTCATTAAGAGCAACTCGTAGAGTTTGGAATGTAAATTTACAAACACATGTTGTAACACTTGATGATGGTACTAAAATCAAAGTAAGATTAAGTACACGTGCATTCCGCACCCTCAATAAATCACTTAAAAGTAATTAAAATAAAGCTTCCGAAAAAGGAAGCTTTTTTTATTAGATAATTTTGTGGTATAACATTGCTATGAATTTTAAAACAAATGTATTAAGAATATTAGATAAAGCAAAAGTAAGCTATTTAACTTATGATTTTTCAAATAAAGAAATGACTAATGCAGTTGATATGGCAAATTATTTAAAGGTTAATCCTTTAACATTTTTTAAAACCTTAGTTACATATTCTCCTCATTCAAAAGAGTATTATGTTTTTGTAGTTTCTTCTTCGAATGAACTTGATTTAAAAAAATGTGCTAAAAGCGTAAATGAAAAATCAGTTGAAATGATTCCTCAAAAAGATTTATTAAAAGTAACAGGATATATTCATGGAGGATGTTCTCCTCTTGGTATGAAAAAAGAATTCGTTACTACTTTTGATGATGAAATATTAAATCATGAAGAAATTATTTTTAGCGCAGGAAAAATTGGTCACGCTATTAAAGTTAAAGTAATAGATTTAAAAAAAGTCATCAACTACAAGGTTAATGACTTAATAATTTAATCTTTTGGTTTACTATTTTTCTCAACAACTTTTTTAATTTTATTGTATAAATGAGAAGAAAATACAGTTTTTGTTAATGGAACAACGCTGATATAACCATTTTTAAGTTGCCATAAATCAGTTTCTGGATCATTGTTTTTACTTTCATCATAATAATCAAGACCATGTCCTTTATTAAAAGAAAAAACATCTCGATCATTTCTTTCGTATAGTTTAGATAAACGTATACCTTTATAAGGAACATTATAAGCAGGGAAATTAACATTTACATAATATTCATTAGATAATAATTTATTAGAAATAATAAACTTCATAACATCATCAAAATATTTATCAACTACTTTTAATCCATCTCCATCAGATTCACAACTAAATGCAATACAAGGATAACTACTTCTTTTTGCCTCTGAACAAATACCAATTGTCCCACTAAACATAACATCATACGAACAATTTGTACCACAATTACAACCAGCAACAACTAAATCTATTTTTGTTGAAAGTTCTCTTAATCCATAATCACAACAATCACAAGGTGTGCCATCTAAAGCATAGTAATCATCTTTAATTTTTTTAACTTTATAAGGATAAGAAAAAGATAATGAAGCACTCTTTGCAGACATATGTTTTAAAGGAGCTACTACAATTACTCTTCCATATTTTTGTAGTTTTTTTCTTAATAATTTAAGCCCTTCAGCATTATATCCATCATCATTACAAAGTAAAATATTCATAATCTTTCCTCACTAGAAATATTCTAACTAAAATAACTATAAAAATATAGATAGAAATTAGACTTTTTTAATGTAATATAATCTACTTCCAAAATCACCTAAAAGTCTAACTGAATCATCAAATCCAGTTCCACTCCATTCTTGTTTTAATTTTATTGCCCTAGAATTTAACATACTTCCACTAACAGTATAAGTTTCAGTTTCCCCGGACATAGTTTTTCGTTTACTAATTTCATTAAGTAACAACCCTTGTGGATTTAAATGAACACTTGTTTGGGTATTAATAAACCCACCGAATTCTTTTAAATTATGTTCTTGATGGCGAACAGTAATTTTATATGTCCAATCATCATTAAAATCTTCCCCAGTTAAAAAAGTTACAGAAGGATTAATCTTTTGTAAACCATTAAAATAACCAATAATAGCTTCTTTTTTGTCATTACTTAAAACCATCCATTCACTATGATTTTCTTTTTCCATAAATGAAAATTGATAAAAATTACCATATTGTAATAGTTTTCGATGTTCTTTATAAAATTTTACTTGTTCTTTTATTGCCTTAATCTCAATTGGTGAACAATCTGTCAAATCGAGTTCATACCCTAAGTCACCAAAAGAAGCGACATTAAATCTAGTATCAAAAGGCGTATTTCTTAAAACACTATGAGATGGAGCATCACTAACATGAGCTCCTATTGTAGATAATGGATAGCCTAAATATAGTCCACTTTGAATATAATTTCTTTCTAAAGCATCGGTATTGTCACTAGCCCATGTTTGTGGAAAATAGCATAACATTCCTAAATCAAAACGATTTCCACCACTACTACATCCTTCAAATAAAACATCTTTATTTTTAATAGTTATTTCTTTTAAAATTCTATATAAACCTAATATATATCTATAAAAGAATTCTCCACTCTTACCATTATCAATATAAAAATCACTTATTGGGCGATTATAATCCCATTTAACATAAGAAATATTTGCACTACTTATTACATTATTAACATTTAAAATTATGTAATCTTGTACTTCTTTTTTTGTTAAATCTAAACAAAATTGATTTCTTCCTTCAGAAGGAACAAAATCAGGGTGCTTTACAATATAATCAGGATGTGCACGATATAAATCACTATCAGCATTTACCATCTCAGGTTCAAACCATAAACCAAATTTCATTCCAAGTTTATTAATTCTCTTTGCTAAGCCATCTAGTCCATGTGGTAGCTTCTTTTTATTAACTTCATAATCACCTAAACCGGCATTATCATTATCTCTACCTTTAAACCAGCCATCATCTAAGACGAATAATTCTATCCCACAATTGCTGGCAATTTTTGCAATTTTTAAAAGTTTATTCTCATTAAAATCAAAAGTAGTAGCTTCCCAATTGTTAACAAGAATTGGTCTTTCTATATTTTTAAAGTTTTTATTTACAATATGATTATTGATAAAATTATGCATATTTTGTGAAGCACCATTAATTCCATTATTAGAATAAGTCATAACTTCAAAAGGAGTTTCAAAAACTTCACCAACTTTCAATAAATAATCAAAACAATAAGGAGAAATTCCTGTTTCAATTCTTACTTGATCAACAAAGTTTCTTTCGATAGACTCATAATGGTTTCCACTATATACAAGGTTGAATGCTAAAACTTCACCATAATTTAAAGTTGCTTCTTTATTTTTAACCATAAAGAAAGGATTATGTCTATTGCTGCTACTTCCATTTTTTGAATCATTAATTAATGTACCATGTTTAATTGGTGAAATTTCTTTTTTGCATTCTCCTGACCATCCACCATATAAATTAATAACTTCATAATCATTATTGTTAATAGTTAATTCCATGGACATCGCTTTTAAAATATTAACATCATCTTTGCTAGTATTTTTAATAACTATATTTCTACTAATGACATCGCTTTGTAAAGATAAAACGTAATGCAATTCTAAACTTATCTTGCTTCCTTTATCTTGTAAAAAAATAACCAATTCTTCATCCATATCAAAAGGAGATGGTAAATGCATGAGTTTTTTTGGATTCTTGTTAATTTCATATTTTTCAAACAAAAAATCATACACATATCCATTCTTATTTTTTAGTATAAGAGAAGGTGAATTATAATCACCTTTTCCTGGTGTAGAAACTTCTAATGTTAATAAATCTAAAGAGGCACTTTTACTTAAACTCTTATCATTTATAATAGATGAGCCCACACCAAAACTCCATTTATTAAATAAAGCTTCAAAAGAAACTTGCTCATTAATCTTGTTCCCATAATATTCTAATAAGACATGTTTTGTCTCATCAATTCTTATTACATAACTTGTATTAGTTGTAGAAAGACAAAAAATATTATTTTTATAAAAAATCATATGTTATACCTCATCAAATATATATTATAATATAACCAACGTTAAAGGAGCAATTATGAAAATAAAGATTAGTGATAATTGGAAATTTATTGATAACTTTGATAATTCGTATCTAAAGAAAAAACCTACTAAACTAGAAAAAATAGAATTACCACATACAACAAAAGAGCTCCCATACAACTATTTCGACGAAGAAGAATACCAAAAAGTAAGTACTTATTTTCGTGATATAAATTTAAAAGAAGATGAAATTAAAAACAAAAATCTATTCTTAAAATTTGATGGAATTATGCTCAAAGCAAGAATAATTTTAAATAATCATGATTTTGGAAATTTTATTTCTGGATTTATGCCATTCCAAATTGACATAACAAAATACGCAAAAGTTGGAGTAAATTCTTTGGTAGTTGTTGTAGATTCTCGTGAAGATAAAACAATCCCTCCATTTGGAAATATTGTTGATTATCTAACTTTTGGTGGTATTTATAGAGATGTATTTTTATTAATAAAACCTAAAAAATATATATCAAATCTTTATTGCAATGGGGATATGCATGGGAATTTAAATATTTCATATACATTAAGTGATAATGTAACTGCAAACTACACATTAACTTATGAATTATATTTTGATAAAAAGCTAATTCAATCATTTGTTAATAGTGAAACTATTGTTGAAAACGCTAAACTTTGGAATCCTGAACATCCAAATTTATATACTTTAAAAGCAATCTTAAATGATGAAAATATAACAGATGAAATGGAAGTTAGATTTGGCTTTAGATCTGTTAAATTTACAAAAAAAGGTTTTTATCTTAACCAAAAGCCAATTAAATTAATAGGTTTAAATAGACATCAAGCATATCCATATGTAGGCTATGCAATGCCAAGAAGCGCTCAAGAAGATGATGCAAATTTGTTAAAGAGTGAAATTGGAGTTAATGTAGTAAGATGCTCCCACTATCCACCAAGCGATTATTTCCTAGCAAAATGTGATGAAATAGGCTTAATGGTATTTGATGAAGTACCAGGTTGGCAATTTGTTAGCAATGATAAAATTTGGAGAGATAATTTCTACGATTTTGTGGAAAGAATGGTTCTAAAAGATCGCCAATTCACATCTATTATTGCATATGGAGTAAGAATTGATGAATCCAAAGATGATCACGAACTTTATCAAAAAGCTAATGAAATCGTTCATAATCTAAATCCATACATTCCTACTACAGGTGTAAGAAACTTTAAAGGAAGCGAATGTTTAGAAGATTTTTATTCATATAATGATTTCTCAAGTAATGATTTAACACATGGTTTAGATAAACCTAATTTTAGAAAAACTGGTGATAAACCAATGATGGTTACTGAATTTATGGGACACATGAAACCTACTAAACCATTTGATTCTTATCCAAAAAGATTAGAAACAACATTAAGATACGCAAAAATAATTGAAGACACATATAAATATAAAAATTTATGTGGTTCAATTGGCTGGTGTGCTTTTGATTATAATACCCACAAAGAATTTGGTTCAGGTGATAAGATTTGTTACCATGGCGTTTATGATATGTTTAGAAATTCTAAATATACAAGCAGCATTTATAAAGCTCAACAAGAAAACTATCCATATCTTGAAATTTTAACTCCACTACAACCAGGAGATAATCCAGTCGATATTATTGGAAATATTTATATTGCTACCAATGCTGATTTTGTTAAAATGTTTAAAAATGATGTAGAAATTAATTCTTTTTTACCAGATAGAAAAGTTTATAAATATACACCACATCCTTTAATTAAAATTAATGATTTAGTAGGTGATAGAGTTGATGAAAAAATGACTCCAAAAGATAAAGAAAGATTAAAATACTGTTTAAATTTTGCCTCATTACAAGGCTATGTTAAAAAGAATATTAAATTTTATTATAATGCTGCACTTCTTATTATGCATAATCATATCAAGATTGATGAAATATATGCCTTATATGGAAAATATATGACAATGTATCCAACTAAAGATACAACATACACGGTAAAAGCATATAAAAACGGAAAAGAAGTAGCTTCTAAAACATTAGGAGTTTCAAATAAATTTCATTTAGAAGTCATTCCTTCCTCTACTCAAATTAAGCTTGATGGAAGTTATGAAGTAAGTAGAGTAAGTATTAAATATCTTGATCAATATAACACACTAATGAGTTTTTGTTTCTTACCAATTTCACTTGAATGTGAAGGCGTTATTTCTGTTATTGGACCAGAACAAATTAGTTTTGTTGGCGGACAAATCTCAACATATGTTAAAGCAAGTAAAAAAGGTAAAGGCGTCCTACATATAAAATGTAAAGATATGGAAGAAAAAGTAAATTTTATAGTCAAATAAAAAAGGTGCATAAGCACCTTTTAATTTAATATAAATTTTATTACTTAGCTTCTTTGCTTTCTTTTTCAGCAATTACCTTTGTCATATTTTCATAATATTTCTCATCAATAATGTAGAATTTTTTAATTAAAATATAAGAAATAATAAATAGTATTAAAGGTAAAATACACATAAAGAATTTTAACCAGAACATTTGATCCCATGCGATTCCATCAATCAAACTATCTGCACCACTAATAACATCTTCTTTAGTAATTTCTTCAAGCCCTTTTTGAACTTCTAAATCACTAATTCGACTACTTATAGCATATAAACTAGTAACAGACAAACCAACAGCAACAATTCCTGACATTAAAGCATTTGAAATCTTAGCAGTTAATGGTCTTAAACTGAAAATAACAGATTCTCTTCTTTCGCCAAACTTAAATTCATTATATTCAATAGTGTTCGTCATCATAACAAGCAAGATTAGATAGAACAAACCTTGACCTGCAAAGATAAATACACCTAAAACACAAAGTATAGCGATATCACCAAAGTAACTTATTCCTTTTAAACCAAGGGTAAAATCACCAATTGGTAAATTATAGAAGAAGAATAAAATATAACCTAAACTTAATACAATAAATGAAATCGTAAATAATTTATTTCGAGAAAATTTCTTAAGTAATAATGGGAAAATACATTGAGCAATAATAGTTCCTGCTGCATAAGCAACAGTAAAATAAAATTGAATCGTTCCTCCACTACCATATCCATATGTAAAGTAAAAATAATTAAGACCAAATCCATTTAATATACAACTTCCAAGATAATAAATTAAAATAACAATGGTAGCAATTCTTGTTTGATCATTCTTTTTAAGAATTCTAAACATATCCGTAAATTTAGTAGATTCACTAATCTTTTCTTGGTTAGGATCACGTTTATGTTCTTTACAAAAGAAAAACAAAATAACCTGCGAACCACCAAACAAAATAGCAATTACAAGAGCTATTAAAGAATACATTTGGACAGCATTTCCACTGACTAATTGTGGAATAATACCTCCAGCAGCAAACGCACCAATTGAAGCACATACACTAACTAAAGTTGTAATGCTATTTCTTTCTTTTTCATCACTTGATAAACTTGGCAGCATGCTCCAATAACCAATATCATTCATTGTGAACGTAAAATCCCAAAGTAAATAGAAAATACCAAAGAATATTACATATCCCCAGCCAACTGGACGTAAAGTAAACATTAAATATAAAACTACAGCATTTGTTAATCCACCAATTAAAATCCATGGTTTATATTTACCCATCTTGAAATGAACTTTTTCTACAATCCACCCCATAATTGGGTCATTAAAACCATCCCATATTCTTAAAACAACAATAATTGCACTTATTACAAGCATTTGAGAAGTATATAAAGTATCAATTCTTCCATCTGCTAAACTCCAACTATATCCTAAAGGTGCACAAAATTGGATATAAGTTAAAAAGAATAAAGAGACAAGCGTATACGCTGAATCTCTAAAGATTGTTCCAGCAGGATATAAAAATTTAGTACCTTTAGGTACCTTTGACCCCGTGAATGTTTCATTTATTTTCATATGTTTTCCTCACTTTTTTAATTTTAAGGCATAATTTTAATCTATTCAATAGAAAGTGTTCTATACACCTTATCAATATAGGACTAAAATAATTTTATGAGTAAAAACAAAAAAAGAATTTTAGGTACATCTTTATCATTTATTCTCTTAATGGGAATAGTATCAATGTTTAGTGATATGACTCACGAAGGAGCCAATTCTATAATTGGATCTTTTTTAAATTTATTAGGTGCAAATGCTACAACAATTGGTTTTATTTCAGGATTTGGTGTATTTATTGGTTATGCCTTAAGATTATTTAGTGGTTACATAGTTGATAAAACACACAAATATTGGCTTATAACAATTATAGGATATATATGTGATTGTTTTGCTGTTCCTTTATTAGCTTTAGTACCAAATAATGGATGGATTTGGGCTTGTGTATTAATGGTTGCTGAAAAAGTAGGAAAAGCGATTAAAAAACCTGCTAAAGATTCTTTAATTTCTTTTGCAGCTAAAGATACAGGCGTTGGAAAAGGATTTGCTATTGGAGAATTATTAGATCAAATTGGAGCGTTCCTTGGACCATTAATGTTATTTATAATAATGCTATTAACAAAAGATAAAGAATTATATGATCAATATCAAATTTGTTTTGCTTGTTTAGCAATTCCAGCTGTTATTTGCGTGGGTATTTTAATATTTGCTATGACAAGATTCCCACATCCAGAAGATTTTGAGAAAGAACCAATTGAAGAAAATACTAAAAATAAGAAGACACCATTCATATTATTTATGATTGGAATTTGTTTCTTTGCCTTTGGATTTTTAGATTTCTCATTAGTAACAATGCATGAAGATAATATCAAATTAATTAGTACTGAATATCTACCACTTATATACGCAGGAGCTATGCTAGTTGATGCTTTAAGCGCACTTGTCTTCGGAATTTTATACGATAAAAAGGGTATGTTAGTTTTATTTATCTCTACTATGATTTGTTCTACTTATTCCTTATTTATTTTCTCTATAAATGAGGTATGGAGCATGATTGTAGGTATAATTTTATGGGGAATAGGAATGGGCGCAACAGAATCAGTATTTAAAGCGGCTTTAACCAATTTATCTACAAAAAATAAACGAAGCAAAGCATTTGGAATATTTGATTCAATATTTGGATTATCTTGGTTTTTAGGTTCCACTGCATTAGGTGCTTTATATGATTATGAAATCACAACAAATGATCATATGATATGGTTATCAATAATTACAATTGCTTGCCAAGTAATTGGAGCATTTATATTCTTAATTATTTATATTAATAGTAAAAAAGAAAAGAAATTAAACAGTTAAATACATCCATTCATGTAACGCGTCTTCATCAAGATGTGTTTTATATGTTCTTATAAATCCACATTTACTATAAAAAGGAATTGCATGCATTTGACTGCTTAAAATAATTTTGTAATGACCTTCTTTTTTAATTTCATTCACAATTTGAGCCATTATTTCTTTACCAATATTTTTATTTCTATATTCTTTTAATACTGCTACTCTTCCCACATGATAATTATCTCCATCTTTAAAGAAACGAGCAGTTCCAACAGGTTTATTATTAACATAAACTATTACATGTCTTGATATTTTATCTATATCATCTTTATCATAGGCAAAACCTTGTTCATCTAAAAATACGGTCTTTCTAATAGGATAATATTCATCACATTTATCTAATCCATTAACCACAACAATTTTTTCCATATATTTATTTTAGTAGCATAATAATAAAAATAAAGTAAAAAAAGTTAACATTAGTTAATTATTTATTGATTTAATCTGTTTTAAAAACCTATAATATAAAAGATATGAGTGAACTTAGTAAATCTACAGAAGACTATCTAGAAGCAATATTAATATTGGAACTTAATAAAGAACCAATTAAATCATGCACTATTGCTGATCATTTAAAAGTTAGTAAACCAGCAGTTCATAAAGCAATGGACGAATTAATTTCTTTTGGTTTCATTCAAAAAGAATTATATGGAAAAATTAGTTTTACTCCAAAGGGAAGAAAAATTGCTAAAGACGTTTATGATCGTCATACTACATTAAACGAATTCCTTCAAAAAATTGGAGTTAGTGAAACTACTAGTGAACATGATTGTTGTTTAATAGAACATGTCATATCTAAAGAAACATTTGAAAAGATTAAAGAATTCAATAAGAAAAATTAATCTTCTATAGATAGGAAATTTTTATGAATCCAATTATTATAAGCGTTATTTGTTTATCAATCACATTTTTAGCTACGACCCTTGGCTCATCTGTTGTATTTTTTACAAAAAAGAAGATGGGAGAAGTTGCAAATAGTATCGTATTAGGCTTTGCAAGCGGCATTATGTTTGCCGCAGCAATATTCGGATTAATTGTTCCTTCTATTACAGATTCGAAAAATATATATGGTAATCTAGCTGTTTTACCTGTTGTTTTTGGTTTTTTACTTGGTGGAGGTTTACTCTATGCTTTAGACAGAATAATTCCACATATTAATAAATTAGGAAAAAAGAATGTTGAACAAGAAGGTATTAAAGATGATGCTTTATCACCTACTACAAAATTCTTTTTAGCTGTTACAATTCACAATATTCCTGAAGGATTAGCTGTTGGATTTGCTTGTGGATTAGCTTTATCTCATAGTGACAGCACTGATGTTAATACACTTATGATGTCAGCTTTAGGATTAGCAATTGGTATTGCTATACAAAATTTCCCTGAAGGTTTAGCTGTTTCTTTGCCATTATATGGGGAAGGAAATTCAAAAGCTAAATCATTTTGGCTTGGAACTTTTTCAGGAATTGTAGAACCAATCTTTGCCTTCTTAGCAATATTGTTATCAAATTCAATTGATTGGTTAATGCCTTGGTTACTTGCTTTTGCAGGTGGAGCAATGGTTTATGCAGTTGTTGAAGATTTAATGCCTAACTTTCAAAAAAGTAAAAACCCTCATTTTGGTATTTGGTCATTAATGTTTGGTTTTGCCATAATGATGGTTCTTGAAATAACTCTTTCATAAAAAAATGTAGGCTTTAGAACCTACATTTTTAGTCTTATATAAAGACAACCTTATTGAATAGAAATGAATTTGGTCTCGTTATCTTTCTTTTCAAGAGGTTTTTTGATGTCAAGAGTTAAAACTCCGCTCTCAAGTTTTGCACTGACATCTTCTTGTTTATATTGCTCACCAATATAATAACTACGTTTATAAGATCCATAATATCTTTCTCTACGGACATAGTTACCTTTCTTTTCCTTTTCATCATAGTTCTTATTGGCAACAGCACTAACGGTTAAATAACCATTATCTAAAGAAACTTTAACATCTTCTTTTTTAACAGCTGGCATATCAATACTCATTTCATAATTACCACCTTTATCTTCAATATCGGTTTTCATTAATGAGTGATTTCTATCCTCTGAAAAATCAAATAAATCATCAAAAAATGGGTCCAATTCATCTCTCTTACTAACAAATAAATTATTCATAAATAAATCCTCCTATAAGTTTTATATTTAGCACTCTAATTTCTCAAGTGCTAACTATATTATATACGAAATTAGCACTCTGTCAATATGTTTGCTAAAAATATTATTATATTAAAAAACACCGTTCTAATCGGTGCTTATTCTTATTTCTATGAATATTTTGAAAAATATTTTTTATTTTTTTAAATCTTATGCTACTAAATCATGACAATATTTAGCAATATCAACAGTAGTCATATCCTTATATTCTTCATAACGTAATATTTTAATAATATTTATATAAACATTAGTTCTTTTAAAAGGAGCATTCTTACCAACAAGATTTGTATTCTTTATTGATGTAATAAGAATTGGGCATTTACTTCTAGTAGCAATCTTAAAAGAACCTGGTTTAAAATCTTTTAGCACTAAATCTTTTGCTCTTGTTCCTTCAGGAGCTAAAACTACACTCGTTCCATTTTCAATATATTTACAGGCTTCTAAAATTGACTTAATAGCTTTTACATTATCTTCTCTATCAATAGAAATAAAACCTGCTTTATGAATAAAAGCTCCTGCAACAAATATTTTCAAATTACTTGGTTTAGTAATACAAGTTACTTTAACTCCATGAACAATCTTCATTAAAGTCATTGGATCCCAATCCGAGATATGATTATAAACAATTAAAGATGGCTCTTTTATTAAGTTTTCTTTATTTATAATATTTACTTTAATATTACATATAAAAAATAAAAATCTAGTCATATCAATAGTAATCCAATAAAAGAAATTGCTTCTCTTTTTAATTGGTTTATTAACATTTATAAATAAAGAAAATATAAATTTAATTAAGATATCTACTATAAAAGCAGCAATAAAAAAGCCAATTAATAATAAAATTGGCACAAAAAAGCAATACCACCAAATGTTATATAATCCACAATAATAATATATTAATGTCGAACTAATTATACTTGTTAATAAATATAAAACCCCATGCACCATACTTTATTATCTTAAAATAAATAAAGAAATATTTCATCTATAAAATTATAGATTATAAGCATTACATCTAATATTGCTTATTTATTTTTACTTTTCTTTTTATATATAACTACTAATACAATTCCTAAAAGCAAAAAGATAACAAATATAGATATCATAGAAACACCCATATTCACACCTAAATTATAATTATCTACATTCTCTGGATGCATTCTAAAATCATGAAAGGAAGCACCAATAACTAAAGAGATGAAAGATAAAACAAAGCCTATTTTTAAAAACTTCATAAAATTTATTCGTATTCAATAGTTGATGGAGGTTTACTAGTTATATCTAAAACTACACGATTAACAGAAGGAACCTCATTAACAATTCTACGTGAAATAATATCTAAAACATCATAAGGAATTCTTGCCCAATCTGCAGTCATTCCATCAATTGAAGTTACTGCTCTTATTGCAACTGTATAAAAATAGGTTCTATTATCACCCATAACTCCAACAGTTTTAAATCCTGGTAAACAAGTAAAATATTGCCATATTTTAGTTTCTAAATGAGCATTTTTAATTTCTTCTCTTAAAATAGCATCTGACCTACGTACTATTTCAAGTTTTTCAGGAGTAATTTCTCCAATTACTCTAATTCCTAAACCTGGCCCTGGAAATGGTTGACGAGATACAAATTCATTATCAATTCCAAGTTCTCTACCAAGTTCTCTAACTTCATCTTTAAACAATTTATTTAATGGTTCAATTAATTTAAAATCAATATCTTTAGGTAATCCACCTACATTATGATGGGATTTTATTGTTTTTGCAGTCTTTGTTCCTGATTCAATAACATCAGTATAAAGTGTTCCTTGACCTAAGAAATCAAAGTGACCTAATTTTTTTGATTCTTCATCAAAAGTTTCTATAAATAATGCACCAATAATCTTACGTTTTGTTTCAGGATCAGTAACACCTTTTAATTTGCCTAAAAATTTTTCAGAAGCATCTACTTTAATGACTTTAATATTAAATTTATTATTAAATCTTTCCATTACTTCATTAGCTTCGTTTTGTCTTAATAGACCATGATTAATAAACATGCATGTTAAATTATTTCCTATTGCTTTGCTAATTAAAACAGCAGCAACAGTAGAATCAACTCCACCTGAAATTCCAAGCAATACCTTTTTATCTTTTACAGTTTCTTTAATTTCTTGTACTTTTTGAGAAATAAAATCTTTCATTGTCCAATTGTTTGAAGCCTTACAAATTTCAAAAACAAAATTATGAAGAATATTATTTCCATAAACTGTATTTCTTACTTCAGGATGAAACTGTACTGCATAAACCCCTTGGTTTGCATTTGAAATAGCAGCATATTGAGTATCATTACTACTTGCAATACATTTAAATCCACTTGGTAAAGTATCAACTTTATCTCCATGAGACATCCACACTATTTGTTTTTCTGGAGTTCCTTTAAATAATAAGGAAGTATTATCAACTTTAATTTCTTTACCACCATATTCCTTATGCTTTCCAGGAATAATACTTGCTTTATTTAAATAAGAAATAAGTTGCATTCCATAACAAATTCCTAAAACTGGGATACCAATTTTAAAAATATCTTCATCTACTCTAAAACTTCCCTCATCATAAACACTATTTGGACCACCCGATAAAACAATACCTTTAACATTTTTTAAATCTACAATATCTTTAGCTTTTGTATCATAAGGTAAAAGTAATGAATAAACGTTCATTTCTCTAATTCTACGGCATATTAATTGGTTATATTGGCTGCCGAAATCTAAAACAATAATCTTATCGCTTTCCATTTTCTAATCTCCTATTTTGAATAATTTGGTGCTTCTACAGTTATATCAACATCATGAGGATGTGATTCTTTTAAGCCATTATTTGTAATTCTAATAAATTTAGCTTTTTCTTGTAATGTAAGAATATCTTTTGAACCACAATAACCCATACCACTACGGATTCCACCACATAATTGATAAATCGTGTCACTTAATTCACCTTTATAAGCAACTCTAGCTTCAATTCCTTCTGGAACAAGTTTCTTTGTTTCAGTATTTTTATTTTGGAAATAACGATCTGCACTACCACGTTTCATAGCAGCTAAACTACCCATTCCAACGTAACTCTTAAATCTTCTTCCATTAAAAACAATTTCATCTCCTGGAGCTTCTTTTGTTCCAGCGAGTAAACTACCAAGCATTACACAATTAGCACCAGCAGCTAAAGCTTTAACAATATCTCCACTATATTTAATACCACCATCAGCAATAACTGGAATATTCTTTGTTTTTGCATATCTAACAACATTATCAATAGCAGTCATTTGTGGAACACCAACTCCACTAATAATTCTAGTAGTACAAATTGAACCAGGACCAATTCCAACCTTTAAACAATCAGCTCCAGCATCAATTAAATCTTTTGCAGCTTCAGCAGTAACAATATTACCCGCAATAACAGGTAATTCTTTATATTTAATCTTAATTTCTTTTACTAAATCTATAACGTTTTGAGTATCGCCATGGGCACTATCAATTTCAATAACATCAACACCTGCTTTTACTAAAGCTGCTAATCTTTTCATAGCATCTTTATTAACTCCAAGAGCTGCCCCACATCTTAATCTACCTTGCTTATCTTTTGTAGCGTTTGGGAAGTCTTTTGCATTATCAATATCTTTACTAGTAATTAAACCTACAAGAACATTTTCTTCATCAACTATAGGTAATTTTTCAATACGATGCTCCCATAATATTTCTTTTGCTTCATCAAGAGTAATTCCAACTTTAGCAGTAACTAATGATTCTCTAGTCATTATTTCACTTACTTTAACATCACTATCTTTTTCTTTATATTTGATATCTCTATTTGTAATAATACCAAGTAAATGATGCCCTTTATCAATAATTGGTAAACCACTAATTTTATATTGATTTAATAATTCTTCAGCATCTGAAAGAGTATTGTCTGGAGATAAAGTTATTGGATTTGAAATCATTCCTGATTCATTTCTTTTTACAAGTTCAACTTCATGAGCCTGATCTTCAATAGACATATTTTTATGAATAAAACCTAAACCACCTTCTCTAGCAAGAGCAATAGCAAGTTTTGATTCAGTAACGGTATCCATTGCAGCACTTACAATTGGAACATTTAAATAAATATCTTTTATTAATCTTGTTTTTAAAGATACATCTCTTGGTAAAACATCACTTTTAAGTGGAACAAGCAATAAATCATCAAATGTTAATCCCGTCTCTAAATTTTCTAAATCTAACATAATAATCTCCTTTTTAATATAAAATAAAAACATCAAAAATTGATGTTTTTATGCGTAATAAGTCCTTCATTTATTAGTATTGTTATAAGTAATAATAATAAAATAAAGCACCATTAATTCTCCTTATAAATTATAGATATTTTATGCTTTTTGATACTACTTTTTCAATTCAATGAAGTAATTTTAAGAAAAATTAATGATATATTAATTTACTTTTGTTTAGCTAGCAAATATTTATTAGCAATATTCATACCTAATATTAAGCAACCACAAACAAGTGCCACAATTAATCCAGGACCAAATGTAAGGAAGTTACTACTATTTGTTGTAGAAACACCTGAATAAACAGCTAATAGAATTAAAGCAACAACAATAAAAGTAAGTGCTACTCCAGAAGTGAAAATTTGTAAACTAGGAAAAATCTTCTTCTTACCATAATAATAAACATTTCTAATATTATTAAATAAAATCTCATTTATACTAAAAATTCCAATAAGTCCAAAAACCGCAATTGTAATTTGATAATTGCTTAAATAATTATATCCAGAAAGTAAACCATATAAATTAAATGTCACATCTTCGCTTGTTTTAACAAAAGTAAAAAATGCAAGTGGCATTGAAAGAATTGATAAATAAACAATACTACTTATAATCGTTGTCATTAAGTTTGAGACAAATACTTTACCACTAACTTTTCTAGAATCAATAACTTTAAATACAGAATTAAAAATATAGATAGCTACACAATTAATGACACCACCTAATAAAGAAGCACCATAAATATCAACATATGCAATGTCAAATAAATATTGATTTGTTGTTCCGTCTTTCATTTCAAGAACTACTTCTAAACTAGAGAATGCCCCAATAACTATAGCATATGCCATATATGTCTTGCATATTTCCATAGATGTTTTAAATAAATCATATTTTTTTACGCCACATAAATTTAAAATTGCTCTTACAATTCCAACAATTGAATTAACAACAACTATTATTAAAAAGATTGAACCAGCTACAACTAAAAAACAATATTCAAAACGCCCCATGGTTAGATATTCTTCAATTATACTACTACCATCACTTGTTGCAGAAAACACACTAGAAAGTTGCTTACAGAAATCAATAAAACTTTCATTGTGAAAATAAACATCACTAGAACCAACCATGAATCTAGTAAATAAAAGACCAAAACAGCAACAAATAGCAATCCCAAAGAAAACAATAAAAACAATGTTTTTTATGATCTCTACGTTACTTATCTTTCTTATTTTACTTCCACAATTAGAACAAAATTTTTCATCATCTTTAACTTCATTACCACATTTAGAACATTTCATAAGAATTCCTCTTTTTTTATTATACGAAAAATAGATCACTTTTAATATATATTTTTCTTTACAATATCTACCAGATAACTACTACCAATTTCAAAAACCCTATCATTTATCGTTTAAAATAAAAACCCGCTTCTTTTGAAACGGGTTATTTTTAAAAATTGGAGCTTCCTGACGGATTTGAACCATCGGTCATTGAGTTGCAGTCAATTGCCTTACCAACTTGGCTAAGGAAGCAAGTGCTTAATTAATATATCACAATTAACTAAGCTTTTGAAATACTTTTTACTTCGTTACAATTTTAGCTTCAACTTTTAAGAAGCCTTCGGTCATAACACAACTTCCACCATATAAACAACAAATCGAAACTTCTAGATTGGTTGTATCATTTATTGCTTTATCATAAACAAATTTTCCAACATCTTTTACTGAACTTTCATCATTTAATGTATATCCATCATTTCTTAATGTAGCATCATATCCACCAACACAAGTTGACCAAGCACTTTTATAATTTGCTTTTAATAGGAATGTACCATCACCATAAGTAATACTATAAGAATTAAAATATGGACTTGTAAATGGATATGAAAAAGGAATTAAATTGCCATCTAAGGCTTCTTTTATTTTACTTTGTTCATCATTAGACCAATTATCATACATCCTAAACATTTGCCCAGTAACTGTTAAAAGTCCACTATCACTTGGATTAGAATCTGCTCCATAAGTTAATAAAGTAATTACATAATCATAATCATCAGTAGTTAAATATTTATCAAAATAATATGTTTTATTTTCAGAAGAAGAAGTATCTAAAGTCCATCCTTCTTTTACTATCTCACTATAATAATTATCTTGATCAGTTTTTGTTGTTTGGTTAATAGAATATACTATACAATCAGGTCTATCGGTTTGACCTTTAACTTCGACCGAATAGTCATCACCTAAATAATAAAAAGGTAATGTATATCCATCTCCTAAAACTGATTCCATTTTAGAAACATCAGCATCACTCCAAGTAGTTAAAATAGGAGTTACAGGTGTATCACTACAACCTACAAGTAAGCACAAACAAACTGAACTTAAACATAATGTTCTAGCTAATTTTTTCATACATTTACCTCCTTGTTTAATTATTATATATTATTTTTCACGTAATGCTTTTCTTTTTTTAATTCTATATTTCTTAATTACTCTATAACTACCTAAATATGCGACTCCACCAACTAACGCTACAATAACAATAATAGTAACCCAAATTGGAAGAGGATTAACTTTAACATCTTCCCACATCGTAACAACTTTATCATTTTGTCGTCCAAAATCTTTCATCATTGCTAAATGTGAAATCTCTTTTTCTTGTGGATATTGAGCATGTAATTGTCTTTCTACTTGATCAGTATAACAATATATTTCAGGGTCACTATCAGCATTTTCAAGAGTTCCTTCAAAGAAATAACTTAAATCATATGGCTCACTAACAACATCAGTTTCATCATCAGAATCATACCAATCGTGAACTAGTGATAATACATCATCACCAGCAATAAATGGTGTATATCCAATATAATCCATATTCATAGCAGCACTTGATGGTGAACTAATAAAATCTAAGAAAGCGTAAGCTGCAGATAAATGTTCTCCTGTTACACTTTCAGGAATGCACCACCCATCAAACCAAATATTTGCACCATAACTTGGTAAAGCATAATATAAATAATTTTCTTGTTCTTCAGCTTGATCCATTGAATAGACAGCATCACCACTCCAAGCTAAATTAACTCCAACTTTTCCAGTAACAATATCAGTCTTACCAGTATCAACTTCAAATCCATAAATATCATTCTTTAATTTTTTTAAGGCTGAACCAACATTATCAATTGTTGTGTCATCACATTTATTAAATAATTCACTAACTTTATCGTGATAATCACTATCATTTAGCGTACCGTTTTCATGCTGCTCATAAATTTCTTTAAATTCATCACTATAAACATGCATGATTCCCATCGCATATGTGTCACGAATTGAATCTTTAATAGAAGCAGATGATGCGTAAGTAGAATTTTCCCATAAAACATCCCATGAATTTGGTTGAGTAAAATCACTTATTACAGTTTCTTCATCATAACCAGCATTAGCCATGTTTCCATAACTAGGATTATATAAAATTCCTAGCGTACCCCACATATATCCTAGTGCATAGTCACTTAAAACACCTTTTGAAGAATCTGTTTCATCAATTAATACTTTATCCATATTTTGTTCAGTTAAGAACTTTGAAACATATTTTTTATAATTTGGAACTTTATCATAATCAATTTTTTGAATAGCACACGAATCAATATTTGCTAAATTTAAAGCTAACTTTTGAATCATATAATCGCTTGGACAAATTAAATCATAACTAGATTTATTAAGTTTTAATTCGTTATACATGGTTTCATTAGTATCAAAAGTATCATAAATAACACTGACATTTTTAGTTAAACCATATTTAGCTTTATTTTCATCAGCATTAATATAGTCTTCAAATTGATCGACCATATCTTTTTCTTCATAACCATTATCAGGATCATATTGATAAATATAATCTTGCCAATTATAAACATGTAAATAAATGGTATCATCAGTTTCAGTATTACTTCCACCACAACTTGTAATAAATAAACTCATTACTACAAGGGAGAGAATACTAGTTAAATTTTTAATTCTTTTCATAATTAGTTTCTCCATTTCTTATGTTTGCCCTTATTTGGTTGCTTATTTTGATAAAGGGTAACAAGTAAAGCTGCAACAATAACACAGATAAAAATCAATGTCGTTAATGCACGTAATTCAATTGGAACAGCCTTCTTTTTAATAACACTTTGAATATATGTTGAAAGTGTTTGAATGCTTTCGTTTCCACTTAATAAACCTGGGCCACGAGTGAATGCAGAAACAATAAAATCATCTAAAGATAAAGTAATCGCAATCATAAATCCACTTAAAACACCAGGTAAAATTTCAGGAAGTAATATTTTGCCAATTGCTTGACGTGGTGAACAACCTAGATCAAGACCTGCTTCATATAAAGAAGGATCCATTTGAATTAATTTAGGTTTAACATTTAAATAAACAAAAGGTGCGCCTAAAACAACGTGACCAATTAATAAAGTCCAGAAACTAAATATATTAGCTCTAAAAATAACATTACCTAATAATACAAATACAAAAGTTAAACTTAAAGCAATAACAATTTCAGCATTTACAACTGGGATTTGATTGATATTTTCAATAACTGCTTTAGTTTTTTTCTTACAATAAAATGTACCAACAGCTCCTAAAGTACCTAAAACTGTAGAAACAAAAGCACTAATTAAAGCAAGGATAACAGTGTTTCCTAAAGCTTTCATTATTTCTTCATTTCTAAATAGTTTTGCATATAAATCAAAATTAAAACTACCTAATGGATCACCAATTTGAGAGGCATTAGAAAACGAATATACAATTAAAACGAGGATTGGTACATACATTAATAATAAAATGAAATAAATATAACATTTTGCAAATATTTTCTTTACCATTGTGCTTCTACCTCCTCATCTTTTTCAGTGAAATTACGAGTAATCAGCATTGATACACCAATAATAATTAACATTAATAAAGACATAAAACTTCCAACATTCCATTGTGAATTAGAGAAACTAAGGAAAATAGAGTTACCAAATAAAGTAATCTTGCCTTCACTTAAAACATCACTAATAACATAACTTGACATTGTAGGCATAAAAACAAGCATTGAAGCACTAATTACACCTGGAATTGATTGAGGAATAATAGATTTTGTAAATACTTGAATTCTATTACAACCTAAATCAACAGCGGCTTCTATTTGTGATTTATCAAGCTTTAACATTGTGGTATATAATGGCAAAACAACAAAAGGTAAATAATTATAAACTAAACCAATTAATGTTGCTAAATATGGATTATTTCCACCACTTATACCAATCCAATTTAAAACATCTCTTGTAGCCCATGTTCTTAAAACAAAATTAATCCACATTGGAGTAACAAATAACATGACTAATACTTTATTCTTATTAAATTTAGAATTAGCTAATAAATAAGCCAAAGGATAACCAATTATTAAACAAATAATTGTATTAACTAAACTAAACATAAGTGAATTAATTAAAACATTAATTTTTGCTGTAGAAGAAAAGAAATCTATAAAAGCACTAAAAGAAAAGAATCCATCACTATCTGTAAATGCATAATATACTATTAATAAAATAGGTAAAACGACAAATAAGATAAGAAATAGTACATATGGTATACAAAGATATTTTCTTTGAAACCTAAATCTCATATTCACTTACCTCTTTTTTAAGACGTAACCTTATATTTTCTTTATCAATATGAATACCAACCTTATCATTTAAGTTATAAGTATATTGTGTTTCAAGAACAAAATCTTCTTCATTTGCAGTACGAACAATAAGTTGATAGTGATCACCTTTATAAACTGCATCAACAATTTCTCCTGTTGCTTGAACACCATCTCCAGTAATTTCATCAAGTAAATTTACATCTTTAATATCAACTTCAGCTACTACATCAGCATCATTAAAATAATATTTATGTTTTTTATCTTTACTTATAATATAACCATCTTCATCCATGGTAGAACCTGGAATGAGTTGCGTTAAATCGCAATCAAATGGAGAATCATCAATCATTACTTTGTTATCTTTATTAATCCAAGCATCAGTATAAATATTAGTAATAAAATCTTTCTTCATAATTTGAATTCCATTTGGTTCAATCGATAAACCAACCATATCATTAAGAGGATAATCTTTTGTAGATTTAACCATTAATTCGTTTTTACCAATCATGCAGGTATATTCATAATTAACACCTTTAAAAATCTTTGTAACAATTTTACCATTTATCATTCCCTTATCTAACGAATGGATAATGACATCTTCTGGTCTAACTACTACATCAACTTTTTCATTTAAAGGATAATTATCTAAACATTTAAAGTTATGTCCTAAGAAACGAACCATCAACTTATCAATAATTGTTCCATTATAGATGTTAGATTCACCAATAAAGTCAGCAACGAAAGCATTTTTAGGTTCATTATATATCTTCATTGGGTCACCAATTTGTTGAATAACTCCATCTTTCATAACAACAATTGTATCTGACATTGTTAAAGCTTCTTCTTGATCATGGGTAACATATATAAATGTAATACCTAATTTTTTATGCATATCCTTAAGTTCAAGTTGCATATCTTTTCTCATCTTTAAATCAAGCGCACCTAAAGGTTCATCAAGTAAAAGAATCTCTGGTTCAGTTACAATTGCTCGAGCAATAGCAACTCTTTGTTGTTGTCCACCACTTAAGGTTGCTATATCTCTATCTTCTAGAGCATCAAGATCAACAATTTTTAAAGCACGTGCAACTTTAGCATCAATTTCTTTGTTTGTAAGTTTTTTATATTTATAAGCTTGCTCTAATGTAGTTTTAGCAGCATCAATCTTCTTTTGAGCTTCAATTAAAGCAGCTTCTTTTTCTTCTTTGGTTAAATGTTTATCATGTTTTAAATAACTATAATCGCTTTTAAGTTCTCTAACTTTTTTGTGATTAATTTTTAAAACTGGTTTACCATCATTATCCATAATAACAACTGGAATTTTCATTAAACGTAAACCAAAAGCAACATTATCATAAACATCTAAATGTGGAAATAAAGCATAACGTTGAAAAACCATATTAATAGGTCTTTTATTTGGCGCCATTCTTGTAATATCTCTTCCACGTAATAAAATCTCACCTTTCGTAGGAAATTCAAAACCAGCAATCATTCTTAAAGTGGTTGATTTCCCACAACCAGAAGGTCCTAGAAAAGTAACAAATTCCCCTTTACGAACATAAAGATTAAAATCATCAACAGCAGTAGTCTCATCATCAAAGATTTTGGAAACATTTTTAAGTTCAACAATGTATTCATTTTCCATCTTTATACCCTCCAAAAAATTGTTAGATTTTTTTAAAAAATATATATAATAAAAATCTAGTAAAAATATATTCTTAAATTGAAAAAAATACAATACATTTTTAACACATTATTTTTTTAAAAAAATTTGAAAAACAAAAAGTAAAGATTTTATCGTCATAATCGACAAAAAACCTACAATAAAAATTTCAAATTATTAATATTTTTTTAATAACTTTTTTTGCATTTTTTTTGAAAAATATTTTAGTCTTTTTTTATTTCAAAAACATTTACAAAAAAAATCGCTTTTTTTCAAGCGACTTTTTTAATCTATTTTTAAAATATTTTTTCTTTAATAATAGTTTGATCTTTATCAGGACCAACACTAACAATTGCAACCTTAATTTTTAAGTACTTTTCTATAAAATCTATATATTCTTTAGCTTCCTTTGGAAGATCTTCATATTTTGTGCAAGTTGAAATATCTTTCTTCCAACTCTTAAATGTTTTGTATACAGGTTCAACTCTTTCAAGTTCTTTTAAGCTAGCTGGATAATAATCAATTACTTTTCCATCAAGTTTATATTCTATAATAGCTTTAAATTCATCAAGATTACCAAGAATATCAAGTAACATTAATGCAATATATCTAAATCCATTAACATTCTTACTATAATTAAGTTGAACTAAATCTAACCAGCCAATTCTTCTTGGACGATGAGTATTAACTCCATATTCATGAGCTAATTCTCTTATTTTGTCTCCAATTTCATTATTTTGCTCACCAACAAATGGTCCTTCACCAACTCTAGTTGTATAAGCTTTAACAATTCCTAAACAACCTTCAACATTTCCTAGACCAATCCCACTTCCAGTTAAAACGCCACCAGAAATAGTGTTGCTACTAGTAACATAAGGATATGTTCCAAAATCAACATCGAGCATTGTTCCTTGTGCTCCTTCAAATAATATTTTTTTATTTTCTTCTTTTGCTTTTGCTAATATTGAAATTGTATCTTTAACATATGGCTTTAAGAATTCAATAATTGGTTCGTATTTTTTCATTGATTCTTCATAATTAATTTCTACACCACCTAATAAAGCAATTTCTTTATTACGAGCGCTCAATTGTCTACGATAAATTTCTGGAAAATCACCGCTAACAAAATCACACATTCTAACACCAAATCTACTAATCTTATCGGTATAGCATGGTCCGATTCCTTTTTTGGTTGTACCAATCTTTTTTTCTTTTAAAAGATTCTCAATTAAACCATCTAAACTAAGGTGATATTCTAAATCCACGTTGGCTCTGCTAGAGATAATGAAATTTTCACATTTAAACCCCTCAGCTTTTAAAGTAAATAATTCACCATATAACGCGAGTGGATTTATAACCATTCCATTGCCTAATACATTTAATTTACTATCATCAAATATTCCACTAGGAATAGTTTGTAAATGATAAGTATTACCATTAAAAGCTACTGAGTGACCAGCGTTATTCCCACCTTGATATCTAACAACAATATCAGCTTTACTTGAAAGATAATTTGTAATTTTTCCTTTACCTTCATCTCCCCATTGAGCACCAACGACAACTAAAGAATTCAACATACTAAATACCTACTTTCTTATATATTTTATCAATGTTTTTAAAAACATATTGGTAATCAAATAATTCATCAACTTCTTGTTTAGATATTAATTTATTAAAGAAAGAATCATTTAAAATTAAATCTTTTAAATTAACTTTGCTTTCCATAGCTTCAAAACATAATTTTTGTATAGAATCATAAATTTCTTCTCTAGTAACTTCTCTATTATCAATTAAATAGTTCATAACACGACCACTATAGATTACTCCATAAGTCATGTTGATATTTTCGCTCATTCTTTCTTCGTTAACTACAAGTTTACTAACTATATTATTAAGTCTTCTAGACATATAAACAATTAAGTTTAAATCATCTGGAAGATATATTCTTTCAGTGGAAGAATGAGAAATATCTCTTTCATGCCATAAAATATTATTATCCATTGCTACATTAATAGAACTAATAACCATCCTACTTAAACCACAAATATTTTCACATCCAATAGGATTTCTTTTATGAGGCATTGCACTGCTTCCTTTTTGTGATTTAGAAAAATATTCATTAACTTCATTAATTTCTGTTTGACTTAATAAACGAATTTCAGTAGCAATTTTTGTAAATAAAGAAGCTATTAAACCTAAAGAACAGGTATAACCAACTAAACGATCTCTTGATAAAACTTGGGTAGAAATATTTGGTCGCTCAAGATCTAAATCATTGCTAACCAATCCTTCAACTTCATAAGGCAAATTTGCAAAATTACCAACTGTTCCGCTAATCTTACTAACTTCAACATTTTTTCTTTCAAAATTAAAACGTTCAATATCGCGGTCTAATTCATCAACATATAAAGCCCATTTAAGGCCAAAAGAAGTAACTTCTCCATGAATTCCATGCGTTCTACCAATAATTGGAGTGTATTCATATTGAATTGCCTTCTTTACTAATGTTTCTCTTAATTCTTTTAAGGAATTTAAAATAATAACATCAGCTTTCTTCAAGGCTAAACTTAAAGATGTATCAACAACATCAGTTGAAGTTAAATTATAATGAATCCATTTCTTTTCTGGACCTAAATTTTTAGCTAATGAGCGAGTAAATGCAATGACATCATGTTTAGTTTCAAGTTCAAGTTGATTAATATAATCAACATCAACTTTAGCGTTTTCTTTTATTTTCTTAAAATCTTTATCAGGTACAATACCTAATTGAACATATGCCTTTAAAACACTTAGTTCAACTTTTAAAAAGTCGTTATACCTAGCTTCTAATGTAAATAAATCACTAATTTCTTTAACTTCATAACGTTCAATCATTACATTTTCTCCTTTGCTTCAATTCCTAATAAATTTAAGGCATTTTTAAGAGTAATTGAACAAGCTTTAATAAGTGCTAAACGTTCTTTACTTAAAGCTATATTATCTTCAACAAGCACTTTTTCTTCTGTGTAATAAGAATGGAATAAACTTGATAATTTATAACAATAATTTGTTAAGGAATTAACATCTTTATTTTTACTAATATTAATTAATTCGTTTTTAAATTCACTTAATACTTTAATTAATTCAATTTCTTTATCTTTTGTAAGTAATGGATAATAATCTTTAATTTCATAGCTATCATCTTTTTTAAGAATTGACATCATACGTGCATAAGCATATTGAATATAATATATTGGATTTTCACTTGATTGCTTTCTTGCAAGTTCTAAATCAAAATCAAAATGAGAATCTAAAGGTTTGCATAAAAAGAAATATCTTGCAGCGTCAACACCAACATCTTCACATAATTCACGAATAGTAATAGCATTTCCCGTACGCTTTGACATTTTAACTTCTTTATCACCTTCCATAATACGAACCATTTGTACTATTTCAACTTCTAAATTATCAGGATTATATCCTAGAATTTTAATACCTGCTTTTAATCTAGCAATATAACCATGGTGATCAGCCCCAAATAAATTAATTAAATGAGTATAGCCCCTATCAAATTTATCTTTATGATAAGCAATATCAGGAACAAGATAGGTATAACTTCCATCAGATTTTATTAATACACGATCTTTATCATCTTTAAAATCTGTGGTTCTAAGCCATAATGCACCATCTTGAGTATATGTATAACCTGCTTTTTTTAAACATTCAATTGTATTGCTAACTAATCCCCTTTTATATAAAGAACGTTCACTAGTAAAATTATCAAAACTTACTCTATAAAGCGCTAAATCTTTCTTTATCTTATCAAGTTCAAGATTAATTCCTACATTTTTAAAGTATTCTTCTCTTTCTTCAATATCAGCATTAACCCACTTATTTCCATCTTTATCTACAATTCCTTGAGCTAAATTAATAACATCTTTACCTTGATAGCCAATATTTGCTTCTTCAAAAGGTAAATTTAAAATTTGTTTATATCTTTCAAATAATGAATTTGCTAAAACATCAATTTGATGTCCAGCATCATTAACATAATATTCGCGTAAAACATCATATCCTGTAAATTTTAAGATTCTAGTTAAAGCATCTCCATAAGCAGCACCACGAGCATGACCTAAATGTAAATCTCCAGTTGGATTTGCACTTACATATTCAACCATTACTTTTTCTTGCTTTCCAAAATCACTGCTGCCATATTTATCTTTTTCATTTAAAATATCTTTTAATGAATTTGTCATACTATCTTTTTTGATAAAGAAATTAATAAAACCTGGTTTTACAACTTCTACTTTAGTAAATAAATCATTCTTTTTAAATTCATCAGTTAATCTATCAGCAATATTTATTGGAGCATTATGTAATATTTTTGCAAGACGCATTGCACAATTTGTTGAATAATCACCATGTGAAATATCACTTGGAGTTTCTATCATTATCATATTGGACTTATCTTCATAATTAAAAGCCTTTACTAGTGCATCTTTAATTATAATAATTAACTTATCATTTATATCGCTCATAATTGCTAACCTCAAACACTAAAAGAATATATCATTTATAATGCGTTTTTTCAATCTATTAAGTAGAATAATAATATGAATTTTATTTAGAAAAAATGATATTTTTTGAACTTAGAAAACATTAATTTTATAATATTAAATTATTGTTATTAATCATTAATTATGATAATATATTCCCGCTGGCCCTGTAGCTCAGTTGGATAGAGCAACAGCCTTCTAAGCTGTGGGTCAGGCGTTCGAGTCGCCTCAGGGTCACCAAATAAAAAATATTCCTCTTATAATTATTATTTTATTTAATAATTAATTGAGGATTTTTTTATACCTAAATACGTATACTATTTGAACTTATTATAAGAAGAAACTAAAATATAGTAGGGGGTAAATATTATGAATATATATGATTTTAAAATGAATGATTATGAAGGAAAAGAAGTAGATTTTAAAAAATATGAAGGAAAAGTTCTCCTTATTGTTAATACTGCAACTAAATGCGGATTTACTCATCAATATGAAGGCCTTGAAGATCTATACAAAAAATACGAATCTAACGGGTTTGAAATTCTCGACTTTCCTTGCAACCAATTTTTGCATCAAGCTCCTGGAACTAGCAAAGAAATACATGAAGGATGTATCTTAAGATTTGCAATTGCTTTCCCACAATTTGATAAAATAAACGTTAATGGAAGCAAAGAAGCACCACTATATACATATTTAAAAGAGAATTGTCCAGTAAATACTGGAAAAAGAATTAAATGGAATTTTACAAAGTTTTTAATAGATAGAAAAGGGAATATTGTTAATAGATTTGAACCTAGTACTGAGCCTTTAGAGTTCGAAAAAGATATAATTGAGCTCTTAAAATAGCTTTATTTTTCAAAAACCCTATCATTTACCATATGAATTTTTAAAAAAACTCCTTTTAGTATGCAAATTTGTGGTAGAATAAATCTATCTGGAGGAAATTTCATAATATGAAACTTTTTAAAAAAGCTGTCGCTGAATTAATTGGAACTTTCGTCCTTGTAGCTTTTGCCTGTGGTACTGCTTGTGCTGTTACCGCTTGGGGAGAAACTATGGGTTCAGCCGCAAAAGATGTTGCAATTGCCTTATCCTTTGGTCTCGTAATTTGTGCAATGGCATATTCTATCGGTAACGTAAGTGGTTGTCACATTAATCCAGCAGTTTCTTTTGGCGTTTTAATTTCAAATTATTTAAAACCAAAAAAAGAAAGAACATTTGGATTTGTTGATTTTATTGTCTATTTAGTTGCTCAATTTGCTGGTGCCTTCCTTGGTTGTGTCTTCTTATACTTAGTATTTGGACCAAACTGTGGATTTGGTGCTAACCAAGCAAGTGATGTTCTAAAATCATTATCTGCTGACAATTACCAAACCAATGCTTTTGGTGTTGAGACCGTATTAACATTTGTTTTCGTACTTGCTGTTTTAGGTGTTACAAGCAAAGAAAAATATTCCAATGTTGCTGGTATCGTCATTGGTTTATCATTAACACTTGTCCACTTAATTGGAATTCCATTAACTGGAACTAGTGTCAATCCTGCTAGAAGCCTTGCTCCTGCAGTATTTGCTGCTATTTATGGTGGTAATTCTGTACCATTAAATGAAATTTGGATTTACATCTGTGGTCCATTACTTGGTGGTTTAATTGCTGCTTTAGTTTATTGGTTTATTACTTATGAAGCAAAGAAAGCTGAACCTGTAAAGGCTGTTGCTGCTCCTGTTGAAGAGAAAAAACCAGTAGAAGAAAAGAAACCAGTTGCTGAGAAGAAAGCTGAACCAAAACCAGTTGAAAAGAAGGCTGCACCTGTTAAAGTTGCACCTGCTCCAAAAGCTGATGAGGTTGTAAAACAAAAAGAAGTTGGTGAAAGAGTTAAATTCGTTGATAAACTTAAAACACTCGATAAACCAACTAGAGATAAATATTACGAATTACAAAAAGAATTATTAGCTTATGGTGTTAAATCAAGAGTTTCTGCAGAAGGCGATACATATAGATTACATAAAGAAAAATATGCATTCATTACTGTTCGTGGAAAATCTATTAAATTATATTTAGCACTTAAACCAAAAGATTATAAAGATTCACCAATTCCTGTAAAGGATGAAGGTGGCAAGAAAAAATATGAAGAAGTTCCTGCTGTTTTAAAAGTTAAGAGTGATCTTTCCTTAAAACGTGGCGTACAATTAATCGATGATTGTATGGCAAAAAATAAAATCGAAAAATTACCAGAAGAAAAGAAATAATACTTCTAGATAATAATAAAACATCTCCCAAACGGGAGATGTTTTTTGTTACTATTAAAATGCTACTATAATTCCGTTTTCTAATGAATAGAAGCTACATAATCCACGATTTTCACGTAACTTGATATCTTTAAAAGCATATGTTTTAACAATGAGATCTTTTACAAATAAAGCAGATTCTAAGCATTTAGTATAGGTGATAACACAAACTCTATTTGAAACATCTTTACACATAATGCCAATGTGATTAACCATAGTTTTTAAAGCACCTTTATATGTTCTAATCTTTGCTCTAATCTTTATTACACCATCTTCTCCAAAGCAAATTGGCTTAATAACTAATTTAGTTGCAATAAAAGCAATAACTTTGTTAACTCTTCCACTTTTAATAAAATTATCATATTTATCAAGAACAAATAAAACATTACTTGAATCTCTATATTTAATAATCTCATCTTTAATTTCATCAAAACTTTTGTTTTCTTTAATTAATTCTAATAATTTAATAACAAGTATTTCTAATCCTCCAGCAGCACTTAAAGAATCAATAACAAAGACATTATCTTTATTTTTATACATGTCTTTAGCAACCATTGCACTATTATAAGATCCACTTAATTTAGAAGATACAGTGATAACAAAATTGAAACATTCATCATCAAAAGTAGATAAAAACTCACTTGGAGATGGGCAGCTAGAAGAAGCTTTAACCTTACTCTTATTAAGTGAGTTTAATAAATCGTCAATATCAATATTTTCATCATCTACAAAAACTTTATCTTCAATTCTAATTGTTAAAGGTACACTTGCAAACTTTACATTCTTTTCGTTATTTAGGTAATCGTTATTTAAATTTGAACTACTATCAGTAATAATTTTAAACATCTTTTTCTCCTTTTTACTTGTATAGGATACAACCTTTGAGGAAAACAAGATATAGAAATTTATTTTAAATTAACTAATTATCTAGTTTACTTTTAATGCTATCTTTCTTATTAGATAATTCATCTCTTAATCTTTGAGCATCATCACGAAGAACTCCAATTTCTTTACGTAATTGCACTAATTCATGTGGTACTAGTCTTTCATCATCATTTAAAGACTCAACATCATCTTTAAGATCACCGATATCGTCTAAAATATCACCAATATCATCTTTTAAATCATCAACAGTGTCATTTAAATCTTCGACACTTATACCATCTAAATTATTAATAGCTTTTCTAACATTATCAATGTTATTTCTAATTCTATCTTCTCCAGCTTTAATAGAGCTAACACTATCTTTTACTGCACTTTTATTTGAACCAATGTTTACTTCTTCTCCATCAATAACAATTTTCTTACCATACTTTTTCATTTCATGTCTTCTAATTGCTTTATCAACTGGGCCAAATATTGAATAATAAATAGGAATTAATAAGAATAATATCCACCAAGGATGCCATAAACCAAATTTCATTCCAATAAATAAGAAGGCAAATGTAACAAAGCACCACACAGGAACTAAAGTAAATTTATGATAAGCAATTGCTTTAATCATTTCACTTACTACTGGAATTAAAATAAATAATGTCCAATATACGTACCAACCTTCGCCATTTGGTAATAAGAAACCTAATAATAAATAAGTAACAGTAATTATTAAACTCATTATTCCATATATGATTCCAGATACTGATTCAACTTTTCTATGTCTTTCTTTAGATTTAGTTATATCATCAGTTGCTTTCATATACCCATCATGAATCATATCATTGACAGATTCATCATTAACAAAAATACCACTAGCAGAAATATGTACTTCATCTCCATCATCGCTTACAACATGAATGCCATCTTTAGAGATGTTAACTTTATCTTTGCCTTTTGTTTTATTTTTACCATCATCATAAGAAAAATGCTCTGTGCCATCTTCATCCTTCTTATAATTGTAACTAAAACCATTACTTCCATCTTTATTCGTTTCTTCTTTATTTTCAGTTGTTTTTTGTTCTTCTTTTTTTGCAGTACATTCATCAACTGTTTTATCAGTGGAAACTAATTCATCTAATGTAACCTCATAAATACTTGATAATTCTTTTAAATAATCAATGGAAGGAGTAACCTCTCCACTTTCCCAATTAGATATAGATTGTCTAGATACACCTAATTTATTAGCTAGTTGTTCTTGTGAATAACCAAACTTTTTTCTAAACTCACATAATCTATTCGCAATTTCAATAGTCATAACTTTTCCTCCTTGCTGAACACTTAATATTTAATACTTGCATCCCCATTTCAAACACCAAATATCATTTACTTTTATGTAAAGAATGCTTTACATTTATCAAAAAACTACCTAAATTATACACTATTTTCTTAAAAATCACTCATTTATATAGGTATTTAAATATTTTACTATTTAATTCAAACTTAATTATAAGCATGGTAAAATAATAATATGATTTTATCAAAAGTATGGTCTAACCCAATAGATGACACAATATCAATCTTCTTTGGAACACATTGGGATTCGTTTCCAAATTTTTTGAAAGAACTTTTTATTTCTTTAAGTGGTTTAGCAAGTTTAGGAATCTTCTTTTTAATATTAGGAGCAATTTTTATAACTACTAAAAAGAATAGATTTATGGGAATTGGAACAATTATAACAGTTGGATTAGCCTCTTTATTTAATGAAGTAATTGTTAAAAACATTTTTGATAGAATGAGACCATTTGAAGCTTTAGGTTTCGAACCAGGTGGATGGACTCCTGGTGGATCTTCTTTTCCAAGTGGTCACACTTCTACTGCTTTTGCAATTGCAGCTTTTTATTTATTCATATTTATATTTAGAGAAAAAGAAAATAGAAAAGAACTAAAAGGATTAATAATTACAATTTATGTTGTTGCTATATTAATAGGTTTTTCAAGAATTGTACTATTACATCATTATTTAACAGATGTTCTTGCAGGTATTTTCTTTGGAACTCTTTATGGAATAATTAGTTACTATATTGTTTATTACGTTAATGAATTTATCAAAAAGAAGAGAAAAGAGAAGAAAAATGAAGAGACTCAAGGGTAATGTTTTGTATGGCCAATCCGGTGGACCAACAAGTGTAATTAATGCATCTGGATATGGCTTATTTAAAGAAGCATTCTCTAATAAAGATATTGTAGAACATGTATATGCAATGCATTTTGGAATTGAAGGACTATTAGAAAATGATTTAATTGAAGTTTTTAATAATAAAGAATTAGAAAAACTTTGCTACACTCCTGGAGCATATTTTGGTTCTAATAGATATAAATTAGAAAAAACAGAAAAGGCTAAAACTGACTTAGCAAGAATTTTAGAAGTCTTTAAAAAATATAACATTCGTTATTTCTTTTATAACGGTGGAAATGATTCAATGAGCAGTTGTTATGAAATTTCAAATTATTTATCTAAATCAGGATACGAATGTTGCTGTATTGGAATTCCAAAAACAATTGATAATGATTTATTATATTGCGATCACACTCCTGGATATGGAAGCGCAGCAAAATATATTGCAAATGCTATAGCTGAAATCTATTATGATGATCATTCTTATAAAAATGGTCGTGTCAATGTAGTTGAAGTAATGGGACGAAATGCTGGTTGGTTAACGGCAAGTAGTAAACTTGCAAAATTATGTGGCGCTGAACCAGATTTGATTTATGTACCAGAAGTTGCTTTTGATTTAGATAATTTCTTAAAAAGAGTTCATTCTATTTATGAAAAAAAGCACCATTGTTTAGTAGTCATAAGTGAAGGAATAAAAAATTCAGATAATTTAAATATTTTCCAAGAAAGCAAAAGAATGGATGCCTTTAATCATATTCAACTTGGTGGAGTTAGTAATTTCTTAGTAGAAAAAATTGAACATGAATTTAAATATAAAACTAGAGCATTTGAATTATCATTATTACAAAGAGCAAATACAATGCTTATTAGCAAGGTGGATTTAAAAGAAGCTATAAAAGTTGGAAAATTTGCATTTCAAGAAGCAATAAAAGGTAAAACCAATAAAATGATTATTATTAAAAGAATAAGTAACAATCCTTATAAAATTAAATTATCTACCTTTTCTCTTGAACAAATTAAAAATAATGAAAGACTTTTACCTTTAGAATATATTGATCAAAAAAATAAAACTATCAACGATAGTTTTATAGATTACGTATATCCATTAATTCAAGGTGAAGTAAATAACAGAATAAATAATGGTTTAATTCAAACAATTAAATTAGAAAAATAAAACAATTAAAATTGGAATATAAGATAAAATAGTTACAATAAAACTTCCCCATTCAAGTACTGCTAAATAGCATACTTTTGGTCTAGAAGTTGTTTCAGCATCAACTTTAACAAGCATTGCCCAGTCTTTATATTTTGGATTAACCATTAAAGCAAATTGAGCAATTAAAAGAATAATTGTAATAACAATCAAAGATATCCTTTGAACAGTATCGTTTTGCATGACAAATTGGTAATCAGAATTAGTAAAGAAAATAAATTCAGTTAATATAATAAATAAATTAAACATAATAAGTAAGGAATCAAATACTAAATGTGTTGTATAATTTGTTAATTTTACAAATCGTAAAATATTAAAAACTAAGATATCTAAAGTAAAGAAAGCAAATAATAAATAAGCACTAACATTTTGAGAAACAATGTTTACTGTATTGCTAGAAACAGTAGAAAGAGCAAAAAATAAGCTTGGAAGTACTAGTAATAAAGAACCAATGATTTCTAAAATAAACAAAAAATATGTATTTCTATTAAAACGAGAAAAAGAATTAATTTCAAAAGGAAAAGTATTTAAAATATTGAACTTTTTGGCACCAGTTTGTGCATATTTTATAGCTTCAAAAGTATAGCATAATGCCAATATAACTGTACCTGCCGCTAAGCAAACAAGAAATAATATTTTCATAATTTTATTTTAAACTATTACAAGCCTTTTTCCTATCTTCATTTTTAAATATGTAACTTCCAGCAACTAGAATATCCGCTCCGTTATTAATACACTCTTTCCCAGTAACTTCATTAATTCCGCCATCAACTTCAATTAAATAGTGATAACCTTCTTTTTTTCTTAAATCATCAAGTCTTTTAATTTTATTCAAAGCATTTGGATTAAATTTTTGCCCACCAAATCCTGGTTCAACTGACATAACAAGAACTAAATCAAGTTTCATAGCAAAAGGAATTATTGCACAAATATCGGTTCCAGGTTTAATTGATAATCCTGCTAAAGCATTTTTTGAATGAATTAAATTAATAGCTTTATCAATTTCCATATCATTTACACATGCTTCATAATGAAAAGTAACTATATTAGCACCTGCATCAATAAATCTATCAATATATTTTAAAGGATTAATGATCATTAAATGAACATCATTTACTAATCCATAATTACCTTTATTAATAGATTCTAAAACAGGGATGCCAAAAGAAATATTTGGTACAAAATTTCCATCCATTACATCAAAATGTAGATATTTAACATAATCTTTAATTGAATTAATTTCTTTATCTAAATAACGAAAATCGCAAGATAATATTGATGGAGAAATCTCTATATTTTTCATAGCTTATTCCACACTAAATCCAAAAATACGTGCAAAGAAACCACGTCCTTTTTTCATCGCTTTCTTATTATTATATAGTTTTAAAATATCTTCTTTCATTTCATCAACAGTTTTATATCTTAAAGTAAGATCTTTCTTACAAGCTTTTAAAATAATATCTCCCGCTTCTTTAGGAATATCTGGAATAATCTTAATTGGATTTGGAACATCTTCTTTAATTTGTAAAGCAGCAACTTCTGCAGGAGTACTTCCTTCAAAAGGAACTTTTCCTGTTAAAATTTCAAAAAAAGTAATTCCCATTGCATAAATATCGCTTTGAAATGATGGAGTTTTACCACGAATAATTTCAGGAGCTAAATATTGAGCAGTCCCCATAACTCGCTTATTTTCATTGACATTAAAATTAGAATTCAGCAAAAATGAAATACCAAAATCTCCTAATTTTATCTCACCATTGGCATCGTAATATATGTTTTGTGGTTTGATATCTCTATGAATAATGCCTTTTGAATGAACATAAATCATAGCATCACAAAGTTGTAGCATAATATTACAAGCTTCTTTACAAGCAAAACGTTTTTTAAAATCTAGAGAATCTCTTAATGTTTGTCCTTTTACATATTCATTTACAATATATGGCAACCCGTCATAAGTATTATAATCAAAAATTTTAACTACATTAGGATGATTCAAAGCACTAGAAAAACGTGCTTCATTCTCGAAACGAATTATGTTTTCAGGCTTTTCAGCAAATTCAGGTTTTATAATTTTTATAGCAACAGGTCTTTTAAAAATAATATCTCTTGCTTCAAAAACATCCGACATACCACCATGTCCTAAGACATTGGTAACTTTATATCTCTTATTAATTAAATCATTTATACTAATCATCAATACACTCCCAAAGGGCTACAGAAATGTTGTCGCTACCACCATTAAAATTTGCAACACTAATCATAGATGCAACTTTTTGTTCAGTAGATTGATCAGTCTTTAAAATATTCTCAATATCTTTTTCAGAAATATTGTTATATAAACCATCACTACACAATAAAATAGTTTCTCCATGATAATCATAAATCTTAGAATCAAAACTTACAGAAGGAAATAAACCAATTGCGTTGATTAAAACATGTCTTTTTGGATGCGTTAACATTTCTTCTTTTGTAATTTGACCACTATTATATAAATAGTGAACGTAAGTTTGATCTTCAGTAATTTGCTTAAGTTTCTTATCCGCAAATAAATAACAACGTGAATCTCCAGCATTTGCAACTATTAATTTATCCTTATAAACATAGGCTAAAACTAGGGTTGTACCCATACCTTTATAAGTTTGATCTTTATCACTTATTGAATATAAATGAGCATTGACATCTCTAATAACTTTTCGTAACCATTGAAGAACACCAAATAAAGATAAGAATTTACTTCTTAATTGGAATTCATCTTTTATATAATTTATTGTTTCATTAGAAGCATAATCACCTTTTTGATGACCACCCATTCCATCAGCGACCATAAGTAAAACATCACCATTACTATTTACACAAATAACAGTTTCGTCTTCGTTTGCTAAACGAACTTTTCCAATATCTTTCTGATATGAATATGTGCCTCTAAATCTTTTTTTCATTTTTAGATCTCAATTGTCCACATGCGGCATCAATATCTGCCCCAAATTCCTTCCTTATTGTAGCATTAATTCCCTCTTTTATTAAGGTATCCATAAAATTATGAACAGCATTTCCACTGCTACGTACATATTTTAATTCATCAACTTGATTATAAGGTATTAAATTTACATAAGCATTTAAACCTTTAATTAAGTTAGCTAGCTCAATAGCATTTTCATAAGAATCGTTAATTCCACTTAATAAAATATATTCAAATGTTACTCTTCTTCCAGCAACTGCTTGATAATATTTTATCGCTTCCATTAAATCTTTTAATGGATATTTTTTATTTATTGGCATAATTTTATTTCTTATTTCATCATTTGGAGCATGTAAAGAAATAGCTAAATTAATTTGGATTCCTTCATTTGCGTATTGTTTTATTTTATCAACTATACCGCATGTTGAAACCGTAATATGTCTAGCACCAATATTAAATCCATATGGATGATTTAAAATTCTTATAAAATCCATAACATTATCATAATTATCAAATGGTTCGCCAGTTCCCATAACAACAACGTGACTTATTCTTTCGCCATTACCTTCAGAATCTAAAATATCATTAAGTACTAAAACTTCACCTACAAGTTCATCTACTTCAAGACCTCTTTTTTTCTTTAATAATCCAGAAGCACAAAAAGCGCAACCCATATTGCAACCAACTTCACTCGTTACACAGGCAACATTTCCATAATTATAACGCATTAAAACTGTTTCAACTTTATTTCCATCTTCAAGTTCTAATAATAACTTTATTGTTCCATCACTACTTCTTTGTTCTTTAAAAATAGAAGGTTTTTTTAAAGAATATTTTGCGTTTAAAACTTCTCTAAACCTTAATGAAACATCACTCATTTCATCAAAAGTTTTAGCTTTCTTTTCATAAATCCATTTATAAAGTTGGGTGGCACGATATTTTTTCTCGCCTTCCCCAATCATTAATGTTTCAAGTTTTGCTAATGTTAAGCCATATAAATTAATCATTTTTATTCCTCTTTAAAATTGCGTAATACACAGTAGATTCAGTTTCTAATGAAGGTAAAATTATCTCTTCATTTAATAGAGAAAAACTCTTATTCTTGTTTAAGAAATCTTTAACTATGTTAGTTGTTTCTTTTTTATTTAATGTTTCAGCATAATATACAAATAAACCGTTGTCAGCAACAAATTTAGTTAATTGATACAAGCCATTTTCTTCTTCTTTAATTATGCTATCTAAATCATTATTATCAAATAACACTCTATATGTAGGATCAAACATATATAAATACAAATTTGAAGTTTTAGGAATATAAAAAACTAAATCTTGTTTACTAATTAAATGAGCAATCATTTCTGATTCATCAGATTGGTAAACACTTATATTTTTAATATTATTTGCTGAATTATCGAGTAAACTTCTATTATCAAATAATTTTTTAGAAGCGATATTTAATACATTACTGTTATTTGAATATTTTTTTATAAAAACGTTGTATAAAGGATTATAACCACCAAGATATAAAGTTAAATATTTATTATTAAACATAGGTAAATATTTAAAAATTTCACAACTCATTTTTTGAATTGGAATCATTGTTTTATTTAAAAATAAGGCACTTTTACCAACTCTTTCTTCAGAAACGTATTCATATAGGCCATTATCAAATTTATATTTCTTGAAATCATCAAAAGGAATTTCTTTATCTCCAACAAAGTAGCATAAAGCAAAATGATAATTAAATTGCTTCTTATAAATTGGTAAAATCTCTTTACCTTTCTCTAATCCATATTGTCTTAAAACAGTTTTAATAAACCAAACCGGAAGATTAAATTTAATTGATAAATGTACAACTGAACCAGGAATAATTGTTGCTAATGAATAGTCTTCTTTTTGTTTAGATATAGCAACAAAAGCATTTTCAATACGTGGAGAAACAGTTTCGCCGTTTTCTTCAACAATTTTTTTATAGAAAACCATTACTTCGTTCATATTATAGGTAGTATAAGAAATAGCAGCTAAGGCAACTCCAGTAGCAACAACTAACTCTCTAGTTTCTTTTGAAAAGAATTCAAAAGTAACTCCTTTATAGAAAAAATAATGCTCAAAAAAGAAATGTAAAATTTTTAACGAATCGATTCTTTCTTTATCTTCAATTTTTAAATCATCAAAAAACCCATTAACTGATAAAGGATATTGTTGATGATTTAAAAATAAATCGAGTATTGTTTTGTTTGCAATTTCTAAGGTAGACATATTATTTTTCTTTCTTATTAAAATCTTCAAAAATATTGCCTAAATAAGGTTCTTCGCCCTCTTCTTGAACAAATTCTTCTTTATCTTCAACAACTGTATTTTCTTCAGTCATAAAACGTGGATGATCTTTATTTAAAAAGTCATAACGATTATCTTGAGAATAATAATAAAATTCTATTGCCATATTAACACAAGTATCTTTAATATATTCATGTAAAATTTTTGCAGCATCTTTTTCCATTACTTTCACTTTTAACGGAGCATGAACACGAACAAGAACGTTCCATGTATTTTGTTCAACACCTTCATGTACATAGAGTCCTTCAGGTGAGAAAAAGTCTATATCTTCGCTTTTGCATTCATAAATATCAGCAAGTTTTTTAGTGCAATCTTTGCTAATATCTCTCAATAAATATGGATCAAGTCCTAAAATAGTAATCGTTATCATAAAAACTCCATTTCTATAATATTAATCATAGATTAATATCGGACGCAATTCTATATTTTTATAAATTTATTTAATATGATTTTTAATAATTTGGCCAATTTCATTGGCTGCTCTTTCAGGATAATCATTTTGAACAACAAAATCGTAATCATTTTCAAGAGTTAATTCTTGTTTTGCTTTTGCTAAACGTTGCTTTACAACTTCGTCTGGTTCACTTCTTCTTCCACGAATTCTTTTTTCTAATTCATCAAGGGAGCAGCATGTTAAAAAGATAGAAACATAATCATCATGAGTATAATGTTTCATAACATTGTGCGCACCTTCAGTTTCAATTTCTAATAAAACATTGAAACCTTGTTCTCTAAGCATTTCTACATGATCTTTTGGAGTCCCATAAGAATGCCCTACAAATCGAGTATATTCAAGTAATTTTCCGTTTTTAATAGCATCATCAAACGTGTCTTGAGATACAAAAAAGTAATCAACACCATCAACTTCACCATTTCGTTTATCACGAGTTGTCATTGAAACACTAAATCTTAAGTTTAAGGACTTATCTTGCATTAAATAACTACGCACAGTGCCCTTACCGACACCACTTGGACCACTTAATACGACAATAATTCCCTTTTTCATGCATTTATTATATAAGAAACATGCGAATAATATCAAGTTTTAACGCTTTTTATAAGTAGAAAAGGAATATTGATAAAGATATAATAGACCTATGAACATTTTAGAAAACACTAAAACTCAAATTGACCTAATAAATCAAATCTTTATCGGAAGCAATTTAAATAAAATTCAGCAACTTACTGAATATGATTTTTTGTTAACTTTTTCAAAAGGACACGCTAAAAGTATACTTATTTCAATAAATTTAAAAAATCCATTTATAAAAGTCGTTGAAGACAAATATATGATGAATCAAAATTCCTCTTTTTTACAACACTTTAAAGCAAAATTACTTAATTCTTTTTTTATAAAAGCAGAACTTTTAAATAACGATAATATAGTTGGTTTATATATGCAAAAGACCACTGCTACCTATGATAAAATTGCTTATTTAGTTGTTATAGAACTATTTAAAACAAATGCGAATATAATCATTTTAAATGATATGAGAGTACAAGATGCCTTTAGATTTAGAGGTTTAGATACACGTCATCCAATTTTAAATAATATTATCTATTCGTACCCAGAAAAGAAAGAAATTATTAAAGAATATACGGAAAATGATAGAGATTTTCAAAATTTATATCTGACAAATATAGAAAATCAATACTTAAAAGAAAAATACAAAACATTAAATGTATTATTAAAAAGAAAATTGAAATCATTAAAGAAAAAATTAGAAAAACTAGAAGTTGAAAACAATACAGCAAAAGAAAAACTCAACTATAAAGAATATGGCGATTTTTTGTTAACTAATCTTAACAATATTCATAAAGGAGATGAAAATATTTTAATTGATGGAAAAAATGTTCCATTAAAAGTTCAGTGCTCCCCTTCACAAAATCTAGAATATTTTTATAAGACTTATAAGAAAGCAAAGCTTACTATTGCTGCAAGCACAAAATATTATTCTGAAACTAATGATGAAATAGAATATATTGAAAGCATTATTGATACATCAAATTTTTATAAAGAGGAAGATTATTTAGAATTAATAAATGATTTATCTACAAAAGATATTATAAAAATGCCAAAAGAAAAAAATAGAAAGAAAACTACTTTAGCTTATAAGCCATATTTTGTAATTTATAATGGAGTTAAATACGGATATGGTAAAAATAGTAAACAAAATAACGAATTAACTTTTAATATCGCTACAAAAAAAGATTATTTTTTACATATAAACAAAGATCATGGACCACATGTAATTATATTTAAAGATAATCCAACAAATAAAGAAAAAGAATTTGGATGTGAATTGGCACTTTATATGGCTAATAAAATGGATGGTGATGTAGTTTTTACAAAAATATCAAATACAAAAAAAGGCCATTCATTAGGTCAAGTTTTATTAACTTCTTACGAAACATTTCATATAACTAAAGTAAGAGATGAAATGAAAAATATTGTTTCTACTTCTTCTCGTTTTTAGTTTCATCAATCAAAAAGTCCTCACCCTTGATTTCTTCTCTAGTTGCAAGATTAAAAAACTTTTGCTGACGATATGCTTCATATAAAACAATCGCTACACTATTCGATAAATTTAAGCTTCTTGCACAAGCAACCATTGGAATCCTAATTGTTTTATCAATATTTGCTCTTAAAATTTCATGAGGAATTCCTGTAGATTCCCTACCAAACATGAAATATAAATCATCCACTATTTTAGAATAATTATTTTCTGTATACACATTTTTAGAATATCTAGTTACATAATATATATTCTTACCAACAAATTTTTCATTAAATTCATTGATATCTTTGTAGTAAATAAAATCCAAATCTTCTATATAATCCATTCCCGCTCTTTTTAAAGCTTTATCATCAATTGAGAAGGTTAATGGGCCAATTATAAAAAGTTTCGAACCTGTTGCTGAACATGTTCTCATTATATTACCAACATTTGAAGGCTTTTCTGGCCTAAAAAGAATTACACCAATCACAATTAAAATCTTAACATAAATCAATAATTTTAGTATCATATAAATACATGATTAATAAAAATGTGAAAGAGATATTTCAAGAGTTAACAGGAAAAAGTGTTCGCACTTATTCTTTTTTTGATTGTGGATTCTCTAACAACAACTATTTAATCAATGATTCTTATGTTGTAAGAATCCCAAAAGACAATAGAGATGAAACAATTTCCTTCGATAAAGAGCATCAAATCTATAACGCAATTGCTCCTTTAAATATTTCTGAAAAAATAGTTTCATTCAATGATCAAACTGGAATTAAATTATCAAAATTTGTTCATAATACCAGAAAATATTTACCAACTCCTACTAATGAACAAATCTTATATGTTGCAAAAACATTAAAGAAACTTCATTCATCTAACATTAAAGTACCCTTTGGATATCAAATGTTTTTAAAAATGAATACATATAAAAAAGACTTAGAATTAAGTAAATATATAAATAAAGATTACGAAAGAAAAGTCTTAAAAGAAGTTCAAAAAATATTTGCTAAAAGTGAAATGGTTCTTTGCCATAACGACTTAGTAAAAGGTAATCTTTTATTTAAATTTAATGGCGTAGTTTTTATTGATTGGGAATATGGCGCAATGAATAATCCATTCTTTGATTTAGCTAGCTTTGTAAGTGAAAATAATTTAAGCGAAGAACAAACTAAATTCTTTTTAAGCAAATATTTTGGTTGTAAATATAATCAAATAAAACGTAAAAGAGTCGACGATTTCGTTAAATTTGAAGATATACTCTTCTATTATTGGGCTTATTATTTATATAACAAAAGACACGATGAAATATATTTAAAAATAGCTAAAGAAAAATTAGCAAGAATAACAATAGACATGAAAAAAGAGTAAGATTTATTTCTTACTCTTTTTAAAATCGATAATACAATTTTCAATTACTTTTTCAGCTTTTTCATGACCTTCAATATCAATAATAACTGTCTCTTTATTAGTCTCTAAAGTTTTATAAACTCTAAAGAAATGAATAATTTCATCACTAATATGCAAAGGTAATTCTTTAACATCTTTATAAATATTATAAAAAGGATCAGATAGAGGAACAGCTAAAATTTTATAATCTTTAATACCGCCATCAATCATTCTTAAAACACCAATTGGTTTACATTTTACATAACTTGGAGCAAGCATTACTTCACTTGAAATGACTAATACATCAAGTGAGTCTCCATCTTCGGCTAAAGTGTTTGGAATAAATCCATAGTTATGTGGATAATGGGTTGATGTATATAAAATTCTATCAAGAAAAATCAAACCAGTATTGGAATCAAATTCATATTTATTCTTACTACCTTTTGGTATCTCAATTATCGCTTCAAATTCTTTACTTGAAGTCTTTAATGTATTAAATTCTACTTTCATAAAACCTCAATATCTATATCTTTTGACGTACGAATTCATCAAAATCTTGTGCTTCTTTAAGAGTTTTAAATTTAGCAAAGAAATAATAATCACCCATATCATCACTAATGGCTTTTGGATAATTTCCATACATACAAATATCATTTCTATACTTTTCAAAAATATCATCTGGAGAATGGGTATATTTAATTGCGTTTCTTCTTGAAGAAGTAATAGCATAGAATTTTTCTTTTGTTAAATCTTCCCTATTTTCATCATATGCAATACTATCTGCATAAACATCATAGACACTAATAGAATTTGCAAAATCAATTAAATCCGGAGTATAACCACCAGCTGGTCTCATATTTGCTTCAAGAGCAACAATGCTACCTTTTTTACCTAAATATGGATGATCTTCAAGTAATCTGAAATATTCACAATGGAAAAATCTATTTTGAACATTAAATGCCTTAATTACTTTTGTTCCAATTTTATGTAAATCATCTGGAACTTTTGGCAAACAATAATACATATCATCAAGATTCAATTTAACAATGTCAGCACATGAAGGAGTAAAAACATTACTTGCTTCAAAAATAACATCACCTTTTGAATTACTAACGCCATCAAAACTTACGATGCAACCATTTACATATTCTTCAACAATATATTCAACACCTTTTGGTTTTTCGCTAAAGAATTTTTTAACATCATTTTCGTTTTCTATTTTATAAGTACCTTGGGCACCAACACCATTATTTGGTTTGGCAAAAAGTGGATATCCACATTCTTTTCCAAGTTTTAAAACATCATTTAAACTATTTGCTAAACAATATCTAGCAACTTTACAACCAGCTTCTTCGTAATATTTTTTCTCTTCGCTTTTTAATTTAAACTTATTAATCTCTTCAAATCTAATTCCATTTGGAATATTAAAATCGCTCCTTAAATGAGCGTCCTTTTCAAGCCAAAACTCGTTATTAGATTCAATAAAATCAATAGGTCCATATTTATCTATGAAATATTGAACAGCTCTTTTCTCATTTTCATAATTATCCATATTTGGACAGCAATAATATTCAGTTAATGAGAATTTACAACCTTCAGGAATTTCATTATATGGAGCATCTCCAATACCTAAAACATTAAAGCCTCTATTTTTTAAGGCTAAACAAAATCTCCAGTAAGTTTCTGGAAAATTAGGTGATACAAATATAAAATTTTTCATATAGCTCCCCCTATTTAATTAATGTTAGTCTATTAAGTGCTTTTTTTAAAGATAATTCCGCATTAAGAATTGAATCATCATCTTCCGTTCTACTATTTAATATTTTTTCAGCATCCATCTTTTCTTTTGTTGCTCTAGCCTTATCTAAATCTGCTTCGGCTTCAAAAGTATCAGCTAAAATATAGCAAGAATCACTTTCAACATTTAGTAATCCTCCACTAATTGCATATTTATTTGTTTTCCCGCCTTTAATTGTTTTAAAAATAGAAATTTCAATACGTGCAACAAGAGGAAAATGGTTTGGTAAAATACCAATTTCTCCGCCCGTAGTAAAAACATAGAGCGCATCAATTGTGTCAGAAAACACTTTGCCATCAGAAGATATGATTTTAAATTTAATGGAATTAGTCATCACTCTTATTTTCTTCCTTCTTTACTTCATCAATAGTTCCTACAAATAAGAAACTACTTTCAGGATAGTTATCGTAAGCACCACTTAAAATAGCTTTAAAACTACGAATTGTATCGCTTACTTTAACATATGTACCTTTATAACCACTATATGCTTCTGCAACATGGAATGGTTGACTTAAAAAGTTACGTATTCTACGTGCTCTTTTAACAATAATCTTGTCATCTTCACCTAATTCTTCAATACCTAAAATTGCAATAATATCTTGTAGTTCTTTATATCTTTGAAGAATCATTTGAACTCCTCTAGCAACTCTATAATGCTCTTCACCAATAATATTTGGATCAAGTATTGTAGAAGATGATTCAAGAGGATCAACAGCTGGATAAATACCTAAAGCTGCTGTATTTCTATCAAGAACTGTCTTTGCATCAAGGTGTGAGAAAGTTGTAGCTGGAGCAGGATCAGTTAAATCATCTGCTGGAACATAAACTGCTTGAATTGATGTAATAGAACCATTCTTTGTAGAAGTAATTCTTTCTTGTAATTGGCCCATTTCTGTAGCAAGTGTAGGTTGATATCCAACAGCACTAGGCATACGACCAATAAGAGCGCTAACTTCGCTACCAGCTTGAGTAAATCTAAATATATTATCAATAAATAAAAGAACATCTTTATTTTCTTGATCTCTAAAATGTTCTGCAATTGTCAAAGCACTTAAAGCAACTCTCATTCTTGCTCCAGGAGGTTCGTTCATTTGACCGAAAACTAATGCTGTTTTTGGTAAAACTCCAGTTGCTTTCATTTCATTATATAAATCGTTTCCTTCTCTAGATCTTTCACCAACTCCAGCAAAGACACTAATTCCATGTTGTTCTGTAGTAATATTATGAATTAACTCTTGAATAAGAACAGTTTTTCCAACACCTGCTCCACCAAAAAGCCCAACTTTACCACCTTTTACATATGGGCAAAGTAAATCAATAACTTTAATTCCTGTTTCTAATACTTCGGTAGTTGTAACTTGATCTTTAAAAGCAGGAGCTTCTCTATGAATAGATTCTTTTGGAGCCTTTTCTAAGTTCTCTCCAAGAGGCATATCATCAATTGGTTCACCTAAAACATTAAACATTCTTCCTAAAGTTGCATCGCCTACTGGAACTTCAATACATTTATGAGTATTAATAACTTTCATTCCTCTAACAAGACCATCCGTAGGTCCCATTGCAACACTTCTTACTGTATCATCACCAACATGTTGTTCAATTTCAGTAACTAATTTTCCACCATTTTTTAAAGGAATAACTAACGCAGTTAAAACTTCAGGTAAATTACCATTTGAAAAGCAAACATCTACAATTGGTCCGACTGCTTGAGTAATATAACCAACATCATTTCCTTCATCTTTTTTAATTTTAGCCATTTTGTTTTCTCCTTTTATTTAACTGCCATCGAGCCACTAGTTACCTCTGTAATTTGTTGAGTAATTTCAGCCTGACGTGCTTTGTTATATTCTAATTTTAATTCATCAACTAATTCTTTTGCGTTACGATCAGCATTATCCATAGCGTTTCTTCTTGAGCTTTCTTCACTTATAAAACTTATATATAAATAATAATAAACTTTAGAAGCTATATATAAAGGAATAGCATAATCAACAACTTCTTGCTTTCCGGGTTCATATATTGGTTCATAATGATATCGTGGATTTTCACTTGGTAAATAAGGCAAAATTTGAATATTTTCAGGTTTAGCAACTAATGAATTAATATATTTTGTATAAATAATATTAACTGATTTATAGTTTCCACTTCCAAATTTATTTAAGGCAAATTTTGCTAATAAGCGAGCTTTTGCATAATCAAATCCTGTATTAATTTTAATAAAATCGTTATATGTAACAAGTTCCTTATCATGTCTAAAATAAGCATAACTTTTCTCACCAATAAGAATTACTTCATCACCCTTTTTATAAAAATCTTTAAAGAATTTAAAAATATTAGCATTATATCCAGCACACAAACCAGTATTTGAAGTTACTACAATATATAAAGTTTTAGTGGCATTTGGATATACTGATAAATATGGAGAAGATACTTTATTATTTAAATAGTTTTTATTTTCAAATAAAGCATCATTAATAACTCTATCCATAGAGGTAAAATAGAGTTCTTCAGACTCTAAAAATTTAGTTAATTTACGCAACTTAACACTACTTACTAATTTCATTGAATTAGTAATTTTACGCGTAGATTGGACTGTATTAATCCTTCTTTTAACTCTAGATAGACTTTGCATGATTAATTAAATACTCTTTCTTAAACTTAGCAATGACTTCCCTAAAATGATCTCTTTCAGGCTTTTTAATATCTTTAGTAGCTATAATTTGTTTTATAATTTCAGGATTAAATTTCTTAACATATTCATATAATTCATCAAGGAATGGACGTATATTTTCAATACCAATATCATCAATTGAGCCCTCTTTTGCCGTGAATATTTCAATAGCTTGATGGTCTACACTAAAAGGATCATATTGTTCTTGTTTTAATACTTCCATTAAAACTTCACCATGATTAATTGTCTTTTTAGTATCTTCATCAAGATCGCTACCAAATTGAGAGAATGATTGCAATTCTCTAAAACTTGCTAATTTCATTTTTAAAGAACTACTAACTTTTTTAATTACTTTATATTGGGCGGCACTTCCAACACGTGATACAGATAAACCAGTATCAATAGCAGGACGTTGTCCACCATTAAATAAATCGGTAGATAAGAAAATTTGTCCATCAGTAATAGAAATAACATTTGTTGGAATATAAGCACTAATATCTCCAGCTAATGTTTCAACGATTGGTAAAGCGGTGATACTTCCACCATATTTTGGATCTAATTTACAAGCTCTCTCTAATAATCTTGAGTGTAAATAGAAAATATCGCCAGGGTAAGCTTCTCTTCCTGGAGATCTTCTTAATAATAATGATAATGTACGATAAGCGACAGCATGTTTTGATAAATCATCAAAAACAATAAGTACATCATCACCATTATTCATCCATTCTTCAGCAATAGTCATCCCTGAATAAGGAGCAATATATAATAAAGGAGCAATTTCACTAGCACTAGCATTAATAATAGTTGTATATTCCATAGCACCAGTTTGTCTTAATTTTTCAACAATTCTAGCAACACTACTATTCTTTTGACCAATAGCAACATAAACACATTTAACGTTTTTGCCTTTTTGGTTAATTATTGTATCAATAGCTATAGCAGTTTTTCCTGTTTGACGATCACCAATGATTAATTCACGTTGACCCTTACCAATTGGAATAATAGCATCAATAACCTTTATTCCTGTTTCTAATGGTTCACAAACAGATTTACGTTTCATAATGGATGGAGCAATTTTTTCAATTGGTGAAGTTTTCTTGGCAGAAATAGCTTTTCCACCATCAATTGCTTGACCTAATCCATTGACAACTCTTCCTAATAATTCATCACCAACTGGAACTTCAACAACCTTACCAGTTCTTTTTACAATATCTCCTTCAATAATTTCATCAGTATCAGATAACAAAACAACTCCAACACTATCTGTTTCTAGAGACATAATCATTCCATAAATATCATGAGGGAATAACAAAAGTTCTCCAAGCATAGCATTATCTAGCCCATAAACAAGAGAAATACCATCTCCAATTGTTACTACAGTACCAACATCATTACTGTATTCAATCTTGGTTTTGTATTGCTTTATTTGTTCTTTTATTAAAGAAGAAATCTCGTTTGTTTTGATTTCCATATTATTCTCCTCCTTTTAACAAAGTTTCTTTTAAAGAAACTAAGCGGTCTTTGATGGTGAAATCATAAATATCGTCTTTTAAAACAACTCTTACTCCACCTATTAAAGACTCGTCAATTTTTGTCTTTAATTCTAATTTCTTATGAATATTTTTTTCTAAAACATCTTTAATTTTATTAACATCTTCGATAGTTAAATTAACCGTTGAATAAATTGTTCCTCGCTCAATATCAAGTTGATCATCAAATCTAAATAATGTTTCATTTAATATTTTCTTTAAATAGAAGCAGCGATTATTATCTAAAATCACTTTCAAGTAATCAATTGTGTCGCTACTATAACTAACAAAATTCTTATCTATAAATTTTTTCTTTTCATCACTATCAATATTAGTGGTTGACAAAAACTTTACTAATTCTGGATTTTCTTTAGTAATTTCATATAAAGATTTAATTTCTTCACGATATTCGCTAACTTTATCTTTTTCGATAGCTAACGCTAAGAAAGCAAGTGCATAACGATTAAATAAACTATCCATATTTATTTTTCGTCCTTTTTATCAGCTTCATTTACAAAGTCATTAATGAGTTTTTTGTTGTCGTCAGTATTTACTTCTCTTTCAAGAACTTTACTTGATGCATCAATGGTTAAATCAATAATATGTTTTTTAACATCGTTATAAGATTTAACTTTTTCTTGTTCAATTGATTTACTAGCTTCGTTTTTCATTTTAGCTATTTCGTCATTTGCTTCATCAATAATTTTGCCTTTTTCAATATTGGCACTATTTTTGGCATCATCAACAATCTTCATTGCTTCTTTATGACTAGTGGCAATCTCTTTTGCAGATTTATCAAAATTTTCTTTTGCAGATTTATTTTGATCTTCAGCATTTTTAAGCTCGCCATTAATATATTCTTTTCTCTTGTCTAAATATTTTTTAGCTGGTTTATATCCAAATACAATAACTAAAATAACTAAGACAACAAAAGCAAGTAATTGAGTTAATAAATTCCATGGGTCTAGTGCAAAAGCTTGTGCAATACTGTCTTGCATATCACTACTAAATTGTTCTGTATCACAACTAGTAAGCGTAAGCATACCTAAAAAGGTTAACAAAATATACATTACTTTAAAATTTTTCTTTTTCATGTATTTCCTCCTTTTTAGTACACCAAAAAATTAACCAACGAATAAACAAAGAATAGCAACTAACAATGAGTAAATTGAAGTAGTTTCATCAAGAGCAGAACCTAAAATCATACCTGTTCTTAATTTTCCATACATTTCTGGATTACGACTCATACCCTCCATAGCCTTGGCAATAAGCATACCTTCACCAATAGCACTTCCTGCGGTAGCAAGCATACATAACCCTGCTCCAATGTACTTTAATCCTGTACTGTCCATAAAAAATCCTTTCTATCCTTTAACATAGGATGCTTCTTCTATAACATCAGATTCATCTTCATCATTTTGTTCTTGATAAATATAAATCATTGTTAACATACAAAAAACTAGGGTTTGAATACACCCACTAAATAAATCAAAATATAAATGTAAAAATGGAGTAATTATTGGAGCAATCCAAATTGAACCTGCTCCACTAAATCCACTTATCATAGTAGCTAGATTTTCTAAACCGAAATAAACAATAGACATAATACAAAATCCGCTCAAAGCATTACCAAATAAACGTAGAGCTAACGATAATAATGGAGCCCACATTGATAATAAGTTAATTGGTAAAAATAAAGGCATTGGATCAATATAACGTTTGAAATATCCCCAATGGTTTGTTTTTACTGCTTGAACATGAATCATAATAAATGTTACTAATGCAACTGAAAAAGGAACTATTACATATGTAATTGGATTCCATAAACCAGTTAAGCCAATTAGAAAACAAAGCAATATATAAGGTGCTAAAACCATTATATATTTAGCAAAACCACGATTTTTTTCTCCCATAATAGAAACTGTAAAATCTTCCATCGCATTAAAATATATAACACCAATTAAAACAATTCCTTTTGGTTCTTTTAAGGGATCTGCTCTACGAAAGGCAATACCTAGAATAATTGCACCAATTAAAACAATTGCCATTACAACTAATGACATTGCCAATTGAGGCACTATATGAAGAGTTAACATGTCTTCTGGATCAAATAATTCTAGAAATACGTTCATAATTAATTGTCAGTTTGCGCCTTACTTGATAGATAAAATAATAAAACAGAAACAAAATGAGGAACCAAAACAAAAAATAAATATAAATATCTCAAATCATTTCCTTCATAATAACTATTTTTAACAAGAAAAATGAGCAATGCGCAACTACCTAAATCAAGAATCTCTTTTAATATTTTAAGAGATGTAAAAATTAATAAATTTTTTCCATCGCTTAATTTATATTTTGAGGTTTCACTACTACCAAATTTTGTAACCAAAATTAAATAAAATAAATCAAAAAAAGTACCAATTCCAAGAATAACAGTAACTTCCCAAGTATTATAAATAAATCCAACACAAGAAATACCAATTAAAATGGCACAAATAACTAAGTAGGTAATCAAAACATGTGAATTCTTTTGTAAGAATTTCATTTCTTTTTCCTCTCAAAGTCTTGAACAACTTCGACTTTTTTAATTTGTGGATAAATTTTAGTTTTATTAAGCTCATTAACTAAGTTTTCATTAAAAGAATAAATCATATCCCAATAAACAGCATTTGGAACATAGCATCTTAATGAAACATTAACTCCACTAGTATCCATTGAATCAACAACACAACAAACTTCAGGATCTTTTAAAACTCTTTTATCTGTTTTAATAACATTAGTTAATATCTTTTTAACTTTACTTATATCAGCTTCATAAGAAACAGTTACATTTAAAACCAATCTTCTTACAGGTTCAGTTGAATAATTAATGATTACACCATTTGTAATAGTTTTATTTGGAATAATTACTACTTGACCATCAATAGTTTTTAAATAAGTAGCAAGAAAACGAACATCAGTTACCGTGCCATCTCCAGCATCTTTAATAGAAACATAATCACCAGCAACAAATGGTTTGCTACTTAATATAATAATGCCACTTGCAAAGTTTCCAACAACATCTTGTAGTGATAATCCAACAGCTAAAATAGCACTAGAGAATATTGTAGATAAACCAGTTAAATCTGCACCAAGAATACTTAAAATCCATAATAATAGTAAAATATTTAATACAAATTTTATAACACTTAAAGTAAAGTTCTTTGCAGTTCTTTCTTTTGTTTTCTTTTTATCTAATCTAAAAGCTTTTCTTAAACCAAAACAAATTACTTTTATAAGAATAAATCCTAAAACAAGAACAATTAATGCAGCACCAAACTTATAGATATATCCAGAAGTGTCACCATTTCCAATATCACCTAACCAAAATTTTGTTATGTTTTGCCATAGGGATTCCCAATAGCCATTCCAATCATTTGCAGTTAAAACCATATATAAAATTGTAGCAATATTACCCTTTTTTTTAAAGTCTTTTTAGCACAAATCTTCGCTTCTATTTTTTTATTTAAATGTAGCTATAAATATGTTATCATTTTAATTACTAAAAGAGGTGTTAATATGTCATTTAAAGTAAAGATAAACAATAAGGAGTTTTCTTTTGAAAAGAAGGTTAAACTCGTAGATTTAACAGAAGGTAATGAAGATTATATTTGTGCTAAAGTTAATAACCAAGTAAGAGAGTTAAATTATGAAGTTTATTACGATGCAAATGTTACTTTTTTAACATTAAAAAACAGTTGTGCTATTGGCACATATCGTCGTTCAGTTGTATTTTTATTCCTTATGGCTGCCCATTTAGTATATCCAAAATATAGATTTAAAATTTCATATTCATTCTCAAGATGCTTATATGCACAAGAGATTTCAAATCATGAGCCAATGTCAGAAGAAATGACTGAAGCAATAGAAAATAAAATGCAAGAATTAGTTAAAGAAGATTTTCCATTTGTTAAAATGATTGTACCAAATGATGATGCTAAGAAAATTTATGAGGGATATAAATTAACAGATAAAATTGAAATTTTACAATATCGTCCAGAAAAAACTGTTCATTTTTATAATTGTAATGGCTACTTAAATTACATGTTTGGAAGAATGGTTCCATCAACTGGATATTTAAAACTATTTAAATTAAGAACATATTCTCCTGGAATTTTAATTTCATATCCTAGAGCTGAATATGATGGTCAAATTCCTCCTTATAAAGAGGAAACAGTTTTTTCTAATGCCTTATTCAATTCTTATGAATGGTCAAATAAAGTTCATTTAAGTTCAGTTGCTGAAATTAATACACAAATTACCACTCCAACTGCAAATAATTTAATTAATATTTGTGAAGATAAACATTATAGAATGCTTGTAGAATTAGGAAATATTATTGAAAACAAAATCGACAGTGTTCGTTTAATTTGTATTGCGGGCCCTTCAAGTAGCGGAAAAACTACATTTGCTAATAGATTAGTTGATGAACTTAAATCTAGAGGGATTAATCCTATTCGTATTTCTTTAGATGATTATTATTTAGATAAAGATTTAGTTCCACTTGATGAAAATGGAGAGAAAGACTTTGAAACAATTGATAGTTTAGATAAGAAACTATTTATGCAAAACATGTTAGATTTGTTAAATGGTAAAAAAGTAGATTTACCAAAATTTAATTTCAAGAAAAATGAAAGAGTTGTTGGAAGATCAATTCAAATCGGTCCTAAAGATCCAATTATTGTTGAAGGCATTCATGCTTTAAATGAACAAATGACTTCCTTAATTCCAAAGCATAATAAATTCAAGATTTTTATTTCTCCTCAAGTCCAAATTAACCTTGATAATGAAAACCCAATTTCTATGAGCGATGTAAGATTATTAAGAAGAATTGTTCGTGATAATCAATTTAGAAGTAGCTCTGCTGAAGAAACATTATCTATGTGGAGAAGCGTTAGAAAAGGCGAATTTAAATGGATTTATAGTACTCAAGAAGATGCTAACTATGTTTTCGATAGCTTTTTAAATTATGAATTATGCGTAATGAAGAGATATGCTCTTCCACTATTAAAATCTATTTCAAAAGACTCAAAATATTTTCCAGATGCTGAAAGATTAATTAGATTATTAAAATATTTTAAAGATATTGATCCAAAATTTGTACCATGCAATTCATTATTACATGAATTTATTGGTGGGAGTTCATATTAATCAGAAACTTCTTCTTTAGTTTCTCCTTGCTTTTGCTCTTCCGTCATTTTTTGTGCATATTGAGATAAGAATTTATTTTTAATATTTTTATATACTGTTTCAATTTGTTGCATATAAATTGTTTTTAGTTGTTTATAACGAGAAACTTCTTCTGGCTTAGAATAAATATTAAAATATTGAGCAAACAAGCTTTCAATTCTAAAGAAAGTTTCATATAAATTTATTAATGTTAAATTAAAGAAATATTCTCTTTGAGAAAATAAAAGTAATGGGGAGGAATGGGCAATTTCACTGCTCATTTCATAAAGCTTTGAATAACTTCCAAGACCACATACTTTTTCTACGCCATCTCTAAAATTAAGTTTATATCCTTTTTCAGTAAAATCTGGAACAGCATATAAATATCCATATTCTATAAATTTTTTCATGTCTTTACTTTTTAAATCATGAGCTCTCATTTCAGTTTTTATTTGCTCAAATACTTTATCTTGCTCAGTAACTGGAGTGATTTGATGACGATAGGCAAGTGCATATGTAATATGTTTAAAGTATTCGTCAAACATAGGTTTTCCATATTTAACCAAACATCCTAATATTGACTCATTTTCATGAAGAGTTCTCCAAGTTGAGAATGCTTCTGTTTCAAAACCATTTAATAATAATTCAATGATACATTTGCTCATTGAAAAAGCTTTAAAGAGCATAGATTTAATTAGTTCAAGAGACTTGTTTGGAATGTCCATCTTTTGTAAAGTAGTTAAGCAAAAATTTAAGTACAAATTTAAAGTAGATATTTGAGGATTAAATCTGTTTAAGAAAGCACTACTTTTATAATTTAATTGCTCATTTGTTAAGTATTTGTCGCAGCAAATGGAAGCTAGACCACTTGATAACTTTTCATCATTTTGAAAAGACTCTCTTTTATCTTTGTCTAATAAATTTACCCCATACATGTATTCATTAACAATATATAAAATAACAACAACATGATTTACAGGTTGAAATTGATAATTTGTAGCAAAATCGCTAATTTGACTTATTCCACCCAAAACTGCATCATAAATTTCATATAAATATTCAACATCAACAGTATCGGGAACATTTAAATCTTTTAAAAGTTTTTTAAAAACATCAATTTTTAATGCTTCAAGTTTCATTTTCACCCCTCCATTTCAACTAGTTCTATACCTATTCTATTACATATTTCCTTTATTGAATTATAAATTTTTGGATTAATTGTTTTTTTATAATAAATTTTTGAACATACATTAGCATTGTATAGAAAGTTATTGACATTATTTCTAGATAGAATGATTTTTGAATATTCACAACTTCCAGCTATTAAACATTTCATTTGATCAAGGACTGAATCTTGTAAATCCTTATAATTTATATTTAAATCTTTTAAGGCAATTAGATGATAAAAATTAGCAACTAAATCTTGGTAATTTCTTAAAGACATTTTAGTAAAATCGTATTCAATATAAAAATCCCCTGCAAATCCTGCATCAATTTTGTCATAAAGCTTAATTTCACAATATATCTTTGATATTTCTTTTAAAATATTATTGGTTTTGTCATCAAACAAACTTGAATCAAAACTAACATCGCCAAACAAAATCGATTTTTTGTTAATTGAATCAATAACAGCATAAAATGAATCTTTCGCTGAATCATAAGGTACATAAAAAGTTTTAAAAATCCAACTAGTTTTTTCATTAATTGCGTTTAAAACGTCCTTATTATCACCTAAATAAAGAGCTTCTATATTTTCTACTTCATTCATTAAAATACCTCTTTCGTTGAATCATCTTTAATTGAAATAAGGAAACACTTACATGGTTTTTTAAAAATTTCTTCAACATATCCCTTATAAATTTGAAGTTGATCCTTATAAGCACTGTCTTCAATATTTGATAGTTTGTAGTCAATTACAATACACTTCTCTTCATAAACTAATAGCAAATCAATAATACCGTTTTTATTGTTCTTAACATCGAAGAACTGATATTCTTTAAAAATCTTGGCATTCTTAATATCCTTAAATAAAGGATTTTCTAATACTCTTGCAACCTTTTTTCTTTCTGTAAAATCTTTAATGAATGAAACATCTTTCTTAATAAAATCTACTTCTTCCATCAATAAATGCATGTGTGTTCCATATTTCAAAGTTTCAAGTTCAGCATCAAATTTCATATCTTTGCTTGCAGAAGTTTTTATATCACCTTTATCCATTGAACAATTAATCTTTTTGTAAGTAAATGGATTTGAAATAATCTTTTTTGCATTATTATCTACTTCATGATATTCCTTATCTCCAAATTCGCTTTCCTCAAATTCAACATTTGCAGCAAGTAAAAAATCGCCAATTGTTTTTGCATCTTTTAAATTAATACTATTTTTTTCATATAGAGTATTATTTTTATCAACGATAATAAAACAATCTTCTGCTCTAGTCATTGCAACATAAAGCAATCTAATTCTTTCCATTAAGTATTTATCTGGCAAAATACCACTATTTTCAATAATCTTTAAGAGATTACTAGTCAGAGAAGTTGTAAAGGAAGGAAGAGAAAATTCTCCTTCAGAACTTGTATAATATGATCCTTTTAAGTGATTACTATTCTTAGAAAATGGATCAATCAAATAAACAATCTTGTACTCTAGACCTTTTGATTTATGAATTGTAGATAAATTAATAGCATTTTCTAAACGTTCATCATGAGTTTCTTCCATTTCAATATCATAACTATTAATACTTTCTAAATATTTTATGAAGTCATTCAAGGTAAAACCTAAATCTTCCATAATACAAACTCGATTATAAAATGCATTCATTTTATTAAGTTTTTGTAGAGGATTTCCGTATAAGGAAGGTATCATTTTAATATAAGAAAAATTTTCTAATAAATTTAAATATAAAGTAGATAAATTAGAATTTTTGTTCTCATTTACAAAACATAAAAGTTCTTTATATAAATTACTATTTTTATATGTATTATTGATTATTTCATCATATATTTCTTCTTCATTTTTGTTTATAAGAAAGCTTCTTGCAATAGATAAATAATAATGCTTAATTTTATTTTGAAAAGTTAAACTATTTTCTGGATTATTCATAGAATCTACAAATTTAAGGATAGAGACAATAGTTTTAATTGCTTCATCATCAAATAAAGCAATATCATAAATTGCATTTACAGGAAGCCCCCCATCCAGTAAAACTTTTTCATAATTTAAGAAATTAGTTCCTTTAGCACATAAAATAGAAAAATCTTTATATTCAACATCTCTTAATTTTTCAATATTCCTATCATAGACCTTCTCTTTATAATAGATTCTCTTTTTTATATCTTGAATAATTGCTTTAATATCATTATTAATAATTGGTTTGTTATTTTCGCTTTTTTCACATTTTAAAGTAAATATGCCATGCTTTGTAGAAGTAGCACCAAAAGATTTATATGAACTATATCCAGCTTCTATGATGTGACTTTTTGCGTAATCTGCACCACCATAATTTTTACTCATTATTCTTGAAAATATTATGTTTACACTATTTAAAATCTCTTCTCTTGATCGATAATTTGTATTCATATCAATTCTAATTCCACCATCATTATTTGCATATTTATCATACATTTTAATGAAGTTTTCAGGTGAGGCGTTTCTAAATAAATATATAGATTGTTTTACATCACCGACACAAAAAACATTGTTAGAACCAATTAAATTTATAAATTGAGTTTGAATATTTGAAGTATCTTGATATTCATCAATCATAATAAGTTTAATTTTATTTTTTATATCATTCCTAACATCTTCAAATTCACTTACTAGTTTATAAGATAATCTAAAAATTTCAGAAAAAGTAAAATAACCTTTTTCATATTCAAACTCATAAGTTTTATCATACAAATATTTAATTATGCTTAAAATAAAAGGCACTAATCGTTTAGCTTTTTCTATATCAACATCATATTTAGATAAATCTAAAGAAGAAAACTTTTTTTCCTTATCTCTAAACTTTTTAATCTCACCCCTTATTATTTTATCATCATCTCCAGTTGTAGCAATTTTGCTTATCTTTGGAATATCTTTTAATGCTTCAATAGAATCATCTGCATTTTTAGCATCAAAGAAACCTTTTAAGCATTCTTTTATTGCCTCTACATACTCTTCATTTGGGTTTTTATCAATTAAACTACTCAATTTATCTTTATAACTATTAATTAACAAAGAGAGCTGATTTAAAATAAGAGAAAAATGATCATCACTTAAAAACTTTTTATCATAAGATTTTAAAAACTCATCTTTATCATCAATTTTAATAAAAGCTTTATAAAAATCCAGAATAGCTTTAATCAATTCATCATCATTTTTAGAACAATATGTAGTTTCTAATTCGACAAATAATTCATTTTTTTCTAAAGCATATTTATCAAACAATTCTTCAAGAAGGTTTCTTGTATAAACATCAATTACATCCTCTGGCACATTATTAACATTACGATTTATTCCTAATTTATAACCATATTTTTTAACAATATATAAAGAAAAAGCATCAAATGTTTCAACATGTGCTAAATCAACATAAGGGACTTCTTCGCTTCTTCCATTATCTATTAGAGCTTTCTTAATACGGTCTTTTACTTCTTTAGCAGCCATATTTGTAAAGGTAACTATAAGTAATTCATCAAGCTTCATATTCTTTTCAACAATATTAAAAACAACTCTCGAAGTTAAAACTTTAGTTTTACCACTTCCAGCACCTGCAGAAACAAGGACGTTTCCTGATGACTCAACAGCCTTTTCTTGTACCTTATTCAGCATCATCAGTGTCCTCCGTATCAATATTTCTTAGAATTTTTAGTTTCTCAAGATTTACATAACATATATCATCAAAATCACAAAACTTGCAGGAAAAATCATTTGAAGAAGAAACAACATTTGAAGGATTAATTTCAAATTTCCTATCAAATACGGCCTCATTTGTTTCCAAAATTTTATTAAGAGCACTACTTGAAAAATTATCAATTTCTTTTCTAGTATAAACCTTAGAACTTTTACTAAAACCGCCATCATTGTTAATTTTTAAATTCATAATGTATGAAGAAGAATTACTTAATTTTAATGAAGGGTCATATTTTTTGATAAATTCCATATCATTTTCAATATACCCACATAACTCAATAGTCTTATACTGACCATTATCTAAACTATTAACATCATGAGAACCTTTAATTGATAAGGGTTGGATAAAAGCGGCGATTATTGGCTTTTTATTAAATTCAGAATTTGTAGAAACTAAATATGAATAAATAGGTAATTGATATTGTTTCTCTACTAATGGTTTATCTTTTGTAGGTACTCCAAAAGAATGCCCAGTTTTATAATCAATAATAACGTAGCCCTCTTTATATTCATTAATACGGTCACTAAATCCATTTATAGTAATCGTCTTTTCTTCTTCTTTCCCACCAACAATAATATTTTGTTTTATAGTAGTAACTAATTTTTGTTCATGATATGTTTTAATAAATGGATAAGCCTCATTTTGTTTTCTAATTCTATTCATAATGAGATACAAATCATCTTTATACCCATCTAAAAATATTCTTTCTCTAGGGGTAAAATCACTAAAATCCTCAAGATTAATAGTTTCATTATATAAAGACTCAAAATTAAGGTCTTTGTCATATACATGTTCTAATAATTTATGGGCGAAAGTCCCAAGACGAGCATAAAAATTTCTTTCAACTTCATTCAATCTTAAAACATTAGAAACATAATATTTAAAAGGACAAGACAAATAGTTTGATAAACTTGAATAAGAATAATGTGGCTCAATATTTAATTCCTTTTCAATATGTTTATATTCGTTATTGTACTCACAAATACTATTTTTTTGGTTTAAATATCTAGAATAATCGCTTCTATTTACATTAAATTTTCTATATAAAGTATCATATTCTTTATAATAAAATGGACCAAGATTTTGTGCATATTGTTCATCTCTTGAATTAGAAAAACTAGTTATTTTATAATCTAGTTCTTTTAATAAATATGAAACACCATCTTCTTTAGAAGAAGCACTAAATGATAGGGATTTTATGCTATTTGCATGTAAAAACGCTATTCCCATATTTCTATAATATTGACTTCTATTTACTGAATCAGTTAGGAAAACCTTCTTTTTAATAGCATCGTCAAAATAATCATTATTTTTTAAAATGGTTGGAAAGAAATCTTTATTTAAAGAAGTAGCAAATATTTTTTTAGTTGGATCGAAATTAGGAACACTCGTAACTGTTACTCCATTTACATATTTTGTTTCTCGAACATTTACGCTTTTTAAAATACTTGGAATATCATTCTTATTAATATTATCGAAATCATAAAAATCAGCTAAATATAAAATCTTATTATAATTATCTAAATCATTTTCAAAAAGTTTGACATTTTTAGTTAAAAAATCTTTTATATTTCCAGATAAATTACTAATTAATATTTTGCCACTATTTGTATCATATAAGCTTTTAGGATCATCAAAATTTAATGGAATATTGTATTCTTTACTAAACAACTCAAAATAGAATTTGTATTCAGAAATATTGGTAAAAATTAAAAAATCTTTTGGCTCTGCACCATGATCAATTTCAAAAGCAATCTCGTTTAATACAAATTTTACTTCTTCATCAATTGTTAAAAAATAATTAACTTCTTTAATATCATTTTTGAATTCCAAATCATCAAAAGAAAAGAACTTTACATTTTTGTTTCCAATATAATTAATAATATTTTTAATTTCTACATCATCATTAGTATATCCAATAAAAATAATTTCTTTTTCTTTAAATAGTTCCTTTGCATAAACATCTTTATAATACAATCCAAAATCTAATAAATCATTGAAGATGGATTCATATTTTTTATTATATTCATTTATTACCATGCCTTTAGAAAAATAAGAAAGTATTGTATTAGAGATTTCAAACGAAACATTTAGCTTTTGCATTACTTTTTTAATTGCGGTTTCTTTATATTCACCAAATAATTCTGTCTCTAAGCCAGATTTTGTAAAATATTTAAAGTTTAAAAAAGGATTTCTATTTTTATAGTCTAGAAAATATCTTCTTAATGAACCAGGACCAACTATAATTGCTCCTCTATCTAAACATTTTAAAATTTCACTATTCATTATTTAAAAACCCTAACTGCCTCTATTGCTTTCGCCCACTTCTTATCAATTTCTTTAACATTTTTTATATCCATTTGTGGAGTATATTCTTTTTTATATTTATGAATAGATTTTATTTCGTCTATTGATTTCCAGTATTTATTATTTAATCCTGCTAAATATGCAGCACCTAAAGCAGTCGTTTCTAAACATTGAGGGAGTAAAACACGAGTTTGCAAAATATCAGCTTGATATTGCATCAAATATCCATTTGCCGTAGCTCCACCATCAACTTTTAATAATTTAAGTTTTATTCCACTTTCTTTTCCCATTGCAACAATTACATCTTTAGTTTGCAAAGCAATTGAATTTAAAACTGCTCGAATAAAATGCTCTTTCGAAGTCGCTCTAGTAAGTCCAAAAACAGCTCCACGACATTCATCATCCCAATACGGAGCTCCTAATCCAACAAATGAAGGAACTACATAAACACCTAAATCTGTATCTACATTTGTGGCATATCTTTCACTATCTTTTGCATCCTTAATCATACGCATTTGATCTCTTAACCATTGAACACTAGCACCACCAACAAAAACACTTCCTTCAAATGCATAAACAACTTTATTTCCAATTTGCCAAGCAACTGTAGTTAATAATCCGTTCTTTGAAAACGCTGGTTTATCGCCTATATTCATAAGCATAAAACAACCAGTTCCATAAGTATTCTTGCTATCACCTTTTTCAAAACAATTTTGCCCAAATAAAGCAGCTTGTTGATCTCCAGCAACCCCACATATACAAAGGTCTTTCTTTAAAATTGTTGCTTCACCAAAATTATTAGAAGAAGGACAAACTTCAGCTAACATACATTTTGGAATGTTAAATAATTTTAACAAATCATCATCCCAAGCCATATTATTAATATTAAATAACATGGTTCTTGAAGCATTCGTAACATCAGTTTTAAAAATCTTGCCTTTTGATAATTTATACATAACCCATGTATCAATGGTTCCAAAAAGCAATTCACCCTTTTCTGCTTTTTCTTGCCCATTTTGGATGTGATCTAGAATAAATCTTATTTTAGATGCACTAAAATATGGATTTAATATTAATCCTGTTTTTTGATGAATTAGTTCTTTATATTTTTCCCATCCATTACAAATGTCTAAAGATTGCCTTGATTGCCAAACAACAGCATTGTATACAGGCATACCAGTTTTTTTATTCCAAACAACAGTTGTTTCTCTTTGGTTTGTTAATCCAATACAATTTATATCATCATAAGTTAAATTTGTTTTTGCTAAACAATCGTTAATTACATTTAAAACACTTAACCATACATCAAGTGCATTTTGCTCGACCCATCCATCACTAGGAAAATAACATTCAACTTCTTGCTGCGATTTATAAAAAACTTGCCCTTTATTATCAAAAAGTATTGCTCTTGATGATGTTGTCCCTTGATCTAACGCTAAAATGTAACTCATTATAAATCCTCCTGTACATTAAGTTTTCCTTTTTTACTTTTAACTGCTTCTTTATTTAAAGAAATTATTATTTTTTCTAATTCTTTTTTAGATGAATCTATACTATAAGCTTTTTGATGAAAGAAAGAATAAGTCCAACTACGCATAAAACCTACAGCCATTTCTGTTAATGCTTTTTTCTTTTCAGGTGGGAAATTAGCTATTATTTTTCTATATTTTCTTGAATTAAGAAATAATCCAGCTTTTAAATCACCTAATGTAGATGGATTATCGATTGAAACAAGAGTAAAAATAAAATCAACGAAATCAGTCATAGATTCTTTTGGAACATTATGAAACCAATCATTTAATGCAATCTTAAAAGACTTACAAAATTGAGTGTAATCTTTAGGATGTATAAATTCTAAATATTTTTTATGTGGATCTACTTTCCAAGTAAGCATATCATGAGCATCAACCCCAATTCTTGTAGATTGAACAAGTACTTGGTCTAAACGAGTATCAAAGATTGCACCAACAACATCATCTGAAGGGCAAATTTTTACTAGTTTTGTTGAATATTCATCATAATCATAATTATCATCTCTAAAACCTGGGCCATCTAAGTTATATACTTTCTTGATTCTATTTTTTATAGTGTCCTTTGTATTAAAGAAAGAATAATATGCAAGATTGCCACCTTTAGAATGACCAATTATATATAAATCGCCTTTAACTTTTTTCGCAATTTTTTCTAAATATTTTTCCGCATCAATTTGAGCAGGAATACTATCACTAATTGCTAAATTAATGTCTTCTTTCCATCCAACAATTGTATTATCAGTTCCTCTATAAATAATAAATGTTCCCATCGAGTTTTTGATAGTCATAGCAAAAAACTGTACCGAATTCTTTTCACTAAATTTATTTTCTATATTTCCTAATTCAATATCTTGATATCTCTTGCAATCCATAAATTGTTTTAAAAAATTATAGAATACAAGGTTCTTTGCTAAGTATCTTCTTGCAACAAGTTTAAGAGTTTCGTCTTTATTAAAAACTTGTAAAGGAATAGGTTGATCTTTTTCATATTTCTTTGATACGGATGATGAAAGAAAATCCGCATAGGAAATGATGGCAATTATTGAAATATCAATCTCATTCATTGCCAATTCTTTAAAAGTCTTATCACCATACCTTTTTAAATATTCCTTTACAGTTGCCATTATTTTTCCTCTTTTGTTGCTATTACATTAACTCCAGTTCCACATACATCTTTAATAATTATTTGATGCATCTTAATAGGTAAATTAACAGATACTTTGTTAATTTCTTCCATTACTTCAAACATCTTTTCTTTTGGAATTGCAGTTTCCGTTTTAACAGGACATACACAAACATTATCATCATTTACTTTTATTGTAGAAGTCACTGTTCTCATTGGATGAGAGGCTTCTTGTTTTGCATATTCATATCCTCTATTACAAGTATTTCCTGTAATAGTTCCATCATCATGAACAGTAATATGACATCCTTTTGGACAAATTATACACGTTAGTTCTTTCATTATTTAATTTCCTCCAAAGTTAAATCAATATTATTAACTTCTTTAAAATCAATATCAGATAAAGTAACTTTTTGCATTTGTGATGGCAAAAGATCTACTTTCATCATTTTCTTTATTACTTTATCCCCGTCTTTAATATATAAGAAAGCTTTCTTTAATGGTTTCCTTACTCTAAAAGAAAAAGTTACACTTTTTAAAAGTTCATTCACTCTAATAATGTTTGGTAAAACATAACCAAGATTGTCAATTGCGTTTACATTAATAGTTTTAATGTAATTTCGATCTGGGTTTTTTAAATACTCTGCAGCATTTTTCCCTGCAAAGGTCCCCTCTTCTGCTACGAAATCAACTAAATCGTGAACTTGTAAAACATTACCACAACTAAATACACCATCAATAGATGTCTCATCATTTTGATCAACAAATGCTCCTTTAGTCCTTGGAGATGATTTACATCCAGCATTATTTAATAAAACATTAAATGGATATAAACCCACAGAAAGCAATAAACAATCACATTTAATTAATTGCTCATGCCCTGGAATTGGTTTTAAAGAATCATCAACATCACAAATTTCAATTGCTTCTAGTTTTTCTTTTCCAATTATTTTTGTAACAGTATTATGTAGTCTTAATGGAATATTAAAATCATTAAGGCATTGTACTATATTTCTATTTAATCCATTGGAATATGGCATTAATTCACTAACACCTATAACTTTACAACCTTCTAAAGTCATACGTCTTGCCATAATTAAACCAATATCACCACTCCCTAAAATATACACATTTTTGCCAACTAAATATCCATCAACATTGAGATATTTTTGTGCTAATCCAGCAGTATAAACACCTTTTGGTCTATTACCTGGAATTAAAATTTGACCCCTAGTTCTTTCGTTACATCCAGCAGCAAAAATTATTGATTTACATTTTGCTTGTTTTACGCCATCAACACTATTTGAATAAGTAATTATTTTACTAGAGGACAAGCTCAAAACTAAGCAATTAATTTTTGCGACTATTTTTCTTTCGTTAAATTCATTAATTAATCTAGAAGCAAATTCAGGACCAGTTAATTCTTCTTTAAAAGTATGAAGTCCAAATCCGTTATGAATACATTGGTTTAAAATACCACCTAATTCTTTATCTCTTTCAAATAAAACAATGTTTCTTACACCATTATCATAAGCAGAAATAGCAGCAGCTAAACCCGCACTTCCTCCACCAATAATAGCTAAATCAATATTTTCCATATTATTTATCTCCTTTCGATGGCTCTACACAAATTTCAGTTCCTAAGTCGCTATAACAAACCTTTGATAAAGGGACGCTTAATTCTTTTGAAAGAATCTTCATTACTTCAGGTTGGCAGAAAGTTCCTTGGCATTTACCAAATCCTGCACGTACTCTTTTTTTAACACCTTTAATAGTATGTGCCCCACAATTTCTATGAATTGCATCAACGACTTCACCCTCACTTACTTTTTCACAACGACAAATAAACCTACCATATCCTGGCTCTTTTTTAATTAAATCGTTATATTTGTCCATTCCCATATTACTAATTCTTAAATGTTTTCTAATTGTAGGATTAAATTGTTTATTCTTTTCTAGTTTTAATTTATCCTCTACAAGATTAGAAATATATTCTCCAATTGCTGGGGATGATGCTAATCCTGGTGACATAATTCCACAAGCTAAAAAGAATAAAGGATTGTTTTTACTTTCTTCTATAATAAAATCATCTGTTGAAGGGTTTGCTCTTACTCCAGCAAAACCACGAATTGTTTCATTAAAAGGAATATTTTCAACGAGTTGTTTACCTTTTTCTCTTAAGAAAGCATAGGTTTCGCTATCAGTAGAACAATCATCTCTTTCCGTTAAAGTTGCACTAGGACCAATCAAATAATTATATGATGTTGTTGGTGTTACAAGAACTCCTTTCCCCACCTTAGTTGGACAAGTAAACAAAGTGTGTTTTACTAAATTACTACTATAGTGATCTAAAATTATATATTCACCTTTTGTTGGGTTAATTTTAAAAGATGGTTTCTCTAAATAACTAGTTATAACATCACTATAAACGCCACTTGCATTAATTAATGCTTTTGTTTTAAATACTCCATTATCAGTATTTATAACATAAAGACCATCCTCTTTTTTAATTCCGTTTACACAAGTATTTAAAGATAATTTAAATCCATTATCCATAGCATTTTCCATAAAGGAAACAGTTAAATTAAAGGGAGAAATAATCCCAGCATCAGGACATAATAAAGCACCAAAAGCATTCTTATTTACATTTGGTTCAATTTTTATTAATTCTTCTTTTGATAATAATTCTGCTTTAACTCCATTTATTTTTGCTCTTTCAAGTAAAGATTTTAATGTTTCCATATCTTCATTAGAAAACGCAATTGTTAAACTACCAATTTTCTTAAATGGTACATCTAATTCATCACAAACTTGTGGCATCATTTTATTTCCTAAAACATTAAATTTTGCTTTATTAGTTCCAGGTAATGGATCATAACCACTGTGCACAATTGCACTATTTGCATTACTAGTTTCTTCGCCTACATCATTATGCTTTTCAAGTAACATAAAGTTGCCTTTAAAACGAGAAAGATAACGGGCAATAGAACAGCCTATTACTCCTCCTCCAATAACAACGACATCGAAAATTTCACTCATTATTTACCTTCTTTCTCGTACTCTTTACGATGTATAGATTTATTAGCTTCAAAACCTTTTGGATAACGTTTATGAAGTTTATCAAGATTAAATTGAGCGCATTCTTCAAGGGTAATTCCTAAACCACTACATGTTTCAGCAATGTACCATAAGACATCTCCAAGTTCATCTTTTAAATGATCTTTATCTAATTCGTGTCCTTGAAAACGATTCTTTTTAACAATATCTGAACATTCTCCAGACTCACCAGATAAACCTAAAACACCATTCAAAACCATGTCTTTTTTTCCTTCTGGTGAAATTAAATCAAAAGCTTCTTTTTGATATTCACTAAACGATAATTTTTCTTTTTCCATATTAAAATCCCACCTTTATAAAATCACTTGCTGGATGTTTACAAATTGGGCATATAAAATCTTTTGGTAAATTTTCGCCCTCATAGAAATATCCACAAATCTTACAAATCCAACCTTTCTTTTGAGCAACTTCACGAGCTGGTTTTGGTTTTATATTATTCATATAATAAGAATAAGTTAAACTTTCTTCGAAAGAAATTTGTTTATTCTCAGTTACTTCACATAAGAAACCATAATGACTACCTAAATCAAAAACTTGAACACATTTTAATGACAAATAACCATTAGTAAATTTACTTATATAAAATAATCCGTTTTTCGAACGAGCCTTATACTTAAAAGTAGCAAATTTATCCACAGTCTTTCCACTTTGATATCCGAAATTTTTAAATACTGAAAATGGAGTATGTGTTGTTAAAATACTTACATTTGCTATCTTGTTCTTCATAAATAAATCAGCCGTATAATTCGCTTTATTAACAGCAACCAAGACTTTATCAGTACATACCTGGCTAACTGTATTTACAATACATCCATTATCTTTATCGCCATCTTTAGTAGTTAAAACATATAAACCATATTGGATATTAAATAATGCGTTAGATTTTGTTTCAAGTTTTGGAAAATCCTTAGCAATTTCCGCACATATTTTGTTTAATTCAGGAATTTGTGCTTCTTTAATATTTGATTTAATAGTAAATGGTTCGTTAATTATTTTAATATTCTTCATACTTAAGAATATTTCACGAATTAGTTTATCGCTATTTGGAGCCCAACTACCATTTTGAAAAATAGCAACAGTTCTATTACTTAAATTATGGTATTTAAGATCTAATAAGAATTCTTCCATTGGTGTAAATATACCCATATTATATGTAGAAGAACAAATAACTAAATGTGAATATTTAAAAGCTTCAGCAACTAAATAAGATTTATCTGTTTTGGAAGCATCATACATATGAATGTCTCTAATACCTTCTAAAGATAATTCATCAGCAATCATGTTTGCAACCTTTTCAGTATGCCCATAAATTGAACCATAAACAATTAATACGCCTTTTGTTTCTGCTTCATATGAACTCCATTTATCATATAAATTAATTAAATATGATAAATCTTGTCTCCAAATAGGTCCATGTAATGGAGCAATCGTATCAATTTCTATTGTTCCAGCTTTCTTTAAAACTGCTTGAACTTGTGTGCCATATTTTCCAACAATATTACAATAATAACGACGTGCTTCATCTAAATAATCATGATCGAAATTCATTTCATGAGCAAATAAATTGCCACTTAAAGCACCAAATGTGCCAAATGCATCCGCACTAAATAGTGTTTTTGTAGTTGTATCGTAAGTCATCATAACTTCTGGCCAATGAACCATTGGAGCATCAATAAATGTTAGGATGTGTTCTCCAAGTTCTAATTTATCGCCTTCTTTTATTACTTTAATTCTTGATTCATCAATATCTTCAAAGTAGTTTTTTAACATTGTAAGAACTTTAAAATTAGTAACGATTTTAACATTCTTATATAATTTCAAAATGTTATCAACTGTTGCACTATGATCTGGTTCCATGTGGTTAATAACAAGATAATCTAAATCTCTTCCATCAAGAACATCTTTAATCTTTTGTAAAAAAGTATCTAAGATTGACATATCAACTGTATCCATTAAACATGTTTCCTTATCCATAATTAAATAAGAATTATAACTAACGCCATTTGTTAAAGGATAAATGTTTTCAAATAAAGCTAACCTTCTATCACTTCCACCAACATAATAAGTATCTTTAGTAACTAATCTTTTTGTATACATAACCTCTCCTCTACTTCCTTTTATAATAACAATCAGCTTCTTTTCGCCATTTTTTCATTTCTTCTTCATTAATATTTCTAAGTTTTTTAGCAGGATTACCTCCATAAACAGCGTTAGATTCTAAATCGTGGGTGACGACACTCCCACAGCCAACAATTACATTTTTATGAATGGTAATTCCTGGCTTAACAAGAACATTTGCTCCTAAATATACGTCATCTTCAATATTTATATCATGACTATATCTTAAGTTTTTTGCTCTACTATTAATCTCTGTAGGACAATCTACACAAAGTAAATTAACTCTGGGGCCAAATACAACATTATTGCCAATATTAATTTTTGCAAAATCCAAGAATATACAATCATAACTAGCAAAAAAATTATCTCCAATTTTAATATTTGTACCATATTCACAATAAAAAGGGGGCTCAATATAAATGTTTTCACCTGCAAAAGCAAACATTTGATGTAAAATTTGCTTTCTTCTTTTAAGGTGTCTATAACTTGTTTGATTAAATTCTTCCTGAAATTGTTTGTTTTGTTTATATAAAACAACGAGTTCCTCTTTTTTTGGGTTAAAGAGAACCCCACTTAGCATATCGCTTTCTTCAGACATATCGTCTCTCCCTTCAATTATATGTATAACTTCTATCTATATTATTTTAGCAACAATCACACTATTTATAAATATCTATTTATAAAAAAATCTAAAGCATATTTTTTGTAAATTTAATAAAAATTGCTATAATATAGTTAGGAGGAATTCTTATGAACGATGTAATGTTATTTAAATGTAATAAATGTGGAAAGATAATTGAACTTTATACTAAAATGTGTTGCCCAACTATTTGTTGTGGTGAACCAATGGTTCAACTAAAAGCAAATTCTACTGATGCTGCTTTAGAAAAGCATGTTCCTGTAGTAACAATTAGAGAAGAAAGTGTTCATGTTGAAATTGGATCAGTTTTACATCCAATGCTTGAAGAGCATCATATTCAATTTGTTATTTTAGTTACCGATAAAGGATATAAGCGTGTAGATTTACATGCAAATGAAAAACCAATTGTAGATTTTGCAATTGCTAAAGATGAAAAACCATTAAAAGTTTATGAATATTGTAATTTACATGGACTTTGGGTTAAAGAACTTTAATAATAAAACAATCCTTATAGAAAAACATGGCATTTAGCCATGTTTTTTTGTACATACAATTAAATAATTCTTATCATCTTTAGTTTCGTTTATATCGAAATATCTTTTTAAGTATATTGCTTCCTCATCTGGACTTAATAATTCTCTACTAACATTTTTAGCACTATTAACATGATACGAATTAATTATCTCTTTACATTCATTATGAATAATAAATAGTTCCCCATTATCTTTAAGACATTCACTGGCTTTTAAAGCAAATAAATCACGATTAATAAAATGAGGATAAGCATTGAAAATTATAATTTTATCAAAATCTTTGTCCTCAAAATCATAAAAATCTTGACAAGTATATATAACATTAGGATATTTTTGTTTTGCTATATTTATCATTTCATTAGAAATATCAATTCCAACAATATTTGCTCCTTTTTTAATTAAATATGGTTCAAGAATTCCAGTTCCACACGCTAAATCAAGTACTTTTTCATTTTTTTGTAAGTTTGTAACGCCCAATAAATCTTCTATTTCTTTTTCAGTAATATTTTCATATTTATCCCAATCTTTTGCTAAAGAATTAAAGTAAATTGTTGATTCTTTTTTAACTCTCTTCTTATTAAAGAACCCAAAAGCATTTTCATTACTTATATCTAAAACATGACTTTTTTCTAAGGTTAAAAACAATGTAGGAATCAAAATTAGTTGAATAACAATTCCAGGCAAGGAAGTAACAAAAGAAGCTGTTAACCAAACTAACATAGAATAATTAGCAGTTCTTAAAATTAGCCCATTAATTAAGCCATTTATACTTCTTCCAATTAACATAGAAATTATTAAGGTTAAATAAACATTAATATATTTATTTTTAGTTTTAAAAATACGTATAAATAATCCACTAAAAAATCCATAAAAACATAATTCAACAACCATTGCAGGATATATTGCGACTGGTGGCATACCAGTTGCAAGACAAGAAATTGTACAACTTAATATTCCAATTAATGCTCCAAATAAAGGACCACAACATAATCCACCTAAAAAAGTTGGAATATGCATTGGTAAAAATATACTTCCAGCCTTTGGAATCATATGAAATGCCATAGGCAAAACTACACCTAAAGCAACAAAAAAAGCACTTAAAACAATACGAGAAATTAATTTTTTATTTCTCATAACTACTTTTTCCAATCTTTAACTTGATTCAATAAATATTCAAACCAAGCATCCATTCCTTCACCAGTTTTTGCACTGAAAGGAATAACCTTTGCTTTTGGATTTAATTTATGAATACGATTCGTGCATTCTTCAATATTAAAATCAAAAACACTTAATGTATCAATTTTATTAATTAAAACAACATCACAAACTTCAAACATAAGAGGATATTTTAATGGCTTATCATCTCCTTCAGGAACTGATAAAATCATTACATTTTCACTTGCCCCAGTATCAAACTCAGCTGGGCAAACTAAATTTCCAATATTTTCTAAAACAACTAAATCAAAACCATCAATACCAAGATTTTCAACACCTGATCTAGTCATTTCTGCATCTAAATGGCACATTCCACCTGTATGAAGTTGAATAACTTTAACCCCTGTTTTATTTAAAATTGTATCAGCATCGCATTGCCCATCAATATCAGCTTCCATAATAGCAATTTTTATTTTATCTTTTAAGGCATTAATAGTACGGACCAAAGTTGTAGTTTTTCCACTACCTGGAGAAGACATTAAATTGAGTAAAAATACTTTCTTTTCTTTTAATTCTTTCCTTAAATTATCAGCTCTTTCATTATTGTTTTTAAAAACACTTTGTTTTACTTCAATAATTTTATATTTATCCATAATATGTCCTCACAAACTATATTTAAAAATACCATAAAACCGATATTATTTCAATTATGACGATAAAGATTTAATTAAAAAAGAAAAGTGATACTTTAAGTATCACTTTAAATTTTTAATGGGGCGGAATGCCAGGATCGAACTGGCGAATGCGTGGTTCACAGCCACGAAGGTTAACCTCTTCCCCAATTCCGCCATAATGTTGCCTATTAATATTATATTAACTGACAAGTTTTTTCAACCTTAAGTTATTTATTTATAGGCAACTCAATCTTCTTTTTCTTTGGTTTTCTATCGTTTTCTTCTAAAACAGTAGAAACAAGCATACTTGCTTCATAATCGCTAAGGATTTGAGCATGTATTTTCTTATAATAATATAATTGTTCAATAACTTCTTTTGTAAATACTTCTCCTGGTATAATAACTGGGATTCCTGGAGGATAAATCATTATTGCTTCTTTAGAAACTCTATTTAATGCTTTATTTAAATGAACTACTTTTAAATCGCTATTATATGCATCACGAGGTCTCATCTTCATCGGAGCAAATTCTTTTAGATAATGATGATCTGGATATGTAATATTTGGATCATAATATTTTTCACCAATTTTAGTTAAAGCTTTTACAATAATATCAACATCTTTTGCTTCACTACCAATAGTAAAAAGTAATAACAAAACATAAGTTTCAGCTAATTCAACTTGCACTCTATATTTATCTTTAAGCAATTTATACACTTCAAAACCAGTTAAGGATAATTTATCAGTTTCAATAACTACTTTCGTCTCGTCATAATTATAAGCACCAACTTTTACAAAATAATCTTTTCCATGTGCTTTAAAACCTTTTATTTTGTTCACTCTATCAATACAATCTTTAGCATATTGTTTAGCATGAATTAATCTTCCACTACCCTTAAAAACGAGGTATTTTCTTGCAGCATCTAAACTTGCAAGAAGTATACTTGATGGAGAAGTTGTAGTAATAATATTACAAGTTTTTTGAATATCATATTCACTAACTGCATCAGTATTAATTAATAAAACAGAAGATTGGGTCAAACTTCCGCCAGTTTTATGAATTGATAAAGTTGCCATATCTGCTCCAGCTTCCATTGCAGAACATGGAAGGTGTTTACTAAAATAAAAATGACTTCCATGAGCTTCATCAACAAGTACAATAACACCATGTTTATGGGCATAATTAACAAGTTTTTTAAGATTTGTTGTAGCACCAAAATAAGTTGGATTTATAACAAATATAGCTTTTGCATCAGGATTATCATCAATTGCTTTTTTCCATGTATCAAAACTTGGTTGCATAACAATTTCAGTATTTGTATCCATTTCAGGCATAACAAATATTGGAATAGCACCACTTAAAATTAAACCACTAATAACTGATTTATGAACATTTCTTGGTAATATAATTTTATCTTTATCGCTTAAAGTGGACATTAACATTATTAGGTTTCCACTAGTTGATCCATTAACTAAGAATTTTGCTTCTTTAGCTCCACAAGCTTTAGCCCATAATTCTTCTGCTTCTTTAATAGCACCTTTTGGATGTGCTAAATTATCCATTCCTCGAGGAGCATTTACATCACTCGCATATAATTTATGACCAAAAATACGGTCCAAGTCCGTTTTAATTTTACCTTGGTGATGCCCAGGAACGTCAAAAGCAGTATTTTTCTCATGTAAATACTTTAAATAAGCCTCGATATATGGTGTTTTATTTTGCCCATCTTTTTTAATTGTTTTCATGATTATAAATCTCTTTATATTTCCAAATTTCAATAAATGAAAGAATAAAACAAATGACAGTTACTATTATAGCAAATATTCCTAAAATAAAAGTTTCACCAAAGGAATTAGTTATACTCCAAAAAGAAGTAGGAACTAATATTGTACATAAAATAACATCTTTAATTATACAAATAACAATATGTTTTTCAGTAAAAACTGAAAGTAGCATCCCAATTAATAAGAGTATTAAAGCAGTATAATCAAAAACCATTAAGTATCCAATACCTTTAAAATAGCAAAATAATGCCTCTATAATAAATGACAATAAAGGAACAACAATATTTATATATTTAAAACACTTCGGAACCTTATTCATATCTTATTTAATATATCACAATTAATTATATCTTTATATAGTTTTTAAACCAACTTTTATTATTGATATATTTTATTTAAAATCCATATCAATTCCCACATCAATTATAAATCTAAGTGGGATTTGCATATGTTTTTTGACAAATAAAAAGTGCCCAAATTAATGGGCACTTAATTGTTAACTATTTAACAATATTGTTGTTAATAGGATCTTCAGTTGGTAATGATTCTTCAGCTGAATACATCTCATCTTCTTCATCAAGTGAGTGTTCACTATCATGGACACCAATATATTGTTTCTTAACTTTTTCCATAGTTTTCAATACATCGAAGTCGTTAAGAATAGCTCTTTCTTCTTCAGGAGACTTTAATCCATTTCCTGCAGGAATAAGTTTTCCAGTCATAACGTTCTCTTTTAAACCATGTAATGTATCGATTTTGCCTTTAATAGCAGCATCAGTTAAGACACGAGTTGTTTCTTGGAATGATGCAGCACTTAAGAATGAATCAGTTTCAAGAGCAGCTTTTGTAATACCTAAAATAATTGGTTGAGCAACAGCTGGGTGTTTTCCTTCTAACAAAGTTTGTTTATTAGAATCAGTGAAATTAATTAAACTGACTCTAATACCAGGAATTAAGTTAGTATCACCTTTATCAACAACAACTACTTTACGTAACATTTGACGAATGATAACTTCAATATGCTTATCGCTAATTCCAATACCTTGGCTACGATAAACCTTTTGAACTTCTTTAATAATATAACGTTGAACAGTTGCAACATCGCTGACTTCGAGTAATTTCTTTGGAGAAATTGCACCTTCAGTAATCTTACCACCATTTTTAATTACATCACCTTTTGTAACTCTTAAACGAGCACCGAAGTTAGTAACATATTCTTTTTCTTCTAATTCGTTCTTAACAGTTACAGTGTAGACACCATTCTTTTCTTCAATATTTGTAATGGTTCCGCTAATTTCACTGATTGTAGCTTCACCTTTTGGATTTCTAGCTTCGAAAAGCTCTTGAACTCTTGGTAAACCTTGAGTAATATCTCCTCCGGCAACACCACCTGAGTGGAATGTTCTCATTGTTAATTGGGTACCTGGTTCACCAATTGATTGAGCAGCCATAATACCAACAGCTTGTCCAACTTCAACTAATTTACCAGTAGCAAGGTTACGTCCATAACAGTGTACACAAACACCATCTTTAGTTTGACAACCAAATAAGGAACGAATCTCAACTTTTGTAATACCTGCATCAACAATTTGCTTTGCAGTTACTTCATCCATTAATGTATTGGCAGCAACAATAACTTCTCCAGTATTTGGATCAATTACGTCGTGACAAGTAAATCTACCAACCAAACGATCATATAGTGGAACGATGACAGTATTTTGTGCAGTATCAATAATATCTGTAACATAACTACCATGATCACTATGACAATCGACTTCTCTAACAACAACATCTTGAGAAACATCAACAAGTCTACGAGTTAAATATCCTGAGTCAGCTGTCTTTAAAGCGGTATCAGCACCACCTTTACGAGCACCGTGAGTACCAGTAAAGAACTCTGCAACGTTTAAACCTTCACGGAAACAAGATTTAACAGGAATTTCAATTGTTTCACCAGAGGTAGAACCCATAAGTCCTCTCATTCCCATTAATTGGGTGAAGTTTGACTTACTTCCTCTAGCACCACTATCTGACATAATGAATAATGGATTTTTAGTATCTTTTGAAAGCTTTTCAGCAACAGAATCAGAAACTTTATTAGTACAAGCTGTCCAAATATCAACAACTTTCTTATGACGTTCGTTATCAGTTAAGAAACCTCTCTTATATAAGGCTTCAATCTTATCGACTGCGGCGTCACTTTCTTCAATATCTTCTTTCTTTGTACCAAGAATTTCAATATCACTAATAGCAATAGTTAAACCACTAACAGTAGAGAATCTGAAGCCATTATCTTTTAATTTATCGATAATAGCACTAGTTTTACTAGTTCCATAACGATGGAATACTTCATCAATAATGTTAGTAATATCTTTCTTCTTTGTAGGTGAATTTAATGGTAAACCAGCAATATATGCAGGAATATCAGTACCTGGCTTTACAAAGAATCTCTCTTGATTTTCTTTTAAGTTTTCTTTGCTTGTGGTATTTAAATATGGGAAATCAGCTGGGAAAATGAGGTTGAAAATCATCTTACCAACAGTAGTAATAAGATAACCATTCTTCATTGCTTCGCTAAATCCAGTCTTCTTCATAACTCTTCCTGGAAGAGCAATACGTGTATGAAGATGAATCTTCTTTAAATCATAAGCTTTATAAACTTCGTTAATGTCTTTAAATACTTTGCCTTCCATCTTGGAATAAGCAACATATCTTTCAGCTTCTTCTTCATCACCAGCAGCTTTAAATTTCTTGCTAGTTTCTAAGAAATCATTCTTAGTTTCTTCAATAGTAAGATAATAATTACCGATTAAAATATCTTGTGAAGGAGTAACAATTGGTTTTCCATCTTTTGGAGCAAGAATGTTATTACTTGCTAACATTAAATCTAATGCTTCTTGTTGAGCAGCTTTAGAAATAGGAACATGGACTGCCATTTGATCGCCATCGAAATCAGCGTTGAATCCTGTACAAACAAGTGGATGTAATCTAATTGCTCGTCCATCAACAAGTACAGGTTGGAAAGCTTGAATACCTAATCTGTGTAATGTTGGTGCACGGTTAAGTAAGACTGGATGGTAAGAAATAATCTTTTCAACAACATCATAGACATCGTTATCTTTATCATCAATCTTCTTATCAGCTTGTTTATGAAGGGTACATTTTCCTTCTTTAATTAAGATTGCAGCAATAAATGGTCTTAATAAATTAATAGCCATTTCTCTTGGGATTCCACATTGATACATTTTGAGTGATGGTCCAACAGCAATAACACTACGACCACTATAATCAACACGTTTTCCTAATAAGTTTTGTCTAAATCTTCCTTGTTTACCTTTTAATCCACCACTTAAAGACTTCAAAGGTCTTCCAGCAGCACCAGTAACAGGTTTTCCATTTCTTCTGCCATTATCGATTAAAGCATCAACTGCTTCTTGCAACATTCTCTTTTCGTTAATTAAAATAACGTTTGGAGCATTAACTTCAATTAATCTCTTTAAACGATTGTTACGTGTTAAAACTCTACGATATAAGTCGTTTAAATCGGAAGTAGCAAATCTACCACCATCGAGTTGTAACATTGGTCTTAAATCTGGTGGAATAACTGGAATGGTATCTAAAATCATCCATTCTGGCTTATTTCCAGACTTAATAAATGCATCTAAAACTTCAAGTCTTTTAGTTAATTTTGTTAACTTTTGACCAGAAGCATCTTTAATTTCTTTTGAAATTGTATCAAATTCTTTATTTAGATCTACTTCATGTAATAATCTTTTTACACAAGCAGCACCCTCTCCAAATTCACTTCCATTATGAGCACTAATAAAAGCAGCAACACCATAGAAATCAAATGGATTTTGGAAATTTTCAAGGTTTCCTAAAATATTTTGTGCTTGGCTGTAATCAAAACTTGAAACATCTAATGTTGATTCGATTTCTTTTACAACAGCAGTAAATACTTCTCTACCTTGACGGTCATCTAAATATTGCTTATAGAATAAAATCTTACTTGTTCCTGGATTAAGACAAAAGTGAGCAGAGAAATTAACAACTTCCTCTAAATCTTTTGGTGATACATCAAGTGTAAGAGCCATTCTAGAAGGAATACCTTTTAAATACCAAATATGTGAACATGGTGAGGCAAGTTCAATGTTGCCCATTCTTTCTCTACGAACTTCTTTAGAGATAACTTCAACACCACATTTTTCACAAACGACACCAGCATATCTAATTTTCTTATATTTTCCACAATGACATTCGTAATCTTTACTAGGTCCAAATATTCTTTCACAGAATAAACCATCCATTTCTGGTTTTTGACTACGATAGTTAATTGTCTCTGGTTTTGTGACTTCACCATGAGACCATTCTCTAATTTTATCTGGAGAAGCAAGACCAACTTTAATACTAGCTAAATTATTTACATCAAACATATCTTCTTCCTCCTAATTTAATAAATCATGAACATCTTCATTGGTAACTTGTGAATCGTTTTCATCTTTGCTATCAACTTCGTGAGAAACTTCGTTAAGATGCTCTTCAAATTTAATTGATTCTTCAGCACTCATCGCTTCTTCTCCGCTGCTTCCGATGTTACGAACACTACGCATTGAACGTTGTTCTTCTTTTTGAGTTTGTCTAGCAAGTAAATCCATATCGATTAACTTACCTTCTTTATCTCTTAATTCAACATTCATAGCCAAGCCCATTAATTCTTTTGTAAAGACTTTGAAAGCTTCTGGAATTGATGGTTTTGGTAATGGTTGACCTTTAATAATGGATTCATAAGTTTTTCTTCTACCAACACGATCATCAGACTTAATAGTCATCATTTCTTGTAAAGTGTAAGCAGCACCATAAGCTTCAAGTGCCCAGACTTCCATTTCACCAAATCTTTGACCACCATTTTGTGCTTTACCACCTAATGGTTGTTGAGTGACTGTTGAATATGGTCCAGTAGCACGTGCGTGTAACTTATCATCGACCATGTGGACAAGTTTAATCATATACATAACACCAACGTTAATACGACTATCAAACTTTTCACCGGTTCTTCCATCAATAAGAGTATATTTACCATCTTTTGGAGATTTTGCATCCTTCATCATTTCGTTGATTTCTTCGTTTGAGATACCATCGAAAACTGGAGTTGCAATCTTAAGACCAAGTTTCTTACAAGCCATACCTAAATGGACTTCAAGGACTTGTCCGATATTCATACGTGAAGGAACACCTTGAGGATTTAACATAATATCAACTGGGGTTCCATCTGGTAAGAATGGCATATCAGCTGCTGGTAAAATCTTAGAAATAACACCTTTATTACCGTGTCTTCCTGACATCTTATCACCTTCACTGATTTTACGTTTTTGAACAACATAAACTCTAACTTTAATCTTTACGCCTGGAGATAATTCATCACCTTGTTCACGAGAGAAAACTTTAACATCCAAAACAGTTCCTGCTCCACCATGTGGAACACGTAAAGAAGTGTCTTTACCATCTTTTGATTTATCACCAAAGATAGCATCAAGTAATTTTTGATCTGGAGAAGGTTCAGTTGAGCCACGTGGAGTGACTTTTCCAACAAGAATATCTCCCTCTTTAACATCAGTACCAATATTTGCAATACCTCTACTATCAAGATGGGATTTTGCTTGTAAACCAATATTTGGTACATCAGCAGTAATTAATTCTTCACCGTTTTTAGTTTCACGGCATTCAAGTTCATATGATTCGATATGAATTGTTGTATAAACATCATCTTTAACTAATCTATCTGACATAATAACAGCATCTTCGTAGTTGTAACCTTCCCATGTCATAAAGGCAATGGTAACGTTTTGACCAAGTGCTAAATCACCATTTTCCATACTTGGACCATCAGCGATAATTTCACCTTTCTTAATCTTATCTCCTTTATGAACAATTGGAGTTTGATTAATACAAGTTCCTTGGTTACTACCTTCAAATTTAATAAGGTTATAAGTTCTTTCGCCTTCTTTTTCCATTACTTTAATCTTTTTGGCATCCATATAAGTACAAGTGCCATCATTGACTGCAATAATTGCAAGTCCACAATCATGAGCAATAGAATGTTCAAGACCTGTTCCAACAAATGGAGCATGTGGTCTTAATAAAGGTAAAGCTTGACGTTGCATGTTAGCACCCATCAAAGCACGAGTGTTATCATCGTTTTCAAGGAATGGAATACAAGCAGCAGCAACAGAAACAATTTGCATTGGTGATTCATCAATGTATTCTACTGTCTCTCTATCAGCTAGAATGTTCTTTCCATTAAAACGAGAAACAACCTTTTCACCATTTAAATATCCATCTTCAATATCATCACGTGTTGCTTGAGCAATAACGTGGTTTGTTTCTTCATCAGCATTAAAATATTCGGCATCTTCCAAAATTTTTCCAGTTTTAGAATCAACTTTACGATATGGAGTTTCAATAAATCCATATTTATTAATTTTTGCATAAGTAGCAAGGTTATTAATTAAACCAATATTTTGTCCTTCAGGAGTTTCAATAGGACAAATTCTACCATAGTGAGTAAAGTGAACATCTCTAACTTCCATGGAAGCTCTATCACGAGTTAAACCGCCACTTCCTAAAGCACTAATTCTACGTTTATTAGCGAGTTCAGCGAGTGGATTAGTTTGATCCATAAATTGTGAAAGTTGTGAACTTGCAAAGAATTCACGAATACTACTTACAAGTGGACGAATGTTAACAAGATTTTGTGGAGTTAAATCTTTAGTATCAACTCCAGTAGTAATTGACATCTTTTGTTGAACATTTTTTGCCATCTTTGTTAAGCCATATCTAAATTGAGTTTGTAATAATTCACCAACACAACGGATACGTCTATTTGATAAGTGATCAATATCATCAACACTTCCAAAACCATCCATTAAATTCATAAAATAACTAAAAATAGCGACCATATCACTAACAGTGACACGAGCAAGTTGTAAATTAAGATCAGTTCCAACAATTGTAGAAATTACATCTTTTTTAGTAGTTGAATAAACTCTTACAATATTAACAAGACCATTAGTATCAAGTTTTTCATTTATTTTTAGTTTTCTAGTATGAGCACCTTTTTCAAAGAATTCTTCATTTTGAAGTTCTTCAACCATTTCTTTGGTTAATAAAGTACCAGTTTTATATTTTAATTCTCCATTTGAATCAATTAAATTTTCAGCAAGAATTCTACCAGGTAAACGATTATAAATTCCTAATTTCTTAGCAAATTTAAATCTTCCAGCAATTCCTAAATCATATCTTTTATCATCAAAGAATTTTTGTTTTAAGAATGTGTGAACACCTTCATCAGTACAAGGTTCACCAGGTTTAGATTTCTTGAAAATTTCTCTTAAAGCATCAATGCTCTTTTTATTTGTAGCATCTTTTTCAAGAGTGAGTTTTAAAGATTCTCTATCATCAAATAAGTCTAAAATTTCTTTTTCAGAATCAATACCTAAAGCTTTTAAAATGATTGTAGCAGGCATTTTTCTTTGTCTATCAATACGAACCCATAACATGTTCTTCATATCGCTTTCGAATTGGAGCCATGTCCCACGAGTTGGGATTAAATCGGCATTATAAACATATTGACCAGATTTTAAATCAATTGTTTTTGATAAATAAGCACCTGGAGATCTGACAATTTGACTAACAATAACTCTTTCAGCACCATTGATAATAAAAGTACCACTTTCAGTCATTAAAGGTAAATCACCCATGAATATTTCGGATTCTTTTACTTCTCCGGATTGTAAATCATGCAAACGTAAAACTGCTTTTAATGGAGCACTGTAAGTTAAATCTCTTTTCTTACATTCATTAAAATCATATTTTGGTTGTTCGAGATGATGGGAAACATAATCGATTGATAATGTTTCTGCAAAACTAGTAATAGGGAAAACATCTTTTAATGCAATATCAATTCCCTCTTTAATAAAGTTTGCATAAGATTCAGTTTGAATTTCAACAAGATAAGGTAAAGGTAATTTACCACTAATCTTAGAGAAATTAATACGATCGTTATTAATTTTTGGATAATCTTTATAAGATTTCATTTTTGGACTCCTTCAATTTTCAAATATTACTTAATTGATTCAATAATTAAATATCCTTTATCTTTATTTAATATAGAAACTTTATTAAATAACGTTTCTAAATATTTTTTATGAGATAAAGCACCTTTATCTTTACGAATTACAATTAAGAAGTGACCATTATCATTAAGATGAACATATGTCTCACGATACATGTTATAAATTATCTCTTTTCCACAACTAATAGGTGGATTTAATAATACATAATCATAATGATCTAAGAGATTTGAATAAGAGTTTGATTCTATAATTTTAGCTTCAATTCCGTACTTAGTAACATTCAATCTCACTAAGTTTAAACAACTAGGATTTATATCAACCATAGTCATGTCTAACTTAGGAAACAAAACCTTAAGTGTCAAACCAACCACTCCGTATCCACAGCCTAGGTCTAAAACTTTATTTGATAAAGGTAATTTAACAAGTTCTTGTAAAAAGAAATATGTTCCTTTATCAATGGAAGATTTTGAGAAAACTCCATTATTGCTTAAAAGATCAAAATCAACATCATTTATCCTATATTTGATATGGAATTCATGATTTTTAATGCTTGGATCTTCTATAAAATAATGACTCATTATACTCCCTTTAAATAGGCAAAAACCTGCCCCAATACAAAAGTATGGGCAGGTTTCACTTATTTAATTAACTATTTAATTTCAACTTCAGCGCCAGCAGCAACAAGAGCTTTCTTGTGTTCTTCGGCTTCGACTGGTGAAATATGTTCCTTAATAGGAGCTGGTGCACCATCGACTAATTTCTTAGCATCCATTAAACCTAAACCTGTGATAGCTTGGACTGCTTTAATACAAGCAACCTTGTTCATACCACATTTTGTTAAGATTAAGCTAACTTCGCTTGGTCCTTTTTTAGCACCTTCATCTTCGGCTGGAGCAGCAGCAACTGGAGCAGCAGCAGAAACTCCGAATTCCTTCTCAATAGCCTTAACTAATTCATTTAATTCAACAACAGACATCTCTTTAACTGAAGCAATAATTTCTTCATTTGTTAATTTTGCCATATTTTTTTCCTCCAATATCTAATTTTTTCTAAAATTTAAGCAATTTTTAACTACTTCTTACTACCGGCAACTTCACTAAGTACATAAGCAAAATTTCTTATAGAACCTTGTAATGCACTTGCTAACATTGAGAGTAAGCCTTCTCTTGATGGTAACTTTGCGATAGCTAAAATATATTTACTATCTTGAACTTTTCCATCAACAATTCCGCCCTTGATTACTAACTTTTCGTGATCTCTGCTAAATTTAGCAACGGATTTTAAAGAACCGTTTGTGTAATCCTTAAAAAATAAGAATACATTTGGTCCACCTAAGTAAGCATCGAAATCTTTATTTTCAACAGCTCTAGAAACTAAAGAATTCTTAAATACTCCTGCATGGGCATCCTTTTCACGTAAAGTTTTACGGAGTTCACTGACATTCTTAACAGTTAAGCCACGATATTCACAAACGACCATAGCCTTACTATTTTTGTAGAGATCAGTAACTTCTTGAACCACGGCTTGTTTCTCTTTCAAAACTTCTTGATTCATTCCTTTACCTCCTTATATTTTGAGGCTCGATATACATGAGGATTCTTTTATATAATTTACCTCGATAGCATAATTAAACTTTTCAGTCGCTATTGTCTTAGGTATATAAAGCCAATCAAACTATTTAAAATTTATTCACAAACAACTTTTACTGATGGACCCATGGTTGTATGGATGACACAGCAAGTAACATAAGCACCTTTGATGCTGGCTGGTTTAATCTTTAAAATTTGTTGAATAACAGTATTGACGTTTTCAACTAATTTCTTAGTATCAAATGAAACCTTACCAACTGCTAAGTTGACGTTGCCATCTTTATCAGCACGATATTCAACCTTACCAGCTTTAGCTTCACTAACCATTTTCTTAACATCTGGACCAACAGTTCCAGTCTTTGGGTTTGGCATTAAGCCTTTTGGACCTAAAACTCTTCCTGCTTTTCCAATATGACCCATCATTTCAGGAGTGGCACAAATTACATCAAAATCGAACCATTTTTCGTTAACAATTTTGTTTAATAATTCTTCACCACCAGCATAATCAGCACCAGCAGCCTTAGCTTCTTCAACTTTACTAGTTAATGCAACGACTCTAACATTTTTACCAGTTCCAGCTGGAAGAATAACTGTGCCTCTGATTTGTTGATCAGCAGCTTTTGCATTGATGTTTAAATGCATTGAAACACCAACACTACTATCAAATTTTGTAACACTTGTTTTCTTAATTAATTCGCAAGCTTCTTCTACAGAATAAACTTTTTTTGTATCGATTAATTTAAGAACGTTGTTATATTTTTTTCCATATTTTTTCATAATTTCATTCTCCTAATTAATCAACAACTTTAATGCCCATATTACGAGCACTACCTTCAACTATCTTCATTGCAGCTTCGATATCTTCACAATTTAAATCAGGTAATTTATATTCAGCAATTTCCTTGATTTGTGCTTTGGTAACTTTGCCAGCAATTGTAGTTTTTGGATTTGCACTTCCTTTAGCAATTCCAGCGGCTTTTAGTAAAAGACCTGTAACTGGGGAAGTCTTAATTTCTAATGAGAATGTTTTGTCCTCATAAGCTGTGATAATAACAGGAACTACTTGTCCTCTTCTATCAGCAGTCTTTGCATTGAACTCGGTACAGAACTTTGGCATAACAACACCTGCACTTGCAAGTTTTGGTCCTGGTTTAGCTTCACCACCCATGAGCTCAAGTTTAACAACTTTTGCGATTTTTTTACTCACTTTTGTTTCCTCCTATAGTAAGTTGTAGTTATTTTAACGAAGTATCGCACTTCTTCTACAACGCCCTTATAACATAGTTATAATGGTTACGCTTTTCGCGCACGTTAAATAATACCAAAAAAGCCCCTGTTTAACAAGGACTTTTTATTGCATTTTCATTACATATAAAATCCACGTGGGATTTGCTATAGTTTTTGAAAACTAAATACGAATAATTTCGCTGAAATCAACATCAACTGGAGTATGTCTACCAAAGAAAATAGTATCAACTTTAACACTACCAGTCTCTTTATTGATAGAAACAATCTTGCCTTCAACGTTAGCAAATGTACCATGAATAATCTTAACCAAATCACCTTCATGATATCTATCATACATTGCATTATCAACCATGCCCATTCTCTTAAGAACAGTTTCGATTTCTTTTGGTTCAACAGGAGTTGGTTTTTGACCACCACCACTTGATCCAGCAATACCAGTAACACCTGGAGTATTTCTGACCATGAACCAACTATCATCAGTCATAATCATTTCTACGAAAATGTAACCTGGATATAAATTCTTAATCTTAATTTTTGGAGTTGAAATACCATCTTTTGTAACCATTGCTTGAGTTCCATCCTTGTTTAAAACAGGAATTTGTTCCTCAGCAACAACAATTCTAAAAACTTGGCCTTGTAAGCCCATTGACTCAACTCTACGGCGAATATTTTCAGCAACTTTTTGTTCATGTGAACTATAGGTTGTTGCAATATACCATTGCTTTTCAATCTTTGAATCTGCCATAACTAACCTCTTAAACCTTCAAAAGCTGAACGTAATTGATTAATAATAGTAGCACTAGCAAGATCCTCTATAGAAAGGAATATTGCTGCAAAAATTGTAATAACTAAAACAACACTAATAGCTGGTAAGAAATTACTCTTAGTAGGCCATTTAACACGACGTGCTTCTCTAGTAACACCTTTAAAATAGTTTGTAATCTTGCTCATAATACACCTTACTTACTTTCTTTGTGGATAGTATATTTTCCACAATGAGGACAAAACTTACGTAATTCTAATCTTTCGGTTGTGCCTTCAACTTTTCTAGTAGTAGTATAGTTTCGGCTTAAACATTCAGAGCAAATCAAAATAACTTTTTTCCTCATATTCATCCTATCCTTCTATACTATTGTAAATATTATATCAAATAATGCAAGAATTCAATCATTAATTTTTGATTTCTATTTGTCTCTTGTGTCTTTAAAGAAATCATACAAATCAGGATACTTTTCTTTTAGCCCTTTTTTTGACTTATTTATAGAGCTTCTATAAGCGGAATAAACTACATAATAATCTACATTTAAATCTTTACTTATTTTACATAAACTGTTCCCAGAAACAAATCTTTCAAAAACAATTTTTTCAAATTCCGTAAATCCAAAACATTTGTTTTCAAGAATCAAATCACATAATTCTTTAGAATGAAGATTTTCTGTAACACTTTCGTCGCTAATAACAGCAGGCTCGTAATCTGTCTCATAAAGATCATGAGTTCTACCTAAACTTTCACGATATTTGATGTATTTAGTGTATTTTGCTTTTCTTATTTCAGATTTAATAAGCTGTAAATAAATATACTTAAAAAAATTCACGATGTTTCCCCCTCTATATTTTGTATCATAATGATTTAGAAGAATTAAAAAACACTCAACTGATAGATCACATAAATCTATATAACTAATCCCGTATAAACTAGCAACATAACGAAAATGATAAACAAGAGCTTTACTGTTCTCTTGAAGGTAAATTAAAAGATGTTTTTGAGCATCTTTATCACCCTTTTTTGCATTCCTAAAAAGATTATCAAAATCCATATGGATTCTCCCTCTTTCTAATTATTTTTATTTATTACGTATTTGATACAAAACTATAGAACAAGCAACTGAAGCATTTAAGCAGTTAACATGTCCAAACATTGGAATTTTTACTAAGAAATCACAGTGCTCTCTAACTAATCTTGATATACCATTCCCTTCACTACCAATAACAACCACTAAAGGCACATCATTTGGCATAGATTTTAGATCTTGAGTAGCTTCACCAGCTAGCCCAACAACCCAATATCCAGCTTTTTTAAGTGTTTCAATAGATTGAGAAAGATTAGTTACTTCGCAACATTTCACATAATTAATGGCGCCAGCACTTGTTTTTGCAACAGTATCATTAAGTGAAACCTGACCTCTTTTTTTGTAAACAATTCCAGTAACATCAAAGATATCACAACTACGTAATATTGCCCCGAGATTATGCGGATCATTTAGCTCATCAAGCATTACAATTACACTTTTCTTATCATTAGATCTAGAGTAAATAAGGTCAGTTAAAGAATAAGTCTTGAAAGGCTTAACATCAGCGACAACCCCCTGGTGAACGCCCTTATGTGCCATAGAATCTAATACGCTTTTTTCAACATAATTAATTTTAATATTTTTAACTTTTGCCAAATTTAAGATTCTTTCGTCTTTGAATCCAATAACTAGATAAAGACAATTTACTCTATTAGCGTTTAGGCTTTCTATTGCTGCGTTTCTTCCAATTATACTAAACATAAAATTCCTTTCAAGATATATTTGCAAACAAATTTTTTCTTAAAAATTTCGAATGATAAATACACAATTTTATAAAACGTGTATCTCTATTGGATCCGTTTTATTTTTCAAATCTTCAACAAAATCATTAATCTGTTTTTTAGTTTTATTTGAGACTTTAAAAGTAATTCTTAAAACTTTTTTGTCTCCAAAATGACTTAAAGTTGTATTTAAGTCTCTCATTACTAATTCATATTTTTCAATCAAACTTAACAGAATAGGAACAGTATTATTTTCGCTATCAACAACTAATAAAATATTTGCGTTGTGTTTTTTTGCAAGTTCTTCAATTTTTGAAAAAACACTTAAACAAATTAAAGACATAATGGTAACTAAGAAGGATAAAATTATATATCCTGCTCCACAAGCCATGCCAATAGCCATACAAATCCAAATTGTTGCAGCAGTAGTTAATCCCTTTACATTGATTCCATTTTGTACAATAGCACCAGCACCTAGGAAACCTATACCAGTTACACCAGCAGCAGCCAATCTCATTGGATCACGTACATTCTCTAAACTGCCTGCTCCATATATAGATAAAATCATAATTACACAGCTGCCTAAACTAATTAATATTTGTGTTCTAAAACCTGCGGCGTGACCATGTGATTCTCTTTGATAACCTAAAATTCCGCCAAAAATAACAGAACAAATTAAACACAAAGCAATTAACATAAAATTGCCCCAACCATTGCCATTAAATAAGCTATTAAAATAATCGATAATTTGTGAATCGATAGTTTTTACATCCCAACTATAGGTAAGAATCATAACTCCTCCTTACTTTAAAGAACTTCCTTTTCAATAAGAACTTTTCTTAATTCGTCGCTCTTAACAAAATCTTTGCTCTTTTTAGAATCTAAATATTCTTTATATAAAGAAATTTCATCTGATGTATATATTCTAACATTAATATGAAGTCCAAGTACATAAATCATCCCTGATAAAGCATAAAAATATTCTTTTAACTTATCTAATGAACAATCCTTATTACGAAGTTCTGAATTTGCAAGTTTAATCATATCTAATAAATTTGTAATTGCGTTAGGTAAATTAATATCATCACTCATAGATTCAAGAAATGGATTAATTAAATCGCTTTTTCCTTCAAGTTTAACTCCCTCAAGGGCTAGTTTTAAATTTAATTGTTTATAACAATTATTAAGTTTATCTAAAATAGCATTCGTGTCGCGAACAGCATCATCTGTAAAATTAAGTGTATTTCTATATTGGCAATTAAGTAATAATAAACGAATAGTGTCAGCACCATATAAATTAATACCATCTTTTGCCTTAATCACATTTCCAAGAGATTTTGACATCTTCTCACTATTAATATTCATCATTCCATTATGAATCCAATAATGGGCAATTTTATTATTATGAGTTGCCATTGCTTGAGCAATTTCATTTTCATGATGTGGGAATTTTAAATCAAGTCCACCACCATGAATATCAATGACCCCACCAAATATTGAATCAATCATAACGCAACATTCAGTATGCCATCCAGGACGTCCTTCACACCAATCCGTGTGCCATTTGATACCATTTTCGGTTTTTTTCCACAAAGCGAAATCAAGTGGATTGTGTTTTTTATCATTCAATTCAACACGTGCACCACTAATTAAATCATCAATTTTTATTTTGCTTAAACAACCATAATCTTTCACTTTCATTACATCAAAAAATACATCACCATCAACAACATAAGCAGCATTAATGTTAACTAAATTTGCAATATATTTAATAATATCGTCCATATATTCAGTAACTTTAGGGCGCTTATAGGCAGGTAAAATATTTAATGCATCTAAACAATCCATATAATCTTTTGTATAACGTTCAGAAATAACTTCTTCACTTACATTTTCTTTAATAGCTTTATTAATTATTTTATCGTCAACATTTGTAAAATTACTTACAAATTTAACTTTATATCCAACATAAGTAAAAAATCTATTTAATGTATCAAAAAGAACTACTGGTCGCATATTTCCAATATGAGGATCACTATAAACAGTAGGTCCACAAACATACATGGATACTTCTCCTGGTTTGATAGTTTTAAATTCTTCTACTTTGTTTGTTAAAGAGTTGTATAAATTAATTTTCATAGTTAAATATATTACCATAATATTTAACCAAATTAAACTATTAACGAGTTTAATGTATACTATTTAAATAGTATAAATTGATTTAAGTTCTTTCAAAATATATAATCTAATAGGTAAAAGAGGTAAAGATATGAAAAGAGCACTCAGTGGCATTAAACCAACAGGAAATTTAACTTTAGGAAATTACATAGGAGCTTTAATGCATTTTAAGGATTACCAAGATCAATATGAGAATTTTATGTTTGTAGCAGATTTACATGCGTTAACTCTTCCAATTGATCCAAAATTTCTTCATGATAACACAAAAGATATTGTCGCATTTTATGTCGCTGCTGGTCTTGATCCTGAGAAAACCACTATTTTCTTACAAAGTGATGTTAGTGCTCATTCTGAACTAAATACAATAATTCAAAATTATTTATATATGGGTGAACTAAGTAGAATGACTCAATATAAAGAAAAATCTCAAAAACTCAATCAAAACGCCATCGGATTAGGTTTATTTGCTTATCCAGTACTAATGGCTGGAGACATTCTTCTTTATGATGCAGATGTTGTTCCAGTTGGAGAAGATCAAGTTCAACACGTTGAACTTTGCCGCACTCTCGTTCATAGATTTAATGCACGTTATAATAAAGAAGTTTTTAAAATGCCAAAAGCAATTGTTCCAACAGTTGGAGCTAGAATTATGTCTTTAAGTGATCCAACACATAAAATGAGTAAAAGTGATCCAAAAGGAGACATTTTCTTAAAAGATGATTTAAAGGTTGTGCGTAAAAAAATTATGTCTGCTGTTACTGATTTAGGTAGTGATATAAAATATGATCCAGAAAACAAACCTGGAATTTCAAACTTATTAACCATTTATGCTTCTTTAAAAGGAATTGGAGTTAAAGATGCTGAGAATGAATTTAAAGATTGCCATAGATATGGAGATTTTAAAAAAGCTGTTGCTGACGAAGTAATTAGTGTTTTAGAACCTTTTCAAAATAGATATAAAGAGATTTTAGAGAGTGGCGAAATCGATGAAATATTAAAAAATGGAGCAGAAAAAGCAAGAAAAGTTGCTAATCAAACTTTATTAAGAGTAAAAGAAACTGTAGGTTTGTATATCCATGCTTAATAAGAACCCACTATTAATAGCAATCGATTTAGACGGAACGCTTTTAAAAGATAATAAAAAAATATCTACAAAAACTAGAAAAAGAAGGCAACATTATTGTTCTTACAAGTGGACGTGCTCCAAGAACTATGCTCCACTACTATAATTATTTGAATCTTCATTCACCAATGATTTCACATAATGGCGCTTATGCTTTTAATCCATATGATAAAGAATTTCCAATAATTTCCTATAAACTCAAAAAAGATGAATTAAAAAAAGCTTATAAAGATTTAATTAAAACACATGTTCATAGTGTAATGGCTGAAAACCTAGATAAATTTTATGTCGATGAAGATGACTATTTTTTGTTTTGCTTTTATAACATGAAATCTGTCGATTATGTTAAAGGTGATTTATCAAAATTAATTGATGAGGATACTTATACTTTTGTAATGAGGTTAGATGATAAAAGCGAGAAAAATTTAAAGTTTATGGAAAATTATGTTTCTCACACTTTTAACGATATGCAATTAACTTTATGGGGTGAAGGCGATTATTGTGAATTAACAAATAAAGGTATAAATAAAGGCTCTTCTGTTGATAAAATAAGGAAATATTATAAAATTGATGCAGCAAATGTATTAGTTTTTGGTGATTCTTGCAATGATATAGATTTATTTAAACCTTTTAAAAATTCATTTCTAATGAAAAATGGAAGCGACATATACGCTGAATACGCAACCTATAGAACAAAAAAAGATAACAACCACAATGGTGTTATCTTTGAAATAAAACAATTTTTAAAGTCTAATCATTAATTCCTAATAATTTAGAAATCTCTTTATAGAAAACATCTGGTTTTGAATTTGCAATTGTTTCATCATCGCAAATACTTTCAATATAAATTTTAAATTTTGGCTCAGTTCCACTTGGTCTTAAACAAATGTTTGTTCCATCTGCTAAATAGAATTTAACTAAATCTCCAATAGGAAGACCTTCAATTGGAGTTATTTTCTTTGTTTTTAAATTATGTCTTTCTAATTTAAAATAATTTTCATAAATCTTAACTTTTACTCCACCAATTGCTGTAAATGGTTTAGTCATAAGTTGCTCCATAATCTCATCCATCTTCTTTTGACCTTCACTGCCTTTAAAATAAATATTATAAAGTTTGTTTTTATGAAAACCATATCTAAGACCTAATAGATGATAAGCTTGAGACATTGTAATTCCTTGTAAATGATAATATAAAGCACATTCGCTATATAACAAAATTGCTTGAATTCCATCTTTGTCTCTTACAAATGGAGCTGGTAAACAACCATAACTCTCTTCATATCCAAATTCATAAACAGGCCCTTTGTGTGTATCATAATAACCTAATCTATCACCAATATATTTAAATCCAGTTAGGAATTGCTCTGTTTTTACACCATAACTAGTTGCAATTTCTTTTCCAATTTCAGAAGTAACAACAGTATTAAACATAACACCGTTCTTTTCAAGGATACCTTTTTCTTTCTTTTGTGAAAGAATATAATCTAACAAAACTGCTGCTGATTCATTACCAGTTAACATAGTATATGTTCCATCTTTTTCTTTACAAGCAAGACCACATCTATCACCATCTGGATCAGTCATAACAATTAAATCTGCATTTACCTTTTGAGCAAGCTTAATTGGTTCAATAAAACTACGTGGATCCTCTGGATTTGGAGATAAAGTGCCACTAAAATCTGGGTCAGGTGTACATTGTTTTTCTACTGGATAAACATCATATCCGCACTCTTTAAATACTCTCATTGCATTAACATAACTTGTTCCATGATTTGGAGTATAAACAATTTTAAAATTATCTTTATTTAAATCCTTATTAATTTGGATTCCCTCAACAAGTTTAACATATGTATCATCGACATCTTTTTCTAAAATAACTTGCTTACCTTGAACATCTGTAACAGGTACTTCTACATCAAGTTCATTAGGAAGTTTTTTAATAATTCTTAGCATTGGCTCAATCTTTTCAGGAACTAACTGACAACCAGTTTCATCATAAACTTTATATCCATTATGTTCTTTTGGATTGTGTGAAGCTGTAATCATAATTCCACCAATACAATGTTTATAACGAACGGCATAAGATAATTCAGGAGTAGGTCTTAAACTATCAAAAATAAAAGTATTAATCCCCATTTCATTAAGAATTTTAGAAGTTTCTAAAGTAAATTCTCTAGAAAAATGTCTATTATCATGAGAAATTGCTACGCCTCTTTCTTTAGCATCTTTATAACGCTTTAAAAGAAACAAACCATATCCAACACTTACTCTACGAATAATATGTTCGTTAATTCTATTTGTGCCAGGTCCTAAGATTCCTCTCATACCACCGGTACCAAACGAAATAACCTTGAAAAAAGCATCATCTTTCTCTTGAGGAGTCATCTTTTTTAAGATTTCCTTGTCCTCGTTAGAAACCTTTGACGAATTTAACCATCTAGAATAATTTTTTTCGACAATTTTGCTCATATATAAATTTCTCCCTATATATTATATATTATTCAAATCAACTTTAAAATTAAATGCATCCAATATTTGCATCTCTTTATCAGGCAAATTAATTTTAAACTCTTTGTTAGATAAGTACCTCAAATCGCCACTCAATTTTCCAAATACGACTTTATAAGCTATTAAAAATTGATCTTTGTATTTATACTTTTTGGCAAATTCTTTATTGAAATCAAAATTACCATATTTTGCATCACCAACAATTGGGCAATTAATATACGACATATGAATTCTAATTTGATGTGTTCTTCCAGTTAATAAATGAAGTTTAACAAGGCTTATGCCTTGAGTAGTATATAAAACTTCATATTCAGTTTTAGCATCTTTACCACCATCTTTTAAAGAAGCGACCTTTGAAAACCCTTTTTCTTCATCTTTATAAATTGGTGCAGATATGACGCCCTTTTTAGGAGTTGGTTCGCCTATTACAAGAGCTAAATAATACTTATCTAAATCCGTTCTATCTTTTAGCATTTGAACTAATTGTTGAGATATAGGAAGTTTTTTAGCAAAAATTACAATCCCTGAGGTATTTCTATCTAAACGATGAACTGGCGAAGGAACATAATTAATTCCATCATTTTTAAATTCACCTTTTTTATATAAATAAGATTGGACAATATTTGTTAAAGTAAGTCTATTTTCAGTTTCATCACCAATTACAAGGATTCCTTTTGGTTTATTAATAACTAAAATATTCTCATCTTCATAAACTATATCTAAATCAACACGTAAATTTGTAATATCTTTTGGTTTATTGAAATCACCTAATTGTGCATCTGTAACATAAATTTTTAAAACATCTTGATTTTGTAAAATATAATTAGGTTTAATCCAATGATTATTAATCTTAACATCCTTCTCCCTAAAAACTTTGTATATAAAAGATAATGGAGCGGCATTTAAGTATTTTCGTACAAATTTATCGGCTCTTTGGTTTGAATATTCTTTTGTAATTAAAATTTCCTTCATAATTTAATGACTTTTCCTTTTGTAATTGATATAATAATTTTCGCGACGTAATGTTGTCAGTGGAGAAATACCCAAGTGGCTGAAGGGGCGGGCTTGGAAAGCTCGTAGGCCTGTAACAGGGCGCCAGGGTTCAAATCCCTGTTTCTCCGCCATACTGATTATATTAAAAAGGTATCGTATTTGATACCTTTTTTTATACAATCTAATAAAAAAGGCATATTTCTATGCCTATTTATTTTCTTTTGTTTCTCCAACAACTTTTGAAGAATCTTTATCTTCATCAAGCATTGCTTGTAATCTTTGTTGACGTCTTAATTCTCTTTCTTTTTCACGATCTTCATTCTTACTAGATAATGATAATGAAACGGCACAGATTAATGCACCAAAAATTAATCCTACAATGCCCCATTCAAGAAAACCAAATCCACCAACATTCTTTTTCATCGTTACATCAAATTGATATAAGACATTTGCTGTTGGTTGAACAGGTAATGTGTAAGCAATAATCCAAATAACCATTAAAACTAATCCACAAAACAAAAGGAATGCTCCAATAATTAAAGCAGCAATTTGTTTTTTTGTAAAAGTTTTAAAGAATTTAACTAATTTAGATTCTTTCTTTTCTTGCTTAATCATTTAAAATCCTTATTTATTTTCTGCTTTAGGAGCTTCTTCTTTAGAACCAGCTTCCTTTTTAGCAGCTTCTTGTGCTTCTTTTAATTTCTTTTCTTCAGCAACTAATTCATTCATTGCAGGTTCAAATGTTGTTCTCCATGATTTTTCAGCATCTTCAATAAAAGCTGCTAAATAAAGTTTTGAATCATTGAAAACATCTCTAAATGTCTTACCTTTTGGTAAGTCACGTTTACCAGACATCATTTCAACCATCTTTGTAATTTCATCAAGTGCATTTGTATAAACTTCATCTTTGCATGTAGCTTGTTGTTTAACAACATTATATAGACCAACAGCAGTATTTAATTCTTGTTGAACAAAGTTGCTAGCTGGACCAGCAACACCTTTGCTCTCTTGCATAACCTTATTAAATTCTTGGAATTGATTAACTAATTCCTCATTGATACAACTTAATGCGACTGCACGATAAAATCTTTCATCAGCAGCAATTAAATCAGTAGCAATTTTTTCGCTAACTTTATGTTCTTCAGCCCATTTCTCGTGAATTCTAACAATAGCAGTTATTTCTTCATGTAGAGGAACAACAGCTTTAAGAATTGAAATGTTTTGAGCGTGATCAACACGAATAGTATTTGTTGCTAAATCTTTTTTAATAGCAGTAGCATTATCGCCATAAAACTCATCAGCAAATTCATGAAGTCTCTTTAATAAAGATTCTCCCTTTTCTCCATTCTTTTCTAAGAAATTCTTTAATGGGGTATTTAAATTGATTCCATTATAAATTCCTTGTTTTTTATAGTCATAATATTGAACATTATAACTATCTCTTTTCAAAGTGTACTCTAATGTATCTCTAATTAAAGAATTGTAATTAATTAAAGAAACGATAACACAGTTAATTTGTTGCATATAAAATCCTTCCTAACTTATACATAGTATATTCTACTATTTTTTATAAAGATATCTAGATAAATCTTCAAATTTGTCCAGTGTATAGTGCGCATACTTTTGCACTGCAGGTGCAGCATGCCCCATACAAAAACTATTTTGATAAAAGTTTTTAAACATTGAAATATCATTTCCACTATCACCGACAACCGCTACTTCATCAGTTTTATAGCCATGGGACTCACAATATTGCATCAAAGCATTTGCTTTAGTGCAATTTCTTGGAGAAATTTCTACTACACTATCGGACCAACTAGCTTCCAAATTTTCATAAGAATTTCTAATAATTCTATTAGCTTCCATAGCATGTCTTTTTTGCTTTCTACCTAATCCAAAAAATATCATTAGTTTAAAAATCTTCCCATTTTCAAGTTCTTCTTGGAAATCCTTCTCATCTGGTAAGTAATCTTCTGTATAAACTCCCATATGTTGATAGTAAAAAGTGCAAGCTTTTCGTACAATTTTTGATTTATTGCGTAGATGTGCAGATGTACCCTTTTCTGTCATTAAAAATACACCAAAATTCTTGAACATTTCATAGGCATCATTAATAATGAGTTTAGCTTCACTGTTAGGAATACAATTACTATTTTGTATCTTATTATCAGCAAAAACTACTCCGCCATTATAAGCAATAATTGCTACATCTCTCCCAATTGTTTGCATAACTTTTTTACCATAATCAATTGAACGACCACTTGCAATCAAAACTTTCCCCCCATTATCAATAAATGACTGGACTAAAAATAGGTTTGGAGTACAAATCATTTGTTTTTTATCTTTTGGGTAAAACAATGTTCCATCTAGATCAGTTGCTATAACTTTTATCATAAAAAAACTTACACCTTAAGTGTAAGTCTTATATTAATTGATTTTATTTTACATTTCAACTTTATTTTCGGCTTGAATTAAGCCATAACCACCATCATTTCTTTTATAAACAACACTGATTCTTTCATCATCATTATCTAAATATAAGAAGAATGTATGGTCCAGAGCTTCCATATGAGTAATTGCATCTTCCATAGACATTGGCTCTAAATCATATGATTTTGTTCTGACAATTTCAGCGTTTTCTAATTCATCATCTTGATCTTTAATATTTTCATAAATAATTGATTTACCCAAGCCTTCATGACCATAACGTTTTTCCATTTGAGTTTTTAGTTTTCTCATTTGGCCTTCTAATTTATCTATTGCAAAATCGACTGCAGCATATAAATCAGGATCCTTAACCTCTGCTCTGAAAGTCATAAATTTTGTAAAAATTGTGACTTCAACTTTTGTTCCATGATTATATGCGGAACAAACAGCACGACATAAAATATCGTCATTTTCATCAAAATACTTATTCATACGAGTAAGTTTTTTCTTGATGACATTCGAAATAGCGTCAGTAATTTCAATATTTTTACCAACAATTTGAAATTTCATAAATTATACCTCCTATGTACATCGAACGTCTTAACATCTTTCTACTTATATTATAGCAAAAAAGATTTTTTTTCATAGAGGTTAATACATCATTTTTAATAAAACTACTATTTTTCTAAATACTTTTTAATGGCATCAACTTTATCTAATTTTTCCCAAGGTAAGTCTAAATCAGGTCTTCCAAAATGACCATAATTAGATAAATCTTTATATTTAAATGTTGGATGTTTTAACAAATTGAAATTTTTGATAATAGCTCCAGGTCTGCAATCAAAGAATTTATTTATAATATCATAAATCTCTTCATCACTAATCTTACTAGTTTTAAATGTAGAAACATTTATAGATAATGGTTCAGCTTTTCCAATTGCATAGGCTAATTGGACTTCTAAACGATCTGCTACTCCTGCTGCAACCAAATTTTTTGCTATATATCGAGCCATATAAGCTCCGGTTCTATCTACTTTTGAAGGGTCTTTTCCACTAAAACTTCCGCCTCCATGTCTACCTGCTCCGCCATATGTATCAACAATAATTTTCCTTCCAGTTAAACCAGTATCACCTTTAGGACCACCAATTACAAATTTTCCTGTTGGATTAATTAAAATATTAAAATCTGTATTCATCCCAAAAGATTCGGCTACAGGTATCATTATTTGATTTTTAATGAAATCTTTAAATTCTTTTTCATTATAGTTTTCATCATGTTGACATGACATTAAAATAGTGTGAATCTTAGGTTTATTTGGATCAGAATAATCTACAGTAACACTGCTTTTCATATCTGGTCTACTATATTTAAATTTATGTTCTTTTCTAAGTTTAGATGCTAAACGAACTAATTTATGTGCAATAGTTACAGGTAAAGGCATATATCCACTAGATTCATTTGATGCATAACCATACATCATTCCTTGATCTCCTGCCCCTTGTGATAAAATATCTCCTCTTTCAACGCCTTGACGAATATCAGGAGATTGCTCCTTAATCTTGTTTAAAATAATTACATTCTTATAATTAAAGCCATATTCATCTTTGTCATAACCAATATCTTTAATAACTTTTCTAGCAATATGATCATAATTGACATGAGCTTTAGTGGTAATTTCTCCACCAATAAGTAAAAAATTTTCAGTTGCAAAACACTCACATGCAACAAAACTATCATTATCTTCTTTTAAAACAGCATCTAAAATAGCATCAGCTATTTGATCACAAACCTTATCAGGATGTCCTTCACTAACAGATTCACTTGTAATTAAAACTTCATTTGCCATACTAAACTCCTTAAACATAAAATAAAAGCCTTCCACTTTTTGTGAAAGGCTTTAAAATCGCTTTCAATCATTTATCGTTCAAAGTGTGGTAACTTTGCTATAGGAAGCACTTACTAATTTTGTTTTAGAGTTGCTACTGTAATTTTTCACCTGTTTTTACAGTTCTAGATAAACGCTATAGTTAATATACACCAAAACTAAAAAATTATTCAACTATTTTACTCTATGTATTTATACATAAGATAAAAGAAACCAAATACAAATTTATAACTTGAGCAATCTTTATACCCTAAATCCTTATATAATTTTAAAACATTATTATTTTCTGGATTAATCATAATAACATTATATTTACCATGAATTTCGTTCTCTAGTTTCTTAAATAGATTACTTCCAATACCTTGTTTATGATATTTAGGATCAACCATTAAACGAGAAAAAGACACGCTATTTGTATTAGTTAAAGGAAGATTTGTGGTTTTTATAAAATTATCTTTATCTTCTAAAGAAACAAAATCATAATCTAAAAAATCATCTTCAAAACAAATAAAACCAACAACCTTATTTCCATCTAATGCAACAATAGAATGCTTATTAGAAATTAAATCACTTTTAAAAATATCCTTGTTTGGATAATCATCAGTTTGATATATATTTTTCTTATCGATTTTAAATTTCTTTTTAACTTCTTTTAAAAGATCACAAACACCATCTAAAAAGGCAATATTTCCATAAGAATAATTAATCATAATTTATAACTTAAGACTTTTTATATGTTCTTTGACTTGTTCACCAATATCTTCTCTATTTAGAGCAATGTCAATAACGGCTTCAACAAAACCTAATTTATCACCACAATCATACCTTTTTCCGACAAAATCATAAAAATATACTTTTTCAGTTTTCATCAATAAACTAATAGCATCAGTAAGTTGGATTTCTCCGCCTTTTCCTTTAGGTGTGCTTTCCAAAGCATCAAAAATATGATAGTTAAAAACCCATTTACCTAATGAAGCATAAAAACTTGGAGCTTCTTCCATTTTTGGCTTTTCCACTTCGCCTTTAAGCTCAAATAATTTCCCATCAATATCCTTTTTAATATCCATGCTACCATATTTACAAATCATCTCTGGAGCAACTTTTTGTCCTCCAACAATTGTATGATGATCAGCTTTTAAAAATGCATTTATTAATTGTCTAGTTGGAGCTTCACCTTTATACGTAACAATATCATCACCACAGCAAACAACAAAATCATTTTTCCCAATAACTTCTTTAGCTTGTAAAACAGCATGACCTAAACCAAGCAATTCTTTTTGGTTAACATAATGAAAATTTGCTTTTTCACTAATTTTCATAATCATATCAGCATATTCTTTTTTGCCAGCTTTTATGAGTTCGTTTTCATATGAAACGTCTCTACTATAATATTTTTTAATTTCATCTTTACCTTCAGAAACAATAAAAACAATATCAGTAATTCCTGAATCGACTAGTTCATTAACAATATAGTCAAGTGTTGGTTTATCAACAATATTAAGCATTTCTTTAGCACAACCTTTACTAACTGGTAGAAACCTTGTGCCTCTTCCAGCACATGGTATAACAGCAAATTTTACAGTATTTTCCATTTTATAAACCTCTTAATGTCAAAAAATCCATGCTTTTGACGCACGGATTAATTATTTTAATTATAAATTAACGTTATGATATACGTTTTGAACATCTTCAAGATCATCTAATGCATCTAATAAATTTTGGAACTTCTCTTTGTCATCATTAGATAAATCAATCTTATCATTAGCTAACATAGTAACTTCAGCATAATCATAATCTTTAACACCAGCACTAGTTAATACTTCTTTTGCTTTATCTAAATCGCTTGGTGAAACAACAACTTCAGCTTTCTTATCTTCTAATGAAATTTCATGAACATCAACATCTCCAAGAACTAATGCTTCTTCTAGAGATTCCTCTGTTCCATCATAATCAAAATCCAATAAACCAACTTGTTGAAAATTAAAAATAACACTACCTAAATGACCGCCTTTTCTAGTAATAGCAGTTCTAACATTAACTAAAGCACGATTCGTATTATCAGTTAATGTATCAATAATTAAATAACTTCCACCTGGACCAAAAGCTTCATAACGACCTTCAATATAGTTCGTTTGATCGCCACCTTGGGCTTTCTTAATAGCTCTTTCAATGACATCCTTTGGACAAGATTTTCTATATTTTTCAATAGCACTTCTTAAGGCCAAGTTACTGTCTGGGTCAGGGGTACCTCTCTTTGCTGCCATGTAAATTTCTTTACTTGCACGCATGTATACTGCACTCTTTTGTTTTGCAGATGCAGCCATTGAGGCGGCTCTAACTTCAAAATGTCTTCCCATAAAAAACTCTCCTTACGCTTTTTAATTTTACTACTATGACTTTCAAAATACTATTCCTAATTAATTAGAATTAATTAATTTCTTTAATATTTTTACTTAATAACCCACTTTTTTTAAAAATAAACCCTTAGATTCAGCAGTAAAAGGCATAATATCTCTTTTGCTGTTTTCTAGATATTTTAACAAATCTTCTTTATCCATTTTACCTTTACCAACTTCAATTAATGACCCAACTATTTTTCTGACCATATAAGTCATAAAACCACTACCTTTAAATTCAATTATTACAGTGCCACTATTTTCAATAAAATGGATATATGAAATCTCTCTAATAAAATCTTCTTTATCTATTGGTTTTGAACAATAATTTTTAAAACAATGTTTGCCTACAAAAATATTCGAAACTTCCTTCATTTTTTCTATATCAAGATTAGGAATAAATACTTCATAATTTCTTCGAAAAACATCGTAAGAAACTGTATTAATATAATATTGATAAATTTTATATTTAGATGAAAATCTTGCATCAAAATCATCATCTACTGACTCAACACTTTTAACACATATATCTTTAGGAAGTAACTTGTTAATTGATACTAAAAATTTCGAAATTAGAAAACCTTTGTTAGTATCAAAAGTTGCAACCTGTTCAAAAGCATGCACACCTCTATCGGTTCTCCCGCTTGAATAAATTCTAATTTTTTCATTTAAAATAACTGAAATTTCTTTTTCTAGTGTTTCTTGAATTGAGATTACTTTAGGTTGAATTTCATAACCATAATAATTTGTTCCATCATAGGAAAAAGTAATTTTATATTTCATTAAAATGTACCTGTTATTTCAAATAAAAATTCAATAAAATTAACACCATAAACATTTTCAAGAACACATAAATATATAAAAAATGCAGTAACTAATAATAACATGATAATTGAAAATAAATCCCATAAAGTGAATCTTAAAATACGATATCTCGTTCTTTTAGCGTATGGATCATATCCTCTTGCATCCATTGCAAGAGCTAATTCATCACTTCTAGAAAAGCAAGAAACTAGTAAAGGGACAATTAGGGTAGTAACAGATTTTATTTTACTAATTATAAATCCTTTATTATAATCAACACCTCTACTTTTTTGAGCTCGCATAATTCTTTGTGATTCTTCAAGTAAAGTAGGAATAAATCTTAAGGCTAATGAAGTAGTCATAGAAATTACTTGAGTTGGAAATTTGAATATTTTAAGAGGGGTCAAATACCATTCAAATGATGAAGTTATATCCATTGCTGGAGTGGTAGAAGTTAAAATAAATGTTAAAGCAATCATCATTAAAATTCTAAACATAACTCTTAGAGCATTTAGAAGGCTTTCCCAATAAATAGTATAACCGTTTGAAAACACTATCATAGGATGAGTAAAATCATCATAAGGTATAAAACAATTTATCAAAATAAGAAAAATCATCATTATCCACAAAGCTTTTAAGCTTTTTAAAAAAGAAAAGAAACTTATTTTCCCCATTATCATAATTATTAAGATAAATACAAACAAACATCCTAAAACAGCAAATGTGTTTGCAAAATTTCCATAATCCAAAAAACAGCAAACCATTAAGCAAAGTAATCCAAATAATTTTAAACGAGGATCTAATTTATGAATTGGGGTGTTAAATGGTGTATATTTTCCAAAAATTTTATCCATTCTTGACCTCCTTCAAAATAATGCTCATAAGCTCACTAAAATCATTTATTTTTTCTAAATCTCCAGCAAATCCCTTCTCCTTTAATAATTTCTTAAATTTATAAAAGATTGGAATTTCCAAAGAATATTTTTCAACATCTTTTTCATTAAAAAGCTTTTCTGGAGTTGTTATTTTAATAACTTTTGAATCATTCAATACAGCAACCTTATTAGCATATTTCATGACAACATCCATATCGTGAGTAACCAAAATAATCGTTTTCCCAGTGCCATGAAGATTTTTAACAAGGTTCATTATTTCTTCTTTTCCAGATGGGTCTAACCCAGCGGTTGGTTCATCTAATACTAAAATTTCTGGATTACTTGCAAGAATTCCAGCGATTGCAATTCTCCTCTTTTCTCCTCCACTTAATTCAAAAGGGGATTTGCTATAATAATCAGAAGAAATACCTACATCATTTAGTGCTTTTTTTGCAAGTTCTCTTGCATCTTCTTCAGTTGCTCCAAAGTTTTTTGGGCCAAACATAACATCCTTTAAAACATTATCTTCAAATAATTGATATTCAGGAAATTGAAAAACAATTCCAACTTTTTTTCTTAATAAAAATAATTTTTTTGATCTTTTCTTTTTATCCGAGCAAACTATAAAATCATCAATTTTAATTTCGCCAGTTGTTGGAAAAACAAGTCCATTAAATGTTTGAACTAAAGTAGATTTGCCACTACCAGTTTTACCAACAATTGCTAAAAATTCGCCTTTTTCAATATTAAAAGAAACGTTATCTAATGCTTTAACACGATTCTTGTCTTTTAAGTTATAAATGTATGAAACATTTTTTATTTCTATTTGTGACATACAAACTCCGCTAAATCATCAATAGATTTTACATTTGATGGTACTTTAACGCCTTCTTTAATTAATCTATTTTTAACTTTTAAAGCAAATGGAATATCTAAACCAATGCTTTCAATTTCTTCTTCGTTCTTAAAAACATCTAATGGCTCACCATCTTTAAAAATTTCGCCCTTATTTAAAATAATAACCCTATCACTTTGATAAGCTTCTTGAATATCGTGGGTAATAGAAATAAAAGTTAGTTCAGGATCTTCTTTTTTCATCTCAAAAATTAACTTTCTAATTTCTTCAACACCCTCTGGATCAAGCATTGATGTAGCTTCGTCAAATACTATTAGTTTTAAACCCAAAGCTAAAATCCCAGCAATAGCAACTCTTTGTTTTTGACCTCCACTAATTTGACTTGGTTCTTTATCCAAAAACTTTTTCATACCAACTTTTTTAGAATATTCTTTCACTAACTTTTGCATTTTGTTTCGTTCAATAGCTCTATTTTCGAGCCCAAATGCAATATCATCTTCAACTGTTGCACCAATAAATTGATTATCGGGATTTTGAAATACTATACCAATAGTTCTCCTTATTGTTGAGCAAATTTTCTCTTCTTCTTTAACACCATTCAAATAGATTTCACCACTTCTTGGTTCTTGTAGGTAGCAAATCAGTTTTGCTAAAGTTGATTTTCCACTTCCATTATGGCCAATTAAAGAAACATATGTACCTTTTTCAATTGAAAAATTGATGTCCTTGAGGACATCTTTATTTTTCTCATAACCGAAATATAAATGTTTAACTTCTAAAATTGGTGCCATAGCAATTACTTTAATTCAATACTTGTATATCTTCCATCATAATGCTCATATTTAATTCCAGCTAAATCGAGCATTTTTTTACTTGCTTGAGTAGATATTTGATCCTTATATTTATCACTTAAATATACAATTTTTTTGATTCCAACTTGTATAATTGCTTTTGTGCATTCGTTACATGGAAATAATGTAACATAAACAGTACAACCCTTTAAAGAATTGCCACTTCTAACATTTAATATTGCATTAAATTCAGCATGACAAACATATAAATATTTATTATCTAACCCCTCGTTTTTATTCCAAGATAAATCTTCATCTCTTAAATTTCTTGGCATACCATTATAACCAATAGAGACTACTTTATGTTCATCATCAACAATACAAGCACCGACTTGACTTGATGGATCTTTGCTTCTTTTTGCTGTAATTAAAGCAATACACATGAAATACTCATCCCAAGTAATTTGATTCATACATTCTCCTTATTCTTTAAACATATTTTTTAACATTTCAATCATTTTATACATCATATTAATTGAAACAAATTCAAAACGACCATGTGGATTAAAATCACCAGTCCCAAGATTTGGACATGGTAAACCCATATAAGTTATAGTAGCCCCATCAGTTCCACCTCTAATAGGTTCATAGCTAAGTTTCATATTACTAGCTAAATAAGCTTTATTAATAATATTAATTGCGGTTGGATCTTTTAAGAAATAATATCTCATATTTTTGTAGCTATCTTTGATTGTTACTTTAATTGTTGAAGATGGATATTCTTTTTTAATTTCATCAGCAGCTTTTTGCATCATTTCTTTTTTCTTTTCAAGTAAATCAACATCGTGATCTCTTAAAATATATTCAAGTTTTGCGTTTTCAACATCCCCATTAAAATAACAAAGATGAATAAAGCCATCATAACCAGCTGTTTTTCCTGGAATCATATCTTTTGGAAGTTTAGAAGCGTATTCTACTCCTAATAAAGCTGCATTAACCATAATATCTTTAGCACTTCCTGGATGAACACCTACTCCAGTTATTTCAACAACGCAACTAGCAGCATTGAAGTTTTCATAACTTGCACGGTAGCAACTTTCACCATCAAGAGTGAAGCCAACATCTGCTTTCATTTCTTTAACACTAAAACGAGAAGCACCCAATCCAACTTCTTCATCAGGTGTAAAACATATTGCTAAATTAAAGTTAAATTCTTCTTTATGGTTAATTAAATATTCAGCAAAAGCAAAAATAATTGCTACTCCAGCTTTATCGTCTCCGCCTAATAAATGTTCTCCATCAGTAACAATTAAATCATCACCAACTACTTCATTTAATGATAAAAACTTTTTTGGATCTAAAACATATTTGTCGTTAAGTTTAATAATTTTGCCATCATAATTTTTAACAATTTGTGGCTTTTTAATACCGCCAACTAAAGCAGGTGCTGTATCCATGTGAGCAATTAAACCAATTGTTTTTTCTTTGCCAATATTTACATGACCATAAACATAGCCATCTTTATCTTTTTTTGCATCACTAACACCAATATCTTTTAAATCTTTAACTAAAACGTCACCAAACTCAAGTTGTGTTTTAGTTGTTGGAAAAGTATTGCTTGTTTCCGAACTCATCGTATCAATTGCGATGTACTTTAAGAATCTTTCTTCTACTTTCATATATTAATTCTCCTTATTGAATACCATATGTATAAATTTTCGTGTTATTTAAAGTTAGTGAATAATCATTAGCCGAATAAACTTCACTTTTACTATTTGAAGGCATACTTACATAAAACATATTTAAAGATGTATGAGTTCCACACTTTATTTCTTTAAGTTTTAATGTAGATTCAGTTTGAATATAAGCATCTTTTATTACCGTGCCATCCTCAAAACGAGCGCTAATTTGTGGGTAATTATAAATACTGTCTAAAGTCGTTTCAAAATTAAAAGATATATAAGTATAAAACATCAAATCAGAAAAAGAATTATTTTTTTCTTTTAATAAAGTTAAGTCTATATTCATAAAAAAAGTATTACTATTTTTTTCTAAATTCTTTTCTAAAATTGGATAGGAATCTTCACTTTTTTCAATCGCATAATTTACAATTTTACTTGAATCTCCGTTAGCATAATAAACACTATCTTCATCAGTAGAAACCAAGGAATTGTCTTGTACTCTTACATATTTTGGAGTTAAAGAACAATAGGTTGTATATAATAAAAAACCTACTAAAATAGGAATGCAAAATAAAAAATATAATAAGATCTTTTTTTTCTTATTATTTTTTTCATCAGGATTGGAAGTTTCTTCCTTTTTAGTTTCGTCAACGTAGTTATATTCCATATCAAGAATTATACTAAATTATTAGTATAATTAAAACAAACAGTTATAAAAATTAATGCGTTTGTGCTAGTATAAATTATATGAAATCAAGTTACATAATCGATGCTCATGCACATATTGGTTATTGGCCAAACTTAAATGATTGTCAACAAACGCTTCTTGACTCTACTAAAGCTCATAATATTTCTTTTACTTTAGTTTCTTTTGATGGAACAGAATTTCAAGATGAAAACAATAAAAGAATACGTTTAATCAGTCAACTTATTGGGTTCAATAAAGCTTATGAATTTACATGTAAAAATAAAAAGTTCGGTATGATTTTATGGATTAGGCCAAATACAGAAAGTAATATTTTAGAAGTTGAAAACTTTATTAATAGTCATAGAAATGATATTTATGGCATTGGAATTCATCCATTTACATCAAGAATTAAGGTAATTGATGAAAAACTTTTCCCATATTATAAACTTGCAGAAAAATATGCTTTACCAATTTTGGTTCATACCGCAGTTGATAAATATTCAAGTATAAAAAATCTTGAAATAGTAGCAAAAGAATGGCCTAATTTGAATTTTATTGCTGCCCATTTAGAGCTTTATTCAAAGCACAAAGAAGCTCTAAGAGTATTAAAACAAAATAACAATATTTTTGGAGATACTGCTTGGGTTGATATGGATGTTATTAAAGAATTAAGAGATAACGATTTAATGGATAAAATAATGTTTGGCACTGATAACCCAATTGATGGAATAAAAACATTAGATAATCCTTTATACAAAAAATATTTTGATAATGCTATCAAATTAGATCAATGTGATTATGATAAATTAATGTATTTAAATGCTTTAAGAATTTATAAAATTCCAGAAAAACTACTCAAATAGCGTATCAATTTACAAGTTCCACCATCGCAATTATCTCCTGAAGAACTTCCAGAAGATGAATTTGTTAATACCATAACAACAACAAAAACAATTATTAATAAAACAAAAATAACTATAGTAATTATTAAACCTTTTTTAGGATATTCAATTTTACCTTTTATATCCTCATTCTTTTTTGACGATTGGTTGTTTTCCTTTATTTCCTTCATCTAATAAAACCTCATTTTTAATAAGAGAACCCTTAATTGAAAATCTTAAGGATATGTCTAGAGCAAGTGTATCAATAAATGTATGCACAAAACAAGTAATAAATCCTAATAATAATTGACTTGCTAGAATTAAGAAGAACGGATAATCAAGAACAATCCATTTAACTAAGCTACTAACAGGAATTTTGAAAAAGAAATATGTAATATAAATTGATGCAGCTATTGAATAAATATTGTAATAACCATTAATTTTCCTATTACTAAACTTTTTCTTAATAAATATGATTCCAACAACAAATAGAATTGAAATTGCAAAACATACAATAGGAATTGTAATTTTCATCCATTGGGCAATTTCATAGTATTTTTTTGCACTAGTATAAAATCTATCATTTAAACAAAGATAAATTGTGATAAAAATATCAAAAGCAAGAAGAACACCACTTAATACATATGGAAAATGTTTATCAAGTTTTTTATCTAAACATTTATATACTAACCATGGCATTAATCCAGTTAAGCCAGCAGCAATAGTAAATAATGGATTAAATTCTCCACCTTGTGGAGCTAGTAAAGCGCCTAATATATCAGCAAAAGATCCAACTAATAAACCCCAAAGTGGACCAAGATAAAAACTTGAAAACATAACAATACTTGGAGCTAAACTAACCTTCAAAAAAGGAAGCCCAAACAAATAAAATGGTATACTTAAAAACCTAGATAAAATCATCGTCAAGGCAATAAATAATGCACTAAAACTAATCTTATACAAAATAGTCATTTTTCTCATACCTAACTCCTCCTTATACTTTTAGCGATATCTCTTTCGACATCTCTTTTCTTAATCACTTCTCGTTTATCATAAAGTTTTTTGCCTTTAGCAAGAGCAATTTCAATTTTACAATAACCCTTCTTTAAATAAACTTTAGTTGGAACAACAGTGTACCCACTTAATGTTATCTTACTACTTAATTTTTTAATTTCCTTTTTATGTAGCAATAATTTACGCGTTCTTAATGGGTCGTGGTTAAAAACACTGCCCTTATCATAAGGAGCAATGTTCATATTGAGGATAAATGCTTCATTATTCTTAATTAGCACATAAGAATCATTAAGAGAACATCCATTATTCTTAATAGATTTAATTTCTGTTCCTTGCAAAGCTATTCCACATTCGAGAAAATCACTTAAAAAGTAATTAAACGAGGCTTTCTTGTTATTGACAAGCACTTTTATTCCAGTTTCGGTTTTCATTTAGTCCATTATAAACTCTTTATTTATTTAGATAAATAAAAATCAATTGTTTCTTTAATTCCTGTTTTATAATCAACCATAGGTTTCCAACCTAAGTCATGACGTATTTTATGCGTATTTAAAGCATATTTACTATCATTTACTAATCTACCTTTAACACTAGAAATAAGTGTATTAGGTTTTTTCATTATTTTAAGAATATTTGTTACAACATCAATATTAGTCTTAATAACACCACTTGAAATATTATAAATATTACCCTTTTTACCATTAAATAAAATCTTTTCAATAGCTGTACAATGGTCATAAACAAAAATCCAATCTCTTTCATTTTTTCCTTTTCCATAAAGAGGGATCTTATAATTGTTTTTAGCTCTAGAAATAACTAAAGGAACAAGTTTTTCAACAAACTGATGTGGCCCATAATTATTGCTACAACGCGAAATTGTACAATCTAAATCATATATTTTTGAATACATTAAAACATAATTATCAGCACAAGCTTTTGAATAACTATAAGGATTTGTTGGATTTAAACTATCTTTTTCTTTAAACGAAATTTTCTTTTCTTTTTTTAAATCGCCATATACTTCATCTGTACTAATTTGGTGAAATCTTTTTATATTATATTTTCTTGATAAATCCAATAGATTTAAGGTTCCTAAAACATTACTTTCAAAAAATAAATTAGGATTTAAAAAGGATTTATCAACACTAGTTTCTGCAGCAAAATTAACAACATAATCAAATTTTTCGTTATTAAAAATGTTATCCATTGTATGTTTATCACAAATATTTGCTTTTATAAATTTGAAATGAGAATTCTTTTGAAATATTTCAATATTTTTTAAACTTCCTGCATATGTTAAACAATCAACAACAACAATATTATAATCTTTGTATTTACCCATAATAAGTTTTACAAAGTTACACCCAATAAAACCACAGCCACCAGTTACAAGAATCTTCATCTTTTTACTCCTTTTTAATATAAAGCGTTAATGCATTTAAACAAACACATATTGAGGATAACGACATCATTAATGAACTAATCATTGGATTAATTGTAAAATTTAAATAATAAAAGGCTCCTGCTGCAATTGGGATTGCTACTATGTTGTAGAAAAAAGCCCAAAACAAATTAAATGTTATATTATGATTAATTCTTCTCGAAATATTAACAATTTTTTCAATATTTGCTAGTTCAGAATTCATAACAATAAAGTCACTGCTTGAAAAAGCTACATCAGTCCCATTACCCATTGCAACACCAATATCGCTATTAGATAACGCTGCTGCATCATTGGTCCCATCACCAATCATCATTACATTATGACCTTGCTTTTTTAATTCACCTATTATTTCGTTTTTTTTGATAGGATTAATTTCTGCATAAACATCAGTAATATTTAAATCTTCGGCAACATTAGAAGCAACAGTTTGATTATCGCCTGTTAACAAAACAACTTTTTTAAAATGCTTTTTGGCATATTTTATAAACTCTTTTGATCCCTCTTTTAATTCGTCTTCCAATACGAAAACTCCAATTATCCTATCAACTGTAAAAGCAATTATGGTTTGATATCCTTTTGATGAATTAATTTTGTTTAAATCTTCAATTACTTGGTCTTTATAATGACAATTATTTTCATAAAATTTTATGTTTCCAACAAAATAATCGTCTCCTTTAAAGGATCCTTTTATTCCAAATCCAGGAATGTTTTTTACGATTTCTGGTCTTTCCATAGTTTTTTTGCCTACTAGAAATCTACTAATGCCAATTGCCAAAGGATGATTAGATGACAATTCCAAACTCAAAATTCTATTCAAATCCCCGCTCTTTTCATTAAAATCCTTATATTTAATTACTTTAAAAGAACCTTTTGTAATTGTATTTGTTTTGTCGAGAACTAAACAATTTATTTTACTAGTTTTTTCTATTGCTTCACTATTATTTACTAAAACACCATTTTTTGAGAAAACACTACTCCCAACAAGTAAAGAAATTGGAGTTGCTAAACCAAGAGCGCAAGGGCAAGAAATTACTAAAACAGATGCTCCAAAATTAAATGCTTTGTCGACACCTAATTCAGGATGAATTAATAACCAACAAAGAAAAGTAATAACAGCAATACAAATAACAACTGGACAAAAAATACCACTTATTTTATCTACTAAATGAGTAAGTTTTGTTTTTGAATTACTTGCTTCGCTTACAAGTTTAATTATTTTCGATAATAAACTCTCATTCTTATTCTTATTAATAACTACCTCAATAACCCCTTCGTTTACTATAGATCCACCATAAACATAGTCATCTTCTTTTTTAAGAATTGGCATTGATTCTCCACTAATGAAAGATTCATCAACAGTTGTTTCACCTTTAACTACTAGGCCATCCATAGGTATATTCTCACCACTTTTAACTAAAATTTTATCGCCCTTTTGTAAATATTTTGTCTCAATATCAAATAGCTCCTTGTTGCGATAAACGTGAGCAATCTTTGGTCTTAATTTTAATAATTCGTTAAGAGATGATTTCGCTTTATTTTTACTAATACCTTCAATATACTTACCAATATTAATAAAAATAAGAATCATTGCGGCACTATCAAAATAAATATTTATTCCATCTAAAGATGTAGGAACATTGATTGTATATTTAATAGATAAATATAAGGAATAAGCAAAGGAGAAAAAACTTCCTAAAAATACAAGTGAGTCCATATTTGGATGCAAATGAATAAGAGCCAAAAATCCTCTTTTATAATTAACAAAGAATATGAAAATAATTACTAAAGAGAGTGCACATTCAATATAAAACATAATATATGGCTTTTCTAAAAATAAAGTTGGCAAAGCATTTTGATACATACCACTCATACCAAAATACATTAAAGGAATCATAATAATTACACTAATAAATATCTTTAATAGAATGTTACTATTATCATTTTTCTTAATTAAATCATCTTCATCACCCATTACAGTAAGTACATATCCTTCCTTACCTGCAACATTTATAATGTCTTCTATTTTTGTTAATTTTTCATCAAAAACAACTTCTAACGAATTTGTTATTGTATTAGCTTCTACTTTTTTTATTCCAGATAAAGAATTAACAGCCTTTTCAACTGTTCCTTTACAAGCCGAACAATACATCCCTTTTACTGAAAAAATAATTTCCATAACCTACCCACGATTAACTTTATAATAAACATTAACCATTTGGTCTAATTCTTTACCCTCTACCATATTTACATCTTGATTAAGTATAAATCCAGCTTGAGGATTTTCTTTCATGGCATTCTTTATTCCTAAAGTTAGCATCTTTCTTTGGAAGAATCCCATCTTTTTGATGCTCATTCCTCCTTTAACAAAATATAATCTAACATGATACTCGTCAAGATTGTTGCTCATAATTACATTTTCTTTTTTTTCATCACTATAAGGTTGTATGCCGTTTGCAAAGATAAAAATATTTTTATCTTTTAAATCTCTCTTATAGTATTTTAAAAACTTCTTCAAACCTAAAATAACATTATTTCTAAGTGGCCCCATAAACACAATATTCTTTTTATCTTTAAGGAGTTTTTTAGAAATGTTTTTAATTGGATACATCCCTTCTGCTTCAATTCTAGGTACTAAAAGTTCAGCGTATTGCTTTGTAAAACCAGTATTTGATTTATAAATAATAATCGTTTTCATAAATAATATTATATACAAAATTTCTAGAAAGGTAAGAACTTATTGACAGTTGAATAGTTGTTCAACTATAATACTAATAGAAAGTGAGAAATTTATGAAAAAAGAATTAGATATAAACCAAATGGCATTATTTCTAAAAATATTTGGAGACTCCACAAGAATAAGAATAATTTTAGCTCTTGATGGACAAGAAAAATGTGTCACAGATTTATGTGCCATATTAAATATGAGTAAATCTGCAATTTCTCACCAACTAAAAATGCTAAAAGATACACGTATTGTTAAATTTAGAAAAGATGGGAAAAATGTGTATTTTTCACTTGATGATGAACATGTTTCAGAAATTGTCAAATTAGCAAAAGATCACATTATGGAGAAATAGTTATGGAATATACATATATATTAAAAGGACTAGATTGTGCTGTATGCGCTCAAAATCTTGAACATAAAATAAGTAAAATTAAAGGTGTAAATGATGTATGTGTTAATTATATGACTTCAAAATTAATATTAGATTGTAATGAAGAAATCATCGAAACTGTTTTAAATTTATGCTCCAATTTTGAGGAAGGCATAACTTATAAAAGAATTAGGTAAAATTTATGAAAAAAAGTTTCTTTATACGTTTTATCCTTGCTTTAATAGCATTAATTATATCAATTGTTTTTGAATATACATTAAAAATTGACAAACTTGATTTGTATGTAATTTTACCAATTACTTTATCGGCCTATTTATTAATTAGTTATGATTTATTTATAAAATCATTTAAAGCAATCAAAAACAAATCTTTTTTTAGTGAAGTAACACTTACTTTATTATCCTCGATTGCTGCATTTGCAATTGGGCAATATGTTGAAGGACTAGCTGTTACACTTTTCTTTCAATTAGGAGAGTTCTTTGAAGATTATGCTTTAAATAAATCTAGAGATTCAATTAAATCAATTATGAATTTAAGACCTGATTTCGTAATTAAATATAATGATGGAATAGAAACAAAAGTTAAACCTGAAGATATGGCAATAAATGATTTATTTATTGTAAAGCCTGGAGAAAGAGTACCTTTAGATGGAATCATAATTAAAGGCTCAAGTTCTTTTGATACATCATCTATAACTGGCGAATCTTTGCCAAAAGATTTAGAAGAAAATCAAGAAATTATGTCTGGTTTTGTTAACTTAGATTCTCCAATAGTAATAAAATCAACAAAAGAATTTTATAATTCAACTGTAGCAAAAATATTAGATTTAGTAGAAAACGCCACAAATAAAAAAACAAAATCTGAAAAATTTATAAGCAAATTTTCAAAAATTTATACACCAATAGTTATTATTTTAGTTGTTATAATTTCTGTTGTTCCACCATTAGTTTTTGGTTTATCGACAGGTGATTACAATTGGGGAAAATGGATTTTTGAAGGAGCTACATTATTAGTTATATCTTGCCCATGTGCATTAGTTATTAGTGTTCCTATGGCTTATTTTTCAAGTATAGGAATTGCAAGTAAAAATAAAGTATTAATAAAAGGAAGCAATTACTTAGATTTAATAAATAAAGCAGATACGATTTTTATGGACAAAACAGGCACTATTACTAAAGGAAAATTTGAAATTAATAAAACTTGTCCAGAAGGAAAAATTTCTTCTGAAGAATTACTAAAATATGCTGCAATTGGAGAATCTTATTCAAACCACCCAATAGCTAAAACAATTGTAAAACAAATTGATATTAATGAAGAAAAACAATATATAAAAGATTTTAAAGAAATCAAAGGAAAAGGAACGTATTGTAAATATAATAACAAAGCACTATATGTTGGAAATGAAGGTTATTTATTAGAAAATAATATCAAAGTTATACCTTCTCTTGAAGTTGGCACTATTGTCTATGTAGGATATGATGAACAATTTTTAGGTAGTTTAATAGTTAGAGACATCATTAAAGAAAATACAGTTTCGTCAATTTCTTTAATGAGAAAAAATGGAATAAAATCATTTAATATGCTTACAGGTGATAATGAGCAAACCGCTCAATTAATAGCAAAAGAAGCTGGAATTGATAATATTTTTGCTAATCTCTTACCAATAGACAAAACTAAAATAATTGAAGAATATAAGAATAAGGCACTTACTATTTTCGTTGGAGACGGAGTTAATGATGCACCAAGTTTAATTACCAGCGATATTGGAATATCAATGGGACAATTAGGTTCAGATTCAGCCATCGAAGCCAGTGATATTGTTATTATGGATGATGATTTAAGGCATATTGCATTTATTAAAAAACTTGCAAAGAAAAACAAGATTGTAGTAAATACAAATATTATATTTGCTATTGTTGTAAAAATAGCAATTCTTCTTCTAACAATTTTTGAATTATTAGGACCATATGCTATATGGCTTGCTATTTTTGCTGATGTTGGAGTAACAATAATTTGTTGTATAAACTCATTACTATTAATGCTAACAAAAGAAAACAATAAATAATTATTTTATTATTTTTGCTAAACCACCAATTGCAGTTTCTTTATAATCTTTTGATAATGATTCACCAGTTATTTGCATAGCTTCTACTACATCATCAAAACTAACTCTATTCTTACGATACGGAGCAATATTCTTTGCATATAAATAAGACACATAAGCTCTTAAAGATCCAATTCCGTTTCTTTCAATACATGGTATTTGAACATATCCATCAACAGGATCACATGTTAATCCAAGAAAGTGTTCTAAAGCAACTTCACTAGAATATTCAATCTGATATATGCTTAAATCATGAATAAAACTTAAAGCTCCTGCTGTCATAGCAGTTGCAACTCCAACTTCAGCTTGGCAACCTAAAACTGCACCACTAATTGATGCATTTTGTTTACAAATGTCACCAATTATTCCTGCTATTTTTAAAGCATTGATAAGTTTTTCTTCACTTATCTTATTATATAAAGATTCATAATAAAGAATTGAAGGAAGAATTCCTGCACTTCCACATGTTGGCGCAGTAACTACAATATCACCAGACGCATTGCCTTCCGCAGTTGCATATGCAAATGCTGTTAAAAGCATTATTCTTTGCTCTTCAATATCTTTAATTTTTAAAGCATTTTCATATATTTTGCTTGCTACTCTTTTTGTATTTAGTTGACCTGGTAGAAAACCTTCTAAAGAAAGATTTCGTTCAATAACATTAAACATTGTATGTAAGACTTTAGTTAAATATTCATTAATATCTTTATCTTCATTATCATTAACAATATCTACTAAAGATTTATTGTTCTCTTGAAGATACTTTTTTATATCGTTAAAATTCTTAAAATCATATACACCTTTATCTTGTTTATAATTAAGAGATGTTACAATTTCTCCTCCACCGACAGAATAATATGTTTTTTCTTTAACAATACTATCATTAAGATATGCCGTAAATGATAGGGTATTTGGATGTTTTAATTCTAAATTCGTAAAATTAAAATCAATATTAATGTCATATCCTTCAAATACTTTTTTAATTATTTTATCAGTTAAATGGCCTTTACCAGTTAAAGCTAGTGAACCATATAAAATAACTTTTATCTTATATTTTTCATCTAAGCCTTTTTTAAAATCTAAAGCAGCATTAAAAGGACCAATAGTGTGTGAAGAAGATGGACCAGGTCCAATCACAAATAAACTCTTAATTGATTCCATATTTATTTATTACCTCTTCATCAATCCCTTGGAATAAAAAAGATAAAGTAACTTTTAAACCATTGGCAATTTTATTTAAAACTTTTAATGTTGGATTTCTTACTCCACGTTCTAAATCACTTAAATAATTCTTATTAATATCAGCTCTAAAAGATAACTCTTCTTGCGAGATATTAATTTCTTTTCTTAAGTAATAGATTCTTAATCCAAGTTGCTTATTTACACTATAATCTTCTTTTGCCATATCTAAAATCCTCCGCCATTGTATGGATTTTTATAAATAAATGATTAATATTAGACTTCGAAACAGTCTTTTTTGTTTTTTCACCTAATAAATCGGCTAAATTTTGATAAGTGGCTTCTTTATTTTCTAAACGCAAAAAACAAAGTTCTCTTATTTTATCATTAACTATATTTTTAATACCCAAACTTTTATCTATTACATTAATATCTTCTATTTGCTTTGCTGACTTATCAATTGTTTTTTTATAATTAGATGTATCCATATTTATTAAGCGATTTCCAACATTAGCAAAATCTCTATCAATTCTAATGTTTTCAAAATTTAAACATGCATTATTTGCATCTAAAAATCCAAGAAAATCAGCAATTTTATCAGATTTTTTTAAATACAAAACATAATTGTTTCTTCTTTTAGTCATCCTAAAACTAAAATCATTTATTTTTACTTTTTTAATAACCTTTAAGATTGCCAAACTAAATGATTCGTCGTTTGTATACATTTCAAGATGATAATTACTACTTTGAGGGCTATTAACGCTTCCTGATGAGAGAAATATTCCTGTTAAATAACCAATTATTTTCTCATTTGAATTGCTTAAAACAAAAGGAATTTTTGTTTCTAAGAAATCAATTTCAAGACCTTTCAATAGATCTTGAACATTGTCAGAAAGATTAATTATATATTGTGTATTCTTATTTAAATTCATCATTTTTCTATAAGAAAAAGAAATCACAACATCTGGATACATCTTTTTAATTAAATTATAAATATATTTTGCAATATTTGAATTTTCAGTTTTTAAAACTACTTTTTCTTGCTTATTAGATAAAACAACGTACCCACTAGCTCTAATAAAGGCACTTAATAATGAACGATCTCTTTCTTCGTTATATGGTAGAAGGCAAAGTTCATCTTTAACTTGACGAGTAAAACTGACTACATTTTCCATATATTTACTATACACTTATTAGTGTATTTATTTAAGAGAATTAAGTTTTCTAATAATTGCAGTTGCTGCAATTGCCCCATCATTACAAGCTGTAACAATTTGTCTTAAAGGTTTTACAACAACATCTCCAACAGCATACACTCCATCAACATTTGTTTTCATCATATTATCTACTTTAATAAAACCATTTTCTAAAACAATACCTAAAGATTGAGCTAAAGAATTAGATGGAATATCTCCTAGAAACGGAAAGCATGCGTTAATTGATATAGTTTTTTTAGAATTATCATTTAAATTTTCAATTATAACATCCTCTAAAAACTCTTTCCCCTCGAAAGACAATATTTTATATGGAGATAAGAATTCAACATTATTTAAGGCTTTTAAAGAAGTTAAATTGCCTTCATCATCATCTTTATCTAAATCACTTACTAAATATAAATGCTTTACTATATTTGATAAATATAATGCTTCAAGATAACCTTTTCTATCCTTGGCAAAAACCATAACATCTTTATTTCTATTAAAAAACCCATCACAAACAGCGCAATAACTAATTCCTTTACCTAAAAATTTATCTTCGTTTGGGATATTAGCCTTTTTATTAGCAACGCCAGTACCTAAAATAACTTCACGAACATGGTATTCATCGCTTTCTCCATAGGCAATAAAATCATTATTATCTTTTTTAATTGCTTTAATATTATCTGGCACAATATCAACTTTCATATTTGCAAGTTGATCAATCATTTTCGCAGTTAATTCGCTACCATCAACACTACTAACAGCAGGATAATTATCAATTTTTGTCGTTATATTTAATTTGCCACCAGGTGTAGATTTCTCTACAAGAGCAAAACTATATTTGCTTCTAGCAAGATATAAAGCGGCAGTAATTCCAGCAGGACCTGCCCCAACAATAAGAATATCTTTATTTATTATCATAATTTTTAATCACCTCGTATAATTCATTATAACTATTTACAAATTTATATGGATGAATTATGCTCTTATATTTTCTTTTACACATCGTCATTAAAATAGTATCCACATGCGCATTTTCTCCAGCACCTAAATCATATTCAGTATCACCAATATTTAATAATTCATTATTTGAAATATAAAAGTGTGCCATAATTTTCTTTAGACCTTCTGGATCTGGTTTATTCTTACTAACTTCATCTCCAGCTACAATATAATCAAATAAACTAGCATCAAGATTTGCTAATTTTAAAGTATATAAAGTCATATAACGATTTTTACTAGTTAGGATAGCAAGTTTATATCCATCTTTTTTAAGCTTTATTAATGTTTCCTCAACATTAGGAAAAAACTTAATATCATTATCATAATATTTAACTGTTCTTTCTTTATATTGCTCCAAAATAAAATCATAATCATATTCTGGAAATTCTTTAGTTAAACTTTCATTTAAAGGTGGCCCACTAAAAGTGCGTGCCTTTTCTATGTCAGGTTTAAAATCTTTTGGTTTATAAACTTTATAAAGCTCAAGCCATGTATTAATAACGGTTTCATCGGTATTTACTAATGTTCCATCAACATCAAAACTAATAACTTTAAGCATTTTCTTTTTTATCCTTATTATTAATTTTATTTGATATATCGTAAGAAATATGTTTCTTTTTAGCAAAGACATTCCAACCACAAATTAATCCCATAAGCAAGACACCTTCTCCAATCATAATCAAAGAATTTATTTCGCTCCAATTATTATCAACACCCATATTGAAATTAGTATCTCTTAATGGTTCTAAGAAATAACGAACGGTTCCATACCAAATTAAATAAAGACCACACCCTTGACCATCACAACTCACAAAATATGGAAGATATGAATAACCTTTTAATTTATTATTTTCATCATATCTAACTAAACGTTTTAAACCAACTCTTGCACCGAACTCAATTACAAAATATCCCAGCAAATTGAGCATGGATTCAATTAAGAATAGAGGTAAGTAGATTTGAGAGGAATCTAAAACAGAACCTTTATGAGCACTAGAATAACGCATATTATTCTTTATCCAAAGAGGCAACCACTCCCAACTTGAAATATCAACAGCATTGCCATGAACTTCATTATTCATGAAATTTCCCCATCTTCCTACAGCTTGTGCTAATAAAATAGTAGGTACAATAAAATCAATCATTTCTAAATAATTCATTTTTGTATATGGATCTCGATGTGCTTTATATTTAATTAAAACCATATATAAAACTCCAGCAATAATTCCAAAAACAGCACCACCAATAATAGTTAATCCACCATCACTAATCATGAAAATTTGTGTCCAATCATCATTAGCAAATTCTCTTTCCCAATTTCCAACAACATACCATGCTCTTGCACCAATAATTCCACAAGGGAAAGCAATAAGGAAACAAGTAGAAATTAAACCATGTTGACCATATTTTTTATATAATTGATGATCACAAATCCAAAGAACACTTAATGCTCCACTTAAAATAAATAAAGCATAAAAAGTAATAGTAAATCCCCAGCCATCACTAGGAATAGGGGACCAACTTTTTCCAATATATGCTGTAACTAATCTAATTCCATAAGAGCCAAAATAAATTCTATTTGCTAATGGGTAACGTAAAAATGGAGCGCCACCTTCAAAGAATATAAATAAAGTAATAATAGAAATTCCTAATGTTACAAAAGTAAAAATTCCTACTTTCCTTGTTTTATCTCCTAAAGCCTTTTTTAAAAAATAAAAACTAAAAAAGAGTCCAGCAAATAAATAACTAAAAATTGCAAAAATAATTACGCCAAAATAAAGCATAAAGTAATGTAGCCCATCAACACTCGTACTTAAATCATTACTTATATATTCAATATTTTCAGGATTAAGATAAAATTGAACAACCAATAATATCCAGCCAACTAAATAAGATAATAATCCACCAAAATAAAAATATTTCTTTTTCTTAATATCATCTAATGTAGAATCTGGTTTTTTATAAAAGAAATAAGCCAAATGACAAAATAAGCCAATACCCAATAATAAGGTTATAATCCCAATAATTTCAAATACTCTATAATTCATTCTTTAATTTTTCCTTTCTTAAAATATCTTTTTCTAAAATCTTTTTAAGATATTCTCCTGTATAACTATTTTTATTATTACTAACTTCTTCAGGCGTTCCTGTCGCAACAATATTCCCACCTTTATCTCCACCATCTGGCCCGATATCAATAACATAGTCAGCAATTTTAATTACATCTAGATTATGTTCAATACAAATAATTGTATCGCCACCATCAACAATTCTTCCTAAAACTTCTAATAATCGTTTAACATCATCTACATGTAATCCAGTTGTAGGTTCATCAAGAATATATAATGTTTTTCCTGTTGGTTGCTTTTCTAAATAATAAGCAAGCTTAACTCGTTGTGCTTCTCCTCCACTTATAGTGGTGGCTGGTTGGCCAACTTTCATATAACCTAAACCTACATCAAGTAAAGTTTTTAATTTTCTATGTAATTTTTTAAAGTTTTTAAAGAACTCACATGCATCTTCTATAGTCATTTCTAAAACATCAAATATAGATTTGCCACGATAAGTACATAATAAAGTTTCTTCATTATATCTTTTTCCATCACACTCATCGCATTTAACATAAACATCTGGTAAAAAGTTCATTGGAATTCTATTAACTCCTGCACCTTGACACTTTTCACAACGTCCTCCAGGAATATTAAAACTAAATCTAGATTTATCAAAACCTCTAGATTTTGCCTCTATTGTACTAGCAAAAATATCCCTAATATCATCAAAAGCTTTTACATATGTAGCAGGATTACTTCTTGGAGTTCTACCAATTGGTTCTTGTGAAATATTAATTACTTTATCAATATTTTTTAATCCTAATAACTTTTTATAACTTCCAGTTTCAATATCTTTTCCTTCTAATTCTTTTTGAATTCCTTTATATAAGGTTTCATCAATTAAAGAAGACTTTCCACTTCCACTTACTCCAGTAACACAAATAAATGTACCTAAAGGAAATTTTACATCGATATTTTTTAAATTATTGGTTGTACAACCATCAATTTCTATATATTTCCCATTACCTTTTTTTCTTGTTAAAGGAACTGGAATAGACTTTTCTCCAGATAAATATTTTCCAGTAATAGAATCTTTGCACTTTTCAATATCTTCTAGAGAACCAGTTGCAACAATTTTGCCACCATGTTCTCCTGCGCCGGGTCCAATGTCAACTATATAATCAGCACTTCTTATAGTCTCTTCATCATGTTCTACAACAATCAAAGTATTTCCTAAATCTCTCATTTCACGTAAAGCAGCGATAAGTTTTTCAGTATCTTTTTGGTGTAAACCAATTGATGGTTCATCTAAAACATATAAAATACCACTTAATTTTGATCCAATCTGTGTAGCTAATCTTATTCTTTGAGATTCTCCACCGCTTAATGTCATTGCCATTCTTGCTAAATTTAAATATTCTAGACCAACATCAAGCAAAAACTTAACACGATTAACAATTTCGTTAATTACAAGCATAGCGACATTTTTTTGGTAATCAGATAATTTATTTGGCAATTCAACCATGAATTTATATAGTTTGTCTAAAGGCAAACATGTTACCTCATAAATATTTAATCCATCAATTCTTACTGATAAAACCTGTTCATTTAATCTTGCACCATGACAAGTTGTGCATACTTTATCTTTTAAAAATCTCTCATAATATTCACGATTCCATTGACTTGAAGTATCGCGATATAAACGTTCAATTTTAGTTTTTAATCCTTCAATATATTGGAAACGATGATTAACATTTCCACTACTACTTGTAAGAGTATATTTAATTACTTCACGACTACCTTTCATAATAATATCGACTTGATCATCAGTTAAATTTTTAAATGGTACATCTTTTGGAATGTGATAATAATTTAATAAATAATCAAAATCTTGCCAATCAAGATTTTGGGTATTTACAGTATTTTTATAATAAACAATAGCTCCTTTGTTAATAGATTTTGTTTTATCAGGAACTAATAAATCTAAATCAACTTCGCGAGAAATGCCTAATCCATTGCAACTAGGACAACATCCTAATGGGGAATTAAAAGAAAATAATCTAGGTTCAAGTTTAGGAACCGAAAACCCACATTTTGGGCAAGCAAAATGTTCGCTAAATAATTGTTCTTTATCATTAATATCGGCTAAAACAAAGCCATTACTCCATTCACTAGCTAGTTCACATGATTCAAAAATTCTAACTTTTGAATCTTCTTTTAAAACAATTCTATCTATAACGATATCTATATCATGTCTTTTTGTTTTTTCTAAATCAGGAACTTGATCAATCATATAATTACGACCATCAATCTTCACACGAGTAAAACCATTTTCTTTTATTTTCTTTAATGTATCTTTGTGTGTTCCTTTTTCTTCACGAACAATTGGTGACATAATAATAATTTTGCTATTCATTTCATTAGCAAAAATTATGTCAGTTATTTTTTGTAATGAAAAAGCAATAATTGGTTCGTGATGATTTGGGCAATATGGAACACCAATTCGTGCAAATAACAACCTAAAATAATCATAAATTTCTGTCACTGTTCCTACAGTAGAACGAGGATTATGAGAAACAGATTTTTGATCAATAGCTATAGCAGGAGATAATCCCTCAATAGATTCAACATCAGGTTTTTCAAAATTACCAAGAAATTGACGAGCATAACTTGATAAAGACTCAACATATCTTCTTTGACCTTCAGCAAAAATAGTATCAAAAGCAAGGGTAGATTTTCCACTCCCGCTAACTCCAGTAAATACAACTAACTTGTCTTTTGGAATATTAACATCAACATTTTGAAGGTTGTTTTCTTTAGCACCTTTAACTTTTATCTCATTTATTAACATGCTTAATATTATATAAAAAAATCTAATTAATTACTATTAATTAGACTTATATTTTTAATTTAATGCATAAACATAAATACTTATGAATTGAAGCACCGTACCAATTAAAATAAAAAAGTGAAAAACTGTGTGCCACCATTTTGATTTTTTACTGCCAATAGCATATAAAATTGCACCGATTGTGTATGCAATTCCACCTCCAAATAAAAACCAAAATCCAGCAGGAGTAAGCAAAAAATATAATTCATATGCACCACAAACTATTACCCATCCAACAACAATATAAAGAACCATACTTAATTTTTTAAATTTATTCATGTCAATACTATTAAAAGTAATTCCAATTATTACACAAACCATTACAATTCCAAACATAATCCATCCTGAATAAGGAATAACTCCCCATAAAGTTTCGTTTCTTAAAGTAATTAAAGTATATGCGGTATAAGTTCCAGCAATTAATAGGAATACGGTGTCATGATCAATAACACGGAAAACTTTTTTACCACTATTTTTGGCTAATCCATGATAGATACAACTAACAGTAAAACATAAAATCATTGAAAAACCATATATCGAACAGGCAACAATTCTAAATACTTTTTCTGTAGTATTGATTCCTTCGTATCCCCAAACGCAAATTTTTAGTAGCATTAAAACAGTAGCAACAATTCCAAATATTGCTCCTATCCCATGACTTATAGAATTCCAAAGTTCTTGACTCAATTTATAATTTGGAATAACAATCTTTTTTAAACTCATAAATACAATTCCCTCATCTAGTATTAAATACTACTATATATATAATCCATAGGGTTTTCAATAGGGTTTTCATAAAAAAACTACCTACTTTGCGTAGGTAGTTATTTTTATTAATTAATTAAAAACTATAAACCAAACTTCTTAATTGCGGCCCATCTTTCTTTGGCAGCAGCTTCAGATTTTGTAAATAATTCTTCGTATTCAGTTGGATTAACTTTTGGAAGTTGTGAGAATCTATTTTCAGTAAGTAAGAATTCTCTAAACTTAGTGAAATCTGGTTCCTTACAATCAAGAGTTAAACCTGGTTTGCCTTCAGCAACTAAACGTGGGTCATATCTCCAAGTAGTGAAGAAACCACAATCAACTGCTTTCTTCTCTTCTTTAATACTGTTTACAAGTCCACCTTTAATACCTTGGTTAATACATGGAGCGTAACAAATAATTAAACTTGGTCCATTATAACTTTCAGCTTCTTTAAATGCAGCAATTGCTTTTAATGGGTTTGAACCTAAAGCAACTTGTGCAACATAAACATCACCATAAGCCATAGCAATAAGAGCTAAGTTCTTCTTCTTTGTCTTTTTACCACTAGCAGCAAATTGAGCAATACAACCTGTTTGAGTTGATTTACTAGCTTGACCACCTGTATTTGCATATTGTTCATTATCAAGGACTAATACGTTGATATCATCTTCACTAGCAATGACATGATCTAATCCGCCATATCCAATATCATATGCGAATCCATCACCACCAATAATCCAAACCGATTTATCAAGTAAATCATTCTTGAACTTTAATACTTCTTTTACACCAGTATCTTTACTAGCTTCGACTTCTTTAATTAATTCAGGGATAATCTTACGAACTTCTTCTTTATCTTTAATATGTTCAAGATAATTCTTAATAGTTCCTTTTAATTCTTCTGAAACTGTATCTCTACCTTCAGCAGCAGTTAAAATTTCACTGATTTGTTGTAATTTATAGTTTGTGGCAAGTCTCATACCATAACCATATTCAGCGTTATCTTCGAATAAGGAGTTAGCCCATGCTGGACCTTGTCCATTCTTATCAGTAACAAATGGAGTCATTGGAGTTGAACCATTATAAATGGATGAACAACCAGTGGCATTTGCAATTAATAAATCTTTACCAAATAATTGGGATAATAATCTATAGTATGGAGTTTCTCCACAACCTTGACATGCACCACTAATTTCTTGATATGGCATCATGAATCCAACACCCTTAACACTATTAGTTGGGAATAAATTGGACTTATATTCTACATGCTTATATAAATATTCAGCATATTTTTCTTTACCAAATTGACTCTTAGCTTCAACCATCTTAATTGCAAAGTGGTCATTACCAAGTTTAGTAGCAGTTTGATTTGCCATACATTCACTGGCACAAAGTCCGCAACCAACACAGTTCTTTGGTGAAATTTGAATAATATATTTATATCCTTTAACTTGTGGTCCAACAGCATCTTTAACCATTGAGCTTAAGCCTTCTGGTCCGTTCTTAATTTCTTCTTCATTTAATAAGAATGGTCTAATTGTTGAGTGTGGGCAAACAAATGCACATTGATTACATTGAATACAATAATCTTTATTCCATTCTGGAACACGATCAGCAATTGAACGATCTTCTTTGAAAGTAACATTTGGTCTCATTGAACCATCTTCAAGATCATATTTATTGAATGCTGAAACTGGTAAATCATAACCATCAAGTTGATTGATTGGTAAAACAAATTCATCAAAGTATTCATCTCCACTTGTCTCTCTAACTCTCTTATAATCGAGTTTGCTCCAAGCTGGATTAACTTTGACTTCTCTTAAACCTTCAGTTCCGCTATCAATAGCTTTGAAGTTTAATTTAACAACTTCATCACCTTTTTTAGCATAAGTCTTTTGAGCTAATTTCTTCATCCAAACGTTTGCATCAGCATATGGCATAATTTGTGAATTTAAATAGAAGAAAGCACTTTGCAAAATAGTATTTGTGTGACGTCCCATACCAATTTCAAGAGCAATCTTATTAGCATCAATAACGTAGAATTTAACATTCTTTGTAGCTAATTGATATTTAACTCTATTTGGTAATAATTTTTCTATTTGTTCATCACTCATATCAGTATTGAGTAAGAAAGTTCCGCCTTCTTTAATATCTTTTAAGATATCAAATCTGAACATATATGTATCAAGTGAAACACTGATAAAGTCAGCATGTTGAATATAATATGTTGAATGGATTGGTTCTTTACCAAATCTTAAGTGAGATCTAGTAACACCACCACTCTTACGGCTATCATATGCAAAATAAGCTTGAGCATATTGATGAGTTGCATCACCAATAATTTTAATTGATGATTTATTAGCACCAACTGTACCATCACTGCCTAAACCATAGAATAAGCATGAAGTATAGCTATGTTTAATTTCATATTTTTCATCTTTAATTGGGACACTTAAATGTGTGACATCATCATCAATTCCAAGTGTGAAATTGTGGTGAGCATCTTTGCTGTCCATCCAATCAAATAATGCTTTGATATGTTTTGGTTGAGTATCATGACTTCCTAAGCCATAACGTCCACCAATGACTTTAACATCTTTTTTGCCTTCAACTGTTAAAGCTGTAACAACATCTTCATATAAAGGTTCACCAATAGCACCTTTTTCTTTTGTACGATCCATAACAGCAATTGTTTTGCATGTTTCTGGAATTGCTTTTAATAAATCTTTTGCAGAGAATGGTCTATAAAGAATAACTTTAATTAAACCAACCTTCTCACCTTTTTTATTTAAATCAGTAACAACTTCAATTGCAGTTTCAGTTACACTACCCATTGCAATAATAACTTTTGTTGCATCTTTAGCGCCGACATAAACAAATGGAGCATATTCTCTTCCAGTTAATCTTGTAGCTTCTTTGAAATACTTTTTAGCAATATCAAGAACCTTTGCTTCATGTTTATTTTGTGCCTCTAAACCAGTGAAATAAATATCATCGTTTTCAGCACCACCACGGGTAACAGGATTAGAATGTGGATTTAAGGCTTTCTTACGGAAAGCTTCAACCTTATCCCATGGCATTAATTTCTTATATTCTTCATCATCAACAAATTCAACATTTTGAATTTCATGTGAAGTTCTAAAACCATCAAAGAAATGGCAAACAGGATAAGAAGCATCAATTGCAATTAAGTGGGCGATTGGAGTTAAATCTGCAACTTCTTGAACACTGTGTGAACAAATCATTGCGATACCAGTTTGTCTAATTGCATAAATATCTTGGTGATCACCAAAAATACAAAGTGATCTAGTAGCAAGTGAACGAGCACTTACTTCCATAACGGCTGGTAATTCTTCACCAACCCATTTATAAACATTAGGAATCATTAAGAGTAAACCTTGTGAAGCAGTATAAGTTGTTCCATAGGTTCCAGCTTGAATAGCACCATGTAAAGCACCACTTGCGCCGCCCTCAGATTGCATTTCGCAAACTTTTACAGTACTTCCAAAGAAATTTTGTTTTCCTTGTGAAGCATAAACATCAACGTGATCAGCCATAGGTGAAGATGGAGTAATAGGATAAATTGCAGCAACTTCAGTAAAGCAATAGCTTCCTAAAGCAGCAGCTGTATTACCATCAACACTAAGCATTGTCTTTTTAATATCAGCCATAATTATTTTTCTCCTTTTTCCGATACAAAATTATTATATAATTTTAATTTCATAATTCAATGAAAAGTATAATAAACAACATTAAAAATATGAACTTTTTGTGCTTACAAAAAGTAAATCGGAAAAAGTTTCTGTATTTAATCTAAAATTATTAATTTTCTAACTTACGAATAGTAGTGAAATAATCCTTGTTCTCATTAATATCTTTTTCAGTACCTAAAACACATAAAGATGAATCTGAAATAATCTTTTTAATATCGCTTTCTAACGCTCTAACTTCATCTTGAGTACAATGTTTAATTTCGCTATCAATACGCACTATATCTTCATATTTAATGCCACTAGTTAATCTAAAATATCCATTAAGTCCTTTTTCTGAGACGTGAATGACGCTTTGTCTATCATTAATTGAACCAATTTTAAACTTTAAAAAATCTGTATCACTATAGTTAATTGTTTTTATAAATTTAGGTGTTTCTAAATAGACTTTATCTGTTTCAACAAGATGTGGATCACGATATGAATATAAACAGAAACAATCAAAACTTGTTAAACTGCCTCCACCATATGCTCCACCTTTGACACGTAAATTTTGCCAATAATAATCTATATCAAGTATTTTGCTTAAAACTGCTAATGATCCTGAAAACTCAACTCCATCTTTTTGATTATTCGCAAATCTACAAACATAATTAACATTTGATGGACAAATAATTGCTTCTTTAACATTGTCTTTTGGCAACAAAATTGTTGAAGGAACAAGAGTAGTTTTTCCTTCTCTTAAGAAATCATAAATTTCGTAAGCAGCTTTTTTAACAATTGCATAATCTTTTTTATCAGTCACAACTAAACAAGAAAACTTTTTTCTTGTAAATAAATTATTCCTAATAAATTCTAAATCTTTGATTAAACCAGCTTTTTTAACTTCAAAATTATTTAGCATATCATTTAGGAAGTCTAAATAACCTATCCCGCTAACTAAATCGTTTAGATATCTATATTTCGATTTATAAATTCCTGCTCTTAAAATTCCAACTCTATGTCCAGCAAATGAACAGCTTTGTTCAAGACTGCTCTTTTCATTCCCTAATATTTCTTTTAATTTGTTTTCATTATTAAAATCAATTGATGAAATGATTTCCATTACAAGATTATTTCCATATTCAATATTTTCATTTAATGTTGAGAAAGAAAAACCAACATTAAATACATAATCTTCTTTCTTTATAACGTTTCTTAAATCGCAAAAGCCTTTAAATGCCCCTAAATAAAAATTAGTATATTGGTCAAGTTTCTCTTCATTCATATGTTTTGTTGGTAAACAAGCTCCAATACAAACAGCAAACAAAGCAAATTCACTAGCATATTTTATTGGGAAATCTTTAGCATCAAAATTGTAAGTTATATAAGAAATATCATTTGTAAAATAATCGGAATGATAAAAATTAAAATCCAATTTCTTTAATTCACATTTATAATCTTCAGGTAAATCAACTAAATCACTCTCACTTAAATGAGGAATTTTATTTAAATTTTCCTGCGAATCCTGCTTGGATTGGTATTCCCTAAGATTTTTATTCATCAAAATTAAATCGGTAATTTCTTTATCTGTTAATAATGCTTTAAAGTCTTCAAGTTTTTTTACTAAAGCTTTATCATTCTCTTCTTGAATGGTTAAACTTGGTTCCTGAATAATAAGCACAAAGTTTTTATTATTAGTGAAATATTTATCTAATAATTTCTCAAAATACCCTTTATTTAAATCTTCTTTAAGTTCTTTACAAATTGCCAATTTATTAAAACCAATTAATGGTTTATTATCATCATAAATCCAACTATTTAAAGAAGTCATTGATATCCTTAAACCAAGAGGAGTTCTATCAATCATATTTTCTCTAACAGCAAATTCTATATTATTTATAAGGGCTAAAATAATTTCGTGATTTAGTTTTCCATTAGTTAATTCAGCAATTGTATCGTTAATAATTTTTATGAACTCTTCTTTCTTCTCAATTGTTGTATTTTTAGCAACAACCATAAAAGAATTTTCTCTAATTCCATCAAATAAACCACCAGAAACATCATCGCCAATTCCAGCAGCTAATAATTTATTTTTCAATATTCCGCTTGTTGAATTAATTAATACTTTATCTAAAATATTAAAAGCCATGTTTTCTTTCACATTCAGAGCATCATTTAAACGAATTGCGTAGCCAAAATTTGTTTTATTTTTTAAATTGGTGCCTTTATTGACAGGATATTCAATAGTTTTTTCAATTGGTTTAGTAAAATCTTTTGATAATTCAATTATTGGATGAATATCAATTTTTTCAAATTTTGACAAATATTCTTTATCTAAATATTCTAATCTCTCATTCATATCCATTTTTCCATATAAGAAAATATATGAGTTTGATGGACTATAATACTTGTGATGAAAATCAAGAAAATCTTCATATTTTAAAGTAGGAATAATATCAGGGTGTCCGCCACTTTCATATTGATAAGTTGTTCCTTTAAATAGCTCATTCATCATTGTTTCCTGAAGAACTTCATCGCTACTACTATAAGCACCCTTCATTTCACTATAGACAACACCATTAATTTTAATTGGATCTTTTTTATCAAAAATTTCATAATGCCATCCTTCTTGTAAAAAGATTTCTTTATATTTATAAATATTTGGAAAATAAACTGCATTAAGATAAACATCCATTAAATTCTTAAAATCTTTATCGTTTTGGCTTGCAACTGGATACATTGTTTTATCTGGAAAGGTTATTGCATTTAAAAAAGTATTTAATGACCCTTTTGATAACTCAAGAAAAGGATCTTTTATTGGATATTTTTTGCTTCCACATAAAACACTATGTTCAATTATATGAGTTTGACCGGTAGAATTTACTGCTGGTGTTTTAAAAACAATATTAAAAACCTTGTTGTTATCATCATTTTCTATTGTGCAAATTCTTGCACCTGTTTTTTCATGACGATAAATACTAACTTTAGAATTTATTTCACTAATAAATTCTTCACTTATTTTTGTATATTTTTCCATAATTAATCTCCGAATATTTATTATAAACCATTTTAAAAAATATCCGTAAATTATTATCAAAAAATAACGAATTCTCGTTATTTTTTCTTATTTAACTTCTTTTCCTCGTTATTTAATAATTTTTTAAGAATCTTTACATCTTCAATAGAGAGAACATAACCACTATCAAGCATGCCACCACTAAAGGTCATTTTTTTATATATATAATCAACAAATGTTTTATATTTTTTAAGAGTCTTATTACGTACAACAACTCTTTTCTTAACAGGCACTTTTTCTAATTTAGTTAGATAGGTTTCTAAAGCAGGGACTAAAGAATGCAAATCATAATTAATTTCTAATCCAATTAATGGATAAAAATCTAGAAATTCATTTCTTAGAACTTCAACTTTAATACCAGAAATTTTTGATAAATCATCACAAGTAAAAACTTTTTTCTTTGTTTCAGTAATAATTTTTAAATATTTTTTTACATTAGTTTTAGAGATACTCATACCTATATTTTACTTTGTTTATCTAAAATATCAATTATCTCTAAATATCTATCTTCTAAAGCACCTCGTGTTTCATCTAAAGATTTGTATTCAGTATACTTGGTATTTGGGTCATTTAACTTGTTATCAATTTCGGTCATTTCTTTTTCAATAGCAGCAACTTCTTCGTTCAATTTTTGAATTGCGTTGTTGGATAATTTTTCAATATATGGTACTTTTACTACTTCTTTTTCATCTTTTTTGTTTTCTATTGGAACAACAACATCTACTTTTTTCTCTTTTTCAATTGATTCAGTCTTTTCATTATATAGTTTAAAATCATCATAATTACCTTCATTAAAAATTGACTTTTCTTTTGATAGAAATAAAGTATGAGTAGCTAATTCGTTTATAAAATAACGATCATGAGAGACAAAAATAATTGCACCTTTGTAGCTTTTTAAAGAAGAAATTAAGCATTCTTTTGTAATTAAATCAAGATGGTTAGTAGGTTCATCAAGTAATAAAATATCATAATCCGACATAGAAAAAGCACATAGAGTTAAACGCATTTTTTCTCCATTTGACATTAAAGAAGTATCTTTAAAAACATCTTCACCTTTAAATTGAAATCTACCTAAGGCAGTCCTAAGTTCTTTATCTAGTAAGGCAGGATATTTTTCTCTTAAATAAGAAAGAGCAGTTTCATTCTTATTAAAAACATAATCATTTTGTTTTATATATCCTATTTTTAATTTTCTTAAATATTTAATTTCGCCACTAAATAAAGGAATATCTTTAATGATTGACTTTATTAATGTGGTCTTCCCAATACCATTATCACCAATAATTGCCAATTTATCTTGACCATAAAAAATAAATGAAAATGGAGGACACAAAGGCCTATCATAACCAATTACACAATTCTCAAAACTAACCAATTGCTTACTAGATAAGTTAGATCCTTCGATTTTAAAATTAATCTTTTTATTTTCTTTTTCTGGAATAACTGTTTTATTTGCTTCCAGTTTAGCAAGTTTGTGAACACGATCCTTAGCTCTTCCAACAAACCTTGGTTTTGGCATATAAAATTCTATAAACCTTTTATATTTTTCAATTAAAGCATCTTCTTTTGCTGCTTGTTTGATTAAATTTTCATAATTTTGTTGTTTTAAAACTAAAAAATTATCGTATGAACAATTATAAGAAGTAATTTTATGGTTTTCGAGCTCTAATACTTTATCAGCCAAAGTATTTAAGAAATATCTATCATGCGAAATAAATAGAATTGTTCCATCATAATCTTTTAAGAAATTCTCTAACCATTCAATTGTTGAAACATCAAGGTGATTAGTAGGTTCATCTAACAACAAAACATTATATTTAAATAAAAGAATTTTAATAAAGGCGATTTTCATTCTTTCTCCACCACTTAAACTAGAAATTTTTCTATCATAAAAACTATTATCAAAGTTGAATCTTGAAAGATACTCGTTAATTTCATTTTTATATGTATATCCTCTCTCTTTTTCATATTCATTAAGGATATGCGTATATTTATCAAGTAGTTTCTCATCATTTGGAGTAGCTGCAATCTTATTAGAAATGCTTTCCAAGTCTTTTTCAATTTTAAGAGTTTTTTCAAATACTAAAAGTAATTCTTGATAAACTGTATTGCCAACATTAGTAATAGCATTTTGATCAAGATAACCTATAGTTACACCATTTAGAATGGAAATTTCGCCTGGTTTATCTTCTTTTGTAACAAGAGAAGCAGATTCACTTCCTAATATCATCTTTAAAATGGTTGTTTTCCCTGCCCCATTATTTCCAACAAGTGCTACTTTTTCGTTTTGATTAATATTAAAACTAACATGATCTAATATTAAATCATTTGAATAATACTTTGTAACATTTGAAAAACTAATTAGTGACATAAATAAAATATTAGTTAAATATAACTAAAACTACAAGTTTAAATTATTAAAATAATAAAAAGAGCCCATAAATGATATAGTTATCTATAAAATATTGGGCTCTTTTATGTTTATTTAGAATTTTTCTTATCAGCTTTAACGACTTCAGAAATAGTAGCAGCTAAAGTTGTTACATTGGCTAAATCACTTGGAACAATAAGTTTTGTAGATTGCCCATCAGCAACTTTTGCTAAAGCTTCATAAGATTTTAATGTTAATACTTTATTATCAACATTAGCATTCTTTAAAGCTTCTAAACCTTTTGCCTCAGCATCACGAATCATTATAATACCTTCAGCTTCAGCCTCTTTAACTTTTTTAATTGATTCGGCTTCACCTTCAGCATTTTTAATCTTGGTTTGCTTTTCTGCTTCAGCTTTTAATATTGCACTTTCTTTATTACCTTCTGCAACTAGAATAGCAGATTGTTTTTCACCTTCTGCAAGTAATATCTTTTCACGTTTTTCACGTTCAGCACGCATTTGTCTTTCCATTGCATCTCGAATATCTTTTGGTGGAAGAATATTTTTAACTTCAACTCTATTAACTTTAATTCCCCATGGATCTGTTGCTTCATCAAGGATGCTTCTCATTTTAGTATTTATTAAATCTCTACTTGTTAAAGTATCATCAAGATCAAGTTCTCCAATGATATTACGTAATGTCGTTGCACTTAAATTTTCAATTGCACTAATTGGATTTTCGACGCCATAACAATATAGTTTTGGATCAGTTATTTGAAAGAAAACGACAGTATCAATTTGCATTGTAACATTATCTTTAGTAATAACAGGTTGTGGATCAAAATCTTTCACTTGTTCCTTCATTGAAACAACTTGGGTTACCTTATCAATAAATGGGAACAACATATGAATTCCTACTCCCCAAGTTGCATGATAAGCACCTAATCTTTCAACAACATATTTATTAGTTTGGTGAACAATTCTTATACAACTAATCAAAATAATAAGAACCAATAAAGCAATACATCCTAAGACAATTCCAACAATTGCTCCAGCTGATAAAGTATCAGCCATAATTAAACCTAATTTCATAATTTCTCCTTATTTTATATCATATTTTTTAACAATCGCTTTATTTCCTTCAATTGCTAAAATAATAACAATATCATCTCTACTAATATTCACTTTTGGGTCAGAACTCTCTGCTGTCCAAATAACATCATGAATCTTAATTTCTCCTCGCTCTAATTCTGTAATATTTTTAATAACACGAGCTTTTTTCCCAACCAACTCATCAACATTTGATTTAACTTCGTTTTTAAGTAAATATTTTTTTGCAATTGGTCTACATGCTATTAATAATAACGCACTGACTATTACAAATACAATAATTGAAATCCACCACATTGGCTCAATATTTGCTGCCATACCAATTCCACATAATACAATTGATACGAAAGAGCCGCCACAAAACCAAATAGATACAAGTTCTGTTGTTACAAACTCAATTATTAAAGATAAAACAAACAAACCTGCCCAAACAAATAATAATATTTCATTCATTGACATACTTATTCTACCTCCTCCTTTAAATCTATGATGACTATCTTGTCTCTTTCATCATAAGAAGTTTTAAATTTTTTAATACTCTTATTAATTAAACCTATATCAAATATCTTATTAATTTCTTCAATAATAGGTTTAGATGTCAAACGAACATATGTTGAATTAATACTGATTTTATAGATTGAATCTTCATCAATATCTCCTCTTGCAAGTTCATTTCCACTTAATGGTTTTATAAGTAGATTTTTCTTTTGCTCATCAAACCCAACCATTACTCTATCAATGCCATCAAAATCTGAAATCATAGCTTTATTTAATGTAATAGATTTTGAACAAAGAGTTGCAATACCTTCTTTATGCTTTTTATTTAACCATATAATTGCCATAAAATTCCTCCTACAACATTAATATATAAAATATTATCAAAAATATCAAGAAAATTATTAATAATTATTTTAAATTATTCTTCGTTTCTTTTTATGCAGTTTAAGGTTGCGCAGTATTCTGAAACTTTACAATCATCAATAATTTTCTTTACAGAAAAATTTTCAGTTAAATCTGGAGGAACAAGTAAAAAAGCTGCTAAAGTATCAGCTTGCCATTCAGGATCCTCACAAACGTTTGGCTTTTTTTTGCAATCTTTTGGAGCAGAACAGCGAACATTAATTAAAAGAAAGTGAGCAAATTCATGAACTAAAGTAAATCTTGATGGCCCATCATCTTCACATGCATTTTCATATGTTGAGTTTGAAATATAAATTTTATTATTTTTTGCATCATAAACCGCATATTTATTAACTAATAACGAATCGTTATCTTCTAAAATTTCATAATCAAAATTATCATATTCTTCACCACTATCTCGGACTTTATCTAAAACATCAACAATAGGAAAAAAACAACTTTTTTCACAACCAAAATGTTTTCGAATCGTAAAAGAAAGTTTTTTTAAAGCCGACCTTGAAAAAGCAGAAACTTTTTTATACATATTACTTTTTATTATCTTCTTGTTCTTTTAATATCTTTTTAAGCTTTTCTAAAGTTTCAGGATCACAATCCTTAATATTTCTAGCAAATAATAAACTAACCTCTTTGCTATCTTTATTTAATTTTGTTAAATCAATTTTTGTATTCTTATTAGTAATATCAACAGTATTTAAGAATAAAGTCGTCTCTTCCTTATTTAAATTATAAGCTTTTGGAAATTCTTCTACCCAAGATAAAGGAACTTGTTTTCTACCACATTCTATGGCGCATAAAAAAGCACTAGTAACATGCATTTTTGCAGCCATTACTTTTAGAGTTTCACCCCTATCTTTTCTTAATTTACGAGCATAAATTGCAAATTGTGAAATCATGTTTGTTCCTCTTTAAAGTTTATTATACTTTTTACTGCTCCCTTTTGCTTTTTCAACTGGATATTTAGCAGCATTCTTTTTCATTTTGGAAATTACAATTTCATCAGGATCAACATTTAATTTATTGCAAAGATCTTGGCAATAAATAATAACATCGGCAAGTTCTTCTTTAACGTCATTAAGAACATAATTTTGCTCATCCCATTGAAAACACTCTAATAATTCATTTGCCTCAATAGATATAGATTTTGCTAAATTAGCTGGAGAGTGAAATTGACCCCAATCTCTATCTGAAACGAACTTCTTTATTAATTCATTTGTTTCCTTTTTCATACATAAACATTATAGCATAAAAAATTAATCAACAAGGTTTATTTACATTATTTTTATATTATTGAAAAACTATAGATTATATCTTTATAATTGGACTATAATAATTTTATGAGTCATATTTTTAAGCATTTTCATTTAGTTAATCAACATCGTTTTAAAGTATTTATTAATTGTACAAAATGTGGTTTTATATGGCGTGGATTAGTTCATGATTTAAGTAAGTATTCTAGGAAAGAATTTGTAACTAGCGCAAAATATTATCAAGGTAATAGTTCCCCTATATATGAAGAAAGAAAACATCATGATATGTATTCAAGTGTGGCTATTCACCATACAAGACATAATAAACATCATTTTGAATATTGGATAGATACATGGAAAGGTGACATAGTTTTACCAAAAATACCATACAAATATAGTGTGGAATATGTTTGTGATGTTATTGCAGCAAGTGAAACATATAATAAAAAATCTTATAAAAAAGATATGCCTTTAAACTATTTTCTTGAAAGAGAAGGCTATTATTTAATGCATCCAATGAATAAGGAATTTATTGAGTTTTGTCTAAAAGAATACGCAAATAATGGATTTAAAGGAATAAAAAAGAAAATTACAAAACAAAAATATAAAGAAATAAATGCTAATTATCCAAAAGAAGCAATTATAATTCCATTTTATTCAAAAGAAGGTAAGTTCTAATTACCTTCTTTTTCTTAATATCAAATTTATAGGAGAACCTTTTAAATCAAAAGATTCTCTAATTCTATTTTCAATAAATCTTAAATATGAAAAATGCATAAACTTAGGATCGTTACAAAATAAAGCAATACTTAATGGTTTAGTACCCACTTGTTCAGCATAATAAATCTTACATCTTCCACCATTAAAATTTGGTGTTTCATTAAACATTTGTGCATCTTGAATAATCTCATTTAATACTGACGTTTTAATTTCAAAATTATAAGATTCATAAACAACATCAATAGTTTTAAAAATTTCAGAAATATTTGTCTTTTTTAATGCACTGCAAAATACAACAGGAGCATAATCAAGAAATTTAAATTGTTTTTTAATATCTTCAATAAATGAATTAGTTGTTACTACATTTTTATTGACTAAATCCCATTTATTAACAACTAAAATAATAGCTTTTTTAGAATCAATCGCATATCCAACAACGTGTTTATCTTGTTCAATAATACCTGCTTGAGCATCAATAACAAGAATACAAATATCGCTTTTATCTATTGCTCTTAAAGCTCTTAAAGCAGCATATTTATCAATAGATTCATAAATTTTTCCACGTTTTTTTAAACCTGCTGTATCGATAACTACATATTCTTTACCATTTCTAGTAAATTTAGTATCAATAGCATCACGAGTTGTTCCTTCAATTGGAGAAACAATAACTCTATCTTGTTGTAACATAGCATTACAAAGACTTGATTTTCCAACATTTGGACGGCCAATGATAGAGAATTTGATGTTTTCTTCTACAATAGAATCATGTTCCTCTGGTAATAATTTAATAATTTTATCAAGAATATCACCAATACCAATACCATGAACTCCACTAACAGCAATAGGATCACCAACACCTAATTTATAGAATTCATAAATATTATTAATTAAATGCTCGTCATCAATTTTATTAACTGCTAAAATAACTGGTTTTTTAGATCTATGTAAAATACTTGCGACAAGTTTATCATCATCATTCATTCCAACTTTCCCATCAACAACAAATAAAATAACATCAGCTTCATCAATAGCCATTTCTGCTTGCATCCTAATTTGTTCTTGAAAAGGTCTGTTTTCAAGTTCAATTCCACCAGTATCTACAAGCGAAAATTCTCTAGTTAACCAACTAGATTTTGCATATATTCTATCTCTAGTAACGCCTCTTTGTGTTTCAATGATAGACTTTTTTTCACCGATTATACGGTTAAATATTGTTGATTTTCCAACAGAAGGCGAACCAACAATCGCAACTAATCCTAAACTCATTCTTGTTCATCCTTTTCTCTATAAAGAGAAATTATTTTATCAACAACTTCATCAATTTCCATATTTGTTGTATCAAGAGTTATAGCGTCATCAGCTTTTTTTAATGGAGCAAATGCTCTATGCGAATCAATATAATCTCTTTTTTGAAGATTTTCTAAGCATTCTTCATAAGTACATTTAATGCCTTTAATAAGATTCTCATTATAACGTCTTTCTCCTCGTGTTTTAACATCAGCAATTTGATAAATTTTCAAAAAAGCATCAGGCAAAACATAGGTTCCAATATCTCTTCCATCCATTACAACATTTGTTCCCTTAGCAATTTCTCTCTGTAAATCTACTAAAAACAAACGAATTTGTTTATATGAAGCAATATACGAAACATTGTCTGCTACATCATTATCTCTTATTCTTTTTGCAACATTCTCACCATCTAAAGTAATATTGTTTTTTTGATCAAAACTAATCTTAATTTTCCCTATTAATTTATTGGATTCTTCTTCGTTTTTTGGATCAATATGTTTATTTAAAGTAGCTAAAGTATATGCTCTATACATAGCACCAGTATCAACATAAATCGAACCTAATCTTCTCGCTATAATTTTAGCAACAGTTGATTTTCCACTAGCACTAGGTCCATCAATTGCAATATTTCTATTTTTAATTTCCATAATAATGCTTTCTTTATTTGTTAATCATGTAAACAATAAACCAAATTACACCAGCTAATACAGCTAAAACAAGCACAACATAAAGAACATTAAACAAAATCTTTCTTCTTTTGTACCTATCAAAAATAGGAGCGTTTTTTGCTTTATAGTTTGTCTCTTCATCTTTTCTATCGATTGATTCAGTAGTTACACCGCTATTATTATTTAGCATAATAGTAGTTGTAGTTGTGTAATTTTTTTTAGAATCATCTTTTTTGGATGCTTTTGCATCTTCATTAGAAGAAGATTTAATGTCTTTTCTTACAGATTCATATTTCTGTTCTCTTGTTTTTTTGTTTTCATCGTAACTCATGTTAAATATAATAACATTTAATAAGATAAAATAGAATTGTTAAAACATAAAAATAACTAAATTTATACATATCTTAAATCTTGATTTTTCGGTATATAATGATATGATTATTTTTATTGGAGGATGTTTTTTATGGCAATAAAAGTTAAAGTTGATGCAGATACATGCATTGGTTGTGGTTTATGTGTAGGCACATATCCAGAGACATTTGATTTCAACGCCGATGGCAAAGCCGTCGTAAAAGGTGATATCGATGATGGTTCAGCTGATGAAGCAATTGGAAATTGCCCAGCTGGTGCTATTTCTAAGTAATTAAGAATACAAAAAATAAAGCAACTTCGTATGAAGTTGCTTTTTTTTATTTTTCAGCATTTTCAATTAAAATTCTAATAGGTTTATAAACAACTAATGTCGTTGCTAGAACAATTCCATTCTTAATCGAATTAAAAGGCAATAAAAATTCATAAGATATTTTAATATCAGTTACACTATTAATTGATTGATCAAATACTCTAAACATACTTATAACACCTTCGTTTGTATAAACAATTCCATATAAAGGGAAAATTGTATATAAACCAATAATACAACTAGCAAATAATTGAGAAATAAAAGAAACTAACATTCCAACTAAGACACCTTTAAAATTACGATGATACTTATATATAAATGCTGCTGGAAGAACAAAACTACAGCCATAAATGAAATCAGCTAAAGCCCCAATCCCCATATTACTTGCTAAATCTTTAACAAATAAATCAACAATTGTTTTAATAACAATAATTAAAAAACCAACTAATGGACCATACGCATAAGAAGCTATAAAAATTGGTATTTCATCTAAATGAATACTTAAAAAACTTGGTGCAAAAGGAAGAGAAAATTGTAAATAAGGAACACAATACAATATAACTGCTAAACTTCCAAAAATAGCTACTCTACAAATTGTTTTGATTACGGAACGTGTTTTCATAAAAAAAGACCTCTTTTCTTCAGGTCCTAAAAAAATTCTTCTTCTATCCTGACTATACAGTTGCCACTAGAATCTAACTAGTTCATGATCAAATAATGATCTCGTGGGGTATACCACCAATAAGGAATCTAACCTTGCCCTGAAGTAAAATCATTATAGCACTATTTTTTTCTTCTTAATTAACTTATTTATGCGTTTTAATGATTTATCTCTTAATTCACTATTAGAAAACCTCAAAATAACATCATTATCCTTTATAATAAGTTCTCCTTCTTTTGGAGTTTTGTTGGTTAGGTTAGAAACTAATTTTTCTGTATCTCTAACACTTAAATTATTCTTATATATTTGCTCTAAAGCTATTTTTAAGTCCACATCAGAAAGTCTCGATATAGCCTTTGCTTGGCCATACGATAAACGTTTCCTTGATATATCATTTAATATAATTTTATTTAAATTAAGCAATTGTAAAATATTAGAAACTTGTGATGGAGATTGTTTTAATAATTCTCCAAGATCTTTATTCTTATAATTAAATTTTTTCTTTAAAATATCACATAAATAAGCAATTTCAACAACATCGCTATCTTTTAAATCTTTTTCACTTAATAAAAGAATAATCAAAGTTTCTTCATCACTAAATTCCTTAATAATACATGGAGTATCATATTTTTTAAGTCTCTTAAGAGCATAATAACGTTTTCTTCCTTTAACAATTTCATATTTATTAGGAGAAATTTCACGCACAATCAAAGGAGTTATAATTCCGTTTTCTTTAACAGAAGTTTCCATTTCATCAATCTTTTGTTTTGGAATAATAACGTTCTTTAAAAAGGATGAATCAAATATATCATTCAAATTAATTAATTTTATTTGGTCTTGTGAATAGTTCTTTTCAATATTAGAAACAACATCGGTTTTGCTATAACGTTTTAAAAGAGTCTTTAAATTACTTTTAATAATTTTATTGTTTTCGCTCATTATCTATAACCTCACGAGTTAATTGCATATATGCTAATGAACCAGCGCTAGTTGGTTTAAATTATATAGCAGGGATTCCACGTGCACAAGCCTCACTTAAAGAAATATTTCTAGGTATCTGAACATTAAAAGTATTCTCTCTAAATAAACTTCTCACTTGATGAACAACTTCTTCACCTATTTTTGCTCTTTGTTCATACATCGTTAATAAAAATCCTTCAATAATCAACTTTTTATTATATTGAGCTTGTACTTTTGTAATTGTAGCAAGAATTTGAGCAAGACCTTCCATTGCAAAAAATTCACATTGAACTGGAATTAATACACTATCAGCAGCATTTAAAGCATTTATACATAAAATACCTAATGATGGTGGGCAATCAATCAAAATATAATCATAAGGTCTATTAATCTTCCCTATCATTTCCTTAAGACAATAAAAAGGTTCAACATTTTTAAGTTGAATTTCACTTTCAAGATTTGATAATTTTAAATTTGCAGGAATTAAATCAAGATTTTTTAGCATTGTTTTTCTGATAACTTTAGTTGGTTCAACATCCAAAATAAGGGCATCAAAAACATTTTTATTGATTAAGGTAATATCAACTCCTAAACCACGAGAAGAATTTCCTTGTGGGTCAAGATCAATTAATAAAACAGAGCGATTTAATGTCGCTAAACCTGCAGCTAGATTAATGGCAGTTGTTGTTTTTCCAACACCACCTTTTTGATTTGCTATTGCTATAATTTTTCTCATTTACAATGGTCTCTTAGATATTTGTGAAAACTCACGTGGAAACTTTTTATCTATTTCTTTCATTTTTTTAATAATTATATTGTATCTTGAATCGTAAGAAATAGGTAGGTTTCTTATTTGAATATCATAAATTTCACTATTTAAAATTCTTAAAGCCCTTTCCGATTCGTTTATTTCTTCTTTATATTTCATACCTTTATATGCAACAAAAATTCCGTTTACTTTTAAATAAGGCATAGCAATTTCAAGTAAAATATTTAATTTTGAAACAGCTCTACAGACAATAATATCAAAATAATCAAAAAATTTATCTGGTAATTCTTCAATTCTTGTTTCTAAAACCTCAACATTCTTTAAATCACATTTTGAAATAACTTCTCTTAAAAAGTTACATCTTTTAATCATAGGGTCAACAAGAATAAAATGAGAATTTGGATATAATATTGCAAGTGGAATTCCTGGAAAACCAGCACCACTTCCTAAATCCATAATAGTCTTATCATTAAAATTAATCTTTGAAGTTGGAATAATAGAATCATAAAAATGCTTTTCAGTAAATTCACTATCTTCTGTAATACCAGTTAAATTAATTTTTTCATTGTATTCTAAAACCATTTTCTTGTACAAATCTAATTTTTCATTCATTTGTTTTGTATATTGAGAATACTTCATAATTTATGCTCTTTTCTTAAATATAAAATCAAAGTTGAAATATCTGCAGGATTAACCCCGGCAACACGACTTGCTTGACCAATTGTACTTGGATTAACTAAGTGAAGCTTTTGTCTTGCTTCTAGCCTCAGACCTTCCATATTTAAATAATCTATATCTTGATCCAACTTAATTTCTTCAAGTTTTCTTAGTTTTTGAGCTTCTTTTCTTTGGTTTTCAATATATCCTTCATAACGAATCATAATTTCTAATTGCTCTTCACCAACTTTATCAAGTTCTAATCCTTTTGGAATATCTAAAAACTCTTTTACGACAGAATAACTTACACCATTTCTTTTTATTAATTCTTTAGCACTTATACCATTATCTAATTTCTCATAACCTAACGAAACTAAATAATCATTAACTTTGCTTGTGATACCTACGTGTTTTTTATTTAAATATACTAATAATTTATCTATAACATCTCTTTTATGAGTAAAATATTCATATCTTTCTTTACTAATTAAACCATATTTATAACCATAATCAGTTAATCTTAAATCAGCATTATCACTTCTTAATAATAAACGGTATTCTGCTCTGCTACTTAATAATCTATATGGTTCATGGGCACCTTTTGTAATTAAATCATCTATCATTACTCCAATATAGGCTTCATCTCTTTTCAAAATAAAAGGCTCTTCATTTTTAATAAATAACGAAGCATTTATGCCAGCCATAAGTCCTAAAGCGGCTGCTTCTTCATAACCACTAGTTCCACAAATTTGACCAGCAATGAATAATCCCTTATATTTTTTAACCATTAATCTATTATCAAATTCAACAGGATCAAGAGCATCATATTCAATTGCATAAGCATATTTTAATATTTTTGCATTCTCCAAACCTGGCAATGAATGAACCATTTCATCTTGAACATTTAATGGCATTGAAGTTGAAAACCCCTGCAAATACACACTATTTGTATCAAAACTTTCAGGTTCAAGAAATAATTGATGTCTTGGTTTGTCTGCAAATCTAACTATCTTATCTTCAATTGATGGACAATATCTTGGCCCAACTCCGTGTACCATTCCACCATACATTGCGCTCTCTTTTAAGTGGGCACGAATTATTTCGTGAGTTTTTGGAGTTGTATAAATTAAATAACATGGTTTTTGATCTTTTATAGGAATAAATTCATGAGTTTCATAAGAAAATCCTTGGTCATCAACATCTCCATATTGAATAATACCCTTACTAAAATCTATAGATTCTCTAGCAATTCTTTGAGGAGTACCTGTCTTCAATCTTTGGATAATAATACCCATCTTTTTTAGATTGTCACTTAAACCAATAGATGGATTTTCTCCATCTGGTCCACCACTTCTTTTGTTATGGCCTTGCAAAATACAACTATCCATATATGTTCCAGTAGATAAAATGACTGCTTTACTATATATTTTTTTATCACCAACAACTACACCAAAAACAGTATTACTATCGTATAGTAAATCAGTTACCATACCTTCGATAATATCAAGGTTTTTGGTATTTTTTAAATGTTCTTGCATAAAATGAGGATATCTTTTTTTATCAGCTTGAGCTCTCAAGCATTGAACACCTGGACCCTTTTTTGTATTAAGCATCTTCATTTGCAAATATTCATGATCTGCGCCTTTACCCATGAAACCACCTAAACAATCTATTTCACGGACAACAATTCCTTTTGCACTTCCACCAATATGTGGATTACAAGGCATATTTGATACCATTTTAAAGTTCAATGTGATAAGAAGAGTTTTATCACCTCTATTAGCACAAGCAAGACTTGCTTCTACTCCAGCATGTCCACCACCAACAACAATAATATCGTAATCAAAATTCATATTAACCTACGCTACCATCCATATCCATCTTAATTAGTTGATTTAATTCAACTGCATATTCCATTGGTAATTCCCTACTAAATGGCTCTATAAATCCCATAATCATCATTTGGGTAGCATCTTTTTCACTAATACCTCTACTCATTAAATAAAATAACTTATCTTCATCAATTTTACTTACACTTGCTTCATGTTCAAGGAATGATGAATTATTTAGGCATTCATTCTTTGGAATTGTATCACTTTTACTAATATTATCTAAAATTAAAGTATCACATTCTACATGTGCCTTACTATTAATCGCATTGTCTTTAATTCTAACTGTACCACGATAATTACTAATTCCACCATTTCTAACAATTGATTTTGAAATAATAGTTGAAGAAGTGTTTGGAGCTTCATGAATCATCCTAGCTCCAGCATCTTGATATTGTCCTTTTCCTGCAACTGCAATTGAAATACAAAGGCCTTTTGCACCTTTTTCTTTTAAAATACAGGCAGGATATTTCATATTAATTTGACTTCCAATATTACCATCAATCCATTCCATAGTTCCGTTTTCATAAACATCTGCACGTTTTGTTACAAGATTAATAATATTATTTGACCAATTTTGAATAGTAGAATATCTACATTTTGCACCTTTACAAACTACTATTTCTACAACTGCAGCATGCAAACTATCTTTTGAATAAATAGGAGCGGTACATCCCTCAACATAATGAACATCTGCGCCTTCATCAACAATAATTAATGTTCTTTCAAATTGACCAGTTTTTTCATTGTTAATTCTAAAATATGATTGAAGTGGCTTTTCAAGTTTCACACCTTTAGGAACATAAATAAAACTTCCTCCACTCCAAACAGCACCATTTAAAGCAGTAAATTTATTATCTGCTACAGGAACTACAGTACCAAAATATTTCTTAAAAAGTTCTGGATACTTTTTTAAAGCTAAATCAGTTGAAAGAAAAATTACTCCTTTTTCTTCAACTTCTTCAAGCATATTATGATAAACCATTTCTGATTCATATTGAGTCGCAGCACCTGCTAAATATTTCTGTTCAGCTTCAGGAATTCCAAGTTTTTGGAATGTATTTTTAATAGTATCTGGAACTTCATTCCAATTGCTTTCTTCAGCTTTTACATAACGAGTAAAATAGGTATAACTATCAAAATCTAAATGAGAAACATCAGGCCCAAAGGATGGTAATGGCATTTTTATAAATTTTCTATAAGCTTCCAAACGAAAATTTAGCATCCATTTAGGCTCATTTTTTGCTTTTGAAATTAACTTAATTACATCTTCATTTAAACCTTTCCCAGTATCAAAAATATGGGTATCTTTATCCTTAAAACCGTATTTATATTCTTCAAGTTTTACTTTACTTTTCATCTTTTTCACCATGCAAACATTTTTGCATTCCATTCCAACCAATGGTGGCGCATTTTATACGTGCAGCTTGTTTAGAAGTATTAACAAAAACAAGTGCTTCATCCAAAGCTTCTTTATCAAATTCTTTTTCAAAAATCATATTATTATATTGTTCAAAAATATAATCAGCCTCTTTTATAGTTTTATTTTTAATTAACTCACACATAATATCAGTGGAAGCTGTAGAAATGGTACATCCTACACCATCAAATTTTGCATCTTTAATAACATCGTTCTCAACTAAAATATATATTGTAATATCATCAATACATGTAGTTGAATCCATACGGATACTTTTATATTTACTAATATCTTTTGGAGTACTTTTATTAATTGGATTATTATAATGGTCCATAATAATCTCTCTCATCATTTGAGGACTAAGCGAAATAGGCATCTAAGAAATCTCCTCCTGTCTTTAAGGCACCAATTAACTGATCAATTTCTTCTTTTGTGTTATAAAAATATAAAGAAACACGAACAGTTCCAACGGTTTTTAAAAAATCTAATAATATTTTTGCACAATGTTGACCACTTCTAACACAAACACCTTTTGAATTAAGATAACTAGCTTCATCTTGGCAAAATACATCTTTTACATTAATTGTAATAATCCCACTTTCCGCAGTTTTATTATAAATAATAATATTAGGCATTTTTTCCATCTCTTCAATAGCATATTTTCTTAATTCATGTTCGTGTTCTACAATATTATCCATTCCAATTTTATTAAGATAATCAATTGCTGCTCCAAAACCATAAATTCCTTCAATATTCATTGTTCCAGCTTCAAATTTTGCTGGTGGTTCAAGTAAAGAAACATTTCCGCACATATCAAATCTTGCATTGTCTCCTCCACCTGTCATTAAAGGATCCATAATTCTTAATAAATCATATTTACCATAGAAACATCCAATTCCAGTTGGACCACACATTTTATGACCACTTAAACTTAAAAAATCGCAATCTAAATCTTTTACATCTATTTTCATATGAGGAGCACTTTGAGCGGCATCTACTACACAAAGAGCACCAAATTCATGAGCTACTTTTGCAATACTTTTAATGTCATTAACAAAACCAAGAACGTTTGTTACTTGAGCAACAGCAACTATTTTTGTATTTTTAGTAATTACTTTTCGTAAATTTTCAGCTGTCAATCTACCTTCTTTAGTTAAAGGAATATAATTGATTGTACAACCAGTTAACTCTCTTACCTTAAACCATGGTAAAACGTTACTTGCATGTTCAGCTTCAGTGATTAATACTTCATCACCTTTTTTAAGATATTTAAAACCATAACCAAATGCTATTGTATTAATTGACATTGAAGTTCCACTAGTAAAAACAATTTCTTGTTTTTTAGCCCCTAAAAACTTAGCAATTTTTTCTCTTGTTGCATCAACTTCACAATCTACTTTATAAGCTAAATCATAATCACCACGATGGGCGTTAGCATTTTCTTCCTCATAATATTTTGTGCATGCTTTTATAACAGAATAAGGTTTAAAAGTTGTTGCTGCATTATCCAAATAACAAAGTGGATGACCTTGAACCTTCTTTTCGCCATTTAACATAGGAAAATCTTTCCTAATCTCATAAACATTAAACATATTAAAAGTTCTCCTTTACATAATCATTTATTAGTTTTTTTCCATTCTCATCGAAATATTCTTGAATAGGCATTAAATAACCATAAGTAATCAAATTTCTAGATTCATCTTCTGAGAGGCCTCTAGACTCAAGATAAAAAATATGATCTTGATTTAAATTTCCAATTGCACAAGCATGAGTTGCTTGAATATCATCACAATCAATCCTTAAAGTTGGTGAAGCTTTGGCTTTACTTTCTTTATCAAACAATATTACTTTTGCTTTTTGAATAGCTTTTGATTTAATACTATTAACTTCAATATGTGAAATTCCCTTTATATCAATCTCACCATCTTTTAAAGAAACTCCATATCCCTCTAATAAAGAATCAGTATGTTCGCCAAGATGATCAAAATTGATATGATAATCTTTAAAAATACCTTTATTTGCAACACTTGAAATTTTAAAAATACTCTTTGAATAATTACCCTCAAGGATAATGTGCGAATTAATTTTAGTATTTACTTTTGATAAATCTGCGAAATAAATATTTAAAGAAGAGTTTTCTCCTAAACATCCGTGAAAACTAAAAGACTTTTCCACACCATCATTAATTACTCTAACGACAAGCTTTGCATTATTGTTCACAAAAAAATTATAAGAATTCTCTTTAGCGAAGTTCTTAATATCTAATACCAATTCAGTACCTTCTTTTATACAAAAATTGCCATCATTTACGATGTCTTTTAAATCTATTTCAAATGTGCCATTTTTTTCAAAAACCATATCATTTACCGCTTACTTTTCCAAATAACTACTTTTTAATAGCTTCTTTTGTAGCACAAACACCAATGGAAACCTTGTTCATTTCTTTATCTTCTTTTTCAACAGGGATTCCAAGTTCAGTATGAATCCATTCATAGCCAAATTGATCAATTTTCTTGAAAATTTCTGGACCACCATCAACAGCGATTCTACCATTAACGATAACAGCAGTTCTATTTGGTTTAATCAAATCAAATAATCTAGCATAATGGGAAATAATCAAAAAAGAAGTCCCTTGTTCATTTCTTTGTTTATTAATTGCATCACTTACAACATTAATTGCATCTACATCAAGTCCACTATCAATTTCATCTAACATTGCAAATGTAGGATTAATTAATTTCATTTGTAATATTTCATTACGTTTCTTTTCACCACCACTAAATCCATCATTTAAACTTCTGTTAACAAGTTCAAGTGGCATTTTCATTTCTTTAGTTGAATCTTCTAATGTCTTATAAAATTTATAAAGCGAAACTCTTTCTCCAGTTCGAACTTGAATCATTGATTTATAAAAATCTGCACTAATAACACCAGGAATTTCATATGGATTTTGGAATCCTAAAAACATACCTGATTTGCTTCTTTCATCAACACTCATTTTTAAAACATCTTTATCCATGAAAGTTATACTACCTTTAGTCACTTTATAGTGGGGATTTCCCATTAAAGCAGCCAATAATGTAGATTTTCCATGACCATTTGGCCCTAATAAAGCCAAACAATCGCCTTTATTTATAGTTAAATTGATACCCTTTAGGATTTCTTTACCTTCAACTTCAACATGTAAATTTTTAATTTCTAAAAAAACCATAAGCACTTCTCCTAAATCAATTTATTCTATTACAAAAGTCTATCATAAACAAATTAAATGATAAGAATGTTTATACTATAGTATAAGTATTTTAATTAATCTTGTGTTTTTAGTTGCTAACAACACCTATAAAGTATAAAATGTAAATTGCTATTTAGAATAAATAGATTTAATTTTTAGGAGGAAATACCGCTATATGAAGAAAAGCAAAAAAGGACTTGTTGTTACCCTCGCTTTGGTGGGTTTGCTTTCTTTAGCTGGTTGTAATCAGGTCACCTCAAATTCAAATGTAATGTTATCTTTTGAAGATAGCAATGGTGAAGTTAAGTATTATACAGCTGATGATTTGTTTAACAAGTATACGCAAAATACTAGTAGTAGTGATAGCAGCTATTACACAGCAGTTTACAACGTAATGGTTCGTAGTTATTTTAACGAATCTGCACAAGAAGCACTTAAGAGTGAAGCAGATAAAGCTGCTGCTGTTAGTGTTGAAGGTCAAAAGAAAACTGCAAGCACAAATGCCGATACTAATGGCACATCTTATGATGAAGAATTTGAGAAAATTCTTGATACTGAATTAAGTGATATCGCAAAAACTAAAAGAAGTGAAAGCGAATTACTTTTAAAGTATCAATTAACAGAATACAAGAGCAGACTAGAAGATAAATTCTACGACACTTTTAAGAAATGGGATGCAGATACAAGTGATACCACAAGTGATGAATATAAATTTAACTTATTCAGTGGTAAAGATGGATATTTAAATAAGCGTCTTCCATATCACGTAAAACACATTCTCGTTAACGTTGATGCAACTGAAGGTGAATACACAAGCGGAACAATTTCTTCTGCAAATGTTCAAAGTCTTTATAACACCATCACTGACTTAGCAAATGGAGTTTCATTTGGTGAAGTCGCTGAAGATAGATCTGATGATTCAGGTTCTGCAAGTATTTTCGGTGATTTAGGAATTATGGAAAACTCTACAAGTTATGTTAACGAATTCAAACTTGGTGTTTATGCTTATGATACTTACTTCAATACTGGGAGCGAAGTTAATAAGAGTTTAAGTACTGATTCAAACCCATTCTCAGTTCCTGAAGATGATGAAGCTGAAATTAAAAAACTTGGAATTGCTGAAATTCCATATGGTGCAATTGCTTATATGTATACAAAGAAAGATACAACAAAAGCAACTAGCGGAGCTGTAGTTAATGATGGAAACGAAAGTTTCTATCCAAGAAATATTATGTTTAATAAATATTTCAATAACCACAACTTAGCTTTTATAACACCAAACTCATTAATTTCTGATACTGAAAATTATCCAACACAAGTTAATGCTGGAGATACTTTAAATGAGCACTGGTCAGATTTAGATGAAAACGGAAAATGGACCACTGCTACAACTACATATCCTGGAACAGAATCAATGTCTGGTTTCCAAAATATTACAATCAAAAAATATAATTCCGATGGAACATCAAATGGAACTACTACTAAAAAAGTTCTATGTGATGATAAAGGAAACCCAATCTTAGTAGTAAGAGCAGGAACCTCATCATATCAAGGAGTTCACTTCATTGTTGTTGAAAGAAGCGCACTTGAACAAGAAAAAACCTATACTGATAGTTTAGGAAATGATTACACTTCAACTTTAAAAGAATATTATGCAAGTGAAAATCCATTAACTTCTTCAGGAAGTAAGAATTCAAACTTCCCAACTGATAGTAGTAATGAACAAAAGAAAACATATGTTAATGCTTATTCCATGGGTTATAGCGATTATAACGATCGTGTTTCAAAATTAAAATCTGCTGTTAAGAGTTTTGATACAAACTATGAAATGAGAATTTATTCTTGGTTAGAAGACCAATTAGACATTAGTTACAATACAGTAAACAGTGTTAATTTAGGTGATAAAATTCATAACTATATTAATTTAACACGTGAGAACACTGATTATTCAACCCGTAAATCTGATACAGAAACATGGGATACATTCATCGAACAATTAGATCGTCAACAAGAAGCAAGAAAAACACAGCTCATTAGTGAAACTTGTGCTTTACACTTCGAAAATGGTTATTCCGATTCTGGTGATATTGTGAAAGGAGCTTGTTACCGTGAAAAAACAAAGTAAAAAAGGCTTTTTAGCTCTTGGATTAATTTGCGCTACTATTGCTTTAACAAGTTGTGACGCTATTTATGCTCGTCCAACTGATACTCTTCAAGAAACTGAATTAGTTAATGATAGTAATATCGAACATAATACCCTTTCTTGGTTATATGATACCTTACATGATTCTTCAACAACTGCAAGTACAGTTAAAGATGCTTTAATTCAAATTTTAGCTGAAGATCAATTTGGTAAATATAGTTTAAATAGTGATGGTGAAGTTGAAATTGAAGGTTATGATACAGAAGCTGATGGCTCAAGCAAATTAGAGTTCGTTAAAAATCACAAAGCTTATTGGGATAAAGCCCAATCTTCTGATTCAAACAAATATGATTATGTTGAACCTACTGCAATTACTGATACTATTAAAATGAGAATTGATATTTTCAAGAATTTAGTTAAGAAACAAGTTATCACTTCAGTTTGGGGCGAAGCAAACACTTCTACTAATATTGAAGATAATTATTTCTACGAAGTTAGATACGCTCGTGTCTTAGCTATGAAATCAAAAATTTCTGGTTTTGAAGACAATCCAACATCAATTTTTGATGAAAAGTATGATGGAGAAAGTAGCACTATCTTCTCAAATAAATTATTACTTGATTCAACCGTTACAAACGATGATATCACAAGTATTGTTGGTACTAACAATACTGAAGGAAAACCATTTATTCACATTGGCTTATATAATGATTATATTAATAACAACATTTTACCAACTATTATGTCTAATTTATTAGTTGAACAATATGTTTATGATAATCAATATGCTTCCATTGCTCGTACACAATCAAGAAAAGTTAATTATATTAAAATTGAATCTGATTCAAAGACTATTTCTAGTGCTCGTTCACTAGTTAAACAATTTGTCAGTGATTATATTACTAATGAATCTGCAAGTCTTAATAAAGATATTGATTATGAAGTTTTAGCTTCAGCTTGGAAAGGTGTTTATAGTGATGTTTATAATTCAACAACAAATACTTACACTGATGCTGGAAAATTATTAAATGACAGTGGCTTTAAAGTTTACGATATTGATAGTGAAAATAAACCATTAAATAACGGAACAGAAATTAAACAATACGCTGATAATCAAAAACATCCATATTATCAAAACACAAAATTTGGTGATTTAATTGAAGATTTTGGCAAAATTACTCTTAATCCAAAAACAAATGATACTTCAACTGAATCAACCTTCACCAATTCTGGAGCTTATTCAATTGAAAAAGGTTTAAATATCAAAACAAATGCTATAAGAGTTAATGATTACACAACTCATTCTTGGGGAACTAAAGATTCTGGTTTTAGTGGTTTACCAAGTGATGCAAAAACTAGATTATTTGATTACACTGTTATGTCAGATTTCAACTCACCAAGTACAATTGGCAGTGATTCTTACATTACATCAATCAATGGTCACTATTTCTTAAAACGTAGTATTTCACAAAGTGATGAACCATTAGATTCTATTATTATTAAGGATAGTAGTTCATTCTATATTGTTGAAATTGAAGAAGCTATTTCTCCAGCCAAATTAACTATTGGTGGTGAAAACGCATATTCAAATACTACAAGTGATGGCATGAAACTCGAAACAATATCTCGTGATATTGGTTATACAGTTGCTAGCGGCTCTACTTATACAACTACAGCATTTACCCATTACTTAAAGAATTGTAATATTACATATCATGATCAAAGTGTCTACGATTATTTCAAGACAACTTATCCTGATTTATTTGAAGATTAATAATTAAAAAAGCCGTTTAATACGGCTTTTTATTTACTTTGGAGGATAAAAAAATGAAATTTGATGAGAATTGTATATTTTGTAAAATAGCAAATAAGACTATTTCAAGTAATGTTCTTTATGAAGATGATGATGTTATGGCTTTCTTAGACACAAATCCTGCAACATATGGACATGCACTTGTTATTACTAAAGAACACTATGATAGCTTTTTGAGTTGCCCTAAAGAAGTAATGCATAAAGTTATGGATGTTGCCCAAAGGATTGGCCAAGCATTAATAAAGGAATTAGGTGCAAAAGGCATTAACATAATTATCAATTGTTACGAAGCTGCTGGACAAGTTGTAAAGCACTTCCATGTTCATGTAGTTCCTCGTTATGTTGCTGCCGATGGGTTAACAATTGAAATGAAAGGGAATCTAAAAGATTTAAATTTACCTGCAATTGCTAAATCAATTAAAGAAAAACTATAAAACAAATAATAAAAATTCACTTCCGCAGAAGTGAATTTTTTATTTCTTATTTTTATAAAATATTTGATTATCTAATGGAAATATACGTTCAGTAAATTCTCCATCATTTGTTTTTTCATAAGCTTTATCAATTTCCATCATTTCGCTGTCTAAACGATCTATATAAGATAATACAACAGCTTCTTTAAAGCAAGGTAATACAGGAGCACCAAATTCTCTCTCACCATGGTGTGATAAAATCATATGCTCAATAAGTATAGATTTTTCTTTATCAATATTATTTTGATCACAAATTTCTTTTACTAATCCAAATCCAATTGAGATATGACCTAACAAATTTCCTTCTTCAGTGTAAGTAGTAGCAACAACTCCACTTAATTCAATAGTTTTTCCAATGTCATGTAATAAACAACCTGTTATTAATAAATCATAATTTAAAGAGGCATTAACAGAACAAATTGCTTTTGCGTAATCACACATAGAAACAGTATGATAAATTAAACCATGATGAAATTCATGGTGATTAGAAACAGCAGCTGGGTAGTTAATAAAATCCTTATAATACTTTTCAAAAACTATATCTAATAATTTTTTATAATCCTTATCTTCTACGCTATCTTTATAAAAATTGAATTTTGATATTAAATCATCTACTGCAATTGGAGAATCAGGTACAAGAGAAGAGACATCAATCTCGTTAATATCTATAGCATATACCGCCTCAATTGTAATTTGAAGTTTATCTCTATATAGAGAAGCGGTTCCATCAACTCTTACAACATTCCCTGGAACAAATAAATTCATTTCATTATTTGAAACATCCCATTTTTTTGCATCTATAGTTCCTGAATTATCTTGTAATGATACCAATACATAAGGCTTACCATTTGATGCAACAAACTTCTTAACGGATTTTAATAAATAAACTCCATAAGCATTCATTGTGTCTTTTAAATCTTTAATCATTTTTCATCTCTCCTTTTTTATCTTTGCGAATAATTGTTTTAATAACTTCATAACTATAACCCTTTCTAACAAGCCATGAAACAATCTTGCCTTCAGAATAGTTATCTAATTTTTTATTTTCACCATCTAAGATTTTATTTTTAATTTTTAAATAATCTTTTTTGATTTCTTTCTCTTCTACTTCTGGATTAAGCTTTAAACTCTTAATCAAATTCATGATAATATTTACTTCAAATCCACGTTTTAATAAGGCATTAAATATTTTCTTTTTCTGCTTAACAAGATTATTTGAAACATATCTATTTTTAATACTTAAAAAATATTTTTGTGCTTTTTCTTCTTCAAATTCTTCATTAAAAGTTATTTCTTCTATAATATTATTACTAATTTTTTTTGATTTTAAGTAATTTACAATAAAGTATTTCCCATAATTTGAATCGTTTAGAACATCAACAGAACATTTACAATAAACCTCATCATTAATAATCTTTTTTTCTTTTAATTCTTTAATAGTTTCATCAACTATCTCATCATTTTCAATTCTTTTCTTTAATTTATCTTTAAAATCTTTCTCAGCATACAATTTCTTTTTCGATAATTGAATAGCATATCTTAAGCCTTCGTTTTTTAAATCAAGTTTTTTTAGTTTATCAAGAAAAACCCTATCATAACCCTTGCCAATTTCAACTTTATAAGCATCAAGTGTCTCTGGAAATAACTTAATTTTATCGTCATCAAAAATAAGGATAACTTTATCATCTTTATGTTTTATTTCTTTTAAAACAGTTTTACCAGTTTCTTCTAATTGCTCTTCCATAAACCCTCATAATGTTATCATAGAAATTCTTTTCATTAAATTTATCAATTGATTTAAACGCGTTATCTTTAATTTTTTCAGACTCTTTGTTTGAAAGATATACAATATTATGTAATTTATAAATAAAATCACTTGCTTCAAGAAAGAAAAAACCAGTTGTATTATTATCTATAATTCCGATTAAATTGTTATCAAATCTACAAAGAATAGGAAGCTTACTAGCCATAGCTTCCATAAAAGTTAATCCTTGAGTTTCACTAGTTGATGCACTTAAAAAGACATCCGCACATTTATAATAATACGGAGTATCTTCTAAAGGAACATTACCAACAAAGATACATTTTTTAGATATACCAAGATCTTCCGATAAATTTTCTAGTTCTTCTTTTTGAGGACCATTACCAACAAAAAGTAAAACTGTTTCCTTATCATTATATTGATCCAAATATTTCTTATAAAATTTAATTATTGCATCAAAGCTCTTCTCTTTTGCCATTCTACCTAAGCATAGAAGCACTTTTTTATCGCCTAAATTATATTTTTTTTGAATTTCTTTTACCTTAGGATCTTTTTTAGTTACATTTGTAAACCTTGCAAAGTCAAAACCTGTTGGAACAATATTAATGTATTTTTCAATTCCAATAAATTCCAAATAATTAAGAGTTTTTTCGCTTGGAGCAATAATCTCGTTAGCTCTTAGCATACAACTTCTATCAAACTCTCTAATTGTCCATTTAGAAAATCGATCGAAATATCCTTTTGTTGCATAATATGTATAATCCTCATTCATTGTATGATAAGTATACACAACAGGAATACCTAATTTACTAGCAGAAATAAATCCAAATTGCCCAATAAAAAACTCTGTATTAACATGGATTATGTCAAGATGCAGTGTTTCAATTATTCTATAAGCTTCACTACTAAAAATTGGGGATGCTTTATAATCATATAAATGTTTTAATTTTATACCAGGAATATGAATAACGTTTCCACTAAATGTTACATTTTTATCGTCTCCAGTTGTAATAACATAGCAATTGTGGCCTCTTTTTTTAAGCAAATTAAACAAGGAATAAACTGAAGTTGCTACACCATTTATTTCTGGATAAAAAGTATCACTAAATAACCCTATATTCATTCTTTCTTTTTGCCATCCTTTTTTTCACCAATATCTTCTTTAATTATATCTTTATTTTCGCTATCTTTCTTCTTGTTTTTAAGAATATTAAGTTTATCAAAAACCTCTTTTCGTTCAAGACTTTTGGTTTCATATTGTGTATCACTAGAAACTTTTCTTTCTTCATATGTTTCCATTTGAATAGTAACAAATGTTTTCTTGTCGCTGGTAAGTAAACCTTGTTTTTGATTTCCTTTGCTTTTATAAAATGCACTAACAATTCCACTAACAAAAAATGGAAATAAGAAAGTTACAAATCGCCATAAAAGCATAACTGCATTCGTAATAGCTACTTGATTGCTCTCATAAGTTGTAGAATCAAAATAATTTAAAAACAATTTAAAGAATATAAATTCTGAAATACCTGAACTTCCAGGAATTGGAATAAGCCCAGTAATCATTTGATGGAAATTTGTATACACCATAGAATCAAACATTTTAGATAAAACTTCTTCAACACTATTAAATTCGTTAAATCCATTCAAAGCCAATCCACATAAGAAAGGATATGAATCATTTATTAAAAAAGTAATTACAGTCAAAAAGATAATTAAAAGAGTAAATGGTATATTTGATTGAAGTCTTCGTAACTCAATACGGTAGTTTTCAACTTGAATCATTAAAGACTCTCTTTTTTCATCTGGATTCTTAACAAGATGAAGTTTTGCACCAAAATTTATTAAATGAACAATAATAAAATTATGTAAACGATGTGAATAACTCATAACAAATATCATACCAGTAACAAATAAATTTAAAGCAAAACCTAAAATAATGAAGATTGAAATTGGTATTGGAATTGTGCTTCCACTTATTGTTAAATCAATAGTTTGAATAGCTAAAACTCTATCAATTCTTGTAGCAACAGAAACAATACCAAAAGCAATTAAAACGCCTTGATAAATAATGTAATTCATAACCAAAACTGAAGCGCCACTACTTGCAGTTAAACCTTGCTTTGAAAAAGTATAAACTTGAGCTACTTGCCCTCCACTGGCACCTGGAGTAATTCCATTATAAAAAGTACCTACAAAGTTATTTGCCACAGCTTGATGATATTTGTAATGTTTTTCATACAATCTAGCAAATAAAAATATGATAAATGCCTGCAAAGCAAAGTTTAAAATTACAAAGCCAACAAACAATAAAAGATACCTTATATTGGCACTTTTTAACATAGAAAGAACTTGTTTCCCGTCATCTCCCCATAATGAAGTTACACCAACTACAGCGGTGGCTCCTAAAATGAAGAGCATATAGATAATATATTTAATTACGTTTTTCTTTTTTGTCTTTGGATCTTGACCCCTTATGGGGACTTGTTCCATACTGTTTTTACTAATGTTCTTATCTTCCATAGTCTATATGATAGCATATTCTTTAAAAGTATTTACTTTTAATTTGTTTCGAGTAAAATAATGACATGTCTAAAATGTCTAATGCAATGAATATTATGTTAAAAGGATGTAAGTTTAAATACTACTTCTATTTTTTTGTTCTCTTAATTACTAACTTCCTCAACATAATGAGCAGTTATGCAAGTAAGATTTTAGTTGATATTCTTGAGGTTCAAGGCAAAGGAAGCGGATTTAATACTCCAGTTACTGCTCTTCCAGATTCAAATCAATTAGAAATATGGTTCTCAAATCTTTTTGGTGGAATTGAATTTTTATCAACACATTTATACATGTTTTCAATAATTATTGTCGTTATAGCATTTTCTAATGGATTGTTCTTATTATGGAGAATGTTTATGCGTAGTGAAGTTCAACCACGTATGAGTAAGAATATGCAAAACGAACTATTTTATCATATTGAAAGATTACCATATACCGTCATTAAAGATTTAAAGAATGGTGATATTATTCAAACATGTACTCATGATGAAGATGTATTAAGAAGGTTTGCTACACAAGATATGTATTTAATTGTATCTACCATTTATATCGTTGTTTTAGCATTTGGAATTTTAGCAGTTACTAATATAAAAATTGCTTTAATAAGTATGTGTTTAATGCCTTTTTTATTCATATATTCATTCTTTGTTATTAAAGAAGTTAGAGTTAGATATAGAGCTACTGATGATAGTGAAGGTAGAATGTCTGACAAATTAGAAGAAAATTTAGCAAGTGTTCGTTTAGTAAAAGCTTTTAATAATGAAAAATATGAAATAGATGATTTTGAAAAATATATAACTGATTATCGTGGTAAATATATGCATTGGAGAAAACTTAGTGCTTTCTTTTACGCTTCAAGTGATATTTTTGTTTTTGCTGAAATTGCATTAACTAGTTTATATGGTTTCTATTTGGCTTATAAAGGTGAAATCACTACTGGAACAATGGTTATTTCTTTTACTTTTGTTAATATGATGGTTTGGCCAATTCGTGATGTTGCTACAGTTTTATCTAATTTAGCACGTGCAATGGCCTCTTTAGATCGTATTAACTTAATATTACATGAACCTTTAGAAGATATTTATTCTGGGGATAAACCAGAAATAAAAGGTGGAATTGAATTTAAAGATGTTTCTTTTATGTTTTGTGATTCAAAAGAAGCAACATTGAAAGATATTAATTTTAAAATTGAACCAGGCCAAACAGTTGCTATTATGGGCAAAACAGGTTGTGGAAAATCTACTTTAGCTTATTTGTTAACAAGATTATATGATTATTCAAGTGGCCAAATACTAATTGATGGCGTTGATATTACAAAAATTCAAAAGCACTACTTAAGAAGTAATGTTTCTATTGTTTTACAAGATCCATTCTTATTCAGCAAAACAATTGAAGATAATATTAAAATTGCTCGTCAAGATGCATCACAAGATGAAATCATTCGTGCTGCATCAATTTCTCATATTCATGATAATATTATGCAATTTAAAAATGGATATAGAACTCCAGTTGGAGAAAAAGGCACTACATTAAGTGGTGGCCAAAAACAAAGAGTTGCTATTGCAAGAACAATTATTACTAATTCACCTGTACTTATTTTTGATGATTCTTTAAGTGCTGTTGATACAGAAACAGATTATTTGATTCGTAAATCTTTAGCAGAAAGAAAAAAGCAATCAACAACATTAATAATTACTCATAGAATCTCAACTGCACGTGATGCAGATTTGATTATAATTTTAGAAGATGGGCAAATTAGTGAAATTGGAAAACATAACGATTTAATTAAGAAAGATGGTTTGTATAAACGTATTTATGAAATACAAACTAAAATGGTATAAGGTTTATGGCAGAAGCAGTATTTAAAGAAGAAATATTACCAGATAAACTTAACCTCGGAATTTGGGGGAAAACTTTTAAGTACCTTTTTTCACATTGGAAATTAATTATTTTAATTCTTTTTACTATGGCTGTTACGTCTTTTTATGATTGCAGTTTTACACCATCAATTAATGCTGCTTTAATTAGCAACTTATCAACACATGGAAGCGAAGCTATGTGGTCTTCAATGTTTTGTGTAAAAATATTAGGTTTTGGAATAAATATGTCCTTTACTAATATTATTGTATTTTATATGGTCATGATTTTATTAAGATCAGGTAGTGTTTTTGGATCTTTCTTTATCATGAACTATTTTGAATTAATCATTATGACAAGTTTAAGAAGAGATGCCTTTAGAAGAATACAGGAATTAAGTTTCTCCTATTTTGATAAAACTCCATCTGGTTGGTTAATTGCTCGTTTACAAAACGATGCACAAAATATTGGTGAAGTTTTATCTTATAGTGTATTAAGAATCTTCTGGATTCTTATGGATTTAGTTTTTACTCTTATTACTATGTTTACATATGATTGGAAGTTAAGTTTAATAATCTTAGCCACCACACCACTAATTGGAATTTTAACTTTGTTCTTTGAAAAAATAATTTTAAAATACCATCGTATTGCAAGAAATTCTTATAGTGAGTTCGTTAGATGGCTTGCTGAATGTATTAATGGTACTAAAACAATTAAAACTTTAGCTATTGAAGAAACTATTAATAAAGAAAGTGATGCTACTACTGAAGATGTACGTTTAAAAAGGCAAAAAGCACAAAAAATATCAAGTTACTATTACCCAGTTACAAATATAATTAGCGCAATAACTACAGCATTAATCATTTGGATTTTCCCTATTTTTGGAGCTTCTGATTCAACAACATATGATACAGCACTACTTGTATTGTTTATTGGTTTTGTCGGTTCAATATATAATCCTATTGCTTCGTTTAGTGAAATTTTTAGTGATTTAATTGGAACACAAGCAAGTGTCGAAAAACTATTTAGTTTAATAGATACAAAACCTACCCTTGTAGATTCAAAAGAAGTTATCGAAAAGTATGGAACAATATTTGATAATAAAACTGAAAACTTTGAACCACTAGAAGGAAATATAGAATTTAAGAATGTTAAATTTGAATATCTAAAAGGAATTGAAGTTCTTCATGGTCTTAACTTAAATATTAAAAAAGGCACTTCTGTTGCTATTGTTGGTGAAACAGGAAGTGGCAAATCAACTACAGTAAATTTATTATGTAGATTTTATGAACCAACAAGTGGACAAATTCTTATTGATGGAGTTGATTATAAGAATCGTTCTGTAGGTTATATTAGAAGTAATTTGGGATATGTACAGCAAACACCATTTATCTTTAAAGGGAGCGTTAAGGATAATATCAAATATGGAAAATTAAATGCTACAGATGAAGAAATTATTTCCGTTTGTAAATCTTTAGATATCCATGATTTTATTTGCTCATTACCAGATGGATATAATACCGTATTAAAAGGTGGCGGAAACGAATTATCACAAGGGCAAAAACAAATCATTTCTTTTGCTCGTGCCCTTATTAGAGATCCAAAGATTTTAATTTTAGATGAAGCCACAAGCTCAATTGATACAGAAACTGAAAATGTAATTCAACATTCAGTTAATAAAATCTTAAGGGGTAGAACCTCAATTATTATTGCACACAGATTATCTACTATTGTTGATTGTGATCGTATTATTGTTATGAAAGATGGCCAAATTATTGAAGATGGAAATCACGTTTCTTTAATGGATAATAAAGGTTATTATTACGAATTATATATGAATCAATTTAAAGATTTAAATATTGAATCTCAAATAAATACTTATAAAACTCAAATAGAAGATAAGAAAATAAAACTATAAAAAATACATTGCCATTACTGACAATGTATTTTACGATAGATTTAAATTTTAAGGGGTTTTCTACCGCATTAATAATTTACCATAATTGTTAAAGTTCATAAACAACTTTTTAGATTTTTTGATATTTTGTTTCTCAACAAGAAATTAGTTATCTAGTTTCAATATATAATTGCTCTTAATTCGAAGATTTTTCGACTCACAAGCCTCATTGAACTTCCTATCTTTTATAAATAGATAATCTTGAAAATTCTCGTCTTTAACGGCTTTCATAACCCTCTTCTCGAATTCATTAAAATCAATCGGTTTACCTAAGAATTTTTTAATGCTTCTTTGATTTCCTTTAAATTTCTTAAAAGCATATATAAATAAGGCTTTATCTTCATAATACTTTTTTATATATAAAGGGCCTTTAAATAATTTCAAATCTTTAATCTTATTTAGACTTATTTTTTCTGATATTAAAATTTTACCATTACTTCTTTTATTGAATAATACATTTTTAATTTTAATGTCAGTTATAAAAGTATCAATAAATGGCAAAAATTTAATTTGAGGAACAAATGAAATCTTAAATTCTTTTGGATCGCAATTTTTAAGTTTTTTATTAATTGTTTTTTTATCAATAAATGGAGAAAAATCTTTTTCTTTAGCCAAATATGAATAAATGAACATCTTTTTAGTAAAACCATTAAGAAGGAAACAATACATAATGGTTTTAATAAATGTTCTATATATTAGCACAGCATCAATAACACAAAGTATAGCAACTAAAATCCAAAACGAATAATCTCTCATTAATTTCCTCCTTCGATTTTATCTAATTTACGACCAATCTTTTTAATATCAAATCTTTCTATCTTGTCTTTCATTTCAGTTAATGTAATATCAATTAAAGTATGACAAATAGCACTTATTTTTGCATTTTCTTTTTGAATTGAATCACTAGAAGACAAAATATCAAGTATATTTTTATTAAGTTTTTCGATTGGTTTATTAAGATATCTTTCTTTTAATTCTTCAAATTCAGCTTCAAGATCAGTTTTCTCTTTTAAAGATAAATCTTCTTTCTCTTTTAATAACAAAATCTCCGAATATTTTCTAGATAATGATTCAACGATGCTTAAGAATGTAATAAAGTATTCTGGACGAACCATATACATGTTTTTATATTCTTTTACCTTTATAATTGGGGGGTCATTTTCTGTATTTCTCTCAAGTTCACTAATTAATAAAGCATAAATACACTTTTTGTCATTTCTATCTTTATCAAGTTTTTTATAATGAGAATCATTAGTCTTCTTATTCTTGCTTTCAGGATTTTCTGCCTTCATATCGCAGCATACTGAAGCAATTTCTCTAGTACAACTAGAATCAGAGAAAACCCTAAAAATATAGTCAGCTTTAGTCCCTCTATCATCGCCTTCGTCTTTAACAACTAAATTATCTTTTTCCCATGTACAATTTTGAAATCCAGACATTGAATATTCTTCATATTTATTATTACATGTTCTTTCAAGTGCTTCTCCTAATGGTTTGATTCCTAAAGCATTTTTTGCATTTCTTAAATTATTAATAGTAGTTTCTTTTTCACTAATTTCTTTTTGATAAACCTGATTTGCTTTTGATAAAGCTGCTTCTAAATTAGAATTAAAAATTTTTTCACTACTCTCTTTTTCTTGAGTTAAAAGAGCAATTTTTTCTTTTTGTTCATTTATTATATCTTTGAATTCGTTTTCTTTTTCTAAACCAACTCTTTCTTTAATTATGGAGATATCTTTTTTCAGGTTTGCGATTTCGATATCTTTATCAGAAACAATTTTTTTGTTGTCAGCATCATATTTATTCTTTAATTCATCTAAAGCTTTGGAATGTTGTAAACTCAATATTTCTATTTCTTTATCAAGTTTGTTCTTATAAACATTATCTTCGCCTTCTACAATCAATCTATTTAAAAATGTCTCGTCAACGGTTTTTAAATCATTTAAATCAATAGTGTCTCCACTCTTGGCATCTTCTTCAAGACGAAGAGTAGTTTTATCGACAACTGTTACCTTATTTAATTTCATAAAGAAACCTCCAATGCTTCAATGTAAATAAAGTATTGTGTTTTGAAAGTGAGTTTGAAAAACTTATTATTTTACACAATACTTTATTTATTAATATTATTAACCAAAAAGGTTTATTAGTCAAGTGTAAATATTATATATTTAATAATATTTATTATTTACTAAAATTAGCTATTAAAAAAATTTTTAATAATCTTTCAAAATCGTCAGCGGATAGATCAAAGTTTACATACCTATTTAATTGGTAAAAATAATCTTCTAATGTATATTCTTTATTGTCAATCTGTCTATATAAACATTTCTCGTTGCCATTCATATTCATCTTTACACTACTTGGATGATTCTTCACAAAAACAACGCCATAATTCCACATTTTTAAAGATGAAATCTTTTTATTCATATAAGATTTAGAAAGAAAAACAAAACAATTAACACCCAAAACGTGATTCTTTCTTAAAACATCATAATATTTTTGAATCTCTTTTTCGTCTGTTGTTTCAAGGAGCTTATTATACACATTGTTTATTGTTATAATATGTTTTTTTAAATTTCTAGGGCTTGTTTTATACCCATTAAAATCAATAAATCTAGAATAAAAATCTTCATCAAGAACTAATAGACTTGAAAAGTCTGGATATAAATGAATATTAATATTAAAAACATCATTAGGATTTAGTTTATAAATTCCAGCTTCATTATTTAAGTATTTATTTAAATCTACACTATTAAAATTATTATCAGCACAATATAAAAAAACTTTTTTAATATTATCGTTTCTACTCATATATATTAACTTGCAACACTACCAATCTTTTTTAAATGATTTTCTATAAGTATCATATTAACTTTATTTAAATCATAAATCTTTCGAGAAAAAGCTAAACGAAACAAAATATCACGTGATCTATTAGTCATAAGACTATAACCGCCTTTATTTAATAATGTTTCTGCTTCATCTAAATTTAATTTATATCCAAGCGCAATTAAAAGTAATGTATCCTTACTTGGAATATATTCTTCATCACATTTCATCTTTGAAAAAGTTGATTTATTAATGTGACATCTCTCAATAATGATAGAAGATTTAAAATCGTTTTCTCTTCTAGCAACCTTTACAATGAATTGAAATAGTGAAATATTTTTTGGACTATTACGTAATTTTTTAACTTCGTTATTTAACTCAATTTTCATTAATTCCCCTTAAAATTAACCTAATAAGTTTATTTTATGATAGAATAACAATGTATTAAAATCAATAAAAAACAATAAAAATTTCTTTTCTAGAAACAAAAAGCTACTTTTTTTATGAAATTTTAAATAATTGATTTGTATTTTTAATTTGTTCCATTAAAATATTTGTTATGACTATTAAAAAGAAAACATTAACAACTTATACAAATGAAGTTAAAAATTTTTTAACTGAAACAAGAAAACTTCCAAACGATATGGTTGATTTTTTGATGAAACAACATAATAAAAAAATAAAACAAGCCTATAAGAATAATTTAGAACCATACGAAATTGGACTAGATATATCAAATAACTAAAAAGTTCGCTTATTACGAGCTTTTTTATTAATGACAAATATTCTTTGTAAAAAGTTTTTACTAAATTGTTAAGTCAACTTGGCTGAAACATTATTCTTTGTTCTTTATATTAATAACTATAAGGAGCAACAGTTATGAAGAAAAACAAAAAAATTGTTCAAGAAAGCATTGAAGAAAAAATTAAAGAAACAAAAGAGAAGAATCAAGAAAAATATATGGGTGGAATTTATGGTAACAATGTTAATGGATTTATTGCCTTATTTAGATAAAGATCAACTAAACGAGATATTAAATAAAATAATATCAAGTGATGCTAAAGAATATAAAGGCGTACATTATAAGGATATATTATTATATTTAGATTCCTCTTCTATTATGGAATTAGCTGAAAAAGAATTTAACGATAATCAAGATATTAAAATTTATTTGCCATATCTAGAAACATCTAAAATTGATGAACTATTTGTAAAGGCCTTAAAAGAAGGAAAAGAATGTAGTTATTTTTACCCTTTTGTAAGTCAAGAAACATTAAAAAATGTAGTTGAACTAGTAGTAACAAGTAATTCAACATATTCTCTAAATATAAAAAAATTACTTCCGTTCCTAGATAACGATTCAATCAATCTTTTATACAAATATTTGTTAAAATAATTCCTATTTTTTGCTAAAAACAGCCAAAATATATGTAATTCTATTATATTAAAGTTGTTTTTAGCTTTTTTTATATCTATAATGATTATTAGAAAGTTGATTACATATTTCAAGTTTTCAAGGAGTACATTTTTATTTATGAATAGAATAGCAACGAATCCAATAAAGATTTATGCTTTAGGTGGTTTAGGCGAGGTTGGTAAAAACACATATTGTATTGAATCAAACGATGATTTAATCATTATTGATGCTGGAGTAAAATTTCCAGAAGATGATTTAGTTGGGGTTGATTATGTCATTCCAAACTACTCTCACTTAAAAGATAATTCAAATAAAATACGTGCTTTATTTATTACTCACGGACATGAAGACCACATTGGTGCTATTCCTTTTTTAGTTCAAACTGTTAATATTCCTGTAATTTATGCTCCAAAACTTGCTGCAGCTTTAATTAGACAAAAATTAGCTGATAGAAAAGTTAAAACAAATATAAAAATTGTTGAATATGATGAAGATTCCATTGTTACTGCAGGTTGTTTTAAAGTCTCGTTCTTTAGAGTAACACACTCAATTCCTGATTCTTTTGGAATTTGTGTTGATACTTCCGAAGGAAGAATTGTTACAACAGGAGACTTTAAAATTGACTTAACTCCAGTTGGACCAGATATTCAACTTGCAAAAATGACAAAACTTGGTGAAGAGGGTGTAGATCTATTACTTGGAGAATCTACAAATGCTGAAAAAGAAGGCTGGACTCCAAGTGAAAAGAACGTTATTAATTCTATAAACGAAGTTTTTGACCAAGCAGAGGGTCGTTTATTAATTTCAACATTTAGTAGTAATATTGCTCGTTTACAACAAATAACAGATGCCGCTATTAAACATAATAGAAAAGTATGCATTTTAGGTCGTTCAATGACCAATACCGTTGAATGTGCCCGTAAATTAGGTTATATAAAAATTCCTGATAATTACATTGTTCAAGTTGAAGATATTTCACATATAAAAGATAAAGAATTATGCATTTTATGTACTGGATCGCAAGGCGAACCAATGGCTGCTTTAAGTAGAATTGCTAATGGTACATTAAAAAATGTTCATATTATCCCTGGTGATACAGTTGTATTTTCATCAAGTCAAATTCCAGGCAACGGAGGTTCGATCCAAAAAGTAGTTGACCAACTTACAAGATATGGCGCTGATGTTATTACAAATTCAGTATTTAGTGAAATTCACTCTTCTGGACACGCTTCAAGACAAGAATTAAGATTAAACTTAAAATTATTTCATCCAACATATTTTATGCCAGTACATGGTGAATATCATATGCAAAAACTACATTCTGAAATTGCTGAATCTTTAGGAATTCCTCATGATAATATATTTATCTTAGGCAATGGCGATACTGTTATTTTAGAAAAGCATAAGGTTAGAGATGGTGAAAGAATTCCAGCAGAAGATGTTTATATTGATGGCAGAGACATCAATGGCGTCTCCACTGCTGTTATTAGAGATAGAAAAATATTACAAGAAGATGGAATGGTTGGCGTTCTTGTTTGCTTAGATTCAAAAACGAATAAGTTGCTTGCTAATCCAAAAGTATTTACAGTAGGATTTGTTTCTTATGGTAAAAACGAAGATCACTTAGTAAGACACGCCTCAAGTCAAGTTGCAGATGCATTAACTGAATTATTTAATACCGAAAAAGTAACATTTAGCGATATTAAGAATACAATTAGATCTGTTGTTTCTAAATATTATTTTAGAAAAACTCAACGTAATCCAATGATTATTCCTCTAATTATGAATAAGAATTAATATGATTATTTTAGGCTCCACTTCTCCAAGAAGAAAAGAATTATTAAGTTTAATAACAAAAGATTTTATAACAATTAAACCTTCTTTCGACGAAAAGAAAGTTGATTTAAAGACTCCAAATTATGCTTTAAATGAAGCATATAATAAATCATTATCATTAAGGAATAATTTAAATAAAAATGATATTCTAATCACTTCCGATACTATAGTTATATTAAACGATGTTATTTTTGGAAAACCAAAAGATGAGAAAGATGCTTTTAGAATGTTAAAAGAATTATCAAATAAAACACATAAAGTTATTTCTGGATATGTGATTTATTCTAAAAAAATAGAAGTAAAAAAAGAAATAACAACATATGTTACATTTAATAATTTAAGTGATGAAGAAATCAAAAACTATATCAAATCCGTCATGGTTTTAGATAAAGCTGGTGCTTATGCTATTCAAGATGATGCAAAATTTCATTTAATTAATAATATAAAAGGAAGCTACTATAATGTAATGGGCTTCCCTCTTGAAGATATAAAAATTGAATTAAAAAAGTTTATTTAATTTTATTTAGTTCATTATTTATTTGTTCTAGATTTTCTCCAACTAAAATATATTTATTACTCATTGATAAAACTTTATTTATTCCAATACTTGATAGATAGTTTCTATCAATTTTTTTGTAGTCTTTTAAAACTAATGTTAATCTACTTCCATTTAAAGTATGAGATATTATATTATCTTCTCCACCTAAATGAATAAATAAATCATTTAAAATTACAGTTGGTTTATTATTCTTTTTACCTTTTTTAACAAAAATTATAACTAATGTAATAACTAAAATAACAGCTAATATACAAAGTAGAATTACCCACCAATAATTGGTAAAAAAATCATTTGATAAAACAATCATCCTACAAAACTCCCCTTTACTTTCTCAATAAAATCATCACTATTTCTGAGCATTCTAATATATTTATTACTATATGAAATTTTAATATCGCTCTTAATTTTTGTTATAAATAAGCTTAGATAATCATAATTTAAATAAAAAGAATCTAAATTGAAATTCTTAAAAACAATTTTTGTTTCATTATTTAAAATTAATGGTGAACATAATGAATGATAAACTTTGCTGTGAAGAGGTCCTTTTTCTAAAAATTGAAGAACTTCAGTTTTTGGATCAATAATGGTTCCACCATAACTCTTACTTATTCCTGTACTACCAATTGAACTTGATACAATTACTCCATCGCTTCTTAATGATTCAAATAATTTATTATTAAAATAGACTTCGAATTTAATTGAAGTTCCAGCATAACTTTCGATTCTAAACTCGTTTAATGCATAATACGTTTTACTATTAAGCTCACATTCTAATAGTCTTATATTTTGAATTTCTTTATTTTCAATTCTAAAGTTTTTATCAAGAATATCTTCAAGAGAAAATTCCAATAAATAACCCAAATTCCCTTTATTTATGCCTATAAAAATAGGATTACAATCATAAAAAGTATTAACTGCCCTTAAAAAAGTACCATCTCCGCCAATACTAAAAACAACATCAGGATCTTTATCAACAAATTGATGTCCTTCTTTAAGATATTTATCTTTAATTAATTTTACTGCACTAAGAGATTTCTCTTCATCTTTATTTACGAAAGTAAATTTCATAATTATTCCAAAACCTTCTTTTTAATTGTATCATATATACAAAGGGAAAAAGAAAAATTATGGCAACAAACATTGAAATTGAAGCGAAAGTACTTATTAGTAAAAATGACTATAATAAAATAATTGATTATTATAAAACAACAAAATTTGAAAAACTTTTTCAAATTAACCATTATATTGATACAGATAATTTACGTTTAAAAGGATTTGGAATTGGTCTTAGAATAAGAGAAAAAAATGATGGCTCACTCGAATTAACAATGAAATGCCCTCTTGCCGAAGGCTTACTTGAAAAAAATCAAAACATTACACGTCAAGAATATGAGGATTTAAAAGAAAATAACGTTTTTCCAAATGGGCAAATTAAAAGTTTTACAGAAATGCTTGGTATTCAAACAAACACTCTTAAAATATTAACTTCTCTTAAAACACATCGTTTAGAATATAAATTTGATAATAATGTCTTTTCAATTGATAAAAACGAATATAATTCAATCACAGATTATGAGCTTGAAATGGAAGCAAATTCCATTAAAAAGGCTACAGAAGATTTAAAAGCTGTATGTGAAAAAGTTGGAATTGACTTCCAACCTAACGCTAAATCTAAACAACTTAGAGCAATGTCCACAATTAAAAACTAACTAAGTTTTTTTCCACAATCACATTCTTCACAATTCCCATCATGTGGGCATATTCTTTTAGCATATTTTCTTGCTGCAGGAACAAATGAAGAAATATCAAATTTGTTATAACCAACCTGTATACGATTATCATCAACAATAATTGGTCTTTTTAAAATTGATGGATTTTTAATAATATATTGAATTAATTCACTGATTTTCATCTCATCTATATCAACGTTACCTGCTTTTATAATATTACTTCTTTTAGAAATAATATCATCAGTTCCATTATCACAAAGAATAAGAATTTTCTTTAATTCATCAGCATTTAAAACGCTTGTAAAAATATTCTTTTCTTTAAAAGGTATCTGTTGTTCTACAAACCATTCCTTAACTTTTCGACAACTAGAACAAGAAGGAGACGTATAAATTGTAATCATATATTTATTATAAGTTATTTTATAGATAATACTAAAGAAACTTTTAAAAATGTATAAAAAAACATCAACTAAAGCTGATGTAATTTTTATAATGGTGATCCTTCGGAGACTCGAACTCCGGACCCACTGATTAAGAGTCAGTTGCTCTACCAACTGAGCTAAAGGACCAGCGCTTTATTATTATATATAATGTATTTTTGAATTACAAACCCTTTTTATATGCTTTATTAAAAACCTATGCAAATCCCACTTCAATTTAAAAAGGATGCCACAAATGTGGCATCCTTTATTTATTACTTTTTGTGAGTTTCTTCTATTACTGATTTATAGTATTTAGTTTTCCTGCCTACTATAATCAAATTAATTATGCCATAGATTAAACAAAAGCAAGAACCGGCTCCACATAAACAACAAACAACAAATTCAAGTGAACCAGGACTAAACACTCTTTGCTTAATAATATTATATTTAAAAGATAGATAGAAGAATATAAAACAAATAACTAAAAGTATCGCTCCTATAACAACATAGGAAAACATGTTGTTCTTAATTTCAGAACACTTATTTATTTTTTTATGGCAGTTTTGATGAACAACATGCATTTCTTCTTCATTAAGATTTTTAAAACTATTATCCTTTTTGCAAGAAGAGCATAAACATTGTTCATTTTTAATTTCTTTACCACAATAAACGCAATACTTTTTCATCTTTTGTCCTTTTTAACTATTCAGTAACAACAGTCTTATAAGCTTCAGTAAATTGTTTTTCAACAAATGCAGTAATTTCAGCATCAGTTGTTGAAGTATGATCATTAAAGACAGCACTCATTAAGTTTCCAATAGCTGTTCTTGATGCACTGCTTAAATCAAATACTGGTGAATAAATATATCTATCATTTTCAGAATATTCACTGTTTAAATCAAGGACCTTTCCAGTATATGTATTAACTTTATCGCTGTATGAAGATGTAATTTCAAGAGTATCATCAGCAGCATCTGTTAATGTTTTAACTGTATCAGTCTTATAAGAAGAAGCTCTTAATGGGAAATAGGCAGTATTCTTCGCTAATGTAGCACTATTTGTAGTGTTGGTTAAGAATTTATAGAATAACCATGAAGCATATTCTTCTTTCTTATCAGCTTTACGGAAGAATGTTAAGCTTGGTCCTTGTGAAATAACTTTTGAAGGTTCTGTTGAAGGAGTTCCTGTACCATAGATTGAATCATCAATTGTTGGAGTAGAAACGATATCAGCAGTAAAACCACCATTGTAATCAGCAAAATAACGGGCACCTGCAGTGGATGAGAAACATACAAAGCATGAACCAGCAGTCATCATTGTTGAAGAATATTGGTGATAGCCTTTTGTAGCATCACTAAGATAGTTAGTATTTTGAATACCTAAAATGCCTTCGTTGTTCCATTTCTTTAATTGGACAACTAACTTTTTAGCAGCTTCATTATTGAATAAAATTTGTTTTGCAACTTCAGTAGATTCGTTTGAAGTATATGGAATATTCATCATGTTTGCGAATGAAATAAACATATTTTCAGCACTATCATAACAAATTGGAACAGCAGTGAAATATCCATCAGAATCAACATTATTACTGAAAACTTCTGGGAAATCAGTCTTCATTTGACGACCAATTTTAATTAAATCTGTCCAATTGGTTGGAATTTCATATTTTGCTTTTGAAGAAGCAGCAACTGGAGCGACATATGATGGATTATCTTTATAAAAAGTATCAACACCACATTCACCAGCACCAACTTTATCAAAAACACTCTTATTAATAGCCATACATTCAGCAGATTTTGAATATGGTAAAGATTCATATGTCTTACTTGTATACATACTCTTTTCACCATTTAAATATGAAGCACTGAAATCATCTTTGCTTGTTGAAGTATCAGTTGATGTTCCATCAGCGCCTTTACCAAAACCAATTGTTTCATCGTCCATGAAACCTGACATATCCATAGTTGCATATACTTTAGAATAACCAGCAACGTGGTCACCATAACATGTAGCAAAGTTTGGAGTATCACCAGAATTTAAACCAGTATTAACAGCTTTTTGAATTTCGCTATAACTACCTTTATTAACAGTTTCAACTTTAATATTTGGATAAAGTTTATTAAATTCACTAATTAAATCTAATGCGTAGAAATATTCTCTATAAGTACTACCTTTTCTATTTTCTTCAGTATCGCCATCGGCTGGTACTTTATAGTTGTTCCACCAAGTAATAGTTGTTGATAATTCGCTTGGGGTTCCCTCGAATTTAGTATAGACATAAGCATTTGGATCAGTATTTTCTCCACATGCACAGGCTAAAACTGCTACTGCGCCAAGAGTTAGCAAGAATTTAGCTTTATTTCCAATTAACTTATTCATTGATATATATCCTCCTTTAAGTTAATGTATTTTATTTCTTTAGAATTAACCCTTTATACCGGCTCTACCGACGCCGCGCATAATATATTTTCTAAAGATAATAAATAAAATTAATAATGGGACAGTAGTTAAAACACTAGCTGCCATAACCCAACTGTTTTGAGTAACAAAAACATCAGGTCTTTCTTCAATTTGTAAGGTTGCTCCTCTTAAAGCAACGGAAATTAACCAATAGTCTTGATTACTAACAACAAGTTTTGGCCATACATAAGCATTCCATGAACCAAATAAACTCAAAATAAATATAGTAATTAAGGTTGGAGAAGATAATGGCACCATTACTTTCCATAGATAACTCCAATCGCTCTTTCCATCAACTTTAGCTGCTAAATATAATTCATTAGGGATTTGCTTGAAATTTTGTCTTAATAAATAAATGTAAAAGACACTAGTTAAGAAAGGCAAAATCATCGCACTATAAGATTGAAATGCATTTGAATTGATGGAAATTAAACCTAAATTTGACATAGTAGTAAAATTTGTAATAACCATCATTTCTCCAGGAATCATCATAGTTGCTAAGAAACAAGTAAACAATAAATCTCTACCTCTAAATTTTAATCTAGCAAAAGCAAAAGCAGTTAAAATTGTAATAATTAGACCAAAACATGTTGTAGATAAACCAACAATAAGAGTGTTCCCAACATATTTAAAATAATCAAAACGAGATAATGTTTCAGTATAATTTGAAACAATGTTTTCAAAAAATTCACCTTGTGTAGGCCAAAAACTAGTTCCAAGTTTAAGTTCTGCTTCTTGCATAAATGAAGCAACAATCATGTAATAGAATGGTAAAAGAACTATTAAAGCACATAAAATCAAAAAAGTATAAACAAAAACCAAGAAGATAATTCTTAAAACTTTATCTCTTTTTTGTGTTTTTTCAACGTCCTTTTTCTTCCCTGGAACGATGAGGGTAAGTTTTGTATCTATCATATTAATAATGTACCCTCTTTTTAGAAACCCACATCTGAATTACTGTAAAAATCATAATAATTGCAAACAAAATAACTGCTGCTGCTGCTGCAATTTGCATCTTAGGATTATTTCCGTCTAATTGATCATAAATATAATAAACAACGGTATATAAATCATGTGTGTTTCCAGTACTTGTATAATTTCTATTGAATAATCCAATAATGGCGTTATATTCCTTAAATGCTCCAATAAAAGAAGTAATTGTAATATAAAGAATTTGTGGACTTAATAATGGAATAGTAATTTTTCTTATTGTTTTCCATTTACTTGCACTATCAATTTTAGCTGCTTGATAATATTGTTTATCAATACCTTGTAAACCACTTAAGAAAATCAAAATTTTATATGGTAAAGCACTCCAAATAATATATAAGCAAAGTATAGTCATTGAATTGCCCCAACTTGCACCCAACGAAACCCATTTAGTGCCAGTCAATCCAAATAAATTATTAAATATACCTTTATCACTAAAAATAATTGCAAAGACCATTCCAACTGCAATAACGTTTGTAACATAAGGCATAAAGAAAATGGTTTGTAATAATTTTTGTAATTTTGGAATACTATTAATACCTATAGCAATTAATAAAGCAATTAAAATAGAAATTGGAACAGTCACAAATGTAATTAAAAGTGTGTTTGGTAAAGCATATTGTACGAAATCAGTAATTTTTGATTCTGGAACTCCTGGTACATTTTCTACAATACCTAAAACAAGGCCATAATTATCAAAAGTAAAACCAGAATTAGCGCCACTTCTATAATCAAAATCTTTTAAAAACGAAATAACGAAAGTATTAATAAGTGGATAAAAAGTAAAGACTGCCATTAATATAAGGGCAGGTGCTAAATATAACCACGCTTTCCAATTATTCTTGCTTTCCATCTTTAACCTCTTCTAAAACTCAATTCGTTTTTCAGTTTTGCCATCAAAAACAAATACCTTTGTAGGACGAATTGCTACTTTACAATTTCCTAACTTGACTTCTGTATCACTATCAACAATAATTTTAATTTTCTCGCCAACAAATTCAGGATGTGAACAAACTAATGATATATCTCTTCCCATTGTTACAATTTCTTTAACATTGAGAGTTAAACATTTATCTTTAGGATCACATTGATCATCAACTATAAATCCCTCTGGACGTACACCAACATAACATTCACCATCTTCAATTTTCTTTTTAGAAGTTAGAACTTTTTCTTCTCCAATATATATTGAATTTTTCTTAATTGTTCCTTTAAAGACATTGATTGGTGGGTTTCCTAAGAATTTTGCAACAAATAAACAATCTGGATTTCTATAAACTTCTTGAGGATTTCCAACTTGCATCATTGTTCCTTCTTTCATAACAACGATACGGTCACAAATCGACATAGCTTCTTCTTGATCGTGAGTAACGAAGATTGTAGTAATCTCTGTTTCTTGTTGGATTCTACGAATTTCTTCACGAGTTTGAAGTCTTAAACGAGCATCAAGGTTACTTAATGGCTCATCAAGTAATAAAACTCTTGGCTTTTTAACAAGTGCACGAGCAATGGCAACTCTTTGTTGTTGTCCACCACTTAATTCACTTGGTTTTCTATCAAGAAATCCTTCTATTTGAACAAGACGAGCAGCTTCTCTAACGAGTAAATCTATCTCTGCTTTGCTTAATTTAGAAGTTTCATTTAATTTTTTACCATCTTTTGAAACTGTAAAATCTTCTTCATCAACTTTATAGCCAATCTTTTTACATTTAGCAATTATATCTTTAATTTTTAATTTAAATTCTTTTTGATATTCTTTTGCTTTTTTCTCAACATCAGTTTCACTAACTAAGTTAAGTTTAAATAAATCAGCAGCTAAGAACTTATCAATTTTATATTTATCGCATAATGCTCTAACGGCACCATCTTTTTTAATTTTGCCATTTAAAGCACTATTATTAATTGTATTTACTAAAGTTTTTGGCTTATCTAAAATCTTGATGGCTTCAGATAAATCAACACATTTATCAACTTTTCTTACTTTAGTAACTTTTAAATTAGTTAAAGGGAAAGAAACGTTTTTATATACAGTCATATGAGGATATAAAGCGTAATTTTGGAAAACTAAACCAATTCCTCTTTTTTCTGGGGATAAATGAGTAACATCCTCTTCATCAAACCAAAGTTCTCCATCAGTTGGTTCAAGAAGTCCACTAACCATATATAAAGTAGTAGATTTTCCACAACCTGAAGGTCCAAGAAGACCAACAAGTTCTCCATCTTTAATATCAACTGTAAGATTATTTACAGCAATTGTGTCTGGAATATTTTTTTTAGGATCTCCAGGAAACCTTTTTGTTAATCCAACAATTTTAATTTCCATATTTTTTTACCTTCTCCATTATACTAAAAACTACTACCCTATAACAATATAAAACCCATTAATTTAAAATTAATTCTATAGATTTTTCCAAGTTTTATCTTCATCCAACTTTCCAATTTCTTCTTTCTTTTGGGAATATAAAATCTCATTTACGTCACGATAAATTTTATTATTCTCTACTGAAACAACATATGTTCCACAAACATAATCATGTAAAGATTGATGCGTTTTGCTAATAACCATCATTGAAATACTTACGATGAAAGGTATCAAAAATGTCACAAGAGATAGAATAATCTCAAAGAAATAAAAAATTGCAAAACGACATAAAAACTTTTTCTTATTGGCATTTACTCCATTAAAATTAATAATAGCAATCTTCATTATTTTTTTGCCTAAAGTTTGATATCCAGTTTTAAAAATTAATGGAATTAATAAGAAAAATATTAAATATGGAAAAATATAAGTTACAACAATTCCAACTGTATAAATAACAAATATAGTTTTTGCACTTTCACTATAAGTAGAATTGAGATTTAAATAGCCTACAGCTGTATCTATTGCATCTTTATAGAACTCATAATATGTTGCATCATAATCCGTATTTGTTAAAACTCTATCATATCCCTCATCAAATAAATAATTATCTCCATCTTTAGCTTCACTTTTAAGTTTATTATAAATTGATGTATTATCATCTTCGAAGAAATTTTTGTTAACAAAAAAATGATTTAATCTTGTGTCCATTCTTTCACTCTTTTCGTTATAGGTTAAATCTTCATTTGAATCTAAAAAATTGTTTACCTTAATAATATTTGCATCATTTTCTACATATAATTCAGAATTAAGTAAAATTTCATTTCTATTTGAAATATTGGTTTTATAGACTGATGAGTTCTCAATGATTAAAATTGTTACCATAAAGAGTAATAAACTAGTTATTATACAAGTAAAAAAATCAAAAATTCCTGCAGAAATACGTCTAAAAGTTGATGCTCTTGCATATTCAACTTCGTGCACAACTTTTTCTTCTTTTTTCTCTTCAGTTTTTTTCATTATTTTTTAATTTCACCCTTAACAGTAGTACTTGGAGTATCTATCTTATTAAAAATTGAAATATTTTTTGCTATACGATAACTAGCAAATTCACTAATGCTTTGATGTGTATTTCTATTAAAGAATATAAATCCAATGGATAAAAGCATGAAGAATAAAGAGAATATTGCTAAGGCTAGAAAAGAAACTGAACCAAATATGTTATAAGTTAATAAATACATCCCACTTGTTCCATATAATAAGAAACCTTCAATTCCCATAACAACCATATATTCAAAGAAATAAATTGCAGCTTGAATTAAATTAAAATACCAAGCAATACCCCCTCCGTTTGGAGTTACATATGCTAATTTCATAAATCTATAAGCGATTGATCTACCATCTTTAAATATTGCAGGGAACAACATAAAACAAATTAATATCGCACAAACATAAGTTCCCATAATTTCAAGAGCTCGGTATCTAAAAATATCATTACTTAAATCTAAAAACTCATTATATTTATCTAAATAAACTTGGTATCCACTACAAACATCTGTTTCAGCAAAAGATAAAATATCTTCATAACTATTAAAATAACTTATGTATAAATCGTAACCTTTTGTGTAACCATCATTTGTAAAATATTCATTTATAGCTTTTGCGCTATCTAAAGTTAAATAATAATAACCATCACTACTTGTTGTATCAAATATTGTCTCATCAAAATATTCAACCATTAATGAAGCATAATATTCAGTACCATTTTTTTTATAATCAGTAGTAAAACTAGAATTATTTTCTTTCTTAAATTCAGCAAAGTAATAAAATATTGGTTCATCACTTGGAGTAATTGGCTCAATATTTAAATATACAGTTTCTGATAAATCTTCCAAAGTATATCCATTATTTAATAATGTAGCCATGACATTTCTTTTAATATTCTTTTTTGATACAACAGCAGAATCAGCTAAACCGCCATTTTCAGTATCAGGATAACTTAATTTAGTTGTTTCAACAATTGAATATAAATCTTCTTGAGCAGCATTAATTGATGTTATTTGATTTTTATAACTTGGCACAAATCCTAAAACTAAATCTGCTAAACCATATAAAAGTGTAGATATAAGTAAAACAATTATAAGATCTATAAAATTAGCAAAAAATTTCTTACCAGCACCAGCATTTACAGCATTTCGATAAAAACTTTGTTCTTCCATAATAATAATATTATATATTATTAAATTAGAAATAAAAGTATAATATTTATATGAAGAAAAATCATCTTTTAACAAAATTTGAAAGAGATAATAAATTAAAAGTAAATGATGGAATTTTAACTACTACATATCGTTATCTACCAACGAAAGACCAATTTAATCTTTTAAATTTTTATGAGCCAATTGATGACAATTCTAAAAGACCATTAATAATATATATTCACGGTGGAGGTTGGATTACTGGAGATAGAAATAATTCTTTAAAATTTGTATATTTTTTAGTTAAAAACGGTTATAACGTGATGGAAATGTCATATAGATTATTAAGTCCTGTCCAACATTTAATTGATATTGTCCAAGATGTTTATAGTTCCTTAAATTATTTAGAAGACAATTTTAAAACACTAGATATTGATACAAATAATATATTTTTTGCGGGAGATTCTGCAGGTGGTCAATTATCTTTACTTATTGATACTATTAATAAAAATATTAAACTTACAAATATTTATAAAGTTAAGCCTTATACTTTTAAGATAAAAGCCATTTCTTTAATACACCCAGTCCCTTTTCTTAAGCATATTGTAGTAAACCCTGATAACACTCTTTTAGATATTGGCTTATCATCTACATTATATTCATTATTAATACCATATAAAAAATCTTTAGTAGCTAAATATTCTTCAATTGAAGACTATATTAGTTTTACAAAATTCCCACCTATTCTTATTACAAGTAGTTATGGTGATACAAATTTCTATTATCAAACTACACTACTAATTGATTTGTTTACGAAAAAACATATATATTTTGATACATATATTAATAAATCTTATGAGTTACCTCATGTCTATAATCTAATTTATGACAACAAAAAAGAAGCTGATAAATGTAACGAATATATAATTAACTTTTTTAATAAATATTTAAACTAATGCTAAAGCTTTAGCAACATCGCTAGATCCAACTACTATATCAGAAAAATATCCGTTTTCAATAACATATAAAGATGGAGTTCCATAACAATAAGTATTTTCAATTTTATTTACTTTTTCATCAATCATTTTTTGTTTTATTGTAGCAACATCACAACCTTCATCACTACTAGAAATGTTAATCATTTTTGTTCTAGTACTTGTTCCACGAAAACCAATATACATCCAATAAAAAGCATCATATTTGCAACGTGAATCATTTTGATTTATAGCATCAATATAATTAAAATAATAGGATTTAATATCTTCG